>JAJEET010000047.1 GCA_022820835.1 Candidatus Poribacteria bacterium
GCTGAACATGCTTGCCAACTTGATACTATAAGTATACCACATTTTTAGGCTAAAAGTCAAATCTTCTTTTACACAACTTGTCACCCGCTACTACATCCCAAACCTAAAGGATTGGGTCTTGTAGCGGAAGATTAGATAAAATTATACACGATACCCGCTGAAATTTCAACCGACAATCTCTAAAGTGCATCCGAAAATGTGTATAAACACTGAAAAGACTTTAATTCTGTGAACCTCGGTTCTGACAACTGATAACCGTTCCGCTGAAGCAAATTGACAATCCATTAATTCGTATGCTAAACTATTTCTAACATATAGCCTAATACAAGGGAGAAGACCTTGAATAGAGATCACGCAGATGTCATCATCATCGGCGGCGGAATTATCGGATGTGCTATCGCTTACAATCTCGCTAAACGGGATGTGAAACCGTTAGTCATTGATAAAGCAAGCAGTGTCGGAACAGAAGCTTCGTGGGCAGGGGCAGGAATTCTCACATCACACGCCTCAACGCACGAACCGTATCCGATGCTCTGCCGTGCCAGTCTTGCACTCTATCCGACGTTGGCGGAAGAGCTTCGCGCAGAAACACAGATAGATATCGAATTTATCCGGTCCGGTACACTGTCGGTATTTTTCAATCAAGCGGAAGCAGCAGGGCTTATCGGGCTCGCAGACCGGCGCGTCAAACGCGGCTTTACAGCGGAAGTCCTGACAGCAGAAGAGGCGTGGCAGTTAGAACCGGCACTCACGAAATCCATTGACGGCGCAGTCCTATTTCCTGAGGACGCACAAGTACGCAACCCAAAGATGGTGACTGCACTCGCAAAAGGGTCTTCAAAACTCGGTGCACGGTTCCTGTTAGGTAGTCCTGTCACAAACTTCGTCAAAGAAAACGAACGCGTTATCGGTGTCGTTGTCAACGGAGAAACCTTATTCGCCGATACTTTTGTGATTGCCGCCGGGTGTTGGGCAGGCGCACTTATTGATCAAATCGGCGTACCGATACCCGTCGAACCTGTTAAAGGACAGATCGTTCTCGTTGAAACGATGCCACCGATCTTCCGACATATCGTTGATGGGTTAGGGATCTACATTGTTCCGAGAGCAGACGGCAGAATCCTACTCGGTGCGACTGTGGAGTATGTCGGCTATGACAAAACTGCAACTGTAGATGGCGCGAAGCAGATGATCGATGCTGGTGTCGCCATCGCGCCACAACTCGCGAACGCCACATTTGTCAAAACTTGGACTGGTCTACGTCCGTACGCCAAAAAGGGGCCGATTCTCGGTTACCTACCGGGATATAACAACGTCGCTTTAGCAACCGGACACTTCAAAAATGGGATTCTTCTCGGACCAATTACAGGACAACTCATCGCCGAACTACTCACAACCGGAGAACCGTCGCTGTCCCTACAACCGTTTCAGCCAGAAATTGCATAGGAAAATACCGCAGAAAATCGGAAATAATAGTAAAAATTTATTTTTTTTATTTTTAAATGAATTATTTCAAAATATACGGGTTAAACTATAGACGATCTTTTTTTAAACCAAAAAAGGGGCACCAATAGTACCCCTATCTGATGACTAACCTAATAGGAGGGTTATAGAATGTATCAAAGTGTTTTGTGTTTAACAACGGCACCGTCTCACACGTGGGCGGTTGGTAAGAGTGTATGGAATAGCGGTAGTAGAAACAAGGATAGAGATTGTGCTTTAGGAGAGCGCACTTCACGAAAGGCACGGGCATCTAAAACTGCAGACGTGCACCGTTGTTGGACTACGACTCGATTATGGAGAAGGCACAGACCAAGGAGCGAGCAAGCAGGCATCCTCCACTATAAAACGATAATGGAAGGAGGGTCACCCGCCTTCGCTTGAGACGCTCCTCGTTTGAGGAGACACGCATGTTACATACTGACGAGCAGTTGATGCTCTCTGTGAAGAATGGAAACAGGGACGCATTCCGAATTTTAACCGATCGACACTACGCGAATACTTTAAGTTTTATTTATCGATTTGTCAAAAACAAGACACTTGCGGAAGATCTCTGCCAAGAGACGTTTCTACGGCTGTGGCGCTGCGTACCAACGTACCGTCCCATCGCCAAATTCAGAACATTCCTTTATCACATTGCACGGAATGTCTGTCTGAAACAGTTGGAAAAAGAGCAGAGAACCCCTCAGGTTGATTCATTAGATACATCCTATGGAGAAGATGATGAATATTCACGTCCGATCACTGTTGCTATAGCGGACACACGTTATTCGCCGGAGGAGCTCCTCATCGCTAAAGAAATGCACGAAGCAATTCAAACCGCAATCGGTAAGTTATCGAAAGAACACCAACTGGTGTTCCGTTTGACAGAAGTTCAGGGATTGTCTTATCAAGAAGTCGCAAAAATCCTCGAATGTCCGATTGGAACCGTTGCCTCACGCAAAAATGCCGCGATTCAGCAACTCCGAAAATTTCTTGCTCCTTACAGAGCCAATCTGTAATATTGAAATCTTTTGACTTCGACGCACTCTGACACGTAACCCCATGTCAGAGTGTGTCTTTTTTTCGTGGACTTTCACAACGAAATCAGATATGCTATCTGTAAAAGTTTTATCTACGACTCCATCATAGGAGGCAGACAAATGGAAAATCTGCAAGGTATTACCATTCTGGTGATGTTGTTAGGTATATTCAGCACAATTTTTTGGATGGTTGTCAGTTGGCGTGCAATGCGGGCACACGAAAAACTTGCTGATGCTGTTGAACGACTGACGCGGCGACAGGCAGCTAATCCCGAAACGGAATTCGAGCCGCCACAAGAAAGTTAGGTAAGGCTTACGCATTTCTTCATGAGTCCCAAATTCAATAGACAACCCAAATTAATTGGTGTATGATGTGACTCAGGTTTGAAGAAAAACCTTTCCCTTACTTAGAAAACCTCAAGCGAAACGAATTGAAAAGGATGAGAGGATGCAAAATGCACGTTCCGACATCAAAGCACTCACCTTTGATGTTTTCGGCACAGTGGTAGACTGGTACGGTTCAATCGTTGCCGAAGGCGAAAAGTTTGGCAACACACATGACCTTGATATAGATTGGCAACAGTTTGCCTTGAAATGGCGTGCCGGATACGGACCCGCAATGGACAAGGTTCGGCGCGGCGAACTGCCGTGGCAAAATATTGACGCACTCCACCGACGAATCTTAGACGGTTTGCTTGATGCATTTGAAATTACCGGCTTAAGCGAAACCGAAAAAGATTATCTAAATCGCGTTTGGCATCGACTCAAACCGTGGCCTGATGCTGTCAGTGGGTTGGAGCGGCTGCGTAAACGGTATGTCGTCGCAACACTCTCAAACGGCAACGTCGCCTTATTGACGAACATGGCAAAATTTGTGGGACTACCGTGGGATTGTATCCTCTCTGCTGAGCTCACGCGGCATTACAAACCCGACCCAGAGGTCTATCAGACCGCTGCCGATCTGCTTGGTCTATCTCCCAATGAAATCATGATGGTCGCAGCACATCCGGGAGACCTTCGCGCAGCACAAGCCGTCGGTTTCCAGACAGCACTCGTGCCACGTCCTTTGGAATACGGACCTGATAACGTCCGGGAAGTAACCGCACACCCGTCCGACCTCGTCGGCACTGATTTTAACGAACTGGCGGATTTGTTGGGGATAATATAATCCATAAGTTTGTGAATGGATTTTTCACATTCTTTGTCTGTCTGTACGCGAAGACGTTCTAAAAACTTTAGCCGCAAACACATTATGGAGGAACAGAAAATGGATTTACAAGAAATTTCCGAAATCGCCCAAGAAATACCCTTACCGGAACACACCACGATGACGCTGGAGGAATTTCTTGCACGCGATATAGAAGGATATGAATACATTAAAGGAGAATTAATCCCCATGGCAGCACCGTCACTCGGACACGCTAAAATTAGTGCCAGAATCACACATTATTTGTTCACGCATGTCAGTGAAAATGATTTGGGTGAGGTGTATGTGGAAGCCGGATTTCAGGTCGGCGAACGCGGAATGAAACCGGATGTCGCGTTTATTTCTACAGCACGTTTGCCTGAAGACGAAAGCAAAGGTTCCCCAATTCCGCCTGATTTCGCTGTTGAAGTGCTTTCTCCTACAGATATTCACTGGCGCGTTGCCGAAAAGGTGCAAGCTTATCTGGAGGCGGGGACCCAGATGGTATGGGTCGTTGAATCTGTCATGGAGACGGTGACGGTGTATCGTTCAGCAACTGACATTAAAGTATTTACTATCAACGACACGCTCACCGGTGAGGATGTCGTGCCGGGATTTGCATGTCAAGTTACACAATTTTTTCAATAGGAACCTCGTTCCTAAACGCGAAGGAGAGAAACACTATGGATAAAATCCGAATTGCTTTTATCGGTTGTGGTCCCATGTCTACACAATTGCAACAGTGCATACCGATGATACCCGAATTTGAATTCGTTGCAACCTGTGACCTCGTTGAAGAGAAGGCAGCATCAAACGCTCGCAGGTTCGGCGCACTCCGTCACTATACCGATTACAATGAGATGTTCAAGAACGAAGACCTCTACGCAGTCGCTGTTGTCGGCAGACCGGAGGACAAACTGCACCGAGACATCGGAATCGAGTGCCTCAAGAACGGTTATCACATCTACACCGAGAAGCCGCCCGCGACCACCGCTGAAGGTGCTAAAATGCTCGTCGATGCATCAACTGAAACCGGCAAAACCGGCATGGTCGGCACAATGTGGCGACACGCACCTGCACACCAGATCGCCAAACAGTTGATGAACGAAGAAGAATTCGGTGCAGCCTGCCAATACCATACCCGATACCTCGCGCCGGGTCCGCGGCTTCAAGAAGCAGGCTCCCCCTTCGCGTGGTCCTTCATGCTCGATCAGGTCATTCACCCAACCGATTGCATGCGTTTCTTTATGGGGCAGGTCAGCGAAGTCTACGCGACAGGTACGGTTAACGTAGCGTCCAGTACGGTCTCAATTTCTGTCAACTTGCGTTACGCGAACGGGGGTATCGGCACGATGACACTCGGCACGGGTCCGGTTTTGGAAGCGATGGTTTTCGTCAAAGGCACCGGCAATCAAGCGATTCAGGTGTTTGAAACGCGCGAACTGCGCCGTTATCGGAATCCGACATGGCTCGGTTTCGGCGGAGGCTATGCAGATACACCCACTGAAAAATGGGACCTCAATACCGCATACCACGGCATCGGCAGACCCGGCTATCTCGAAGAGATGCGACACTGGGCAAAATCATTGCAAGAAGGAACCCAACCGCATCCCAGTCTTGAGGATGCCTATCAGAACATGCGCGTCTTGGAAGCGATGAGCCGTAGTGTCGAAACCGGAGAAGTCGTCCAAATTCCAGTGTGACCTGTAGAACGGATAGAAAGATTATTTTTTTGTAACCTTGGTTCTTGAGCAAGGTCTTTATATTGGAGGTAAAAAGTGAGACAAGTAGTTATTTATCCGGGTGAAGATGGTTATTGGGTTGCTGAATGCCCCAGTTTACCCGGTTGCATCAGCCAAGCTGAAACAAAGCAAGAAGCTGTCAACAATATCAGAGAAGCAATTGATGGATATATTGTTGCCCTTAAAGAAGATGGACTGCCGGTACCTGAAGAACATTTTGAGGCGTTATTGTTAGCTGTATGAGTGGGTTACCGAGAATTTCAGGGCGAGAATGTGTGAAAACCCTTGCCAAAGTCGGATTTTACCTAAGACGGCAGCAGGGCAGTCATCTGATTTTGCGTCGGGATAAGCCATTCGCACAAGTTGTTGTCCCGAATCACAAGGAACTGGATAGAGGCACCTTGCGTAGCATTATCAGACAGGCACAACTCGGTGTCAACGAATTTATGGAGTTGCATTCATCTAAATAGTCTTACATTCATTGTAAAGAAAAATCTTTGGCAATGAAGGAACCGCTATGAACTGGGCACCCCGTGTAAAACCCATCAAAATCCGCCAGCTTTACCGATACGCCCGACTGGGCATCTACGATGATTTGCTACTACATGATGTCGGTTGGGAGCTTTATGCGCGTTGTACGGATATTGCTACGGTTGCCGATGTCTATCGCGAGGGACGTGTCCCCTGTCCGAAGTGCAGCACGAAGATCAAACGCCGGATTGACCCGCTCTTTAGTAAAGGTGAAGGTGGAACTCACGAGAACTGGTTCCACTGCAGACATTGTGACGAACGCCTGCTCTGGCGCGACTGTCGACAAGCACTCCGAGACACCCCGCGATGTTTCGATTGTCGGGACGTTCTACACAAGGAAGTTGTGTTGCGATGTGCCTGCAGTAAAACTTGGTCTCCAGAAGCCTATAAACAATCGGTAAGAACCCGTGTCCTCTTGCCGTGTCCGCACTGTCTTGAACTCGTCCGCAGACCAGACCCGCTACCAAGAGATCAAACTGTCAGGGCTCGGAAATCAAGACCTGAGTTACAATGCCCGAAGTGCCAAGCGGTCGCGCTCCACCAGCACGGCAATATCGAATGTACAGCCTGTGGTTACAAACGCCGATGGCGGGATTACCGCAAGAGTCTAAAAAAGAAAGATGAGAAACTCGAATGTCCGGATTGTGGATATACTTTCAGATGGCAGGCGTGGCGTAAAAGTGCCCGTTCATTGAGGACCGGCAACCCGAGCCCCGCACGGGATTTCATTAAAAAATGGCTCAGGTGCTACACACCGCAACAGCGTATGATACAGATTGACACACTACTTCAGACCTTACACGGCAGAGGGCCCTTAGCACCGTTGTTTATCGATAGCGGCGAACACAACATCCGCCAGATGCTTGATGATTTGGCATCATAGAGGAAAGCAATAAAAAATTGTACCAACTTTCAGAGGAGATTCTTTCGTTCTATAGGCAGACGCAAGAGTCAGAAAGACTTACAAATGATGTCCGAGGACAGATAGAATTCGCGCGGACGCAAGAAATTATCACTCGCTATTTACCCGATCCACCCGCAGTCGTTTTTGACATCGGTGGTGGTTCGGGTCCATACGCCTGTTGGTTAGCAAAGGCGGGCTATGAGGTTCATCTCGTTGACCCAGTAGATTTACATATTGAACAGGCAGAAGAAGCCTCAAATCGACAGCCGGAACATCCGATTGCCAGCATATCGCTCGGCGACGCGCGGGAACTACGTTTTTCGTCGATGTCGGCAAATGTTGTGCTGTTACTGGGACCACTTTATCACCTCACGGATAAAATTGAACGACTCCTTGCACTCAGCGAAGCACATCGTGTTCTGCGAAAGGGGGGCGTTATGGTTACTGCCGGTATCTCGCGTTTCGCCTCTCTACTCGATTTTTTCTGCAAGGACCGATTGGACAACTCGGTCTCCAGAGGCATTGTTCAAAACGACCTCGAAACAGGCTATCATCGCAACCCAACTGAAAACTTGGAATTCTTTACAGATGCCTACCTTCACCGTCCTGAAGAACTCCGCTCCGAGTTAGTTGAAGCCGGTTTTCAGCATCAGGCGACGCTCGCTGTCCAAGGACCGGCATGGCTTTTCAAGGCAGTTGAAAGTTATTGGATGGCCCCTGAACAACGCGCTGTAGTTTTGGATTTGATTCGCAAGGTCGAAGCAGAACCGTCAATACTCGGCATGAGTGCGCATATCCTTGCAATAGCAACGAAATAAAATGCTGAGAGCGTTGTATTAGAGATGGGTTGATGGTATAATTCCGTTAAGAGAAAAAAGGGGAACAAATTGGAATCTCTTGGGCTGCGGAGTACCAAGTTTGAAAATGTTCCCTTTGTCACAGGTCACTTCATTTATTTTTATGAAAATCCTTTCATAAATTTAAGATTAAAGATAAATTGTAACTTCTTCAGGACTTATTGTGGGAAGATGTATGCGTGTCTATCTTGATAACTGTACTTTCAATCGTCCTTTTGACGATCAGACTCAGATCAGAATTAAGCTTGAAACAGAAGCCAAATTGTATATACAGGAAAAAATTCGAGATGGAACTTTAGAATTGGTGTGGTCATACATCCTTGATTACGAGAATCTAGCAAATCCATTTGAGGAACGGAGAAACACCATTCAAAATTGGAAGCCCGCGCTTTCATTGATGTGGATGCTGGCCTTGAAATTCTTACAAAGGCAAACATTTTGAGAGAAATCGGCTTACGGAATAAGGATGCCCTTCATCTGGCTTGCGCTATTGCAGCGAAATGTGATTACTTTGTTACCACGGATGATGCAATTCTCAGGAAGACAGTTAGTTTTGAAGAGGTTAAGGTTATAGACCCTCTCAATTTTGTTAGGAGTATATTTCATGATAACAGATGAACAACTCAAAGTAGAAGGCTTAAAGGCTCTTACGGAAGCTTTGGGCGATGTACAGGCTGAAAAGTTCATCGCATTGGTTATGCGTTCCCGGTTTGATTACACCAAGTGGCAGAGGAAACTATGGGTTGAAAAGAGCCTGGAGGAGATCAGTGATGCAGCAATGAAACTGAGAAAATCAAAAGATGGAGGCAGTTGATAATGTCCGAAGGTCAGGCGATTCGCAAGGCAGAAATACCTGCCACGGTCGAATCGCTACAAGCGGATTTTAAAGCACTCGGTATCAAAAAAGGAATGGTCCTGCTCGTCCACTCGTCCTTGAATGCGATGGGATGGGTCTGCGGCGGTGCTGTCGCTGTCATCATCGCGCTTCAAGAAGTCTTGGGAGAGACCGGCACACTTGTGATGCCCGCTCACTCGACCGACCTCAGTGATCCGAGCCAATGGGAAAACCCACCCGTTCCCGAATCGTGGTGGCAGACAATACGAGAGACCATGCCTGCCTACGATCCCGATTTAACCCCAACGCGTTCGATGGGTAAAATTGCTGAAACCTTCCGAAAGCAGAAAGGCGTTCTCCGCAGCGCACATCCACAGAGTTCATTTTCTGCCCGCGGTCCGCAAGCACCTTATATCGTAAATAATCACGCCTTGGCTTATGGCATGGGAGAGCATTCACCACTTGCCAGAATTTACGACTTGAACGGCTTTATCCTGCTCCTCGGTGTCGGACATTCGCGCAATACCTCTATACACCTCGCAGAATACCGAGCGGACTTCCCGACCAAACGCATCGTACAGGAAAGTGCCCCGATCACACAAGAAGGTTCAAGAGTATGGACCACCTTTGAAGATATCAATGTAGACGATTCGGATTTTGATCGCCTCGGCGAGGATTTTTTGCATTCCAAAGCAGGGAAAGTCGTTCAGCGAGGCAAGATCGGCATCGCAGGTTGCCAACTCATACCGCAACGCGTCATCGTAGGTTTTGCTGTTGATTGGCTTGAGAAAAACAGACGAGAATAAACTGAAAGGCATAGGTTTAAGGGACCGCTGATCGCCGATAAAAAAATTGATTTTTTCTTTTCGTATGTGTTATATTATAAATATTCAAGTTGTGACCTAACCGAAGCAGAAAGACATAGAAGGCAATCTATGGAAAAAAACGAGGATCCTTATTTACCGTCCGAGACGCAGAAAGTGCAATCATTACCTATACAGTATTAGGACTTCTCTACATTATTGGCGTATGTCTCTACGAACTTATCATAGGATGGAACGGCATCTTGCAAATGTTAAGAAAGTTAGACGCAACGTCTCCAACGTTTAATCGAACCGCAATTGCGTTTATTATCTTTAAAGAAGGAGTGGATATCATGTTAAGACGTTTTAACGAATGGCGTGCTGAACATGCACAAAGCCTTGAAAAAGCCAAAGAGCAAGGAATTGAACAAGGGATTGAGCAGGGACGTGCAGAAGCGTACCAAGCCATTGCCGATTGGAATAAACGCCGACTCGCAGCCGAGGCGAAAGGCACCCCTTTCAATGAACCGCCCCTGTCGCAGAACGGGCACCAACACGGATAGACCCAAGAGGAAATCAGATGGAAACCCTAAAAGAACTTCGCGTATCCAACGATGCGATGAATGATCCAGAAGAGCTACGGTACCGGATCTCAGAAGAAGGCTATCTCTTTTTCAAGAGGCTGCAAGATCCTGACAAACTCTGGGCATTGCGGCGAGAGATGCTAACGACGATGCAGGAAGGCGGTTGGATCGTCGCGGGTACCGACCCGATGGACGGTATCGCCGATATTTCCGCTCAGTGCACCGAAGGCGATCCTGAGTACACAGATGTATACCACGAGGTCTATAAATTACAAGCGTTCCACCGCTCTGGACACTGGCACGAAATCGTTGATATGGTGGAGAAGATTATCGGTAGAGAGGTTCTACCACACCCACAGAAGATTACACGCCTCTGGTTCCCGAAATACACAGCGCATACAACACCGATACATCAAGACTTCGTCCATTTCCAAGGGAATTTTCAAACCTATACCTGTTGGGCACCCGTCGGAGATTGCCCGATAGAGTTAGGCGGTTTAGCAGTCCTCCCCGGCTCGCATAAGGTCAATAAGGTCATGGAACACCACTTTTCGCTCGGTGCTGGGAGTCTGTGCGTCAGAGAGGACGAGTTATCAGGCGAATGGCATTCCACAAACTATGAAGTCGGTGACACGCTCATCTTCCCCGCTTTGACTATCCACAAAGCACTACCAAACCTGACTGAGGATCGGCTGCGTGTATCGCTCGACAACCGCTATCAGGCTGTTGATGACCCGATTGCTGAGCACATGCTCGAACCGCACCTGAACATCTTCAATTCCCTCAAATGGGAAGATGTCTACCACAACTGGGAATCTGATGAATTGAAGTATTACTGGAAAGATCGTGATCTTACTGTCATTCCAAGGGATTTCAGTTATGGGAACAAGGGATTTGAGGAAGCGTTGGAATTAGCAAGAGACGGCGATGAACGCGCTATCTTACACTTAAACCGCGCAATCAAGCGTGATGCCACAACCGAGTTAGCACAGAAGGCGGCAGCAGTTTTACAAGAGATCAATGCCGAAACGACACAGTAATGAGTTTCCACTACAAAGACATCGTCCCATGGGGCAGATCGTTTGACGAATACCTGGATATGTTCAACCTCTCTGAGGACGACTTGGCGCGCGACATTGTTGATGTAGGCGGTGGTCCCGCGGCGTTCAATTCCGGGATGCACCAGCGCGACGCACCGATAATCTCGGTAGATCCGATTTACCAGTATTCTGAAGCGGAATTGCGTCAACGGATTCAGGAAACCTACAAAGACATCATCACGCAAGCTTTCGGAAACCGGGATAAATTCGTCTGGACAAGATTCGCGTCTGTTGGTGAATTAGTGGCATTCAGGAGACAGACGATGGAGACGTTCTGCCAAGATTTCGAGACAGGCAGGCAACAAGGACGGTATGTCGTCGCAGCACTTCCAAATTTACCCTTTCCTGACCGACACTTTGACCTCGTGCTCTCCGCACATCTCCTCTTTTTCTATTCTGCCAATAGAGATTTGGCGTTCCATCTTGATGCCGTCCGAGAACTACTCCGCATCGGGACTGAGGTGCGGATTTTCCCGCTCGTTGATGTGAATAATAGTTTTTCCACCTTCGTCCTACCCGTTATTCGCGAACTTAAAAAAGATGGGATTGATTCCTCAGTTGAAGGCGTTCCGTATCATCTCCAGAAAACTGGAAATCAGATGCTGCGATTATGGAGGTCAGGACTTACGCAACTTCCTTTTTTAGATAGGTTTCAAACCTCACCAGCGGCGTGTATCAGTAGCGACCCGTAATAAAATTGCATAAATCCTAAGTGTGCTGATTACCTAAATTGATTAAATAGATTGTTTCCAATATGAGAGAGTTGTGCTCGTAAAATTCTTTTTTGAGCAGACTGCTTACAACGGAATGTGCTTTTTATTTTTCTTTCAATCTCAAAAAAGGAACGCTTGATGACAAAAACAATTGTAAGTCTACTTATACTTCTAACCCTCTTTTCTTTCAATGTCTTCGCCGCAGATTACCCACGACTGAAAATTATCCTCCCAGGGCATCAGGAAGGGATCAGTAGTTTATCATTTAGTCCTGATGGCAGCACACTCGCAAATACTGGTTGGAAGAAAGTGTTTTTGTGGGATGTGGCATCAAGACAACTCAAATCCACACTCACACCGGATACACAATTGTCCTCAAATGTCGCATTTAGTCCTGATGGCAGCATACTCGCAAGTAGTGGGAGCGGGAATAATGACAAGAAGATATATTTGTGGGATGTGGCATCAAGACAACTCAAATCTACTCTCACAGGGCACAGGGCGGGGGTCAATAGCATAGCATTCAGTCCTAATGGTAGCACACTCGCAAGTGGAGGCGGACATAAGGACCATACGGTGCGTTTGTGGGATGTAGTATCAGGTCAGACCAAAACCATCTTCACAGAGCATACAGCGGGGGTCAATAGTACAGCATTTAGTCCTGATGGTAGTACACTCGCAAGTGGGAGTTATGATGGCACGGTATGTTTATGGGATGTGACATCGCGACAACTCAAAGCCATTCTCACGGGATATGCGGAAGAAGTCTGGAGTGTAGCGTTTAGTCCTGATGGTAGCATTCTCGCAAGTTGTGGTCGGAGCGGACGGTATAATGACAAGAAGGTATATTTGTGGGATGTGGCATCGAAACAGCTTAAAGCCACACTCATAGGGCATACGGAGAGGGTTCATAGTGTAGCGTTTAGTCCTGATGGTAGCATTCTCGCAAGTGGGGTCGGGACGGCACGGTACGTTTATGGGATATCGCATCTGGACAGTTCAAAGCCATCCTTGCCGGATTTGTGGGAGAAGCCAATAGTGTAGCGTTTAGTCCTGATGGTAGCATTCTTGCAAGTGGAGGTTGGAATGGTGATTCAAGTATTCGTCTATGGGACCTTACAGCATCTGCCACTACGCCTGCTGTTGTAAGTGTCTCTCCTACCGTCGGGCAATCACTGGCTATTGGGGAACAACTTACTATTGCTGTCAATATCGTGGGTGGAGAAAATGTAGCGGGCTATCAGGCAACCGTGGTGTTTGATTCGGATGCTCTTATCTATTTTTCAAGTGCCAACAGCGATTATTTGTCTGATGGAGCGTTCTTTACAGTGCCGGATGTTGCGGAAAATTATGTAACGCTGGCATCAGCAGGTGCCGAGGGCAAGAACGGTGATGGTACACTTGCGACTATCACGTTTCAGGTTATTGATGCCAAAGCATCAAGGTTTTTCCTATCCCAAGCCTCTCTAGTTGATCCGAAGGGCGAGCGCATGTTCCCTTGCATTGAAAATGGAACAATCGGGGATGACACAATGGAAGAGGGGGCAGTGATTCAACCCGTATATATCGTTGAAGATATCAATGAGGACGGTGTAGTGAATATCCAAGATTTGGTGCTCGTCAGTTCAAACTTCGGAAAGACTGGAGAGAACGAGGCAGATATCAACGGCGATGGTGTCGTTGATATAGTAGACTTAGTCAAAGTAGCTGCTGCACTTGGAAACTCGGCGGAGGCACCTTCCTTCCATCCACAGACACTTGCAATGCTCACCGCCACCGATGTTCAAGGTTGGCTCACACAGGCACAACAGCGAAACTTCACGGATTTAGCATCACAAAGAGGCATCCGCTTCTTAAAACAACTCTTGACAGTGTTGACACCAGAAAATACGGTGCTGTTGCCGAACTATCCGAATCCATTCAATCCAGAAACGTGGATACCGTATCAATTGGCAAATTCCAGCGACGTACAAATTGTCATTTATGATACACGAGGGACTACTATCCGACATTTAACATTAGGGCATCAACCAGCAGGATACTATACTACCCGTGATCGCGCAGCCTATTGGGACGGGCACAACGGTTTAGGTGAACGCGTAGCAACAGGTGTCTATTTCTATCAACTGCAGACAGATAACCTATCCTTTCTGCGTAAAATGGCTATCTTAAAGTGATGTGGGTTCAATAACAAAAATACAAATATAGATGTAGGTTGGGTTGATCGGTAAAAACCCAGATTCGTTTTATTTTTACTGAGCATCTCGCTTTTCCATGACCTATTCATGTAGATAGATATAGCGAAACCCAACAGGTCAAACGATTGGTGCGATAATACCTGCGTTGGGTTTCACTCGGTTTTCGGTAGATGAAAGTTTCTGGTCTTCCGGGTCCACTTGGACTATCAGAAAGGATGTGAACAGTGCCGTTCAACCCAACCTACAAGAAATCATCTCTTTAATCAAACTGATGTTGTTGAACGTTCAAAACTTGTTGGTAGCAACACGGGTTGCTAATTGTGTGTTGGTGTTTCAGAAAGGACTTTCTCATATCCATACGTCCAATCTACGACCCGATAACCGCAGTTGCTATAAAACAGGAAGGCGCGATAGTTTTCCCAATTCGTACTAATCGCTGCATGCCGATACCCGACCTTGTGCATCTCTTGAAGGGCGGACTGGAGGAGGTAGCGTCCCAGGCCTTGTCCCTGAAGATCGCCTTCAATACCGAGCCAAACCGTATGGAGCCAGTCTTGGGCATCTGGATGGCTCGAAAACTCGCCACCGCACACAGACTCACAGATGCCGACCTGTTCGTCGCCTCGGTAGGCTTTCACAGTACAGTGCGAACGTTCGCGACACCTGTTTTCCCACTCCACGGATAGCTCCACCGGCAGATTTGGGGGTATCGGTGTAACGGTATAGTTTTCCCAGTCCAAAAAGACCTCCCCTTCACAACGTCGGTAGCCATTGAATCCGAGGAGTGCCTGAACTTGATCAAGGGCATCCGATAGATACGCGTGTCCGAAATGATAGAAACGATACCGACAGTCTTGTGAGAAAGCGGAGATTCGGGAAATATTATGTGTTTTCAGATAGACTTCCGCTTCTGCAAGCACGGCTTGTCCGACGTGTCGCGCACCCCGTTCGTAACCAAAAAACCGAATAACACCAACGTCCTCTTCCTTTCCTTCGTTATTCCTGACTTGACCGATGCCGACGTGGATAAACGCTTGCACAGCACCCTTCATCGTTGCAACGAAAGCGATTTCGGAGTCGATGCCACCTTCATGTATATCGGATTTTCCAGTGGTAACCCCGCGTAATGCGACAGCAAATTCTTCTTCTTTTACGGGGTAGCAGTGCGGAACGTTGGCGGTCACACGATTGTAAAATTGTGTCACCCGTGTTTGCAAATCAGGTGTATATTGGACTATTTCCATCTATTCTCCTTTACGGAACGTCCCACAATAGAATTGTTCCGTCATCACTGCCGCTGGCAAGGGTGCGACCATCCGGCGAGAAGACAATCGACCTAACAGGCAAAGTATGCCCTTCAAGTATCTGTTTATTCAACCCTCTCTTTGTATCCCATAAATGAACCTTCCCATCTTCACTTCCAATAGCAAGGATATCACCTTTTGGAGAGTATGCTACGATATACATCATAAGATCCATATCCTGTCCCAATATCTCTTTATGTTGTCTTGTTTTTATATCCCACAATTGGACACGCGAACCTCCACTTGCGAGCGTCTTTCCATCTGGAGCGTACGCTATTGAGACGACAGTATCTGTATGCTCTGAAAAGGTCAATTTGTATTCTCCAGTCACTGTATGCCAGAACCGGATTGTTCCATCATTGCTTCCACTTGCGAGCGTGCGTCCATCTGGTGAAAACGCGACTGAATAGACAGCCTCCTCGTGTCCAAGAAGGGTCTGGATCTGTTTGCCTGTGTTAGCATGCCACAGACGGATTGTTCCATCATTACTTCCACTCGCCAATGTCCAACCATCTGGTGAAAAAACAACAGAACGGGTATCATCCGTATGTCCTTCAAGCGTCAGTTTGTGTTTGCCGGTGTCTGTATCCCATAATTGTACCGTGCCATACCAGTTTCCACTTGCAACTGTACGGTTATCTGCGGAATATGCCACAGAATTTATACCAGCTTCATGTCCTTCAAGGGTCAACGTGTACTGTTTGGCATCTATATCCCACAACCAAACCCTATAGGAACACCCACTCGCTAATGTTTCTCCATTTGGAGAAAAAGCCAGAGAAGAGACTGATTCTGAGTATCCAGAAAGTATAGCTTTGCGTTGACCGGTATCAATATCCCATAAACGAATCGTTAGGTCCCAACTCCCACTGACGAGCGTTTTCCCATCTGAAGAAAACGCGACCGAATAGACACTTGCTGTATGTCCAGAAAATGTCTGTTTGTGTTGTCCGGTGTGAGCATCCCACAGCCGGACTGTCTTGTCACGACCACCACTCGCGAGTATGTGACCGTCCGGGGAGAACGCGACCGCATTGACACCTTGAGGGTGCCCGGCTAGAGTCGGTTTGGATAGTCCGGTTTTAGGGTCCCACAGTCTAATCCTCATATCAGTGCTACCACTCGCGAGCGTTTTACCGTCGGGTGAGAAGGCAACCGAACTAACTCTATTCGTATGACCTAAAAAAGTATCTTTATGTTCGCCGGTGTCAACATCCCATAAACGAATTGTTTGGTCCGAACTCCCGCTCGTGAGCGTTTTACTATCTGGAGAAAACGTGATCGAATGGACTGCACTTGTGTGTCCGGAAAGGGTGTATTTGAGTCGTCCATTGGCTGTATCCCACAATCGAATTGTCTTGTCGTCACTTCCACTTGCGAGTGTATTCCCGTCTGGAGAAAACGCTAAACAACGCACATCTTCTTTATGTCCAGAAAGGACTCTTTTCTCTTCCCCGGTTTTGCTATCCCAGAGTCGAATGGTGTAATCTCCTCTATAACCTCCGCCGCTTGCAAGGGTGGCACCATCGGGTGAAAATGCAACGGAACGAACAAGACTTGTATGTCCTCTGAGAAGGGCAACTTCGGCCCCCGTATGCGTGTCATAGAGCCAAATTCCGACACTACTTGCCAGTGCAAGTGTTTTACCGTCCGGCGAATAGGCGATATTCTCTATGGCTCCTTTACCAAGACGCGCTTTAGCACCGTCTGGCAAATTCAAGTTGGTATAATCTTGAGCAGAAGCATCCCACGAAAACAATATAAAAAGAAAAAATAAAATAATGATAAATATTGTTTTCATTTTTCTATCTCCGAGTCGTTCGCTTTATTGGGATAAAACAAAATTAACCTATCCTATTTTTTCAAACGATAGGCGCGCTTACAAAGCACGCCTACCGAGTGGAATCAACTACCAAAAAACCGACAAGTATTCATCGTTTCTGAACTTGGAAACTCGCATCTAACGCCTTCGTAACCCGGACTTGCGATTCTTCGAGGTGCGCCAAACTGTAATCGTCAAGCCTCCCTTGCGCATTCTGGAGCACCGTTTGTATCCCACTGTTGATCTGTCCGAGATGGTGGCGTGCAAGCGATCTGGCATCTTCAGGTGTCCCGCTATCAGCGTCTAATACCAACTTAATGAGCCGCTTCAGATGCTCACGTTGCAAGGCACGCCGGAAACTGGAGATGAACGCATCCCTATTCGACCACTGTTTTTCGCCGACATTCCGATCCAATTCTATCCAAACAGCGTCCGTAATGCCTGAGAAGAGTTCCGGCAGTGTGAACGCGTCCTGGCCTTCCGGAAACTTCAACTCTGTGTCCTGAATCCGCGAGAGGACGTTCGGATGGAGCAAGCGTCCCAAGATTCGGTTCTGATTACTCAGAATAGCGTTATGCACCGGGTAATCCAAACGTGAAGCATTCCCGCTACTCGATCCCCAGTCGCTCCAACGCGTGATGGCAAGACTGTTGAGCAGGTCCGGTGAAAAATTAAAGGCTTTGTCCGAGAGCGCGTGCTCTTTGATAAATTCCAATGCTTCACGTTGTTTCGCCGCTGGGACAGGCACGAACGGTAGCCGTCCGTTCTCATCGCCACGGTGATCGCGGTGGTGATACTGTCCGCCGATATAACGGCTCGCGAGGTACATCGAATAACCGTGTTCACCGAGCAGCGACCCGAAGGCACGCCTGACACGCTGATACCCCATCCCCTCTTTTGTTACCTTGTCAGCAATCTTATCCCAGAGTTCAACGACAATCTCGCGACGTTGCTTCGCAAAATCGAGCGGGTCCGAACCGAGGTCCCACCGATTGACGAGCGGGTCTAAATCCCTGCTCTGGTATGCGGACGCATCACCGTCCGTACCATACGTCAATCCTGGCGTTGCGACACGGGAAGCAATTTTCTGTAACTCCGGTAATTCCGCTTCAGGGCTGCCCCCACCGATCGACTTGTAAGCGTATTCGACCACCCAATAGTCCCACGGTCCAATTGTCGTTGTATAATAATCTCCCTGTTTTTTACCTTCGGGTGCGATGTTCACAGCGTCATATTCCATCACGGAGCCGAGAAGTGGCTCATCGCTTTTCTTATTTAAGTCGTCAAGCGAATGGATCGTACTCGCTTTAAAATTGTGCCGTAATCCCAGCGTATGTCCGACCTCGTGCATCGTCAGCGATTTCAGTGCCTGGCCGATAAACTCTTCCGGCAACTCACCGTCTTCACCGACCACGCCGCGCGCCTGCAGCACGCTCGCCATGAACCCCATCTGCCGCGCCAAGCCGGATGCCATCTGACACTGGAACCGTGAGGAATCATCTATCGGGTGATCGTGTTCGTGATCGAGTTCCTCGAAATACGTCACGTATTCTCGCTGCCACGATCTAATGAAACCATCACTGATAAGGATGTCTGCGTCCAATATCTGACCCGTCAATGGATTTACACGCGACGGGCCAATCGCGAAGCCCGCGTCAACGACCCAACGGATCGTGTTATACCGCGCATCTTCGGGGTCCCAGTCCTCATAATCTTGCTGAATCCGTGCCTCAATCGCATCGACAAAGCCTGCTTTCTCAAACGCCTTATTCCATTCCAAGATCCCTTGCCGAATATACGGACGGAAACGGTGCGGCACCGTTTTCTCAATATAGAAGATAATCGGATCCTTCGGTGGCGAGAGTTCGGCTTTCTTATTTGCCTTCTCCAAATGCCAACGGTTGACATACCGGACATAAGGTGCATCACTCGTTTCGAGCGAATAGTCTTTGACCACGGTCATGAAGTGTCCGAGGCGATCATCTGCAAGCCGCGGTTGATAGTTGTTCGATGGAAGTTCGGAAAGACTGTAGTGCAGTGTCAACTGGATACCGCGACTGTCTGGAACGGTGTCCATACTGCCACTCGCTGCGTACACAGCCTTAACCCGCAACTCGACGTTCTTCGGGAAACCCTTGATTGTTCCCCAAGTACTACGCGTTTTGTCGAACCTTGCCCCGCCACCAATACTCCCCGCTAAAGGCGGTAGGTCAGACATAAAAATAGGTGCGATGTTCACCAACAGACTCCGCCGTTGTGGATGTATACTTTCGATCTTAAGAGAGAATAACACAGAGTCGCTGTAACTGTAGTCTACCGCTTGTGCTGTCGGTGTCCCTTTATCAGCACGGAAGCGCACATTCTTTCGGACGAGGTGCACACGGTCACCAACGCGCTGCCAGACGAGCAGCCACTCATTCAACGTCATACCAGAGATTAGGTAGCCTCTCCCGAGCCCCCGTGAAAGGCTCATCATACAGAGAAAAGGTTTATCTAACTGCGACGGTTGTATTTCGCAATAGAGATTCTCTTTTTTTTCGTAAAGCCGAAAAAAACCTTGATAGCTTTTACTGTCTTCGGTTACTTTTGAAAAATCTTCAAACTCTTTTTTTTTCGCGGATGCCTGTGCCGCAGGTTTTTCAGTTTGTCCCGCTTCCTGAGCAGATGCCGAAAGACTATAACCGCTTACTAAGATTAAACATGTCCAAAATGTCAATAGGTATCGCATCGTCTTTTCTCCTTATTTTTCGTGTGATTTACAAAAATCGAAAGTTGCAATTAAAAGCGCATTGATCTAAGCTTGGGGCTGTGAATCCCACATTTTTAAGGATACGGGTTATTTTCACCTGAATAAGTATATCATTTTAACATTTTCTTCGCCATAGTAAACTGGATAATTATCAGGGGTATTTAGTTTTACATATTTACTTTATTTATGTGAATGATCCTTCGCTGTAGAAGCACGCTGTGCTCGCGATCTTGCTTCTAAACGTTAGCTTCTGTCAACCAAAACCAAGATCGGAACCGAAAACTAAATCGTCCTGGGATATAATTATCAGGACGATTTATGCTAAAGTTTATATTGGCGAGGTTTTCTAACCTCGCCAGCAGATATATGGACTGAGAGGATTCACATAAAGATGGTGGATACAACAATTTTGGGTAAGCGAAATTATGTTGCTGTGCCAGTACCAATTTCCGCTGCCACCAAGACGAGGTCCTGAATATTGACTGTTCCATCGCCATTGATATCCGCAGCATTTTCGCCACTCTGTCCAAAGTTTCCAGCGACTAACACCAAATCCAAAATATTCACAACGCCATCGCCGTTAACGTCTACACGCGCCATGTCACTCCCTTAGTTTTCATAGACAGCGAGAATGTCGGCATCAACACCCACAAACATGCTCCAATCAACAAGCGAGTCACTCACCTTAACAAGTAAGAGATTATCCCCTTTTTTTAAATCAACAACAAATATGTCCTGAAAATCACTCGACCCCCTGTTAATGGCGTTGATATAGACGACTTCACCATTGAGCCAAACTTTGATTGCATCGTCGCTACCGACTCTCATTGCTATCTCGGACTGCGCTCTATCAGATTTCAGTGTAATCAACGCATAGGACGAATGGTCATCAATATTCGGGTTACTGCTCCAGCCAATTTGATTGATGACCTCATTGATGTTATTGACACCAGTTGAGGAAATCTCACTGAGGGTCCAAGCATAATTGCCTACAATTTCTCCTCGGTTCGCACCGTTTCTTGCGACATCAGTCTCCGTGACAGCACCATGACTCACAACAGCAAGCGAATCTATGTTAATGGAGTCTGCTCCGCCTTTGCCTGACTCGGTTGGTGCGATCATCCAGAGCCAGGGCCCCGTGATTTTGTTTACAGATGCAAAGGCGCCCAAATAATCTGGAAACTGCTGTAGTGTAAAGTTTCCCAGCACATCACTAACTCGAAGCACTACTGCAGTATTGGGTTTTACTTTCAGTGGGGCAGTAACAAATTCAATTGTTTGACTATTGCCTTCTAACTTTCTACAGGCGATCAATTGTTGATGACCTGTAGGGTCATCCGAATTTTCGGGTGTAAGCAGTTGGGCTTGATGAAGTCCGTCAGGATCAGCTACATTAAAACGGAGCCGCAAACCCTCCGATCGCGATAAGACAACAGGAAGCATCTCAATCGTTGTAGGTGTATCGTGGGAAAGTGGATTGTTGTTAAAATAAGGATGCACATCCAGGCATTCTGCCGCACAGGGTGCCAATTTGTATGAGTCTGAACCGTAAGACATTCGGTAGGCATCGTTTCGGAAATCGTGATATAAACCAAAAGTGTGACCAAGTTCGTGAGTAATTGTCCTGACGTTAAGACAAAAACCTGAGGCAGGGATGAGTATCCTCCCACTAACAGTACTATAGGAAGCTGCTCCACAGAAAGTGTCAACACTAACATCAAGAAACAAGATATAGATATTCGCTGAGGAAAACTGGCTTTCTACTTCTTCCCAAGCTCTGGACCAAGGGGCCTCCTGATAGTAGGCATCGGTGAATTTTCCATTAATATGATGCACTACAGCGTTTCCGTTGCTATCGGTTTCAACTCGAAATGTTTTCCTACCGAATCCATAACTCTCGATCTGTTCGGCGTAAAAGACTTGCGCCTCTTTTATCACTGTATTCAATTTTGTGTCTATGTTTTGTTGTGGAAGACGATCACTCGGACGGAAGTAGATGAGTTGAACCGTCCTTTCTGGTACGGCACTAATCCGCTGGGTAGCAGTGCGAAAGTCAGTGTTAATACCGACGAACATGGTGCAATCGCTCCAGCCTTGGGAAACTTTAACCATCAAAAGATTTTCACCGGCGCGTAGATTCACCGGAAACTCGTCTTGGTAATCACTTGCCCCTCTATCAATAGCGTTGGTATGGACGACTTCACCATTGAGCCAAACTTTGATTGCATCGTCGCTACCGACTCTCATCGCTACCTCGGACTGTGCTCTATCGGATTCGAGTGTAATCAACGCATAGGACGAATGCTGAATAATCTGTGGATCGCTGCTCCAACCGATTTGATTGATGACCTCACCAATGTTATTGAGATCAGTTGGGGAAATCTTACTGAGGGTCCAAGCGTAATTGCCTACAGTATCCCCTGGGTTTGCGCCGTTTCTTGCGACATCCGCCTCAGTAACAGCCCCGTGACTCGCAATAGCAAGCGAATCTATGTTAATAGAAGCTGCACCGCCTTTGCCCCATTCGGTTGGTGCGATCATCCAGAGCCAGGGCCCCGTAATTTTTTCTTGTGCCTCAACGTTATGTGTTGCCACAAAAAGTGTAATGAGAAATGAGATGCCTATCAAGAACCGTTTCAGATGCATAGTGAAAAATCCTTCGTGCCTGCAATGAAAAATAAAAGTTGACTAACTTTTCCAAAAGAGGACAATCTAAACATTATCCCAATGCTGTACCGAACCGATCAGATGTCGTGGGTTCATTGATTATAATGAACCCGGCGACTGCCATCAAATGATATCCGCGGCCAATCGCGCTCCCAGTTCTCGGAGTGGTACGGAATATAATGACACGCCAGCGCATGCCTACGGGTGCCGAGTTTCAAAACCTTCGCGCCCCCGTGAATCAACTTCCCATCAAACAAGATAACATCCCCAGCGTTCACCGTAACCTGAACCGGATCCACACCATTTTGGCGAACGAGTTGTTCAACTGCCGGAAAATAGCGATTGTGCTGTTGCAGCTCGTACGTCTCTCCCGGTAACAGCGTCATAGGTACATCGTCTTGCGTAATCAACCGTCTCCTATGCGAACCCGGTTGTACGACGAGAGGACCGTTGTTCGCATCCACCTTGACCATCGCAATCCATGCCGACATACAGTCTGGTAAGTAGTATTGGTCTTGGTGAAACGGATGCTCCGACCCCTCATAAAAGTGCATCGTCTGCACCCCTTCCGGCTCATCTTCAAAACAGTCCGCAAGCGGTCCGTATAAACGTGGATCAATAAACAGTTCCAGCACACAAGGGTCGTAAAGATGCTGATTAAAGGTTCGGAAACCGTATTTATTCTGCTGAAAGAACCCGTCAAGCTGCTTACGTCCGGCGTGGAGGTCTTCAAGGTGTTGTACAAAGCGTTGGCATTCGTCTGCCGCAAAGACGCTTTCGAGGACGAGATACCCGTTTTCTTCATAGAACCGCTTTTGTGCCGCTGTCAATTCTGTCTGTTCAGATGCCATCTTTCCCCCTTATCGTGTGTCCTGTCTCGTCTAAGTCCAAAGAATTTTATCACGAATCCGACAGGGTTGTCAAATTTCGGATAGCCTCGTTTCTTGTTTTCCTGTTGAACACCGGACAGAAATCTGTTAGGATATTTTAGAAAGAAAAGATAGGAGAATTTACAATGTCAGAGTATACGACACTTGAGAGGATTTATCCATTCTTCATCGTCAAAAATCTTGCGGAATCCGTTGACTTCTACACCCAAAAACTCGGTTTTGAGACGGACATGCTTGTGCCAGAAGAAGACCCATTTTTTGGGATCGTATCTCGTGGTAACGTGCGGATACTACTGAAACACATCACCGAATCTATCCATCCCGTACCGAACCACACACGGCACGAGTGGGCAAGATGGGACGCTTTCATTCTAACTTCCGATCCGGACGCGCTATTTGCTGAGTATCAGTCTCGTGGCTTAGCGTTCCACGAACCGCTTGCAGATACCAGCGACGGTCTCCGCGCCTTTGAACTCAAGGATCACGACGGTTATGTGTTGTGCTTCGGAAAACCGCTTTGATGTGTTTATTCCGCAACCTGCTCGATTTCGCCTGTCTCTAACGAACGGTTCGCTGCGAGTGTGACGGCAAGCGTTTTGACAGCATCGGCGTAGGATGAGAGCACCAACCCCTGATCGTTCGCGTCGACCGCCTTGACGAACTGCTCAACCTGTCGGAAATAACCCGCTTCCGTACCTGTATAGTCGATGCCTTCGTCTCCAACCTGGCCGCGCAAACCGTTGTCGTGCGTGAGTTTGAGATAGAGATCGTCGCCGACGAGTTCGGTTGCGAAACTGTCGTGGGCGCGGGCAACGCATGTGCTGGTAATACTACCGACTGCACCACTCTCAAATTTTATGTTACAGACAGTGCACTCCTCGAAATCGGCGATCCCGTCCGAGACACCCTTGATACCGTAAGCGTGGACACTCACCGCATCACCAAGAAAATAGCGGATGAGGTCGAAAACGTGTGTCGTCTGTTCTACCATCTGTCCGCGTGATACGTCAAACTTTCCCCACCACGGGTGTCCGGCTCCCATCCTCGTGAGAAACCGTCCGATTCCCATTGTTAATTGTCGATCGCTGACCAATTCCCTCGTTTTCGCCGTAATGTCGCTATACCGTGCCATATAGCCGACCTGATTGATAACGCCAGCGGCAGCAATAGCGTCGCTTGCGTGTTGGGCTGTCTCCAAATCTTGTGCGACAGGTTTCGCGACGAAGAGTGCTGCACCAGATGCCGCGGCATCGGCAACCTGTGTGGTGTGTGCGCCCGGTGGGATACAGGTAAACACGACATCCGGTTTTTCTTTCTCGAGCATTTCGCCGTGGTCGGTATAAGCGGTGGCGTTTTCCTCCGTTGCGATCGTTTCGGCGCGTTCGGCATTTATATCGCAAACTGCTGCGATGGGACGTTCGAGTTGTTTAAGGCTTCGGCGGTAGTTGCCAGCGATGCCGCCGACACCAATAAAAGCAATTTTCACGCTGTTTTTCTCCTTGTTTCCATGCATTGAAAAATCAATAGTAGATACTCAGATGAGTTCTCGAATCTTATCTCGAAAATAACAGAAACTGGGTGACGCGTTTTGGTTTATATCCATCTCTGGAACGATTTTCTGTGCCCATGCTGATTTTTCGCTCCCGATTACATACCAAGGCTTCTTTCTAATTGCATTTGAACCTCCGGCAAATATGGCATCAGATAGAAGTTCCCACGTTCCACAAATAGAGTCATTTTGATAACTATTCAAGACACTATCCTTAGCTTTTGGATAAGCCTTCTTGATCGCGGAGATGTCGCCAAGTAGCCACGCCTCGCCCTCTTCCACAGCGATACAAAATCGGGTTTCTAGGCTAGGATTGTACGCTTTTAGGACAGTAAGGAGTTCCTGACGAAATGTTTTCAAACACTTATTGTCTAGGTCGCAAATTACGATTACTGCTGTTGAATATTTAGCAGGATTGTTAGCATACGTGTTTCCATATCCTTTGAATAGACTGGGCAGACGCTCGAGTAAAATTCGTTTACTCGCATCAGTAGAACTATCGAGGTCTTTGGGAATGCGGCCGATTCCTCGGTAACTAATAACTCTAAATGTATGTTGATCTCCGATGATTTTTGGCATCAGAATATCGAGCGTTTTTTGCCGGACTGATCTTCGACGAGTATTTCAAAGTGCATCTATCACCTCGGATCAAGATAGTCGCTGTACCAGAGTCCCCCCAAGGGCAACCCTTCTCCGACCAGATTGTTCACAAGCGGATCTTCACTTGCCCGACGGATTTTGGAAAAGCCATCTTCACTTTTTTCAAGTATCCAAACCTCTTTTGGGTCTAAGGCATCAACAAAATAGGGTTGGTGCGTTGTAATAAAAACCTGTGATCCACCTTTGTGTCCGGTAGCGTGTTCACGAAATTCGCTAGCTAACGTCTCTAAGAGCTTATGATACAGACCGTTTTCTGGTTCTTCGATGCAGATAAAAGGAGGCGGTGTTGGGTCTTCAAGGAGCAGTAGATAGGCGAATACTTTGAGGGTTCCGTCGGACATCTGCTGAGCATAAAATGGATCTTGAAATCCCTTATCGTTAAATCTGAGTAGTAATCTACCATCACTGGTTTTTTCGGTGTCGATTTGGTCTATGCCTGGGATTTTATCGGCGATTTTTTTTAGAATCGTTTTGAAGTGCCGGCGATGTTCACGTTCCATGAATTGTACAACATTGCTGAGATTGTCGCCACGGGTATTGAGGTGTTCTTGGGGACCAGCAAGCGGCAAGCTGCGCGCAGCGTCTGGTGTAAAGTAACTGAGATACCATCCCTCAATGAATCTGCGAAAAGCGGAGATTCTCGGATGTTGTTTCAAGGCACCAATTGTAGCAATACCAAGTTTACGCGGATCATCTAATTCAATAGACTCGGTTTCCCTAGATTCTTTCGCTTTTAGTAATTCCATGAAAAGATCTAAATCCTCAGTTTCTTCATCAATTTGGTGTCCTGCTTGTTCACCTTTCCATGCCACACCACTGCCATTATTCAGTATTAGAAAAGAGAAGGGCCAACCGCGTTTCTGCCCCTTTCGTCTTTGTCGAAGACGTTCCCGAAGGACATAAGGGCGTCCGAATCCGTCTGCTGTAATAGCAATCTGGTATGTAATGGGTCTGGCATTTCCGTGTTCCCTATAGTATACATCAAATTCAATGGGACCGATCGCGCCGTGCGTTCGCATTCTGTCAATGCCACCACGTCCTCGTGTGTCGCATGCTTCTTCAACATTATTGAAGTTAAGAGCATCTGCCAGGAACCCGAAAGCGTCAAATAGAGCACTTTTGCCAACACCATTCTTACCGATGACTGCTGTCATAGGCGTAAGTGCTTCTATTTTCTGTTGGTTCCACAAGCGACCAAGTGTCACATCCTTGAGAACCCCGAAATTTCTTACTCTAAAACCTTCTAACCTCGCCATTTTAAAATTTTCCTTGAAATTATTTCATCCCTTGAATACGGACGGTGCTGCATTACAAATCTTTACTAATAATACCACATCTTGCCTATTTTTGAAAGTTTATACATCATGAATTCTGAAAACAGGGTCTTGCAAACCTAAAGAATCCATGCTAATATGATAGCATATCTTAACGTGTATATCAAAACGAATCTTACCAAAAGGACCTATCTATGGCACGAGAATGGCATTCTACAGAAGTTGAGATTAACGAAACCGAAGACCTGATTGAGGTGTGCTATGAAAAGGGATGGACAGACGGATTACCTGTCGTTCCACCGACACCGGAACGCGTCGAACGCATGCTCAGTGGGACAGACCGGGATCCAGATGAACACATTGCAGCAGTACCACCGAAATGGGGCAGAGCCACCGTCGAGAAGGTGGCAATCAACGCCGTTATGGCGGGTTGCAAACCGACGTATCTACCGCTTGTCCTAACCGCTGTTGAGGCGATGACCGCTGAGCAGTTCAACCTCCACGGTGTACAAGTCACGACATCCCACGTCGGACCGATGCTTATCGTAAACGGTACTATCCGAAAGACGTTAGACATCAACGACGGGTTCAACCTCTTTGGGCAAGGGTGGCGTGCAAACGCAACCATCGGTCGTGCGGTGCGGTTCGTATGTACGAATATCGGGGGTGCGTTACCGGGTGAACTCGATCGCGCCGCATTTGGACACGCCGGAAAATATACATGCTGTATCGCTGAAAAAGAGGAGGCGAGTCCGTGGGAACCTTTACATGTCGATCGCGGGTTTCAAACCGAGGATAGTACCGTCACCGTTTTCGCCGCTGCCGGTCCACAAACCGTCAACGACCATGGGAGCGACACTGCTGAAGGTATCCTGAATACCATCTCTGCCAACATCGCTGCCCCCGGAAACAGCAGCGGAGAAACACTTGTCGTGATAGGTGTTGAACACGCAAAGACGATCTCCGATGACGGCTTCAGCAAGACCGATGTCCGACAATATATCGCTGATACCACAAAACGATACGCCATAAAAGATCTGCTGATGATGGTCGCAGGCGGGCCAGCTGGCAGATGGAGCATCGTTGTTCCGGGTTGGGGTTCGCCGAGTTCGCAGGCGGTTACAGTGAAGGTATAGACCGCCTGAAAGTTAAGGTTAAGAGCCTATGATATGCCTTGATTTATTTGCTGAAAATATTTTTGCAAATCGTCAAAAAATGTGGTATCCTTATTAACGATAAGAATAAGAAACTCGAAACTGTTTTTTGACGTTAATTTGAAGGGATAGATGCGATGGATGCCAGAACGTTGTCTTTACCGATTAGCACCCTTGACTATAAGCAACCTGCCGCCGTGCAAGTTGGTTCTCCTGTCTCTGTTGTCATTGATTTGATGCAGGAAGAGGAGATCGGATGTGTTCTCGTCGTTGATGAGGATGAACAACTGGTCGGTATCATCACCGAGCGTGATCTGCTCATTCATTTGAGTGGGCAACGAGCTACACCTTCCGATTTTAAGGTCGAACAGGTCATGACACCTGATCCGGAGGTACTACGCGCCAGCGACCCCATTGCCTTCGCTTTAAACCTGATGCATCTTGGGCACTTCCGACACGTTCCGCTCTGCGTCTGGGACGACCAAGACGAAGCATATCCCATCGGATTAATTTCGACCCGCGATATTTTGGAACATATTGCCGTATTTATAGAAAATCAGGAACAGGAGGCGTAGCTGTGCTTTACGATTTAGCGATTGACGAAGAATTAAAACAGATGGACGAAGAAGATGCGTTAAAAGCATGGCGCGCCCATGAGATTCACGTTTCACTAAAAGATATAATGCGTCCTATTGTCACTATTGACATTAATTGTAGCACAAACGAAGCCATTGATGTACTCCTTACCCATAAAATTGGCGCAGCACCGGTCGTCGAAAACGGTTCTCTTCGCGGGATTTTTAGTGAACGAGATGTCCTCTACAAGATCCTCAACAAGCAGGTCGGGGACCTTGATGTTGTCAGTGTTAAAGAATTTATGATAGCAGACCCGCAAACAGCACACCCGGAAGATTCCTTGAATACTGCTATTCTCTATATGGCACGCGGTCATTATCGGCACGTTCCGATCGTTGATACAGAAAACCGTCCGATTGGTATGGTCTCTATCCGTGATGCGATCTCTTATCTCGTTGAGGAATTTCCGAAAGAAGTCCTAACGCTACCTCCCAGACCCGTTCGTGATGCGTTTAAAGCACGCGAGGGTGCATGAATGGATTTCAGATTTTATAGGCGCGTTCAGAGCGCGCACACCTACCACACAAAAAGGAAGCAATTGTGATGCGCAAGCCAGTAGAGCAAATCGAGGCAGCGACAATCTTATTTGCTGGCGATTCCGGTGATGGTTCACAGTCCATTGGCACACAAATGACAGAAACCACCGCCCTCATTGGGAACGATGTCGCTACCCTCCCGGATTATCCCGCCGAGATTCGCGCACCCGCTGGGTCTTTGGCAGGTGTATCCGGATTCCAACTCCACTTTTCAAGTGAACAAATTCATACCCCTGGTGATCTCTGTGACGTACTTGTCGTAATGAACCCCGCAGCGTTAAAAGTCCACCTCCATAAACTTAAACCGAACGGCATTCTTATCGCAAATTCTGATAATTTCGCACGACGCAACCTACGCCTTGCAGGCTATGAAGAAGATCCTCTCGAAAGCGATGCCCTTACAAAATACCAAGTCTTCCGTGTCGAATTAACGCAGCTCACCCGAAAAGCACTCGAGACAACGGAATTGAGTACGAGCGACATTGATCGGTGTAAAAACTTTTTCGCTCTCGGTATGATCCTCTGGCTCTACAATCGTCCGATGGAATACACGATGAAGTGGATCAAAGCGAAATTCGCTCGAAAACCGCAGTACATTGAGCCCAATATCCTCGCGCTTCGCGCGGGGAATGCCTACTGTGATATGACGGAGCAATTTGCCGTCTCTTACGATGTCAAACCGGCACCTTTTGAACCCGGCACCTATCGAAACATCGAAGGCAATATGGCAACAGTGCTTGGACTCATCGCCGCATCGCATCAATCTGGTTTACCACTCGTTTATGGGAGTTACCCGATAACACCGGCAAGCGACATCCTTCACGGGCTCGCAAAATACCGAAATTTCGGTGTTATCACGATGCAAATGGAGGATGAAATCGCCGCCGTTGGGGTCGCAATCGGTGCCGCATTTAGCGGCGCACTCGGTGTTACCGGCAGTAGTGGACCCGGACTCGCGCTTAAAGCCGAGGCGATTAACCTCGCGATGATTGCCGAACTCCCGATTGTGGTATGCAATATCCAACGGGCAGGTCCCTCAACAGGGATGCCGACAAAGACGGAACAGTCCGACCTGCTGCAGATGTTTTACGGCAGGAACGGCGAGTCACCTATTCCGATCGTCGCCTCCTCACGTCCCTTCGACTGTTTTGAAGCCGTCTATGAAGCGTGCCGGATCGCAGTGAAATATAGGACACCGGTAATCTTTTTGTCTGATCTCTATATCGGGATGGGTGCTGAACCGTGGAAAATTCCGGAACTCTCCGAATTACCAGAGATTAAACCGAATTTCTCAACGAGTGCGGATACCAGTGACGAATTTGAACCGTATCTACGCGATCCAGAGACCCTGGCGCGTCCGTGGGCTAAACCGGGAACACTCGGTTTAGAGCACCGCATCGGTGGATTGGAGAAATCTGATGTGACCGGACACGTCAGCTACGACCCCGAGAACCACGAAAAGATGGTAGAAATCCGAGCGGAAAAGGTGGCACGCATTGCCAACGACATTCCACCGACTGAGATCTTTGGTGCACAGGAGGGCGACATCCTCTTGCTCGGATGGGGCGGTACTTTCGGCGCAATCAGAACCGCATCGGAAAATTATGTCGCTGAAGGACTCCCAATCGGGCATGTTCATCTCCGGCACCTCAACCCGTTTCCAAACGATTTAGGCGACATCCTCAAAAGATTCAAAAAAATCTTAATTCCGGAACTCAATAGTGGGCAACTCCTGCAACTCATCCGTGCCACCTATCTTATTGATGCGATCGGGTTTAACAAAGTACAGGGACAACCGTTTCATGTTTTTGAGTTGCATGCCAAAATAGACAAAATACTTAAAGAGATAGAACACTTTTAGCCTCAAACGCAAAGGCGGTAACACACCATGAAAAGGAAAAGAACTTCACGGATTCCGGTCGGTGCACCGACTCTCACAAGGGACGATTTCAAATCCGACCAAGATGTACGCTGGTGTCCGAGCTGCGGCGACTATTCTATTCTTGCGCAGACGCAGCGCGTTTTACCTGAACTCGGCATTCCGAAAGAGAATATCGTCTTTATTTCCGGCATCGGGTGTTCAAGTCGGTTCCCGTACTATATGAACACCTACGGTTTCCACACGATCCACGGTAGAGCACCAACGATCGCCTCCGGTGTAAAGATGGCGAACCCCGATCTCTCTGTATGGGTTATCACGGGTGACGGTGATGCACTCTCAATTGGCGGTAACCATTTCATCCATCTGATGCGCCGGAATTTCGACATCAACGTGCTCCTGTTCAACAACCGTGTCTACGGGCTCACAAAGGGACAATATTCACCGACCTCTGAACGAGGCCAGAAAATGTATCAGTCCGCCCCAATCGGCTCATTAGACACACCTTTTAACCCGCTCAGCCTCGCACTCGCTTCAGGGGCAACATTCGTTGCGCGGTCAGTAGACGTTCACGCCGATCATTTGCGTCCGATGCTCAAGGCTGCCTTTGAGCATAAAGGTACCTCTTTCATTGAGATCTACCAAAATTGCCATATCTTTAACGATGAAACCTTTATACTACAGAGAAAAAAAGAGCATAAGACGGATCATACGGTGCTTCTCGAACACGGTGAACCCCTCGTTTTCGGGGCAGAACACGATAAAGGTATCCGACTTAACGGTTTCCAACCTGAAGTCGTTGACCTCACGGATGGCGAGCACACTATTGACGACCTCATCGTTCATGATCAGCACGCCGAAGACACCACTTTAGCGAATTTCCTTGCAGGGATGAGCGATACGCCTGACATGCCACATCCGATGGGCATCTTCCGAAGCGTCCAGCACCCGTGCTACGAAAACCTGATGACCAACCAGATCCGCACCGCAACAGAACGGATGGGCGAAGGCGACCTCAACGCGCTCCTTCACGACGGTGAAACGTGGATGGTGTCATAAGTATTGTTCGGATATCCGTTTCAACACGGTTATTATAGTGAAACCCAAAAATAAATAGACATATTCGTAGCATAAACTTTTAGTTTGTGCCAGTCTGAATGCCCTAAATGGGCATTCAGGCTGTTTGAGAGTGCCCAATTAATTACAGGTTTTACTATAAATCTGACAGGAGCCCAACCATGAAGATTTACATTTTGACCGACTTGGAAGGCGTTGCGATGGTATCCCGTTTCAATCAAACCCGTGAAGAAGGTCCCCTGAAACAGGCAGCCATGAAATTATTGACGCAAGAGGTAAATGCTGCTGTTGATGGCATTCTTGATGTGGATGCCGACGCAGAAATCGTCGTCTGGGATGGGCACGGATCCGGTGGGATTGATGTCCTTGAATTTCACTCGAAGGCAAAGTTAATCGCACGGGGTCCTATCCGTCCGCCCTACTATCTTGACGAAGGTTATGACGCGCTCTTTTTCGTCGGACAGCATGCGATGGCAGGCACACTGAACGCACCGTTGAGTCATACCTATTCTTCTTTATCCATCGAATACTACAAACTCAATGGAGAGATGATCGGCGAATTCGGGTGCCGAGCAGCGTTGGCAGGTACTTTCGATGTCCCTACCGTTTTCATCTCTGGCGACGATAAGGCGATCGCTGAAGCGGAGCAGCTGATTCCTAACATTTATAGCGTTGAAACGAAACAAGGACTCGGACAGGAACTGGCGTTGCATATTTCACCACAACGCTCGTGCGAACTGATTCGAGAAACATCCGCTGAGGCTTGCCGAAATATCTCCGAGATCGCACCCTTTACAATTGATCCCCCATATACGTTTGAGGTCCGGGTACTTGAAGGTAAGTCGATTGATGGTTACTTGAGACGTGGTGCAGCGAAAGTCGATGATCGCACCGTCAGTTGGCAGAGCGATGATCTTTGCGCACTGTCTATTTGAGTCAGAGAAACACGGTGTTAAACTACCGGAAAATATCGTTGCGCTGCTAACTCCGTAAGCATAAAGAAAACTGAATCGGTTAATAGGACTTAGTTACCAGTGAAGGCGAGGTTTCAAACCCCGCCTGCAAAGCGGTATGTGTAAGTCCTAATTCGCTACTTCTCCTCTTTCTTTTCTTCCTCGTCAACGACTTCGTATTCGGCATCAACGACATCGCTATCTACTGCATCAGTTGCCGTATCCGCAGCGGATGGGTCTCCAGCAGCAGCATTAGGATCCACACCTGGATCGGTTCCTGGATCCGCATCGGCTGTCTGCTGGTACATCTGGGCAGAGACCTCGTGCCAGACCTGCGTTAGTTCATCTGTCGCAGATTGGATTTCGGCGTGGTTGTCTGCTTCCAACGCCTGCTTGACGCGTCCAACGGCAGCATTCACTTTTTCCTTAGAAGCATCGTCTACCTTATCACCGAATTCGCTGAGGTTTTTCTCAGTCTCGTAAACGAGGGAATCTGCACGGTTGCGAGTCTCAACTTCTTCGCGTTTCTGCTGATCCTCTTCCGCGTGCGCCTCAGCATCCTTCACCATCTGATCGATTTCTGCTTCACTCAATCCAGAGGATGCAGTAATCGTAATTTTCTGTTCCTTACTGGTCGCAGTATCCTTAGCAGACACGTTGAGGATACCGTTTGCGTCGATATCGAAGGTCACCTCAATCTGTGGCACGCCTCTCGGCGCGGGGGGCAGTTCGCCCAATCGGAAACGTCCGATCGTTTTGTTGTAAACCGCCTGTTCGCGTTCACCTTGAAGCACATGCACATCAACCGCAGTCTGATTATTTTCGGCTGTTGTGAAGATATTAGATTTCTTGGTAGGAATCGTTGTGTTCCTGTCAATCAACCGAGTGAACATTCCACCGAGCGTTTCAATACCGAGCGAGAGCGGCGTAACATCCAACAATAGGATATCTTTGACTTCTTCATCACCTGCGAGGACACCGCCCTGAATAGCGGCACCGATGGCGACGACTTCATCTGGGTTGACCCCTTTGTGTGGCTCTTTACCGAAGAGTTGTTCTACAGCCTCTTGGACTTTCGGCATACGTGTCTGTCCACCGACGAGGATAACTTCGTCGATGTCGGCCGGTTGCATCTCAGCGTCTGCAAGTGCTTGTCTACACGGCTCAAGCGACCGTTGTATCAGGCTATCCGTAATCTGCTCCAGTTTTGCGCGGGTGAGCGTCAAGTTAAGGTGCTTCGGACCGCTGGCATCAACAGTAACAAACGGCAAGTTGATGTCTGTCTGTAACGTTGTGGAGAGTTCACACTTCGCAGTCTCGGCAGCCTCTTTCAAACGTTGGAGTGCCATCTGATCGTTGCGTAGGTCTATGCCTTGACTGCTGAGGAATTCTTGTGCCATCCAGTCGATAACAGCCTGATCAAAATCGTCGCCGCCGAGGTGCGTATCACCGTTAGTGCTTTTCACCTCGAAAACGCCGTCCCCGATTTCGAGGATAGAGATGTCAAACGTGCCACCCCCGAGATCGTAGACAGCGATTTTCTTATCGCCTTCGCTTTGTAATCCGTAGGCAAGGGACGCAGCTGTCGGCTCATTGATAATCCGATCGACTTCTAATCCTGCGATCTTTCCTGCATCTGCTGTCGCCTGACGCTGAGAATCGTTAAAGTAGGCAGGCACAGTGATAACTGCTTTAGTGACTTTCTCTCCGAGATATGCCTCGGCAGTCTCCTTCATTTTCCGCAACACCATCGCGGAGATTTCGGGTGGCGAATAATCTTTACCCTCAATATTTACGGCGACATCGCCGTCTTTATCGCCTTTTAATTGATATGGAACACGGGAGGCATCGTCGCCAATCTCATTAAATTTGCGTCCCATGAACCTTTTAATCGAGAAGATTGTATTTTCAGGGTTTGTGGTAGCCTGTCTTTTAGCAACCAGCCCGACAGGACGTTCGCCTTCTTTCGTAAAACCGACGACCGAAGGCGTTGTTCGATTCCCTTCTGCGTTTTCAATTACCTTGGCATCGCCACTTTCCAAAACGGCGACACACGAATTTGTCGTTCCTAAATCAATTCCGATGACTTTACTCATTTCTCATCTCTCCTTTGTGATAGATTTTGGGCATGCACGTTGTCTTTGCAAGGTACACCCATGTATTACAATATTTTATAATTGCTGGAAGAGCACCGATTCACACGCTTTAGAACATACCCATCTGCAAAAAATTCACTACCCACTATTCTCTGACTCAGAAAGTGAGTTGGTAATATTCCCCTAACATTGAATAACGTGCAATATTTGTGCCAATATTAATCGCTTGATATAGACGTAATTCGGAGGGAATGTCTGCCAAATTGGCAGACATTTAAAATAGGTGTGCGTTTAGCAGTCAATTTGACTTACTACGGGGTCCCATACCTCCGTTTGAGGCGTCCCCATGTCGTCGGCAATTTTCCGTTCGGTTCAACTGATAGAATATCTTGAATACCGCCCTGAATGTCTTTGATTTCACCTTTTGAGAGTCCACGGTTAAAGAGTGCGAACTCGTCAATAATCCCGTTATAGTAGCGATTAAGATTCAGGGGTTCTTCAGTGCCAAGAATAAGCGGGGCATCAATCGGTACCAGTTCATCGCCGGTTCTCGGGTGATCTATCAACACTTCACCGTCAAGGTAGACTGTCCACCACTCGCCACTCTGAAATGAGACAGCGACGTGCTGCCATTTGTCCTTGACGACATTGTGTGGACTCTGTGCGGGTACATTCCGTCCACCGCTTAATTTCCATCCCATCCAGATGAAGCCGTCTGGGTGGAGCAGGATCTCGAAAAATTCGTCGACATCGGGTCCCTTAGCAGCAATGAGTTGCCACGTGCCGGGTCCCACCTCCAAAGTCGGTTTGATCCAAGCGGCGATCGTGATCCCATCGGTAAATTCAAAAGCGTCGGAGTGTTCGACCCGAACGATCCCATCCTTTCCGCCGAAGTGAACCGCTTTTCCGTATTTACCATCTCCCCATGACGTGTCACCCTCTAATTTTCCATCCTGTCCGTTACCAGACAGATCCTTGACTGTCTTACCTGTTCCCTCTTCAAAAGCGAAGTAGACGACTAAACCTTCCAGTTCTGCGGCTGTGCCGATACTTTGGAAACTCCCTATCAGATACGCGGCACACAAGCAAATCACAAATTTACGCATGAGTATCCTCCAATTCCTATAGGGTCGGTTTGTTAAGCAGCTTAGACGGATGTGAAGAACCTCCGCCTTTTTATTCGACGACGGACACCTCTAAGCAAAGGGGAACGTGCCTTGATAACCACGCGGGCGAGAGACGTGCCAAACGCCTTCATACATCGGGGTTACCTGATAGTGGCAGACGACGTTGCTCCGTTCCATATCGTCTCGTTCTTTTGCACCTTGATGTGGGATATGGTTGATGAACACAACACAATCGCCTGCTTTCGGGTACAGGATCACGTGTTCTTGCGTTTCACACCATTCCTCAAATTTAGGGCGGTCTAACGGATAGAGATGCGGTGGCTCTGTCAAATGTCCGCCTTTGATAAATTTAAGATGCCCTTCACCGGGGGCGTTATCCTGAAAGTAGTACGTTGTGTTAATCCCGACGGGTGCCATCGCGAACGGATGTTCCTCAACATACCGTTTCTCCTGCCAGTAGCCGTAAAAATCCATGTGCCACTCTTGGAGATACGGACCCGGATTGATGTGCGCCCGTAGACTTCGGAGTTGACACTGTTTGCCCATTAAACCTTCGAGGTACGGACGGACACTCGGATGTCCGACGAGTGATTGGTATGTTTCGGGTTCTCGGTCGAGCAAGGTATCAAACCACATATTTCCGACAGCGTTTAATCCTTCTTCCCAACCCTGTTCGCGCGCGTAATTGACGCGCTGACGGATATGTTCCGTCTCTTCTGAGGACAACGCGCCCTCTATCAAAACGAAACCTTCCTGCTGCAGTTTCGTAAGTTTCTCTTTCATATCTGCCACGGTTTCATCTCCTTCTGAAAATTCAGAGTGGTACCATTTCTGATGAATATATTTCTCCCTTGTAGCATAAACTGTGGGTTTGTGCTGTATTACACCACATCTAAGAAAATCGGTAAGGCAACACGAATTTTTGGAAATGGTATTATTGACAGAATTCTATGTGTTTAGCTAAAAGGTGTCAACTTTAATTACCAGCGAACAACTTAACGAACAAACCCCAACCACTAATCCCTGCAAACGTGACAAGGACAGCGGCGGAAATTAAGGCACCGATGAACATAAACGGACGTGTCCGGTATGCGGGTGGCAGTTTTGCGTTCAGATACAACGCCGCGAGCATCATCAATGCGATTGAGAAATTCGCCAGAATAAAGCCAGCAATCTGTGTTAGGATGTCAAACGGGATATTCAACCAGATGAGAGTCATCGTCGTGATAAAGATATAAAGTGATACCCATTTTCGGAGTGTATCGTAGCTCCATTCGCGGTGTGACCAGATTGCTTGGAAGAATTCTTGCATCACGCGTGCATAGATTTCTGGAAGTGCCTGTAACGTCCCCCACAATGCGACAACGATGCAGATGTAGTAGACCCAAACCAGCGATGCGTGGATATTTTCCCAGACGTTTGCTTGATCCGTGAGTAGACTCCATCCCTCGAAAGTGCTTTCCATCCCATACAAGACCGCGGCTCCTGAGATCATGAACGCCCCAGTCACAATGAACAGCACAATCGCGCCCATGCCGATATCCCATCGTAGTGGGGCAAGGATTTTCCGCAGTTGGCTGACTTGCTCAGGGTGTTCAGGGAGATAATCAATCCTATCACTGTTCGCGGCACGCTGCCGAATGGATTCAATGTTATTATGGGATGTCATGCCCCAGCGATGAATACTCACCCAATTTGCGTAGACAACGTATCCCATGACAGAACCGCCAACGTAACCGAACGCGGTCGCCATTGTCAACAACGGATTCTCGACAGCGTCCTGTGGTGCCCATTCGGGAAATTCGGGCAGATGCCCAAAACGGAGACTCCCCACAAGTGCTTTGCCAAAGTCGGGGCGCACCATCAATGTACCGATAATCGTTCCGACAACAAGAATAGCACAGATAATGAGTTGCTGTTTTTCCAGTTTTTCAAACGAGATGCGTAAACCGAAGAGAAGCGCGAGTGTAATAAAACAGGATGTGATTAGGTTTTCCCAAATGGGTTGTGCGACACCAGAGGGTAACGTATCTCTGAATAGGAAATGGAGCAGGGCACCGCAGGGTTTGGCAATCGGCACCCACGCTAAAGGCGCGCCTATCATCTCAAAGAGCACAATCGCAATGAGGAGCCATCCGCGCGGTCCGGGCAGCTTAGCGAGCCGATTCCCGATATATTCACCACTAACTGCCGTATAACGTCCCAACAGATAGGTAACAAAAACACCTTTCACAACGCAACTGAGCAACACAAGCCAGAGCAGGTTATATTCAGCCCAAGCACCTGCACGAACAACAACAATTGTTTCACCAGCACCAATGCTTACGGACGCGACGATCGCAGCGGGTCCGAACACAGCGGCAAGCGCGAAAATCTTCTTAAGCGACCACGGTTCAGCAAATGGACCTGAAACCGGCGGAATGTCAATAGGCTCTGTATTTTGGTTATCTTCTGTCTGCATAACAGGGTCCTTAACAACATTGAGCGGACTCAGGGAAGTCCGCTCAATGCGACATGCCTTATTCTAACGGTTCCAAAGGCTTCGCATTCCCGAAGACGGGTGTCGGTGCGTTGCCGGGGGCTGCCCATCGTGCGGCGTTCGCAATGACATGCCGAATGTTCTCATCGTAATAGATCGGGTACGTCTCGTGACCGGGACGGAAATAGAAGATTTTGCCTCTCCCACGATAATAGCAGCATCCGCTCCGAAAGACTTCACCACCGGGGAACCAGCTAATAAAAACGAGCGTATCCGGTTCGGGAACATCAAACGGCTCGCCATACATCTCGGCGTGTTCGATTTCGATGTATTCTCCTAAACCTTCAACAATCGGGTGTCCGTGTTCAATCACCCAGAGGCGTTCCTTTTCACCCGCCTCACGCCACTTGAGACTACAGGACGTACCCATCAAACGGGTAAAGGGTTTAGAGTAGTGTGCAGAGTGGAGGACGATGAGTCCCATACCGTCTAAGACGCGTGCGCGAACTTTGTCAGCGATTGCATCTTCGACTGCGCCATGTGCGGCGTGTCCCCACCAGATTAAGACATCCGTGCTTGAAAGGACATCGTCGGTTAAGCCGTGTTCGGGTTCATCTAATGTTGCTGTCTGGACGCTAAATCCGTCGGCGTCATTCAATCCATCGGCAATAGCGGCGTGGATGCCTTTCGGATAAATACCGCGAATAAAATCGTTCGTTTTTTCGTGCCTAAATTCATTCCAAACTGTAACCTGAATTGGTTGTGCCATAAATCTCTCCTTAGTTTTTTAATAACAAAAATACGTTAATAATCTCCATTGAGATTTCGTTTCACACTCCTACACAATTAAAAGTAATAATGGAAACCAAATGAAAAACGCCTGCCTAATTTACTGGTTGAATCCTCAGACTTAGGTTTTAAGCGAGCCACTCCTAACTCAAAAGTATATCCGAAATTAGCACTATCCGAAAAGAAATATTCAAAGCCAACAATTGATTCAAACCACGAACCTGTATGCGTTTCTGCTTTAGAATCTGAATCAACTTGCGAGATTGGATAATTCACACCCCAACCGAAGTAGTAATCCATTCGCGAAGATATTTCAATGGAATATAAAAATCGGCTCCCTATCCACACATCAGTCTGTTCATTTCTCAAAAACCCTAAATAATTTTGAATGCTAAAGTATCTTGAAAATTCTGTTTTCCAACTCATTCCATTTGAACTCATCAGATTCCGATTAGAGGAAGGGGTAACTACGTAGCCGAATCCAACTCTAACACCATTATCATCTGTTGCTTCAGCAAGTTGAAGTGTGAAACAACAAGCGATTGTTAAAAACGCCAATAAGCAGATGAAACAACGTCCCATAATTGATTTCCTCCCCTGAATGTTGACCCTGAAATCACAACAGGTTTACGTTGAACAGAGATCATTGCTCTCGGTAGTGCCATCAAGGTTAGGGGTTGTGGTTTCTCTTTGTGCGACTGGGTAACTCTCATCCGCATAATGCCGGCCGGAACTCGCATCCTTTAGCGGTTGAATTGACAGGCGACACCTGAGTGCCTGAAGAATCCTACTGAGCGTATCCAGCCGCGGTGCCTCTTCGCTTGAAAGCAGGTCCGAAAGAACTTGCGGTGCCATGTCGATTTTCTTAGCGACCTCCGAAACCCCGCCCCGTGCTTCTATAACATTTTGGAGTCCTAAGAGAAAGAAAGGGGTGTCACCATCCGCTTGGTATTCCTCAAGTGCCACGTCGAGATAACCAATTGCCTCCTCCCAGTCGGCAGTAAACCGTTCCATTAGAATTTCTTCCCATGTTCGATACTCTCTCATTGTTGTACCTCCTTATGTTCCAACCAATACCCTTTTGCGCGTTCAATATCTCGTGCCTGCGATGACTTGTCTCCCCCACAGAGCAGAAGAACGATCGTGTCATCCACTTCGCCAAAATAGATGCGATACCCCGCGCCGAAAGAAAATCGCAATTCAAACACCCCAGCACCAACAGAACGGTAATCCCCAAAATTGCCAGCTCTGATTCGGTCAAGTCGCCTTTCAATTCTGTTTCGCGTATTTCTATCGTGAACAGATTTAAGCCACTCCGTGAAAGGTTCTCGTCCGTTTGAAGTTCGGTAGGCTTGTAATTTTCTTGGTCGCATGTTCCGCATCGCTGATTTCTCAGGGTATATCTCCGTGAATAGCAGCCAAGGCGCGTTTATTGGTTCTCTGTTGAAACTTCAAGGTTGGGGCTTGATACCTCTGATGGTACAATTGAAGTTTTCGCTGGAGCGAGTTCGGTCTCAGGTTCTGTGGTCTTTAGCGGCTGAATTGACAGGCGACACCCAAGCTCCTGAAGAATCGTATTGAGCGTATCCAGCCGCGGTGCCTCTTCGCTTGAAAGCACGTCCGAGAGAACTTGTGGCGCAATGCCGATTCTCTTAGAGACCTCCGAAACCCCGCCCCATGCCTCAATGACGTGCTGGAGTCCTAAGAGAAAGGATGGAGTATCACCATCCTCTTGGTATTCCTCAAGTGCCACGTCGAGATAACCAATTGCCTCCTCCGAGTCAGCAGCAAATCGCTCCATTAGAAACTCGTGCAGGGTTCTCAATTTTCTCACGATTGTGTCTCCTTATATTCAAACCAATAATTTTTTGCACGTTCTATATCTCGCGACTGTGTTGACTTATCTCCACCACAGAGCACAAGGACGCGTATGTTATCAAGGTTACTGAAATAGATGCGATAGCCTGCACCAAAGTGAAGCCGTAGTTCAAACACGCCGTCCCCGATAACATGACAGTCACCAAAATTGCCAGTTTCAAGCCTCACAAGCCTTCTTTGAATTCTGGCTCGCGTCCGCGTGTCTCGAATTGCGTTAAACCACTCAGCAAAAGGTTCATGTCCGTTTGGTGCGAGGTAGAATTGCAATTCTCTCGGTTGTACATCCCGCATTCAGGTTGATTTACCTTCTATTTTCTGCTGTTCCTAAAATGTTAATTCTGTCTCTACCGCTTCATCGTAGTCCACACCTTTGACTTCAAAACCGAAAAGATTTCGGAAACGTCGTCTAAAGCCAGCGTAATCGGAGAGTTCGTGGAAGTTGTTGGTATCAATCTGTGCCCAACGTTCGGTCACTGCGTCGGTTACCTCAGGTTGCAACTCGCGGTCATCAAGTCGGATATAGCGTTCACTATCGAGTTGCGGTTGTAAACCGGGTCCGAGGTGTTCTGAGAAGAGCCGTCGCATCTGTCCGATCGGTGCCTCATTGATGCCTTTGGCGTTCATAATGTCGTAAAGGATACTGACATAGAGCGGGACAACAGGGATCGCAGCGGAGGCTTGTGTAACGACGGCTTTGTTCACCGAAATATAAGCACTGCCGCCGAATTGATTCGAGAGCCTTTCATCAAGTGCGTCAACACGTGTCTTCAGATCGTCTTTCGCTCTGCCGATCGTTCCGTCTCGGTAAATGGGCCAGGTCAAGGAGCTCCCGATATAGGTGTAAGCGACGACCGTTACCTCTGGCGCGAGCAGGTTGGCATCCGCTAAGGCATCAATCCACATCTCTAAGTCCTCACCGCCCATCACGGCGATTGTATCGCTAATCTCCTGCTCAGTTGCGGGATCAATCGTTACAGGTGTGATGACTTCGCGATTCAAGTTAATCGTCTTGCCTGTATACGGTGCGCCGATCGGTTTAAGGACAGATTCGTGTGAGCCCCCTGTGTTCGGGTGTATTCGGCGGGGTGCGGCGATGCTATAGACGAGGGTACCTATTTTCCCGAAATCGGCTTTGAGTCGGTCAAGAGTTTCCGCCTTCATTTCATTAGAAAATGCGTCTCCGTTGAGACTTTGTGCAAGAAACCCGTCCGCTGTCGCTTGTTGATGGAAAGCAGCGGTGTTATAGTAGCCTGCTGTTGCGGTGCGTCTGTCGTCGGCTGGACGTTCATAGAGCAGCCCAAGCGTTTTGGCACCATAAGCATAAGTTAGAGCAATGCGAGAGGCGAGTCCGTAACCTGTCGATGCACCGATGACCAGGGCATTCAGACTTGTCTCTTTGTAAGGAATGCCTTCCTTAATCTCGTTGATCTGGCTCAGGATATTTGCCTGACACCCAACCGGATGTGCATTCGTACAAATGAACCCGCGTATCCGAGGTTTAACAATTTGAACAGCCATTTTTTTAACTTTCCTTGCGGCGTAATAAGCGCAGTTTCATGCTTGGAGTATTCTTCTCCCGAGTCGTCCTCCATTTCGTTTCGGGCTGCGCTTTCGTGACTCACAATACCGATTTTAAGTTTCCTCAAGAGATTAATCTTCGATTTCGACGACCATCTCAACTTCAACAGGGATCCCACCGGGTAATTGCACCATACCGACTGCGGAGCGAGCATGTTTGCCTTTATCACCGAACACCTCAACGAAGAAATCGGAGGCACCGTTGACGACCGCGGGCTGATCCGTAAAGTCGGGTGCTGAATTAACGAACCCAACCACTTTAACGACACGCTTCACTTTGTCTAAATCACCGAGTGCGTGTTTGAGGGTACTTAACAGTCCGATCGCCACCTGACGCGCCGAGGCATAGCCTTCTTCGATTGTTGCATCGGTGCCGAGTTGACTTTTATAGATTGGACCTTCGCCAGTTCCGGGTCCGTGTCCAGAGGTAAATATAAGATTTCCAGTCTGCACAGTTGTGACGTAGTTTGCTACAGGAACTGCGGGTTCGGGTAATTCTACACCTAATTCTTCAAGCCGTTGTTCTATTTTCATTAATTGTTTCCTTCTGTAAATGGATTAAATTCTAACATGCCGTAAAGACGGAATTTTGGATATAATTCACGAGCGAAAACTTGTTGTGATTGTTTGTATTCGCCTCTATTATTAAACAGATTTTCGCTAATTTTGTCAAGCAATCTTTTGAGTTATTGGCAGTCAACGGTCAGCAATCAGCAGTTAGTAAGTGTCGTCCCTACAATGGTCAATACTACACAATTTGCTTTATATAAGCGGCTCATGCTAAAATGTGCATGTATTTACCGAATTTGCTCATCCGTAATATCTTCCCGATGCGTGAGATCCAAAAATCGTTTGAAACCTCCGCATCTCACGAAAATTCTAAAATTATCCTCAAACCTTGGGAGTAAGCGATGTCAGCGACACATAGACCGAATATCCTCCTCATTGTATCAGATGACCACGCAGCACCGGCGATTAGCTGCTACGGCAGCGAGATGAATCGCACCCCGAACATTGACCGCATTGGCAATGGCGGGATGCGCTTCAATAACTGCTTCTGCACGAACGCAATCTGTACACCAGCACGCGGTTCTATCCTCACGGGAAAATATAGCCATAAAACTGGCATCAAAACCCTCGCCGATACAATCGACCATACACAAGAAAAAACTGTCGCACAACGGCTGCACGCAGATGGCTATCAGACAGCAATCGTCGGGAAGTGGCACCTCGGACACGGCGGTGTCAGCGACCCACACGGGTTCGATTATTGGAATGTGTTTCCTGTACAAGGCGCGCACATCAATCCAGTAATGATCGAAATGGGAGAACGGAAAAGATTTGAAGGCTATTCTGCCGACATCGTGACGGACAATTCGTTGGACTGGCTGCAAAATCGGGAGACGAATCAACCGTTTTTCTTGATGACAACCTATAAGGCGACGCACGATCCATTTTTTCCGAATCCGAAGCATCTACATCTCTATACCGGCGAAATCCCTGAACCGCCGACCCTCAATGACGATTACGAAAACCGAGCGGCTGCCGCTGCGATGAACACCGCGAGAGTTGACATCATGCAACGGAAAAACCATCTACCAGAGCCGACCCCTGAAGGTCTCGAAGGCGACGCACTGAAACGCTGGAATTATCAGTGCTACATGCAGAACTACTTCCGTTGTGCACACGCCATTGATGAAAACGTCGGACGACTGCTCGACTATCTGGAGGCGGAGGATTTGGCGGAAGACACGATCATCATCTATTCGGCGGATCACGGCTTCTTTTTGGGCGATCACGGATGGTACGATAAACGGTTCATGTATGAGGAATCAATGCGCATCCCATTGCTTGTGCGGTATCCACGTGAGATTCCAGAATCCGGTGTCAGCGAACAGATTGCCCTGAACGTCGATTTCGCGCCGACACTGCTCGACTACGCGGGCATATCGATTCCAGAGGATATGCCAGGAAGCAGTCTCCGGACATCGTTGGCAGGTGAAATGCCTGCGGATTGGCGGACATCCATGTATTATCGGTATTGGATGCACCTCGCGCATTTCAATATCCCCGCGCATTACGGCGTACGGACGGAACGTTATAAACTCATTTACTATTACGGTGAGGCTCTGGGATCCGGGGGTGCGATTGACCGTTCGACACCACCGGAGTGGGAGCTCTTTGATTTAGAGAAGGATCCGCACGAGATGCATAATGTTTACGCAGACCCGTCTTATGCGGATGTTGTTGTGGAATTGAAGGTGGAATTGGAACGGCTGCGGGATGAATTGGGCGATTATGAGTAAATTGGAATCATCCATCCACAAGAATTTGGTATCTACAAGATACACTAATCTCTCCATTCCAACCGAAAACTGCCATCACTTGCTCTTTATCCGTCCCCACGTAACGGTGAGTTTGCCTTCAGGTTCGACGCTGGAAGCGCGGAGGTCCATCTCTGTCTGGATCTCTTTCGCCGATAAAGCTTCGCTGTAAATGGCAAATTCATCCATAACGCCATTAGCACCCGATGCAGCAACTCTATAATTAAATTTGTTGTTTCCACCAATTCTTGGAGGTTTATGGAACTCAGCGAACGGTCCGATTCCGGCTTTTGTCGCGACTTCCTCGCCATTAATGTAGAGGAAAGCCTCCTCCTCAAAGTCCCAAGTCACCGCTACATGCATCCATACATCTTTCTTAACAAGATCAGCAGCGGGGACAGACATCAGCGCATCTATATCAAGCGCGCTCTCTATCAAGAAGACGAACTCGTTTTCACGTTCACCAGCCCGGGTGCCTTTGCCAATAGAGAAAGAAAGCGCAACCGTACTTGCATCGAATAATCTATAAGTGCCTTCACCCGCCCCGTCCCAATATGGCTTAAACCAGAACCCGATTGTGCCGGGGTTCTGCATCAAGTAATCGAATTCAATAAACTGTTCCTTGCTATCGTCAAACTCAATACCCATTCCGTACACACCGTCTTTACTGGGTACTCGCTGCATACCACCTATAATCACGCCGTCATGTCCGTTACCGCTGGCATCTTCAGCAACATTTGCGTCTTTCCCTTTGAAGGAAAACCAAACTTCGGGTTCTGGTGCGGTATGTCCAGCATCAGAAAACATTATCAAGCCAACTACGAGTATCAAATTCAGCGTCAACAGACTATTAATAGATCGGATTGTTCGCTTAAACATAACATCCCCCTGCTTAGTGAAAGTTCACCTAATAAGTGAAAGTTCACCTAATATTATAATTGCGTGACAGACTCAATCTCTTTTAAATCACCTTCCCCCTCTATTGCTTCATGTTAACATTATAAATTATCTTGATATTTAAAGCAAACCTTTATATCATGTATAGAAGAAAATAACCGTATCTCGCTTGAGGAACAGGCATGACACCGAAACAGAAATATCTCTTTGACCTGCGCGGCTATTTGCATTTGAAGAACGTTCTCACACCAGAAGAACTCAGCAACGCACAGTCGGCAATCGAGCGACTTATCCAAGCGTCACCAGATGAATTGCCGCCCGGAATTAGCAGTGGTGGTGAAGGTTTTTCAAACGGGTTTTCAGCAGATAAATCGCTGGAGGCGTTGACGCTGCATCCTGTCACATGGCCCATCATCAAAGAACTGACGTTCAACAAACCGCGTTTCAATCGCGGGTCGCTTGTGGTGAATACGCATGAACGTAAGGAGATGACACCGCTGCATTGTGCGCGTGAAGGTTTTCGTTGGACGCGACGGTATGAGGTCAAAAACGATCGCATCTTCACGAATGACATCGTAGTGTTCTTCTATTTCACGGATGTCTATCCGGGTGACGGTGGTTTGATTGTTTTACCCGGATCCCATAAAAGCGGATTTGAGCGTCCTGAGAACCTATTTTTCCCCGAACCTCAGAACCTTGATGCGCCGCTCCATCCCGCGCTCGTTAACGTAACACCCAAAGCAGGTGATGTTGTGCTTATCACCGAAATGTTGACACACGGTGTCCTGGTATGGAAACCAGAAGACCGCGATCGACGGTTTTTGATTCTGCGGTATAAGACACAATTTTTTCAGGATGAGCGCGGTATCCGAGAAGTTTTTCCACCGGAAGTGATGGAACGACTCTCGCCTGAGACGAAGGCGTTGGCAGCTTACGGTTCAGAATGGAAAGAGAAGGAACTCGTGAAACAGGATAGCGTGACGTTGACGTGATTAGGATAGCGCAGTGAAAAAAATAAGACTGACTGCACATTTGACGCAACTCTTTTCTTAATGTTATCATATATAAACATGGTTTTATTTCGTGTATAGATAGATTATAATCGCCTTATGAGAAAGTTTGCTTAATTATTGAGATCACCGTCATGGCTGAATACATTAATGGGATCAACCCCGACATTCTTAAATGGGCGCGCGAACGTTCCGGGTACACCGTAGAAGCGATCGCTGCGTTTTTGAAAAAAAATGCCTCAATCATCAACGATTGGGAATCAGGGGAATGCGCGCCGACTTATATTCAACTCGAGAAATTAGCAGATAAGTACAAGCGTCCCATCGCCCTTTTCTTTTTCCCAGAACCTCCTAATGAACCGAATATAGCCGAGCACCTTGAGCAAGGATTCAGCATGGATTCATATCAAGAGAAAATTGGAGTTTCTAACGTTAACTCAGGGAACCCAAGGAACCTACAATGAAATACGATCAAATAAACCGCACCTTCGACTGCGAACCGACGCTTACCGATACAGAGGTGCTACAATTTTGTCGGGACGGCTACCTGCAACTCCAAGGGATCGTGCCTGATGAAATTAATCAGCGGACGTTCGACTATCTCAACGGCGATGTGCCGATCAATCCTTGCTTTATGCCGAAAGGTATGACGCACGCCGATTTAGAACGGATTCGCGATACACATGAACCGAGTTCTATTTTATTGGAAGATTGGTATATTGAGCATGTGCTACTAAACCGAGAACTCGCTGGTGCGTTACGTTCACTGCTCGGTAAGAACGTCGGGTTACCCGTGTTGGTGAGCAACCACCGTGTTGAGTGTCCGATGCCTGCACAAGGGTGGCATCACGATGCCGATCACGTCTTTGGACCCGAAATCAATTTCCTTGAGGTGTTCTATTTCCCACAAGATACACCGTTAGAATTGGGACCGACAGAGCTGCTGCCCGGTTCGCATATCCATTCCACAAGCCGAGATATAAACGAAAAAGGCGTTTCAAGCGAGGGGCCCGCGGGGTCTTTCGTTATCCACTCACAGAGCATTCTCCATCGTCGGGGTGAATCCACTGCGGAAGGATTGCGTCACATGCTGAAATATAGCTACTGGCGGACAGTAGCACCGACACGGGATTGGAAGCAAGAACCCGATTTCGACTTTCAGACAGCTGAATACGGCGGACACGGTATCGCGAGGTACGTGGCGCACATGTTCTATTGGTTATGTGGCAAGGGGGATGAATTCCGTTTGATCGGTGGACAAGCGTGGCCCTGGTCGAGTGTAAACCAAATTGGACCCTCTTACGGATTCGGGCACGTGGAAGGGTATCTCCCGAATTGGCGGAAGAACAACCCGGATGATTATGCTCTACCATAGGTAGAGCGTCCTAAGGTTCGTTAGAGATGTTTCTTCGTCTGTTTTCAACACTTGGTAAAATCTTTTCATCTACGCATTTCTTCAGCATTTTTCTCAAAATATCAACAGCATCTTCAACTATTTCATCAACTTGCTCATTATTCTGAACATCTCTTAATTTCCTATTCTTCTGTTGAATCGCATGTACAAAATGATTTCGAAGTTCATAAAACGGGGTAAGTGATTGACTTTCTATATCAACAGATGATATAAAACTGGTAAGTGTATTAGTTATTCTGTTCGTACCCACATATTTTTCCAGTGAGGTTTCAAATGAAATTGCTAACATAGGTACTTTATTGTAATCCAACCTCATAGGCAGTGTTTGTATATCCATAAATAGTTTAACACAATCCATAAAATCTTTGCTTTCTTCACTTCCAATATTATCTATTTTTACTGTCTCCTCATAGATACGCTTTATTTCTGCCATATCATTGTTTGTTATTGAAATCTGGTTGGTACGCCCTAAAACATCATCTATACTGCCTTTCGTTGGGCGGAATTCTGCCTCTGGCAGAATATAAAGCAAATGATTTTCATCTAACGATAGAAAATACCATGAGTATGAGATTGGTGTTTTTAGATGCAGTGAAAGGGCGAAACATAAAATATCTACCCTAATATTTCCCTTTTTTTCCGTATTAAATGATCGTTCATAAGTGAAAATTTTACCAGTTTTCCCGTCAGAAATGTATGGTAATTGAGGGTTATTTCTTACCATTATTGAATATTCGTCCTCAGAGACAACTTTAGGTTTTTCTATGGCTTTGTTAAACTCGTTTTCTGATACTAAAAGTGTTCTATCGGGCCAAAACGGATAACCGAGTTGTTTAATTAATGATTCGGGTATAACGCCCAGATTTTCGTTGGATGGCATCATTTCAAAATCTGCAAAATTATAATTTTCTGAAATATTAAGTCCTTCTATCACCATATATTCTTTATATTTCAACGGGGCATTATTTGATAACGATTCTAATTTGTCAATTGTACAATCCACATTAGTAGCTATACACCATAAGATTAAACATCTGACTACGTCCTCCATTGAAACAGTCATTGGAGAATACAATGGTGTTATAATGTTATAACGTTTCTTTGACATTATGGAAGGTACAACATAGTTACCAAAACAATCTAACAATGCATCTACTAGGGATATTTCTAAATTGTGTTCAATTGCTATCCCTAATTTGTCTAAAGGTTCCAGAAACAACGCATCGTGATTCTTTATTGATAATTTACTATTTACAAATCTCTTGGTTTGCCAATGTTTAAGCCGACAACTAGCAAATGCTGCTGAATCATAACGAAAATATACCGTTTCTTCGTTAATCTGAGACAGCAAATCTGAAATTTGATTTTTTAAGAATTTATCCATTATTTGTCTACACTATTGAAGTCATTTGTCATTTTTGGTAAATGTGTTCCTCACCTTCCGATTGATAACTTTCATTCATAGTGAAAATGTTTTTCTGGCACTGCCTCGCACATAAATTTGCTTGCTCAGTGAGAAACGTTCAAGAACATCTAATAGGGCAAAGACACCGCATGCTTCAAAACGCCATTTCATTTCTTTATAATGCTTATCACTCTCATTCCTAATTTCTATTTCACCTATATTTCGTCCAGCGTAACGAAAAATTACTTTTTGTTCAGGCACATCTCCTTTCTTTATTGCCCTTGAATTGCTTATTTCTAGGTGGGTTGATAACAGACTAACAACATCATTTCGTGTGAATATGTGATAACGTTTTTCACTTACGGAGAGGCTATTAGACATGCAAGGAGTCAAAATAGAAAGGTAATCGACTTCTTTACCATTAAAAATCGCTTTTGACAACAATTCCCGAAAGATATTGGGTTTGCGGATTTCTTCATACAAATCACGCATGGGAGCCCGTAGTAAATTTTTGAAATAGACTTTGTCTGCTTCGTAATCTTTCCTTTTTTCTGGGAATACGTCCAAGCATGTAACCATTAAATTTGCTACTCTGCCAATGCCTTGAAACTCTGTGTTCGTTAACAGACGAGATTTCCTATACAGAAAAATTTGCCAGTATCGTCCACCTTTGACGGAATGGTTGTTGCTTTGTTGGTCGATAACATCATTTTTATGTGTTCCCTTAACAACCTCACCGCCGATAATTTCCGCGAAGTGACGCTCATTGATATGCCCCGCCTTCTTTTTTTTTGACGCTTGCGTTGTCGTCATTGCCCTTTTTCGCATTATCTCACCGTTTCATACACAATGTAGGTCTTAGTCTTATAAAAAGTCTATGGCACTGCCATAGACTGAAGTCTGACGATCTTCTACAAGAGTCACTTCAAGGTTGCTTTGAAGAAGACTAAGAATAGCAGGAGAATTGAAACGCCACTTAGCTTGCTTATAATGAACGTTGGAGTCTGTCCGGATCTCAATCTCTCCTACATTCCTATTACTATAGCGGAAAATTACCTTTTGAGCGTCCATTTGACCACGCCCGCGAGCCCTTGAATTCGCAATTCCCAGCTTAGTTGATAAAAGACTCACAACATCTTCAGCAGAAAACAAATGGAAATGCTTTTGGTCTAAGGGTACATCTTGACGGGACAGATCTTTGGACAAAATGGAAAGAAAACCAACTTCATCGCCATTGAAAATCGCTTTCGATAGTAGTTGTGGAAAGATAACCGGTTTACGTATTTCGTCTTTCAACTGACGCATTGGCTCTTGGAGACGTTTTTTGAAATAGATTTTGTCTGTCAAATAGTCACTCCGATCTACCGGGAACGCGTCTATACAATCAATCAGTAAATTGGCAACATTCCCAATTTCCCGAAATTCTGTATTGGTGACAAAACGATCTCTGCCATACAGGAAAATTTGCCACCATTCACCCCCTTTGACAGAGTAGGTGTTATATGCTTGGTCAATCACATCTGTCTTGTCTGTTCGACCACCAACGACATCACCGTCGATAAGATATGCGAAGTGTTGCTCATTGACATGTCCGGTTCTTTTTTTGTAAGATGCTGCTGTCGATGTCATAGCCCTTTTTAACATTATCTCTCCTTCACGATTAAGAGTTCATGAGATCGCTTGACATGATCAGTGCCATTCTCTATTCGGTTTTTACCAATCCGGGTTTCGCCTTGACCCAATGTATACTGCCATTGAACTTCAATCACTTGAAAATCGGCATACCACTCCCTGATGGTTGCACAATCGTTATAGGAAAGCACAAAACCACCCTCGTGTGCATGAAGTAGGTCACGTAGCAAGACATGATCAAAACCTTTATGATGCACCGGGAAATTTCGCTGCGGATAGATACCTCGAAACATTTTACCTTCATCAAGATAGTAGGGAGGATCACAATAAAGAAATTCCCCCTGATGTTTAGGAATTGTCTCTTCAAAACTCCCATGTTCAACAGAAAGTGAGGGGCATTGAAAATAACGCACTTTGTCTACGGAGCGAACGTATCTTTTCGGGGACTCATAAATCTTAGACATCCAACCGAGGAAACCGGGACCATAGGAAAGATTATGATTAAACCAGTAGTGTGCAGCCAACTCCAATGGATCTGAAATGAGAGACTCCTGGGTCCAATGTGCCTTGAGTCGAGTTTTAATCTCTGCATACTGTTCTTTTGTTGGCTGCCATGTCTCAAGTCTATCTGCAAGTTCGCGATTAGATAAAAGTTGTACTTGCCAATAGTTCACAAGAATATCGAAAACATCATAGCCACGAACCTGTATACCGAGTTCTTTCGCACAAGCGATTTCGACAGAACCGCCTCCTATAAAAGGGGACATGAGTCTATCAAGTCCATTCGGTATATGTTCAATGATATGCCCGACCCCTAGGCTTTTTCCACCTGCGTAACGCAGGGGCAAACCGTTGTAGCGCGTATATTTAAATTTACCTTTACTTTTGAGTTTGTGCAAAAAGTAATCTTTTACAGGAATTTCTAACGGCATCATCTCTTGTTGCATCTTTTTCTCCTTCTGACAAATTTTTAGAATAGTAATCCATAGGGTTCCCTGGTCACTACTAGCCGCCACTTACAATGGTGAGAAAGCGGGACAAACAGAAAGGTTTTCTGTTCATAGTAAATCATCCGAACATTAGTTTAGATAGTATATCAAAAAACATAAAAAAAATAAAGGGAAATTATTTGTGTTAATTTTCCGAAATAACAAACACCTGATTCGTTTCAATGTCCTGTATCGTTTGGACTTTGCCGCAGGGCCATTGCACTGTCAGGGTATCAACCCGTGTCACATCGCCTAACCCGAAGTGTAGTCGGAGATCGTTCTGACTGAGGTAGCCTGAGCCGCTTTTGACTTCACGAATCTGTGTTGAACCATCCGAAACAACGGTTACCCGCGCACCGATCGCATCTCGGTTACAATGTGTCCCGATTAGTTTGACCAGCAACCACTGTGATGCGTTGCCGCTATCGTTTCGTAAAATCGTTGGTGTGTCTTTGAGATTAGAGACAACGATATCCATATCGCCATCGTTATCTATATCGCCGAATGCTGTGCCGCGGCTCACTTTTTGCACTGCAATTGCCACATCAGCAGACGCATCAAAATTGATACCGCCGTTATTCAGAAAAAGTTGGTTCGGTTGCGCGTAAGTACCGATCGGATCGATCTCCGCGATATTATCGTCCAAATGACCATTCGCAACGAACAGGTCTAACCAACCGTCGTTGTTAAAATCGACGAAATCAGTACCCCACGCCAGATAGCGGAGACTCTTCTCGCCGATACCTTTCGCGAAACTCACCTCATTGAAAAAACCGTTCTGTCCGTTGTGATAGAGGCTATTCGTCTGATCCTGAAAATTCGTGATGACGATGTCAAGATAGTTGTCGTTGTCGAAGTCGCCGAGGTTTGCCCCCATTCCGCTATAGGCACGCCCCTCCTCACTGAGTGCGACGCCGGCGAAAAGCGCGTCCTCTGTCATTTTAATTCCAGCGTTACTGTCGTTCAAATAGAGGAAATTCGGCGTAGTATCGTTCGCAACAAAAATATCCGTATCGCCATCGTTATCGACATCACCGCAGACGACCCCTAACCCCTTTCCATTTGCTCCGCTAATGCCTGCTGCTGCCGTTATATCTCTGAAAGTGCCGTCTCTGTTATTGTGGTAGAGAATATCCGCAGCCCCGTGCAGTGCCTCTGGTGTGCAATACGTCCGAATCCCTTGCCGAGTACATTCTGGGTTTGTCTCTGGATCAAATTGGACATAGTTGACGACATAGAGATCCAAATAACCGTCAGCATCAATGTCTACAAAAGCGCACCCACTACTCAACTGATTTCCGGCGATCCCAGTCGACTCGGTGACATCTGTAAAAGTGCCGTCACCGTTGTTACGATACAGAACATTTGGACCGTAATTTGTTACGTAGAGGTCGGTAAACCCGTCGTTGTTATAATCACCGACACAACCGCCTAATCCGTAGCCTGTATCCCCGACAGCTGCTTGTATTGTCACGTCGGTGAAGGTGTCGCCGTCGTTACGGTAGAGGCGGTTTGTCGGTGCGACTGGCGAAGTACGTCCGGGTAGATCGCTTCCATTGATGAGATAGAGATCCAAGTCTCCATCGTTGTCAAAATCGAAGAGAACGGCACCACTGCCGATGGGTTCAATGAAGTATTTCTGTCCGCTCTCACCGTTTACATGACGAAATTCGACACCGAGTTCCGCCGTTATATCTGTGAAACGGAGGCTATCGGCGTATAGGACATAAGCGGAGAACACGGTGTGAAGGACAAAGGCCGTCAGCAGCAGTCCGAATGTATGTGGTGTCAATTTTTTGTAACACATCATCTGTTTATGTGCTATAATGGTTGCCAGCCGTCAGTTGTCAGCCGTCAGTAAAGAACGGTTCGTTGCAAATGATATGCAACCGCCGCGTGCTGATTATCATTCTTCCCTCTGACTGCTGAAAGGGTTGCGTAGCAACCCGCCCTGATTGCTGATGACTTCTAAAAAAGGAGATATTCTAATGGCTAAAAATCTACGTTTTGGCGTTGTCGGTTTAGGTATGGGTATGAACCGCTCCGGTATGATTCACAGCACAGATGGTGCAGACCTCGTCGCCGTCGCGGACCTCGTTGAGGATCGGCGCAAGGCGGCTGAAGAACGTTTCGGCTGCGAGAGCCACGGCGATGCGCTTGAGATGTTTGACCGAGACGATATTGATGTCGCAATGATTATGACCCCGAGTGGCCTCCACGGAAAATTCGGGGAGGAAGCAGCGCGTCGCGGTAAACATGTTATCACTACAAAACCGATGGATGTCAGCGTCGAAAATTGTAATTCCCTCATCACAACCTGTGAAGACAATGATGTCAAACTGCTCGTTGACTTCGGTGAACGCTACGGAAAACATAACCGTCGGATCCAGCAGGCACTCACGGACGGTGCTATCGGTAGACCCCTCCTCTGCGAACTCCGCATGAAATGGAAACGTCCGGATAGTTATTACGTCGGTTGGCACGGCACATGGGAACTCGATGGTGGCGGTTCTATTATGAACCAAGGTGTACATTACATTGACCTCATGCTCTGGTTCATGGGACCCGTCAAACGGATCATCGGTGCACACTTCGATGTCTATGACCACGAAAATTGCGAAACTGAGGACATGACCTCGGCGATCCTCGAATTTGAAAGCGGTGCACTCGGTCACGTCCTGACAACGACAACGTACCCTGGCGGTAATGTTTCAATGATTCACGTCCACGGCGAAAAAGGCATCGTTGGTCTCGGACCGGAGATGTGGTCATTCGCCGATGACGATGAACCGGATATTGAGCTTCCGCCTTATCCGAATAATGTTATTGAGGATATGATCCGTGTTGTCAACGATGGGGCATCCCCCGCAGTTGACGGCTACGAAGGCAGACGTTCTGTTGCCCTCAACATGGCGATCTACGAATGCGCACGCACCGGCAAATCGGTCGAATTATCATAATAGATCGTTTTCAGTTTTGACCAAGAACTCGCGCCTTAGCAAAATTGTCTGTAAACGAGTCCTTGGTCAAGGTTGTCGGTTGTCGGTTGAGAGAGGCATTTGATAAGGCTTTTCCTATTGATAACCGACAACCGTTTAAAACTGAACGCGCTTGACTACATCTCACTTGCAATTCGGGTGAAAACTCGGTATAATATTTATCGAAAAATATAAGCGAAACCGCAAAAGACTCATGAAAACCGCAAAACTTATTACGATGGGTTGTAAGGTCAACCAATATGACACACAATCGATGCGTGAGACGCTCCGACGCAACGGATATGCTGTCCTTGATGGCGAGAATTCACGTCAGCAGGCGGACCTTTACCTTATCAACACCTGCACAGTAACAAACGTCGCCGATCAAAAAGCACGGCAAGCGATTCGAAGAGCCATCCGACAGCATCCGAACGCGAAAGTGCTCGTTACCGGGTGCTATGCTGAAAGCGACCGTGAGGCGATTGAAGATATACCGGGTGTAACGTTCGTTTTTGGTAACCGCGAAAAGGCAGATTTCCAGCACTACCTGGACCTATTACACCTCGAAACGTCATCCTCGACGGAGATGGTGCCTCAAGCGTCGAACCCGCTTCTCTCAATAGAACCGGTAAAACACGACGCTATCCGCGAACACGCACGCTTCAGTACTGGCGTTAGCGATGCTGGCAAGCGCACACGCGCACTCATCAAAGTCCAAGACGGGTGCAGTGCTTTCTGTACCTACTGCATCATCCCTTACGTACGCGGTCGGATGACAAGCCGTCCACTTGCTGACATTGCTGCGGAAGCACAGCGCATCGCTGACAGTGGTATTAAAGAGCTTGTTATCACCGGTGTGCATCTCGGTGCCTACGGTATGGATACTGGTAGAGACAGAGATATTGCCGATATTTTAGAGCATATCCACGACATTGATGGCATCGAACGCATCCGCTTCAGTTCGATTGAGCCGATGTATTTCCCGGATACGCTCGGTGAACGGATGGCGGCACTCCCGAAATGTATGCCACACTTCCATCTACCTATCCAAGCGGGTTCGGATGAGATATTGCGACAGATGCGTCGGCGTTATACGACGGCAGATTTTGCGCATCTCGTTGGGAACCTAAGGCGCGTCTTCGGCGACGATGTCGGGATTACCACCGATATTATGGTGGGATTCCCCGGTGAGACGGACACCTATTTTGATGAATCGTGTCGATTCGTTGAAGATATCGGATTCAGCCAACTGCATGTGTTCCGCTATTCTCCCCGAAAAGGGACACCTGCAGCGACTTATCCAGACCAAGTGTCACCGCACATCTCCGCTGCACGGAGTCAAGAGATGATCGCGCTTGGCGAACGCCTCAACACAGCGTTTCGACGACGGATGCTTGGGAAACAGAAGACCGTCCTGATTGAAGCGAGCAGAGAAGGCGAAAACAAACGCCTTGCTGGTTTTACGGACAACTATCTCCGTGTCCTCGTTGATGCCCCGGAGAGTGCGATCAATAAGATTCAACGCGTCACCTTAAGCGCATTAGAAGGAAATTGGATCGCCGCCGCCTAACCTGTCTCAAGAGTCCTCAGCTTTTGCTTTCAGATCATAGAGGATATTTACCGCGTCTAACGGTGTTATCTGCGTGAGTTCCAATTGTCGGAGTTCTTCAATGAGCGGGTGCGTCTTCGGTGTGAAGAGTGCCATCTGCAGTGAATCGCTTTGGAGTGTCTTTCGCGAGATACGTCGGCGCGGCTTCGGCATTGTCGGGTGTGTTTTCGGAGGCTGCTCAGCTGCGCCGTCCGCCTCAACGCTGAGGTTGTGCTGTTCAAGTACCTCAAGGATCTGCTGTGCACGTGTGATGACGACTTGGGGTAACCCTGCGAGCCGTGCGACGTGGATTCCGTAACTCTGGTCTGCCCCGCCGGGGACGACTTTTCTGAGGAATGTCACTTTTTGACCGTCTTCATGGACAGCGACGTTGTAGTTCTTCGCGCGTTTATATTTGCTGGCGAGTTCCACCAACTCGTGGTAGTGCGTTGCGAAGAGTGTTTTCGCACCCATCCGTTTTTCGTCAAGGAGATACTCCGAAACCGCCCAGGCGATACTGAGTCCGTCAAACGTACTGGTGCCGCGCCCGACCTCATCAAAGATGACGAGGCTGTTTCGGGTGGCGTTGTTGAGGATATTCGCCGTTTCGTTCATCTCAACGAGGAACGTACTCTGTCCCATCACGAGGTTATCGGATGCGCCGACACGTGTGAAAATCCGGTCTACCTGGCCAATCTTTGCGGCGGAGGCAGGCACGAAACACCCGATCTGTGCCATCAAAACGATGAGTGCCGTCTGGCGGAGATAGGTGCTTTTGCCGCTCATATTCGGTCCTGTGATGATATGCAGTTGTTCGTCATCACAGTTGAGGACGGTATCATTCGGAACAAAACCCTCTTGTGTAAATAGCTGCTCGACGACCGGATGTCTACCGTCTCGGATAACGATCTCGTCGGTGTCTGTGACTGTCGGTTTCACGTAGTTGTATTTCGATGCGATATAGGCGAAGTTAGCGAGGACATCGACCATTGCGAGTGCCGCCCCGATTTTCTGGATGGTTTCCGTGTATTTCGATACCTCTTCCCGAATCTGACAAAAGAGTTCGTATTCTAACGTCTTGATTCGATCTTCGGCGTTCAGGACTTTCGCCTCTTGTTCCTTGAGTTCCGGAGTGATGAACCGTTCGGAATTCCGAAGTGTCTGTTTACGGATATAGTGTTCCGGTACCATGTCCAAATTCGGCTTCGTCACATCAATATAATAACCGAAGACTTGGTTGAATCCGATCTTCAGGGATTGGATACCGCTGCGTTTGCGCTCCTCCTCCTGCATCGCGGCGATCCAGTCCTTTCCCTGTCCTACAATCTCTCGAAGTTCGTCGAGTTCCTCATTATAACCGTCGCAGATGACACCGCCTTCTCGAATCGTTGCTGGCGGGTCGGGGTGGATGCCTTTTTCAATCAATTCAACTAATTCTGGCAGTGTGTCCAGCGTTTCGTCTAGCGACACCAAGAGTTCGCTGCGGCAATTTTGTAGTTGTACTTTAACATCGGGAATTAGACGTAGGGAGTCCTTGAGTGCGTGTAGGTCGCGTCCGTTCACGGAACCGAGGCTAATACGCGAGATGAGTCGCTCAACATCATACATTTGTTCGAGTGCGTCGCGGAGTTCCTCTTGGAGGTTAATCTGTGTCTTGAGTTCGTCAACAGCGTTGAGTCGTTCCTGAATCTCTTTTTCATCAAGGAGTGGTTGTAAGACGCACTGTCGCATCCGCCTGCCGCCCATTGATGTGACAGTCTGATCGAGGACTTCGAGGAGCGTGCCTTTCGTGGAACCGTCGCGAATGGAGGCTGTCAGTTCGAGGTTGCGCTGCGTATCGGCATCCAGCACCATAAAGTCCGAGAGTGTATAGGTGTGGAGCGAGGTGATATGTTCGACTTCCTGTTTCTGTGTTTCGTTGAGGTAATAGATGAGCGCGCCGGCGGCACTCATAGCGGTGTGTAAATGTTCGCATCCGAATCCGTCAAGAGAGATCGTTTGGAAATGTTCGAGGAGTTCCGTTCGCGCCGTATCGACATCAAACCGCCAATCGGGTAAATAGTTGAGCGTTGCCTTGAGTTCTGTTTTGAGACGGTCAAACATCTCCGCGTTTTCAAAGGATTCCGAAAAGAGGCACTCTTTCGGGGAAAAGCGGTGGATCTCTGCCCAGAGGCGTGAAGGATCTGTAAGTTCGGTTACCAGAAATTCGCCTGTCGAGAGATCGGCGACGGCGACACCGTAGATGTCTTTGTTGAGATAGATCGAGATGAGGTAATTGTTCTGCTTATGCTCAAGAATTTTTGGATCGGTCACAGTGCCGGGGGTGACAATTTTGACGACATCGCGCTTGACGAGTCGGTTCTCATCTCGTGCGACTTTTGCGTCCTCCGTCTGTTCCAGAATAGCGACCTTATGTCCGGCTTTGACGAGTTTATAGAGATAGGAGTCGAGTGCGTGGTGTGGGATGCCCGCCATCGGTGGTGGCGGAGATTTCTGATTTTTATGGCTTCTCGTTGTCAAGGCGATCTCAAGGAGACGTGCGATGAGTTCAGCGTCTTCAAAGAAGGCTTCATAGAAATCACCGACCCGACAGAGGAGGATAGCGTCTTCGTGCTGTTTTTTGACATGTTTATAGAGTTCCATCATCGACAGGTCGGACTGTTTTGAACGTGGCATATTAAAGTTTACCTTGGTCTGTTTGGCGTAGTGGTTTTGTATGAGATGTTAAGTTTTAATAGGTTAGCATACATTTAATTTTGTGTCAAATCTATTTTAGCGATCGGGCAGGGGGATTTATAGTGGATCCCATAATTAATGAGACATTCTGTGCCCAGGAAACTAACGGTCTCCTATCTTCTGGGCAACAGCTTCGGCGCGCGATAGAAAGACGCGTTGGGCTGCTGTGATTTTTGTTATAAAGGCACTTTAATTTTTTTTGTACGCAAAAATCTGCGTTATATTTTTTTCTGCGATGGGTTAGGGTCTATCGGTTCAGGTTCGGAGTGATGTCTTTAACAGCGGAGAAATAGTATCAACTTTCAGAAGATACTATTTCCTTCAACGCCTTCCCTAATAACTGAGGGTCTCTACAGACGAGAAAATCCCATTTTTTTAGTTTACCCCAATTATTGACTGCGGAAACCCATCGTCTGGCAGCGGCGTGTTTGGCGAGAACTCGATCAGGTTCAAAGCCTTTGATTTCCAGAATGAGGTGGACACCGTTGGTGAGTCTAACGATAAAATCGGGTTCGTAGCGGTGCGATATACCGTCGTGTTCATACGGAATGCCGAGATCAAGATGGTCGTTTCGTACATAGCATTCCACAAGGTCTGATTGCTCAAGCCGAAATTTGGCAGCACGTTCCCATGTATCGGTATCGAGTACAACTTGGTTCACATGGCTCTTTTGTGTCTCGGTGCAGGGTCGTGGCGTGAGGAAATCAACATCCGCAGACGTGCCAATAGGGGCATAGCGGTTTAGGATGGGTAGGAGTGGGATTTCGCCTTTTGTCTCATCGGGTTGGATTGCTGTCATGAGTCGTTCTATGATGCGCGTAACGTATTTCTCTTGTCCAAGTTCACACGGATTACAGTCGCGGAAATCGACCTTTGTTTTCACATAGGCATTAACGAATCTGAAGACTTGCGGGAAGAGGCGGTGTCGAGAGAGCAATCTGAGTTTCGGGTTGCTGTCTGGATCCGGTGCGGTTTGGCTGTCGCCGACCAACTTGTGGACGATCCGATGCGCGATTTCAAATTCAATCGCTTGCAGATGCGTCGTGCGATAATATTCTTCGCGGTCTTGTAGGATCGTGCCGCCGGGACCTGATGCGGATGGGGTGCCGGTTTCGTAGCCGACAGCGGCTTTGACGTATAGCGCGGTGGGGTTGATTTCGGGTTGGATGCTGAGGGGTTCTGTGGATTCGATGTCCGCTTTGATTTCGTTCTTTTGGAGCGCGAAGGCGTATCCCTCTACGATGGGGAATCGGATTTCAAAGTGTTCGCGTTCAGAGAGTGCTCGGACGTGGTTTTTCGGTTTGTCGTCGGGGACACGCGCCCCTTTAGTTCTGCCTCTGAATGGAATAACGGAGAAGGGGATACCGTAGACATCGACGTATTCCTCGGTGAGTAGACCTGTCTCTGGATCGGGTGTGTAATTCATACGGCGCAGCCCGCGTCCGACGACCTGTTCACAGAGCAGTTGGCTGGTAAAGGCACGGAGTCCGAGGATTTGTATCGCGCCAGCGTTCGACATCTGCGCGGAGGGCATTGACGAGTGGTAGGTCGTCCCATTCTTCTTGTCCGAAGAGTTGGAGTTGTTGGCTGCCGGTGCGTTGGGTTTTGTACCAGTAGCCTGCGTTTCGTCGTCCGAGTTGTTTGACTGCTTCGCCGGTTTCGGTGTCGTAAACCCAGTGTGCGTTCGGTTTTTCATAAGGGCTGCACAAAATGGGTTGTTCTACAGGTTGGATTGGGATGTCGGGTCGGTTTTGGTTCATTCGGATGCCTCGTTTTGTGTGTTAGCAGTCTCTTTTTGTGCTTGCCATTCTTTTACAAATTCGGGGTCGTGTTTTTGTAATAACTCTAGGCATCGGGTTTCTACATCAGGCATTTTATCTGCTAAACCATTCGTTAAGATCCCTTGTATACCTGCCACCTCCTTAAATTTATCAAAATATTCAGCCATTTCTATCAGCAGGGGCTTTGGAAAATGCCCAAAATGGGACATATTTGATTTGAGTATAGGAATTGCGTCCCTCCGATTCAATTTCACGCTAAGGGAGGCAAGTGACATTATAGCGAGGTTGAAGAACAGCTTCTTATGTCTCGGATTTTCTGTTAGCAAATAGTTGACGAAATCTTTGACTTCTGGATAAGCCCTTATTAGGGCCAGATCCAGAAAAAGATCGGGAAAATTATTGAGATCCATCCATGTTTCAAAATCTTCTATATCCAGTTCCGCGTTAATAATGAAATTTAGGAATTCCATGCAAATGGGTACAAACTTGGTGCATTTTTTCACAGTCAGCAAGATCATAGCGGCCCTATATTTGACAATGGGACTGCTTGTTTCATCACAGAAGACCTCCAAAAGTGCTTGTTCTGAAAGTGCTTCAATGTGTGGGGGCTGGCGATATTCATAGACTGTTTCTTCATCTTTAAAAAACTCCAATACAAAAATTGTATGTTGTTTTTCGCGTTCCTTTAACCGCTCTTTCATTAATTTCCAGTCTGTTTTCAACTGGCGAACCGCCGCAGCAGGTGTCAGTCCGAACGCGGAAACAGTGGGGAATTCCATAAGCTGTGCGTGATAATAACCCTCTTCATCATCAAAAAATATATTCACGGTAAAACCATCAAATAAGTTTTTATTCTTCATTTTCGCAATTAGTAGATTTGGGATTAGTTAATTTCAGTTTCACATAGTAAAACAGAATTATGGCGCATATCTTTAGGGATAAAATATTGCTTATACCATAAGCGACTCAGATTGACTAATGACAGTTCTTTATCTATTATTTCCTGAAATGTCATGTTATACCCACCAACATCAATTTCACATTGATAATCAGACATATAAACATAGTTATCAGCTTTGTGTGCTAATAACGAGTTAATAATCGGCGGGGTAATCATGTCTTTAATCGTAAAAAGCAATGGACAAGCAGTTCCAATCAAAATGTTAGTAGAATCAATAGGGAATATAAAATATTCTGATCTGTCAGCATGAAAGAAGTGGATAATAGGATTATCAGATGTTATGAACTTTTCTTGATCAGTGGAAGTGACAGGGAGAAAACTATATCCTTTCATTTTTTCAATGTAATGTGCGTATAATTTAGCATGTATGTTTCTTAATTCATATAACTGCTTGTATGGACGAAATTCAGGTTTTTCTGTATATATATCCTTGGTTAATGAACTTGAATGTTTTATGGAATTAGACGAATAAGCATAAATCCGGGCCATGAGACCTATGACGGAAGCTATATTTTGATCCGAAATATATTGTGTGTTGGGTTTAGGGTAATCCTTTGAAATCATACCTTCTAATCTCGCAAGATGCTTTTCGTAAGAATGATCATTGTCTCCAATCCTGTAAAGATTATTGTGGGCACATACATTTTTAGGATTTGTTTTAAAGCGTTTTGGTGTGTGTATGTTGATCCCTATTAACGTGAACTTGAAAATAAAAATTGAAGCGTCCCGTAGGTTGGGTTGAACGGAAACCTACTAAAAATCTCACACAGCACAGCGTTTTCACCGGAACAGAGAAACCTGAATCACCAAAAACTGAGTGAAACCCAACGGATTATGAGACCCACACGGTTTGGGATGTTGGGTTTCGCTAAACTTATCTACCTCAACGGTTGATTGGAGAACAGAAGGCTGTGTATAGCGAAAAAGCACCTGTGGTTTACCGCTCAACCCAACCTACAAGAATCCATCTCTTTTATCAAACTCACGTTAATAAACTTGAAGAAGTACTTGTAGCTTTCCACCTATAAATTCAAAAAATGAACGGTGGCATTCTCACAGTCGTATGATTTCAAGAGATACATTGACCTCAGAAGAACTACGTTTGAAAATTGAGAAGATTGAGGATATCCCAAATCTCTTTTCTGTGCTTGATGAATATGTTGGATTGCTTGAGGATTATGTACAAAGAGTGTTTTTTGCGTGTTGTCTGAATCGCGGATTTCCACGGATGACGCAGATTTTTTAAGAGGTTTTTGGTGGGATCCGATGCGGTTGGGAATGCAGATCGTATTTGGGTGAGTACATCACAAAATGGACGTTCCGGATATGTTCAAATTTAAATTACTGCATCGGTGAAAATGGGGCAGGGAGTAGGAGTTTGCTCTCCTGTGTGATGGGGCGGACAGAGCCTTTGGGGGGCCAGACACCTTTCTCTCGCGTCTCTGCTCGGATCCGTTGGCGTTCCTCAAAACTCTTGTATGCCCATAGATGGATGAAGTTGTTGACACCACCGTATTCCGAATACCAACAGCCTGCCAACGGTGAGAATCTCACGCGTTCAGGGATAGCCGCACCCCACGCCTCTAGCACTTAGGGCATGCCTTCAGAAGAAACGGCACACAGCGTGTGCTCACTACTTACTGTTCACCCTGTTGGCGGATTGCGACCAACTCTTCGAGAATGCGTCTGTGAAGGCGATGTAATTCGAGACCTATCCCGATGCCGATGGCAGCTAACACGCCTGCCCCGATAATAAGCTTCGTTTTTAAGGACATGTGCTGCGCCTCCGTTATGGGTGCTGGTAGTGCTCCGCTAAAAGTTTTCGATAATCGCTGCGCCGTATTCGGAGGTACGGACTTTTGTCGCGCCTTCCATGAGACGCTCCAGATCGTAGGTCACGCGTTTTTGGAGGATGGTTTTCTCAAGTCCGGCGATAATCATATCGGCAGCTTCCTGCCAGCCGAGATGTTCCAGCATCATCACTGCGGAGAGGATTAGCGAACTCGGATTGACGACATCTTGGTCGGTGTACTTCGGTGCGGTGCCGTGCGTCGCTTCAAAGAGTGCGACTTCGTCGTTGAGGTTGCCCCCCGGTGCCATGCCGATACCACCGACCTGTGCTGCTGCAGCATCCGAGAGATAATCGCCGTTGAGGTTCGGTGTGACGATTACGTCGTACTCATCCGTTCGCGTTAAAATCTGCTGGAGCATACTGTCGGCGATTCGGTCATTGACGATGATCTTGCCTTCAGGACACTGACCGTCATAGTCGCTATAGAGCTCGTCTTCCGTGATGGTCTGCTCGGCGAATTCCTCTTTCGCGAGTTCATATCCCCAAGCGGAGAACGCGCCCTCAGTAAACTTCATGATGTTACCCTTATGGACAAAGGTAACACTGCGTCTGCCGTGGTCAATTGCGTATTGGATTGCCATACGTGCCAAGCGTTTCGTCGCAAAGATACTGATCGGTTTTATACCGATCCCTGAATCTTCGCGGATCTCTACACCCATTTCGGAACGGAGCAGTTCAATGACCTTTTTGACTTCTGGGGTGCCTTGTTCCCATTCGATACCGGCATAGACATCTTCCGTATTCTCACGGAAAATAACGACATCCATCTTTTCGGGATGCGTGACCGGTGCCGGGACACCTTGGAAGTAACGGACGGGGCGGACACAGGCATAGAGTTCAAGCACCTGACGCAACGTCACGTTTAAACTCCGAAACCCGCCACCGACGGGAGTCGTCAGGGGCCCCTTTAGGGCAACGCGGAAGTATTCAATTGCGTCAAAGGTATCTTGTGGCAGCCATTCGTTGTATTTTGCCATGGCGTTTTCGCCGGCATAGACATCGAACCAGACAATCTGTTTTTCGCCGTTGTATGCGGTCTCAACAGCTGTATCAACGACGTTCCGCGTCGTCTTCATGATGTCTCGTCCGATGCCATCGCCTTCGATGACGGGGATAATTGGTTTGTTTGGTACAACGAGCTGCCCATCGGTGAATCCTATTCTTTCACCCTCTGTTGGCACTGTTAATTGCGATAGTTCAATCACGGGTATTCCTCATTTATATAGTTATCAGTTTTCGGTACTCAGTTATCAGGTAAAAGGCACCTTAGATTTAACAAAATCTCCCTTTAGCTGTAAAACTGATAACCTCTAAAAGGCGTTTGGACCTGCCATCCGTTTGTGTAATGCCACGACTTCGCTGGAGATTGTCGTATCGTCGCTCGGTTTCGGAACGATGTCTGGGTGTGGTGGGATAACGGGTCTGATAATTTTCAACGGGAGTTGTTCGCGAGCGTCCATCATCCAACCGAAGCCTCGGAAGATATATGTCAATAGCGTTCTGTCGTGTTCATAGATGTCCAACCCTTCTTGGACAGCCCATCCACCGAAATCGGTATTCGGTGTTAGGCGGAGTGGCGGATCGTTTTCACGGCCCGGACGGACGAAACCTTCAACGAAGGCGAGTTGATAAATGCGTTGGATAATCGTTAATCGTTTTTTCTGACGGTCATTGAGTTGGATATCGCCGTTATCAATAGCTTCAAGGAACGGATTGAAATAGATAGCGGGTCGTGGGTCTTGCTGGATTTCATCGGCACGTCCGGCGGCGGCGATTTCGGGGTGTCCGAAGGTCGGTAACGCTGCTTGCATCCGTTCATAGATAGCGGCTTCAAGCGCATCGGTATCGAGGGATTCAATTTGATTGATAAACGTTGTCATGTCGTGAATCGCACCGAAATGTCGATTCCCGTCTAAAGCCATCTGCGCTGCAACAAAGAAGTCAGATACAGCACCGGTGTGTAGAGTGGCGAGATAACGTGCGACGACGTTGGAACCTGCAGAACCGTGGTGTATCTGTATGACCCCCATCCGTTCTAAAATATTGGCTTCGACCTCAGAGGCTTGGCGTCCTAAGAGGAGGCTATAGCAGGTCTGGAAAGCAGTCTTCTCGTTCTCTTGATACTCGGTGATGAGATCGGTCGCTCGCATTGCCAGAACTTGCGGGTGTAATGCGGGATTCTCGCGGAGTTGATGTCGCATATACGCCGATACTGACCCGACGGCGACATTTTCCATGTGTGTTTCAATGAGTTCAAGTAGGAGTGAATCGGGTTCCCGTGTCCCGCTTATCCCGTTCTGGTTTGGGATACCGAGTTTACGGAGTGTTGAGAAGTGTTGAATGGCAGCCTCGGGTCCGGCTTCAGGGAACGCTTTAGCGAATTCTGCGACCTGATTAACGAGGCGTTGTTCACCGGTTAGGCTATCTCTGCGCGTTGTGATAAATTCATAAAATTTCGTATCTATTAAGTCTGATAGTAAGGCTGCTTCATCAACGCCACTGTCATCTTTTTCTGGTCGCCTACCGAAAAGCCCTGCGAAAATAACGAATGCTGGACTAAGTTTATCCGCGACGATTTCACTTTCGGATACGATGCCACGGATGGCAAAACTACGGATGTTCAAGGTTATCTGTGTACCGTCACAATCAACCGCGGCTTTGTGTAGTACCGGATTCGCGAAAACGGTTGTGGATTGGGGCATCGAACTGAAACCGTTTAGGACTGCTGCGATCTTATCCTCGCCTAATTCAGTTGCCCTATTCAAAGCGTCTGTTACGGGTGTATACGTCGAGGTATCTGGCACCTCCGACAGGATCTTTCGGAGTGCGGCTTCCTGCTTTGCCTCCAAATTCTTGTTCAAAATGAGATCTCCTTCGTTAGTTATTTTCGATGAAACGTTCCGTTTTGCAAACTTTACCGAAATTCTGGTTCGTCCGGATCTACACAACCACCTTTCACGCGACGAGAGGGTGAGGTGCTCCAACTTCCGTTTAGAAAAGGTGCTAATCGTTCATGTCAAGGTTTATAATATTTTATCAGATTTCCGATTAAAAGTCAAGACAAAATTGGAAAATGACCAGGGTCATTCAATTGTAGGGTTTCTCATTTTATGATGTTAACTGCGAGTTTAGGTTTCGCTGCGAAATATTGGAGTGCGTCCGTGATTTTTGTATGTCCAGTGAATCGCAAAACAGAGAGTGCCGTGTTTCGCATCGC
>JAJEET010000095.1 GCA_022820835.1 Candidatus Poribacteria bacterium
TATTTTTGCCCCCCTATTCGCCGGAGTTGAATCCGATTGAGAAGGATTTCGCCAACATCAAACGGATACGTCAGTACAAGGCTGAGGCTTCTATTGATGAAATCATAAAAGTGTATAAATAATTACGGGATTTACTATAAAATGGAAATTTCACGAAAAGAAAAACGACTTGATGAGTGCCAAAATCGCTATAGTAGTGGAGACAATAATACCACCGATTTTCCACCGCTCGTTGGTGTCCGCCTTACGTTCGCTTATGTTGGTGGCAACCCCATCAATTTTGGATTCTACCCGTCGCAAATCCCCTTTTAACTCGGATTCTATCCTTTGCAAATCCCCGGCTAACTTTACATCCGCAGTCTCCGACCGACGGCGATCGTCAGCTTGTTGTAACTTCACATCAGTTATATCTTTCTGTAAACCACCTACATTTTTCCGCAGGTCTTTTACATCTTCTGCAAGTTCAGATAACTTTTGTAGAATCAATTCATCTCTATCCATTTTGATGTTCCCCAATTTTTACCATTAAACGTTTCTTCTAATTATCCGATATTCCGCACGAAAATTCAAGGAAAACACCAACTGATAATCAAACACGATGAGATTCCCAAAAGTCTCTACCGCACATATTCCTCTCCACGGTGCTCTGCGATCCATGTCTTCAGAGGCACATCTGCATCTGTGGGTTGCCACCAGCCTTTGATGTCCACACCATCACCCAATAGTTGCCGCCGAATCGGATCGCACTTCTCAAGGAGCTCCGGTGGCATGAGGTTGTAATCCAATCCACGCAACCAGCGATAACTATACCCCATAAACAGAACCTTCCGCGTCACATCCGAGAAATTCCAACCTCGTGAATGCCACATCCGCCGATCAAAAAGCACTGCCGTACCGCGTTTGACGAGCAGATCCATCGCACCTTCAGGGTCGCCATCAGGATCGTTGTCGCTGTTTGGCGGACGGGTATCAAGCTTATGGCTCCCCGGAATAAGACGCATAGCGCCGTTATCGCGATCCGTAACATCTGTCAGCCAGTAACTAACTTTCAATGAGAGTCGCGGGTGTGGACGTTCCATTTCTGGTACAGGTCTGCCGCCGTCCTGATGCCAATGCGCGGCTTTGGTAACACGCGGTGTATCTGGCGGTTCCGGCGGATACATGATAAGATGTGAGATGTAAAGTTGGATATTCCAGCCGAGGATGTCCCAGAGCAGCGGAAAGACTTTCTTATTGTCAAGCAATTCCAGCAGTAAGTCGTCCTCAACGACGGTACGGAACTTCGACAACAATTTGTGCGGTGCCAACCCCTTTTTGGCACGTTCCTCAGCATCAAGTCGATCTGCAACTTCCTCCAATGCGTCCACCATCTCCGTGCTGATAGCGTCCTCAACAACGAGGTACCCCATGTCATTAAATGCTTTGAGCTGCTCATCCGTAGCACAGTATTCAAGCCAACTTGAATCTATCATTATCATCTCCAGCTGCTAATTTCGGATTTCAGATTTAATCCGTCCCCATGTTGTTGTGAGTTTCCCTGTGACTTCCACCGCAAACGCGATGCCATCCTCCATATCCATCTGAATCTGTTCTTGCGAGATTGCGATGTTAAGGATACGGAGTTCATCCATCGTTCCATCAAGCCAGATATTCTCATTCGCCTTTTTACCGATCCACACTGAGGCTTCGGTTTCGTTGATGTCTCCTTCTCGCGGTGCTTCTCCATCCAATTCACCATCGAGGTAAACGAGCACCGCTTCGCCATCGTAGACCATGGCGAGGTGATGCCATGTATCCAATGTCATCTGCGTCGTGCCGTTTGCAACAACAGGATTGCCGGGTGCGGTATAGACGAATCCGCGGATTTTTCCGCCGGGTGTATCGAAACCCCATCCACTTTCCGCGACGGAACCCTTTCTCGCAATCACTGGATGCCCGCCCGGAAAAGAAGCGGGTTTGAACCACGCCTCAATTGTCAGTTCATCGCCGCCTGGGGAAAGGCTTTCGTGATGCGGCACCTCAATAAGACTGCTCGCACCGTTAAAGACCAATGCACCGCCAATTTTCCCATCCTCTGTCCATTCGGCATCGGTCATCTCGCCATGATTCTCAAACTCGGATAGGTCTGTCGCTTCGTCGTCAGTCTCTTCATCAAAGAGGTATAGTAGCACCGTCTCCTCTTCAAATGCAGCGAAACAACTCAGACCAAAACAAAACACAAGCGCAAAAACTGTCAGCATTCGAGTCATTTCGTGTTCCTCCTTTTAATCTTCCACCCTCTCAATAATCTCTCCAGTTTCACGGTCCCTGAAGATACGTTTCATTCTGCCATCAGGCATCCGTTCATCTTTGAGGTGTGCATAGCGTTCATCGGCATCTGATGGATCTGCCTGTGCATCGGTAGCTTCCGCAGTGCCGCGCCAATCTTCGATTTCAACGGTTTCCCATTGCTTCGACTTCGCGGATTTGTAGCAAGCATCAATAACAGCGTTGACAATATAACCGTCGTAGAAAGTTTCCATCGGTTCGCGTCCCTCATCAATTGCGTTGAACATATCGAGGAACATATCGCGATAACCGAGTTCTGCGACCTCATCACCGACAGGGAAAAGCCAGCCGGTGTCGCTTTCCGCCTTTTCAGCGACGTAGCCACCTTGTCCGACAGCCGTGAACATCTCATAACCTGTACGGAGCCAATGATTAAGCCAGATAGTCCCCTCACTACCAGAAACTTCATCTCGTAAATCCATCCCGCCGCGGAATGCCCATCCGACTTCAAATTGTCCCATCGCGCCGCTCTCAAATCGGATAAGTGCGATGCCGTGATCTTCTGCATCGATCGGATGAACGAGCGTGTCTGCCCAACACATTACCTCAAGCGGTCTGTTGTTCTTCCCGACAAAGTTTCGGATAATCTCGATACAGTGGCACCCCATATCGACGATAGCACCACCACCTGCTTGCTCCAGGTCCCAGAACCAGTCGCTGTGCGGACCGGGATGTGTCTCACGGGAACGCACCCACAGGATCTTACCGAGCGCACCGTTTTGGACCGATTCTAAAGCCTTAAGGGTCTTTGGAGGATACACCAAATCTTCAAGGTAACCACCAAAGACACCGGCATTTTCAACGATGTTGAGCATCACTTTCGCCTCTTCAGCGGTACGCCCGAGCGGCTTCGTACAGAGGATACCTTTGCCTGCTGCTGCAGCGAGTTCAATTGCTTTTAAATGTAGATTGTTCGGCAGCCCAACGACAACAGTATCCGTCTCAGGATGGTTGATGGCTTCCGCCAAATCGGTCGTTGCGTGCGGGATATTCCACTCTTCAGCGAATGCGTTCGCGCGCTCCTCGCGCCGAGAGTAGACGCTGTGGACGCGGTCTGCCCCGCGTTGGTTATGGAGCGTCATCGTATAAAACATGCCGATGAGTCCGGTACCGAGCATCGTGACTTTATGGCTTCTCAGTTCTGACATTGTCTCTCCTTCGTTAAATTGTCAGTCATCAGTCGTCAGTTCCCTTCTTGTGGCATTAACAAGGTTTCTACCCAGCACAAGTGGTCTTTTAACTGATAACCGATAACTACTCTGCTTTATATCCTGCGATGACACCCCAATCGTTGATCGTCCAACAGTGGTTTTGATCCGTTGCGTGAACACCCTTGAGCGTCGCGCCGCCGGGTATATTCGATATTGTCCACGTGTTGCCGCCGTCGGTGGTATGTAAAACAGAATTGAAACCCCCGACTGCCCAACCGACCTTCGCATCAACGAAGATAATATCGTGGAGATCGTCAAACGATTCGGTCTTCTGCTGGTTCCAAGTTGCACCGCTATCTTTCGTGTGCAGAATTAGACCTTCTTGCCCACAAATCCAGCCGGTATTTTCATCGACGAAATGGATACCGAACAGATTATTATCAAAACCTGCGTCACGTTTCTCCCAAGTTTCGCCGCCATCACTGGTATGCATGAGGGTACCAAATGACCCAATAACCCAACCCGTTGTTGGTGAAACGAACCAGATATTCTCAAGGTTGTTTCGGGTCTCACCGACGCGGGCGCGTTCTGAGCTGCCGACCCAAGTTTCGCCGCCATCCGTGGTTTTGAGGATTGTGTTCTCTGATCCGGCGATAAAACCGATCGTTTCGCTAATCATCTGGATGCCCATCAAATTGGCGCGAATGCCGCCACGTCTTCCGCCACGTCCAGGGGTATCACTTCTCGCCATTTTCCGTGCCCAAGTTTCGCCGCCATCTTCTGTTTTCAGGATAGTCCCTCTGCCGCCAGTGATATACCCAACGTTTTCATCTACAAAATAGATATTATAGAGTGGTGCGGAACCGCCACCACCGAAACCACCTGGGGGCCCGCCACCGGGACGGCCGCCTGCTCTCTGCTCTGCACCCGGCGGACGCATATCAATCTCTTTTTTCGCCCACGTCTTGCCGCCATCCGATGTCACCAGCATGAGGCCACCATCTCCGACGACGAGCCCGTTCTGGCTATCCATGAAATAGACATCTTGCAGCATCCCGTCGATACCATCACCGCGGAGGATATCGTCTTCTCGGAGGACTGTCCAATCTGCATAAGCAACCGTCGAGAACGCGATTGCAATAAACATTGCGAAAAGGGTGATAATTATTCTTGACATGGATAAGCTCCTTTTACATTAGCCTTCAGCCATCGGCTTTCAGCCTTCAGCAAAGAGGGTCTGACGAAATTAATCCTCTTACCAACTGCTGACCGTTATCCTTTTATCCGCTGACTGCTGATGGTTATTCCTGCTGATTGTCAACTGCTAACTGTTATCTTTCTGACCGCTGATTGCTGACAGCCGACTGCTATTAACCTGCCTGAAACGCGTCATAAATCTGCCGTGCTCTGTTTTCAACGTTCATTAAGTAATTTTGACTTATTTCCTGCTTGTAAAGTTCGGTTAAGTCGCCACTCGCCTCACCGAAGGCTTTAGCGAATTTCCGACATTCCGCCTTGTCGGCACCGGAGGCATACGCCTTCGTTTTCGCATCCGTGCCAGATTTTCGGACTTCGACGCACTTATCACGGAACTTGAGATAACTCCCATCACCGACAAATCGGACATCCTCAAGCGTTGTAAAATCGAGACCTGGTAGCGCGTCTACGAGGATTGCGCGTGCTTGATCCATATCTATCTCGCCGTCACGGAGCGCAATAGCAATTCCGAGGAAAAACAGATCGTTTTTGTCGCGTTTCGCTTCGCCTTCACGTTTCGCTTCTCGAAGTTTTTCAGGGTTCGGTTCAGATTCGTTGTAATATGTAATATCCTCCCGCACGTCACACGTTGCAGAAATCTGATTCTCCGTAAAAACGGTGGCGAGATAGTCAGAAAGGGATATATCTGCCTGCTTGCAGTGTGCCGCGAGTGCGGTGACAAGTACCATAGACTCTCCAGCGGATTTCTCACGCATGGCGATGGCAGTGCGTCCGCCTTGGCTCCGGATGAGTACTTCGGGACCGGTAATCATCCCTCCACTCTCCTCACCTGCGAAGATAAGTCGTGGCTGTACACCGAGCAAAATCGTCTCACCGTAAACATCTTGGACAACCACGGGGGCGTCCGGTGCATCGGCGAGCTGACGTTCAATTTTCTTCATAATTGCCGCAATCTCTTTGAAGCCGACAGGGACGTTAATAACATCAACATCGTTCGCTGTGCCCCACTGATCCCAAGCGAGTGCGGAAGGCGTTGTCTTAATCATGAACCGCGGATGGTTTTTCCAAAGTCCAGCGGCTTTGAGCTGCTTGGTATGAAAATCCATCAACATCAGGAACGCTTGGTTCGGCGTATAAATTGTCAACAACCGGTCATCGTCAAGCGTTAGAAAATCGATGCCAAGGTCTTGTAACGTTTCTGCCCGCGAGGCTGCTTCTATTTCACAAACAATGAGCCGATCGCCATCCGGGTCGGTTGCTTCAATGATAGTTCCAACGGGTTGCGCTTTGAGTTTCGTCGCATAGTCCACCGATCGGACGACATCAAGAATGCTGAAATCGCAGCCGAGATCGTAGAATTCAGCCGCGCCGGTCTTTGGATTCCGATCAAGTTTTCCGATGTTGTGATACAATGGGTCAGCGTCAGCATGAAGCCAACGGACAGAGTTCGCAATCCCCAATCGTTCAAAGATCGCACGCATCGGACGATACATACACCCACCGACACAATCGACAACGATTGGCGGCTTCGCCTCGCGAATGAGATTGATATTGGCATCCGTAGCGACACCACTCTTGAGATAGCCGACATAAAGTTGCACGCCGTCGTGGAGTTCATCAAGTCGTTCAAAATCGATGTATGCGTCATCGGCGGTGCTGAACTGGATTGCGTATCCTTCCGTTTCAGCGGTTTTAAGGATCTCTTCAATCTTGTTGACGAACCGCATGGACTCTTTTGGCAGATATTGGCTCCCTTGATTATTGAGGTCTTTGGTCGCGTTTTTGGTGCTCACAGAATGGCTTGATGTGACATGCTCGCCGCCATCTAAGTCGAGCATGAAAATCAGGAACGATGCCATCCAAATCGGCAGTGTGCCGAACCCTTTCGGGACATAAGTGCGAATCCCGTGTGCCGCTTGGATCCGAGCGATAAATTCGACATATTTCTGTGAGTTGTAGCGTACCTCGCATCCGGCGAGTTTCTCGACCAATCTTCCATCTGCGGTTTCCTTAGCGACAAGGCTCTTTCCGAGCGTCGCCAAGATAATCCCGATCTGGTTAATCGGAAACCGGGTGTCCCACGGGTATAAGATATTCTGTGGACCGCGGATGCCAGCCGTCGAGACTTGTGCCTCTTTCGCATAGTTCCGAAACCATTCCCAGAGGTCCAAACGCTCAATCAGTTCTTTGTTGAGATGGAATGTGAAAGCCTCTGGTTCGTCTTGTGGAAAAAGGGGTATTTTAATGAAATCGGGTGTATTCTGCTCAACGACTGCGAAGAGTTGCTGCTCGGTGCGGTCCCGTTTGTGGCGGCAGCTTTCGTCAACTGTGATAATCATCAACGCCCTCCAAAATGATAGGAATTTGATAGACATGTTATCACATTTCTATATTTTTTTCAAATCCGAATTTGGTGTTACAAATCGCTCCAATAAAAGAAAGAAAACGCTCGTATTATCGTTCCCGTCCTGAAATGAGCAGGTCAAACGAATTGCTCTGCCATCCGCCGTCCATGACGATGTTGTCCTTCGTTTCACGTAAGCGATCAACCATACGCGCCTTCATCCGGCGAAGCACATGCTTGTAACCAAGCTGGTTTGCTACGTTGTGGAGTTCGTGCGGATCGCTTTTCATGTCGTAGAGTTCGTCCTCGCTGTACGGATTGTAGACGTACTTCCACGAGTCTGTCCGTACCATCCTGACAGAGGCGAGTGTTGGTTCATACCCGTGAAATTCGGCGAACACGTCATCGGGCCAATCCGCCACGGTTTCACCGCGTAAGAGCGGCACAATGGATCTACCGTCGAGGTTGTCCGGTGCTACTGCCCCACCGAGTTCTAAAAATGTGGGCATGAGATCTACAAGATTCACAAATTCAGCACACGTCGTTCCTTGTGGTGTTGCACCGGGCCAACGAATCACGAGCGGAATGTGGTGCGTCTCCTCGTACATGTGGAAGCCTTTATTAAAAAGCCGATGGCTGCCGAGCATATCACCGTGGTCGGTTGAAAAGATGACAACCGTATTCTCCGCCATACCGTTCGCTTCGAGACAGTCGAGAATTCGTCGCACTTGGTCGTCAATGAAGGTGCAGAACCCCCAATACGCAGCGATGACCTTCTGCCAATCGGGCCACGTGAGATGGCTGGCGTTCCACCGGAGCATCTCTTTCTGTTGAATGAGGGGTTTGTTGATGAACTGTTCATCGAAGTTGCCCCAGCGTTCAACGGTGTCTGGATCGTACATCGTATCGTAAGGTGCTGGAACGGCATACGGGAAATGCGGTCCGAAGAAATTCGCCGCAATCATGAACGGTTGCTCGGAATCCGAATAGCCGTCGATTAATTCTATCGTTTTATCAGCGGTCCACGCCTCCATCGTGCGTTCAACCGGGAGCGGAAGCCTGCCATAGAAGGGTGCATCGCCGCCCCACTCAAAGGGTTGGACAGCATCCCTATCAATTCGGAAGTCAATTCTGTCATCACGGAGCCACTGATGCCACTCGTTATACGGGTGCCATTTGTCATAGCTCCAGAACTCCGTGTCACCCTGCTTGGCGAGATGCCACTTACCGATGCAACTGACGCGATAGCCTGCTGCGCTCAAGAGTTTCGGATAGGCGGGTTTGTCGAGGATCTGGTTTGCAAACACACCGTTGAAATTCCCCATATTTGAGAGCTGCCCATGATTGTGTGGATAGAGTCCAGTGAGCAGCGATCCACGCGCCGGCGAACAGAGCGCGATCGGCGTATAGGCATTCGTGAACCGCATACCTGTCGCAGCGATTTCGTCAACAGCAGGCGTGCTGCATATTGGTGCACCGTTGCAACCGAGTGAATCATAACGCTGCTGGTCAGTGAGAAGAAAGAGAATGTTGGGTTGTTGTGCCATTTTTTAATTATTCCTTGTGTAGCGTTAAAAAGGTTCGGAGACGATAGCGATATTCTTTGGTCCCTTGAAGTCGAGTTCGATTCGTTCAAATCGGATCGAATGTTCTCGGTAGAAGTCTTCAATCGCCTCCAATAACGCATACTGCCCGCGCCGCTGCTCGTCCCAGAAATTGCAACACGGGATTATCACAGCAGGGCGAACAAGGGCTGCCTCTCCCAATTGACGCAACGCACCATCCGGATGGAGTCCGACTAACAGATCATAATAATCTGCCATCTCCGGTTCAAACTGCTCCGGTCGGTGCTCTATCCCTTTAAGCACCGTGCGACGTGGGTCAATGAGTTCACATTCAAAATTCTTCTTTTTCGTAAGTAGGCGTGTCAGTATCCCTTTTCCACCCGCGACATCAGCGACGCTGTGGATCGTGTTGCCGTATTGTGAAGCGATGAAATCTGCGACAACTTCAAATCGTTGCGGATCACCGTGTACCAGATGTTGTCTTCTACTCATTTCAGATTCTCCGGGTTCAACCCTTCCAATGCTGCGTGGACGAACCGCCCATCCTTCCGAACAAGGGTTCCATCGAAGAACATCTCTCCGCCACCGTGTTCGGTTGTCTGGATCATCACCATATCCCAATGGACAGCAGATCGATTTCCATTATCTGCTTCCTCATAAGCCTGACCGGGTGTGAAGTGAAAAGAGCCTGCAATCTTCTCATCGAACAGGATATCCAACATCGGATTTGTGATGTACGGATTGAACGCAATAGCAAACTCGCCGATATAGCGGGCACCTTCGTCCGTATCAAGGATAGTGTTCAACCTTTCCGTGTTATTCGCCGATGCCTCAACGACTTTACCGTCTTCAAATCGGAGTCGAATGTCCGTAAAGGTGGTGCCTTGATAGATTGTGGGTGTATTGAAATGGATCGTACCGTTGACAGAATCGCGGACGGGTGAGGTGAAGCATTCGCCGTCAGGTATATTATATTCACCGGCACACGGAATTACGGGGATGTCCTTGATGCTGAACCGTAAATCGGTGTCCTCACCGACGATACGGACTTCATCGGTTTCCTCCATCATGGATTTCAGAGGGACCATCGCCTGTTCCATTCGACTGTAGTCAAGTGTGCAAACGTCGAAATAGTAGTCCTCGAACGCTTCTGTACTCATTTTCGCCTGTTGCGCCATCGCCGGATGGGGCCACCGTAGCACAACCCATTTTGTCTGTGGCACGCGAATATCGTTAAGCGGTCGCGACCAATGCTTTTGATAGCGTTGTAGTGCCTCTGATGGAACATCGGACATCTCTGTAATGTTGTGGCTACCGCGTATCCCGATATACGCCTGTACCTTTTTCATACGATATATTTCGTATTCGCCAATCAGTTGTATACCGGCATCGTTGCCACCGAGAATAATCTCACGTTGGATACGGTTCTGTTTGAGTTCAACGAGTGGAATCCCATCTGCTTTTCGCACTGCGCGGATGAGTGCGATGACCATCTCCTGTGGGATGTCAATGCCCTCGATAAGCACAAATTCACCGGGTTGAACTTTGGTAGAATGGGTCGTGAGAACGTTTGCAAGTTTATCAAGTCGTGGGTCGTGCATAGCCACCTCAATTAATAATGTTTGCCGGATTTGAGAAGTTTTCCTGTATACTATCGGCGAACGATACCCACCACACCTCATCTGCACTGGCTCGCAGGATATGTGTATTGCGCGGTGCGTCATTCGCGCCTAAGCCTTTTTCGATGATCTGTGTATCAGCATCGTGTTCCAGTAAAACAGCGATTGTATGTTCCAGACGTTCAGGAGAACGAATTGCAATAATATTGACAATCTCAGCGGATTGCAAATCCAGGAGAAAATCGACGTTCCAGAACAATGTTTTGCCGCTTTTGGGTAGGGGATCCTGAGGTGCCAAACCGCATTCGGCGAACCGATTTATCATATCTTCTCGGATAGCGTGTGGCGGTTTATCACCGCTTCGTGTTGCGTGCCGAACAAGTCGCCGCGCCAGCGAAGTCGAACCTTTTTCCGAGAGCGCAGAACCGACATAGGTATAGTCGCCAGCAGGTAGTGAAATCAGTTTCCCTTTTTTGAATCGCCCGAATTGCAGTGTAGTGTTCTCTTTAAGGCGAATCCGCAAGATGTATGTGCCAGCCTGTGAATCGTCGCCGATGATACAGATACTCGGAATTTCCATCAGCCCAACCTATAAACTATATTTCTGTCAATTCTGGAATATGTTCGTCTTCATATTTTTCTATCAATACACCGATGACTTCCATCAATGAAGCTAAGGGAGAATCTTCATCCTCACCTACGACATCAATTAAATTGTCCAGGACCTTTATACCATATTCAGATTATACCGCTATTTGTTGATGAATGTCAACTTTTTTAGAATTTGGGTATTGAAACAAAAGGGAAAATCTATTAGAATTGGACTTGGACAGAGCTGGAAAGACAAACCCACGCTGGGAAAAAAAATAAAGGATTCATAATGAAAGCACGTCTATTCTCTGTTGGATATGTTACGGTCATTGTACTGCTGATAATACATCTGCTGCCGGTCTGGGGTTTCAAGTATTTTCCGACGCAGGACGGCGCAAGCCATATCTACAATGCTTATGTATTAAAAGAATACCACAAACACGAAAACTACCGGTTGCGTGAAGTCTACAAACGAAATGCCACTCTATTCCCGAATTGGACCTCCCATATCCTTCTCGCAGCACTGTTATACATTTTCCCGCCGCTTGTTTGCGAAAAGATAGTGTTGACCCTCTGCATCGGTCTCCTACCGCTCTCACTCTTCTATTTCCTCAACGGTGTCGAGAAGAGAAACACGCTCTTCGGGCTACTTGGGTTCATCTACGCCTACAATTATTTGCTGCACATGGGGTTCTACAACTTTGTCCTCAGCATGTCCCTGTTTTTTTTCGCTTTAGGGTATTGGTGGCGCGTGAAGGATAAACTCAGGCTAACCCACATGATCGTCCTATATATTTTGCTGCTGGCGACCTACTTCACGCACTACCACTCCTACGCGCTGCTGATCGTATCGTTGACGTTCTTCGCTTTCTACACACCGGCTTATAGCGTCCTACAAGAGATATTCGGTCATAAGGAGCCATCACAACCGTTGATGCTCCGCTTCAAAGAGAACGCGATGAAATTCAAATCGACACTCATTTTCCTCGTTGGACTTATACCGGCTTACTTCATCTTGTTCGCCTACTACTTTTATCTCTCGAACACGCACGGAACCGACGGCGATCATAGGGGATTTGAATGGTTAAATGACTATTTCTTTGCCATGAAATCTCTGGTCTCCTTCCGAGACGACCACATACTTATCGGACGGGTGCTGTTAGTCTTTTTTGCCATCGCTTTGGTTCTCACCGTCATCAATAGAATTCGACAGTACCATCAATTTCGTGAATCAGAGGAATGGAAAGAGACTGGCGAACGGCTTTGGACACGCGCTGTGAGCCAAATGGATGGGTTTCTGCTCATGGCAGTCCTTATCACGATTATGTTTTTCATGGCACCCTGGTCCGGTTATAGCGGCGGTTGGATAAACGACCGGTTTCATCTGTACATATTCCTCGTGCTACTTCCGTTCTTTGCAATCAGTATGCATCGGCACATAAACTACGCAGTGGCAGGGATTATCATCGTTCTCTCCTTATGGCATCTCGGCTACAACGTCCACACATACACACTACTCAACCGAGACATTGCCAACGCGCTCTCATTGGAAGGTATAGACGAGGAGGACACGATTCTCATGAGTATGCCCGCGGAATGGGGCGGTTTTTCAGATTCACTCGGTTTTGAACCGAAATACGTTGAACCGTTCGGGCATATCGAGTGCTTGCTGGCAACACATAAGGGAATCGCCTACCTCAATAACTACGAGGCGAATACGGATCACTTTCCGCTGCAATACAAGCAAAAAGAATTGCCTGCTGACTACGCTATCATCTGGCGGACAGCGTATAACGATGTCGCCGGTTTGGAGGAAGAATACGAACGCATTGACTCCAACAACTACAACCGGCTCTATCGCCGCAAGCGCGCAGCACCAGATGCCGAAATGTGGGGTGGTGGAACTGTCGTCGCCTTTGATCTCCAACCCGACGATGGACAGACGACAATAGGACACATCGCTGTCCATGCAGATACGGTTTATATTGAGGGTCAATACGGTTGGCTAACGGAATCAGAACGGGACGACTTTGAAAACGGTTCTGAAGTTCTACAACCGTACGAGGATAGCATTTGGGGACAGGAAGATGGCGTTTTCCGAGTCGCACTTCCCAACGGAACATACGAAGTGACATGTTATTTCAGTGCAAACGAGTCTGAACCGTTAGAGATAAACCTAATTGCAGGGGGTGAGAAGCAGATTCAACGATTGCGGATTCCTGTCGGAAATGAGACGATCGAAAGACGCTACAATATCACGATTACCGATGAACACTTGACACAGGTAATCTATACACGCGGAAAAGGGAAATATAAGAGGTGGGGGTGGAGTGGTTTTACCGTCCAATCGACCGACAGCGGACCTAATTTTCGTCTTCCCGAAGAAATAGAGGAACGATAAGTCCCTGAAAAATGTGTTACTATGCTGTCTGTGCAAGGGACCAGCACTTGGCCATTCTCTTAAGCTCAGGCAAATACTCGGGCCAATCATGTAAGGTTGCTGGGTCAAAATCAGCTCCATTCGGCCATACTAATGTATGGATTTTTGGATCGATCCGAACTTGGTTGAATAAAGAATTATCACGGAGTGGACCGAATAATTCTCCCTCTAATATAGGCTGGAAATCTATGACTTGCTCTGTATCGTCATCAAAACAGACGCGAAGCGTATAAGGTGCCTGTATATTAAAAAAAACTACGCGATATATTGGATGACTCATACCGCCCTCCCTTATTGAAGCGGATCAATTCTGAATGGCATTCGCCCCGATTGTAATCGTTGCCAATCTGTGAGCAATTCTCGCTGATGCAACTCCGCCCAAGCCTCAACCAACCGATGCTGTCGCCTGGGAAGTTGGCCAGCAATCAATTCAATCCTGTCAACAGCGTAAATACCAACGCTCTCTTGGTAATAAGCGTGAAAGTGAGGCCGATGATGAGGTGCTCGAGGCTCCACATACATTCGTATTATAATACCAAAAAATCGACAAATCTCAGGCATTCAAATTCCCTTTTAAGCGTATTGCCCATATCTCCAACTATAGTCTATCACAATTTAGGACAGATATCAAGTTCCAACGCATCGCCTACCAGGGTCATTCAATTGTAGGGTTTCTCATTTTATGATGTTAACTGCGAGTTTAGGTTTCGCTGCGAAATATTGGAGTGCGTCCGTGATTTTTGTATGTCCAGTGAATCGCAAAACAGAGAGTGCCGTGTTTCGCATCGC
>JAJEET010000086.1 GCA_022820835.1 Candidatus Poribacteria bacterium
GCGATGCGAAACACGGCACTCTCTGTTTTGCGATTCACTGGACATACAAAAATCACGGACGCACTCCAATATTTCGCAGCGAAACCTAAACTCGCAGTTAACATCATAAAATGAGAAACCCTACAATTGAATGACCCTGGAGACGCTGCTTGATACCAAAGTCGGTATCGGCTATAATACCCGTTATGAACGACACTACGCTTCCGATCACAGAATTAAAGGAGACGTTTCAGGCTGCGATCACAAAGGGTCCTATAGTCATCGTGGCACCGACCGGCAGTGGAAAATCAACGCAAATTCCGCCGTGGTGTGCTGCCCTCTCAGATGAACCTGGACTTGTTGTAGAACCGAGACGCGTCGCTGAGAGAGGCGTTGGCATCGCTCATCCTCTCCGGCACTCTGTTCCCCGGTGTCGGTGAGCAACTCACCCGTGCGATTGACGCGTGGAAACTTCACTGCACCCTCAATCCTGACATAGGTGCCGCGGAAACCAGCGATTTGCCCCCCACGCGTGGTTGGTTTCACAACTCAATGTCTTAGGTGTAGAGGTCGCCGAGGAGTGGCAACCGGCGTTGAGTACAGTAGTCCTACTGCCGCGCTGGAACAATTGGAAGGTGCAACTTGACCTCCGTGGGCAGATGCGGACGGTGCGTCCCTAATCCTTCTTGATTTTACTCCACGTCGCCAAGCGTAACTGTGGTTGCGGCTTGACAGGTAGAATCTCGGGATCGAACCAATCTGAACTATAGTTGCTCCCGATTTGTGTGATTTGTTCCGAAACAAGATTCCCTAAAGAGATTTTAAAGAGATGACGTTCCTTTCCAACGAGTTGACTATAGACCAACCCATCGCTTCGCGGCGACCACGCCGGATCAGAAACTTCGGATCGCGAAGCAACGATTGCCTCTACTTCAGTCCCATCACTATTCACAATATCAATCGTGTGTGTAGGCGCGTTATCTTTAGCGCCCAAAAAAATCTTGAAAATGAACTGGAAAATACTGAAACGGCTAAAAGCGATCTTGCTGCCATCCGGTGACCATACAGGGCTACGAAGTATCGACTGTTCCCTCGGGACAAGGACTCTTTCCGAACGGGTTTTTAAGTCAATAGCACGAATATCAAGATTCCCTTCAAGTGACATGAAAGCAATTTCGGTGCCATCGGGTGACCACGTAGGGTCCCAACCTTTGACCAGACGCTCTTCGTTTTTCCCATCAATGTCGGCGATATAGATAGCATGCTCGTCTTCATGGTAGTACGCAATCTGTTGACCGTCCGGCGACCACACTGGCTTTGATCTATTTGCAAACTTTTTGAAAACACGTCTTACATCTTTCCCATCCGCTCTCATGCGATAGAGATCGTTGGCACCAGCCCGATCTGAAGAAAAAAGAATATGCCGGCCTGAAGGCGACCAAGTAGGTTCCGAGTCTTTCGCATTATGTCTGGTCAAATTAACGCGTCCAGTTCCATCAGGATTCATGATGTAGATATCGCTGCCACCTTTTGCCTTAACATTCAGATTTGATGCAAACACAATTTTCGCAGTCGCCGGTGCTTTTGCCAACGCCTGACTCATGGCGAGCATTACTATTGAAGTCACACAACAGAGAATAAAAATACGGATACTTTTCATCAAAAGCCTCCCATCAGCTCCCATACACTTATACACAAACGACTCACTCAATCCGTTGAAACGAACAGCGGATTCTTCCGCGGCGCAGCCAACCGTCCGGGCTTAATACCATGCCAAGGTCTAATATCAAATCGAGTCTCGCATCTTTCACGGAGATTTCCATGATTTTTGACCTCTTTGTGAAATTGAATATCAAATCCGATATATGTAAACCATAAATCGGATACAAATAAAGCCGGGCAGTCTGAGGGGCATCACCCCAATAAACACGCCGCGTTACGTATTTCCCATAAGACTTTGAAATCAGATTTTCGATGCGGTAATAGTAAGAAGTATCACTGCCTTTCCAAAATCGTAGTCTGAATCCCTTGAGCTTAGAGGCGGTAAGTGCGGCTTTCGCTTTCAAAAGGTCTTCGCTCGCGTCGCTTTCTTCAACAATAATATCAAGAAATTCCCATTCACCGATCATATCGCCCGAAAGAAAATTGCGCTCGCGTGCCTCTTTCCGTCGAGCATCTTCGTACACCTCACGACGGGTGTCGCGCTCGTTCTGCATCCACTGGTACTCCACAGAAGTACAACCGACGAACGTCAAAATTAGAATACTGAATAATATTGAAATCTTCATGCATTCCTCCTAAAGCCGCTTGCAAAACGAAACCTTTACTCAATCCGTTTAAAAGTGCATCTTAACCCGCCGGTTCGCATCCAACCCCTTGGTGTTAATTGCATGTCCCCGTAGAGCACTAAAGAGAGTGTATCCTCTGTCACCGTAATCGCTGGCATCGAAGATATTGCGCGCGAGGTCGCTCTTAAAGCACCCTTTCGATTGAAATTTTGTGTCATCTGAACTCGCTTCTGTTTTTGCTTCGCGGTTATCTGTTTTATGGCTTCGGAACCGAAAAGAAATTCAAGCACCTCCGGTCCTGTTCGCTGATTAAAACGGATAAATGTGTGCGAATCATCTCCGTATCGCTTCGTCGTAACGGAACACTGTCCTGTGACGTTCGTGCCGCGATTGCTACCGCTGTAATAATAAGAACTGCGATCCTCTGAAAATTCAAGTATGAGATTTTTACGTGTAGAAGCGACGAGCGCAGCCTTCGCGCCTAATATCCGTTGATTCGATTTCTGATCCGTAACCTCAATTGGCGGCAGGCGCGTCGCGCCTTCTTCCGATTCCGAGTTTTGTTCCTTATCTTCTTTTTCCTTCGGTGTCTCTGAGTCTGGTCCCGTTGCTTCTTGTCCAGGTGCGTTAGGCGATATTGCCTGTTCACCCGTAAACCCCTTAGAAAGCCCTTCTATAGTCGTACCGAGCGAATCCATCATCTGTTGCGGCATCGACTTCTTCCGATTTGCGTAAACATTCCCTTCTTCCACCTCTAACCCGACATACTGCCACTTACCGACGAGAAGATCCTTTACCGCCTGTTTAACTCTGTCTGGGTTGTGTCGTTCGCGTGCAGCGTCACGCAGCGCGAGCAAACGCCGTCGCTCTTCCTGCGCCTCTTGCGGTGTAAAGATCGCACAACCGGTAAAAACCATCACTACAACACTGAACATTATCAACGTTTTCATCGCAATTTGCCTCCTCTATTTTCTGATTTTTCATTTAACACGTTCAAAGGAATACCTGATGCCGTCGCTCTGGACCCATCCATCAGGGGTCGGTGCCTGGGATACCCCTGCGCCTAACGTCAGGTGAAGTTGACTTCCCTGTACAGAGATTAAAACATTGGACGTTCCGGGCGGACCACCGAATATCGGCGAACGACTATTAAATAAAAACTCCCCAGGTCTAATTCCTGAACTCTGATTCATGCCAAGTTCTGGGTATAGCACCTCAGCGATCCGCTCAACGTAGATTGAGAATTTACCGGTAACCCGAATACCACCGTTGTTCCCCTCGTAAAAACGCATGCCGTTCTCTTCAAAAAAGCGGATTGTCAAGTTTTTACGACTCGATTCATCAAGTGCAACAGCAGCGCGCACAATTTCATTACTCAAATCGCTTTCTAAGACCTCTACACCGAGAAACTGCCATGTTCCAAGTATCTCTTGCTCAAGCCTGTCTTTGGGAGCGCGCCTATCGTTCTTTATCCGGGCTTCCTCATACGCCGCGCGAAGTCGTTCCCGTTCGTTCTGCATCTGCTGGTATTCCACGGAGGTACAACCCGCGAAAACCAGTGTTATTAAACCCAAGGTAATTAGTATCTTCATTCTTCAATCCTTTCAAAATAACAACGTATACCACCACTCTGTACCCAGCCATCGGGCCCCGATTGCATCTGACCGTGCATCGTAAGATAGAGCCTGTCAGGCGTAACCGAGATACTCATATCCCGCGCTGTGTGCCATCCGGGCGCGCTTGGCAACCCAAGTGCCCTTCCATCTGCACTTGCCGCGAAGAGGAGTTGCTCCATCTCCGGCCCGGTGCGTCTGATGAACCGGATGAACGGGAACGGTTCATCGCCATACCGAACAGTGATAACAGTCCATTGCCCGAAGACCTCCGTACCACCCCTTCTACCTCGGTAATGGTAAATACCTTTCTCCTCAAAGAATTCGAGTGTGAGATTTTTCAGTTCAAGTGCGTAAAGCGCGGCTTTGGCTTCCGCGACCTCTTGCGTGACATCACTCTCCGCTATCTCAAGACTCAGAAACTTCCATTTGCCGAGGAGTGTATCGGTGATACTGTTTTTTAGTTTCAGTTCACTGTTCTCTTCACGGAGGTTCTCATAATTTTTAAGCAGTTGATCGCGTTCTGCCCGCATCTTTTGCGACGCAACAGTCGTGCAGCCAGTCAGCATCAGAACGCAGATACTAAAAATAATGCAGATTTTCATATCGACTTCCTTTGTCGTCCGCTTACGCTTCTTTCAGCACTACAGCGGTATTATATCAGAGGAACACTTAAATCGCAAATTTCTGCCCTCAAAATTCAAGTGTTAGTCCAAGATAAATAATACGCGGAAGTTGCGAAACTTCCTCGGATTCCCATTCTTCAATTTCAACTTCTTCCCCTTGGACTTCAATCGTTGCCTCTTTAAAAGAGAATTTTATCGTATTTTTGCGGTTATACACGTTCAAAACATCAAGAAATCCGCCTATCTTCATTCCTCGAATCTTCCATTTATGACTTATTCTGAAATCCAATTTATGATACGGAGTCAATTCGGCAGTTAATTCCTCGTCAACACTCGCCAACAAAGGATTCAACCCGCGTGTAAGCGGATCTTGAATGAGTACCAGAGAACTGATAGGCACTTCAGAGGTACCACTCAAATATTGCCATTTTGCCCCAATCTCAAAATTTGGCGTGAAGTTATAGTTGGCGACAACGCTAACGATATGTGTGTTATCAAAAAGATACGGTTGATAGGCTGCCTCCGGATAATCACGCTGCTCAGCATGCGTATAGGCATAAGATACCCATCCGAAAAACTTATCAGGGATGCGGTGCCGTAGGAATGCCTCTACACCGCCGACATACGCAGCACCTTGATTAAGGTAATTTGAAACCTGTGCCTCTGTTGCCAATCTCCCACCCGTAGAAGCAGGTTGCACTTCGGAGGTAGTTGAAGCCTCATCCTCCGTTACTAACTTCTGGCTATCTTTGTAATATGTAGCAAACTTAAATTCTGTCCGATCTGTGAGTTCATGTTCAATTTCCATGATATAGTGGCGTGTAAGACTCGATTTCAAATCCGCGTTCCCGCTCTCTGATAGTATCTGATACGGTTTAGGACTCTGTTCATAATGTCCGTAAGCAAAACGGATATTAAAATCACTTGGAAGTTTGAGACTTACACTCGCCCTCGGTTGAACAGAAAGCTGCTCAGTTAAATTAAGGTAATCTAATCGAGTGCCAAGTGCTATTGAAAGGAAAGATAATGGATCATATCGTGCCTGCAGATAACCCTCGGCCCGGTAAAAATCGTGCCCAAACTCGTAGTGTGTCTCTTCCAACTCTGTTACATTGTAGCGTGCAGGTCGGCTCGATACGCCCTCTCCAATTACCTCTCCATTCTCAATAATCGGAAAACGTTCTTCAACAATGTCCTCATCACTGGATTCATACTCATAAAAATTGCCATCCTCAAAACTATTGGCGGGACTAAACGATAAAAGGGAACCCACTTCAAACTGAAGCGCAGATGTAAACTTATAAGATACATCTTCACGTAGTGTGTAGACGGGTACCTTGACCTTCACATCATAGGAATTGTAGAGGATCTCTTCCGCTACTAATTTACCGTCCTCCAGTTTAAAATCACCGTTCTCCAGCTCATAAGACACTACGAATGGATCTTCAAGGTCTATATTCAGGAAATTGAAGGTGCGTGTCAATGAAAAATGGGATGTAAAATTTTCGGTAAAGGTTGAATAGAGATGTATCCCCTGCCCATTAAAACCGTTTTTGAAATAGAAGGTAGACCTATCAAGATATGGTTCTATATCGTCTTCTATTTCTCCCTCTTTAAAGTTGAAATGGTCTGTCGCTGCAAACGCATTAAGTGTTAGATGATGTTTTTCCGTTATGGGATAAGCAAATTTCAACTGGTAATCCGAAAAATACGGGAATTGTTGCTCTGATCCTGTCTGGCTTTCAAGAATCGGTCCTACAATGAAATCGAAATAACTTCTCCGCCCAGAAGCGGAGATATAACCTCTTTCGCCTATCCTACCTTCAAGTAACCCTTCAGAATAGAGGATATTCAGGTTGAACTTTCCATCTAACCGGTCATCAATGCTGTCGCGGGCGTGGATGTCAAGCACGGCTTGCGAGTCCAACCCGAATTCCGCTCCATACCCGCCTGCGTAGATGTCAATTGTCTCAATCGTTTCTGAACTGATAGTTGAAAGCAAGCCGCCCCAGTGGAACGGATAGCCGAGCGGTGTTCGGTCAAGATAGTAGAGATTAGAACCCGGTTCACTCCCACGGATATATAAGACACCGAAATAATCGTTCGGAATACCGATGCTCGGAAGCGTCGTCAGACCCTTGAGTGCATCGTTGGCAGCTCCCGGAATACGTAAAAGTTCACTGCCACGAATCTCCGTGCGGCTAATCGTCGGGGGTAGACGTTTCCCTTCAACAACAATCGTTTCTAACCGAACTGCATCGCCTAAGTAGATTTTGATTTCAGTGGTATCCCCGCTGCTAATGGAAATGGATACGCTCGTAGGCGTAGATTCAAGAGGATGCGTAACAACAAAAGTATAGGTGCCTTCGGGGAGTTCGGTGAAGCGAAAGACACCATTTTCATCAGTTTTTTGAGTCTGTTTTGTTTCAGTAATAAGGACATCCGCTTCTGCCAAAGGTTTCTCCGTACTTCGCTGATAGACCGTTCCTTGAATATCACCGGTTTGGGCATATATAGGCAGGGATACCAAGAACACAAGTAGACCAGCGATCAACTGTAACTTCATCTAATCTTCGGGCAGGAGACCCAATGCTTTAGCGTTAGGAGGAATGCCCGCTCCCAGGGTCATTCAATTGTAGGGTTTCTCATTTTATGATGTTAACTGCGAGTTTAGGTTTCGCTGCGAAATATTGGAGTGCGTCCGTGATTTTTGTATGTCCAGTGAATCGCAAAACAGAGAGTGCCGTGTTTCGCATCGC
>JAJEET010000027.1 GCA_022820835.1 Candidatus Poribacteria bacterium
GCGATGCGAAACACGGCACTCTCTGTTTTGCGATTCACTGGACATACAAAAATCACGGACGCACTCCAATATTTCGCAGCGAAACCTAAACTCGCAGTTAACATCATAAAATGAGAAACCCTACAATTGAATGACCCTGCACAGATTTGAATGACATCTTGATTTTTCCTTAAAAATTTGTTAAAATAATTTGACAAAAAGGTTGATTCATGGAGGCAAGCATGTCAACGCTTACAGCACAAACGTATCTGACCCCTGCGGAATACCTCACTTGGGAACGCAAGCAGCCCTTTAAAAACGAATACCACAACGGGTATATAATCGCTATGTCTGGGGCAAGTCGCACCCACAATCTCATTACCATGAATATAGCAAATCAGTTGTACAACCAATTGATGGAGCAGGAGTGTGAAGTCTATGCCAACGAGATGCGCGTGAGGACAAGCCCGACAGTCTCATACTTCTATCCGGATGTTGCTGTCGTCTGTGGTGAACCCCGTTTTGAGGATGACACCTTTGACACACTCATCAATCCGATTATTGTTATAGAAGTGCTGTCACCCTCAACCGCAGCGTTCGATCGCGGCGAAAAATTTGAGCACTATAAGCAGCTTGCATCCTTGCAGGAATACATACTTATTTCACAAGACAGCGTGCGTGTTGAGCACTACCGGCGCGAAGGGACGCAATGGACCCATAACAGATTTCAGCATCTTGAAGATACGCTATCACTCACTTCAATCGAATGTGAGGTGCCTCTGCGTGCCATCTACAGACGCGTCATACCTAATGTATCATAAAATTAGTATAGCATACTTAAAACAGAATTTCACATATATTTGCAATTAGGAAGGAAGCTGCGTGACAACCCAACAGAAACGCCCCATCGTTCTCATCATTCGGGACGGCTGGGGACATAACCCATACCCCGAATGGAACCGAGCAAACGCCGTTCATCTCGCAAAGACACCCGTAGATGACTGGCTCAGACAGAACTATCCACACGTTCAGATTCATACCTCCGGTGAAGATGTCGGTCTACCTGCCGGTGTTATCGGCAACAGTGAAGTCGGACATCAGAATATCGGCGCAGGACGCATCGTCAATCAAGAACTCTTACGCATTAGCACCATGATCCGCTCCGGCGAATTCGCAGAAAACGAAGTCCTATTAGACGCAATCGGACACGTCAAAAAACACGGAACGCATCTCCATCTCATGGGCTTAGCAAGCGATGCCGGTGTTCACAGTTCATTAGAACACCTCTATGGACTCCTCACACTTGCCAAGCAGAACGAACTCAAGGCAAATCAGGTATTGATTCACAATTTCAGCGACGGACGGGACTGCCAACCCGACCTCGGTATCCGATTCTGTGAACAGATTGAAGCGAAACTCAAAGAGATCGGTATCGGTCAAATCGCCTCCGTTATCGGTCGATACTATGCCATGGATCGCGATGACCGATGGGAACGCGTTGAAGTCGCATATCGCCTCTTAACCGAAGGCACAGGCGAACGTGTCACAAATGCGACAGATGCCTATCGCGACTATTACGATAACCCAGAGGATACCAACCGAAAAGGCGATGAGTTTGTCCGCCCGAGTGCAGTTATCGGAACCGACGGTAAGCCACTCCCACGTATCACCGATGGCGATGCCGCGATCTTCTATAACTTCCGTGGCGACCGACCGCGAGAACTCACCAAAGCCTTCTGTCTCGATGAATTTCCGTTTCAAGCAGAAGGAAAAGACGGTGTCACACGACAGATGGGTTTTAAACGGAATTGCAAACCCGACGTTAAGTTTGTTACTATGACCGAGTACGAACAAGGGATGCCTGTTGAAGCAGCTGTCAAAAAGCCGCCGAAAATGCCGAACACACTCGGTGCTTATGCCAGCGAGGTAGGATTAACACAGTTCCGATGCGCAGAGACTGAGAAATTCCCGCATGTTACCTTCTTTTTTAACGATTACCGAGATGAACCCTACCAAGGCGAAGAGCGTCAAATCATCGCCTCTCCACGTGACGTAACGACCTACGACCAGAAACCGGAGATGTCCGCACCCGGTGTAACCGCAGAGATGCTACGTCGGATCGGTTCCGATAAATATGACCTGATCGTACTCAACTATGCCAACGGCGATATGGTCGGGCATACAGGTTCCCTTCCAGCGGCTATTAAAGCAGTTGAAGCAGTAGATGCAGGCGTAGGAAAAATCGTTGATGCCGTGCTTAAAAAAGACGGGGCACTCATCGTCACCGCTGACCACGGGAACTGTGAACAGATGATTGATCCAGAAACAGGCGGAATCCACACCGCACACACCACATACAACGTCGATCTCATCGTTGTTGATAACCAACGCAAAGGACAGCAACTCCGTGAAGGGGGACGACTCGCCGACATCGCACCGACTGCTCTCTACCTACTCGGTTTAGATCCACCTCCTGAGATGACAGGTGAATCCCTTTTAAGTAGGAGTTGCTAAAATACAAGCGTATTGAGCGATGGAGGGTTCTAAATTGAATAACGCGCAACATGACTATGTTCCAGAAGACACCTTTTTAACAGCTGAGCGAGAGGCAGAATTCAACGCTAAGAAGGGAACATGGTTTTTTATCGGTTTCTTTGGAAATATACTCGGGATCCTTATTGCTTCTGTCTATGAACCGATTCCACCTGCTTCACGTCTGCTTGGGAAAACACCTAAGTTTACTGCTCTCTATACAGATGCTTATATAGCAAAAGGTCGAAGTGTTCAACTCCGTCAATCTGCAATCGGTTTAGCCGTTGCAATCGGTCTCGCTATTCTATTCGCTATCCTTACTTCTTAAAACGTATAAAATCCAAAAGAACGTGCATGGTTTGCATCTTTCTGCTCCAATGAGCAATGTGTAATGAATAAGCTTAACCCAGTATAAGGAGGTTTTGGCATGTCCACACCGATTGATCAGCAAGTTGGCGACGATTTCAGGCTATTCGCCGGAAGCGCGAATCCAGCATTAGCAAAAGAAATCGCTTCGATTTTAGGCGTTGAACTCGGTAAAATTACAATCGGTCCGTTTCCGAACCTTGAGACTCGCGTCCAAATTGAGGAAAGTATCCGCGGCACCGATATTTATGTTGTGCAACCAACAAGTCAACCTGCCAACGAAAACCTGATGGAACTACTCATCACGATTGACGCGATGAAACGGGCATCAGCCCGGCAGATTACCGCTATCATTCCGTATTTTGGGTATTCGCGTCAGGATCACAAAACAACAGGACGCGAACCGATTAGCGCGAAACTCGTCGCCAATCTATTGACGACAGCCGGCGCAAGTCGCGTCATGGCTCTGGACCTACATGTGCCACAAATACAAGGCTTCTTTGATATCCCTATGGATCATCTGACTGCCGTGACGACTCTGGTAAACTACTTCCGCGAGAAGCGGGTCGAAAATGGTGTAATCGTTGCACCTGATGCCGGTCGTGCCAAGCTAGCAGAGAAATATGCCGATATGCTTGGGCTGCCGTTAGCGATCATGCACAAACGACGAGCCGGTATTGATGGGCAGAGCGTCAAATTCGTTGAGCTTGTTGGGGATGTCAAAGGCAAAACCCCAATTATCACTGACGATGAAATACAAACCGGCGGAACTATCCGCCAACAAGCCATAGCATTAGCGGAGGCTGGTGCAGAACCGGCTTATGTAAGTATCACACACCCTATATTGGTCGGTCCGGCGTTAGAACATCTCAAGCATCCATCCATTCGTGAAGTCGTCACGACCAATACGATCCCTGTTCCTGCTGAAAAGCAGTTAGATGGCAAAGTTAAAGTGCTTTCTATTGCACCACTTCTCTCTCAAGCCATATTGAGAGTACATCAACACCGATCGGTGAGTCAAGTTTTCCGAGATCAGCACCTCGATTTCCCGGTATAAGTTGTCGTTGACATCAAGCGGCTGCGTTTACGAACAAAAGCAGATGATTCCGATCCTCTACCTCAGCCATTGCGGTTCAAGCATCGGTGGCGGTGAAAAGCAACTCGCTTACCTCGTCACAAATATCGATCGAAAACGTTATCAGCCGCTTGTTGTCTGTCCTGACGACGGTGTTTTCGTAGAACACCTTAAACATGCCGACATCCCAACGGTGGTCCTTCCGCTGCCCTCGTGGCGGAAAGTGAAATCGCTAATAGCGAGATATCGTGCCGCCGAAAAGTTAACTGCACTCGCCAAGACGCACAACACAAAACTCGTCCATACCTCCGATTCATGGTTTAATCCGTACGTATTACATATCAGAAAACGGTTGGGAATCCCTGTCATCTCACACGTTCGGACGCTCCTCACAACCGATCAAGTCCGAAAGTATAAATTCAACCAGATGGACAGGATCATCGCTATCTCTGAGGAAAGTAAAACCGCACTGGTTCAAGCCGGAACTGATGCGCAAAAAATTGATCTCACCCTGAATTGTGTCGATTTAGACGCTTTTCAACTTATCCCTCAATCCAAACCCTCGACAGAATACGTCGTCGGTATCGTCGGACGGATTGAACCTTTCAAACGCCAAAAAGAGTTTATTGAAATCGCCGCCGCGGTCATCGCACAGAACAAAAACGTTCGATTCCACATCATCGGCACCGCACTGAATACGCCTGAACATCGTGCCTATGAACAGGATGTCCGCCAACTGGCACTAAAATATCGGCTACAAGAGTTTGTCTGCTTCAAAGGGCACCGCACTGATATGCCTAACGTCATGCAGGAACTCGACCTGCTCGTAACGCTTTCAGCAGGAAGCGTGATCGCAGAGGCGATGGCAGCCGGCAAACCGGTAATCGGCACCCCGATCGGTAGTACTGCTGACATGATTACTGATGGTGTAACAGGATACATTATTCCCTTACACCGGACAGAAGCGATTGCAAGTAGAATCCTCGAATTCGCCACAGATCCAAACTTAAACATCCATATCGGACAACAAGCGAGAAAGGCTGCCGAGGAAGCGTTCAGCGTTGAGAAGCACGTCCAAAAAGTACAAGACGTGTATCAAGGACTGATCAGTACTCCTTAAAATCAGTTTAAAAATATTGACATAATCCAAAGAATCGGTGTATACTACCTATATGAGACAACCTTATGACAACGTAACCAAATTTGTAACGACTGCGTACGCTGAACCTTTTGCAGAACACATTCTCAAGTATCCAAACGTCAAAGTACTGGAGAACTTGGCGACGACCGGAATCTTTTGCTCGCTGCTTTGGGCATTTTTGGTGGTTTAGTTTATGATCTTCAAATAAAAATACCAAGCAATTAACATCCGGAGATAAAAAATAGGTGGAATCCGCGTAGAATGGTAGCATCTCATTTAGGAGGCAACACAATGCTTACACCAGAACAATGTAAGTCTTATGAAGAAAATGGCTATATCGGTGTTGAGGCAGTGCTAACGGTGGAAGAGGTGGCGGATCTTCGACGGGTCACCGACGAATTTGTTGAGAAATCAAGAGAGGTCACCGAACATACCGACATCTTCGATCTCGAACCAGGACATACCGCAGCGAACCCGCGCGTGCGTCGCATTAAAAGTCCGGCACTCTATCACACCGCCTACGATCAAACCTTACGGCATCCCAAAATTCTGGATATTGTAGAACAACTTATTGGATCCGGGGTCCGGTATAATGGACATAAATTGAATATGAAATATCCAGAGTTCGGAAGTCCGGTTGAATGGCATCAGGATTGGGCTTTTTATCCGCACACCAACGACGATCTGCTCGCAGTCGGTGTGGTTATTGATGATATGACGGTAGAGAACGGCGCATTGATGATAATTCCAGGTTCTCATAAAGGACCAACCTTAGATCATCACCAAGATGGCGCCTTTATTGGGGCAGTAACGGATCCCGATTTCACGCCGGACGGTGCTGTGCCTGTTGAATTGAAGGCAGGTGGGATTACAATCCATCACGTTCGCGCATTGCACGGCTCTGCACCGAATACGTCCAACAACCCGCGTCGCTTACTGCTGTTCCAGTATTGCGCCGTAGATGCCTGGCCCCTAAAAGGCATCCCCGATTGGGACACATTTAACGACCTTATCATCCGCGGTGAACCGACGAATCAACCCCGTATGGTAGCTGCCCCGGTGCGGATGCCGGAACCGTACGCTGAGTTAAAAGGTTCTATCTACGAAGTGCAATCGCTACTTGAAAACCCGCTCTACACCAAGAATCAATAGATTATCGTAAATCGAAATCCCTCCTTGCAGGGTTTTTGCTGGGGTGTTTCTTCAGGGTTTGAAACCCCGCCAATCTTTGGGTGTCCAATTAATTGTGGGCTTTACGATAAAAAGAAATGGCGAGGTACGCATACCTCGCCACACGAATTAACTGACGCACTTCAAATTTCGCAACTTAAACTTAGTTAGCAACTTGCGCGCTGAAGGCTCCTGCACCTTCGACTGCTTTCACGAGCGCGTCTGTCTCAACTTTCCCCTTTTCAATCTTCACCACAGCATTGTTATCCGTCGAAGAAACACTCACGACTTCAGAAACACCGGTGACCTTGCTAAGTGCATCCTGCACCGCACTGGTACACGAGCCTCACGTCATACCTGTCACAGCCAGTGTAACTTCTTCAATGCTTGCTGCTGTTTGATCGGGTGTTTCTGTCGCTTGGGTTTCTGTTTCTGCTGGTTTCTGCTGGTTGTCCGCACAAGCAAAAACAAATAAAAGTGCCGCGAGGCAGACAAATAGCGTTCTCACGTTCAAATGACGCATCTGTTTATTCCCCTTATCGATAGCGGCGATCTCCAGATCGCTGTATCTTATATTAAGTTCTTATCCCGATAAAAAGAAAGGGTGGGAAACCCACCCTTTGTATTAAGCCTTATTTAGCAGCTTCGGCACTGAAGCCAGCACCTTCAACTGCAGCAGTAAGAGCCTCAGTCGTAACTTTACCTTTCTCAATTTTCACAACAGCCGTATTACTCACATCGGAAACGCTCACCACTTCAGAGACACCGGGGAGCTCGCTAAGTGCAGCCTGCACTTTGCTGGTACACGAGCCTCAGGTCATACCCGTGACATTCAGTGTGATCTCTTCAATGGCGGCTTTCTCCACGGCTTCTGCTACGTCACTGGCACTTTTCGCATCAGATTTCATGGCGGCACTGTCTATTTCTGTAACGGGAGTAGACATCTCTGCCTTCTGTCCCATCATACCACAACCGACCATGAACGCAAAAGCGATAAGACAAATCAGTGATAATTGTACAATACGCATGGGTTAACCTCCTTGAATATTTATTTGCTTATTATATTCTAACAGATTATTAGTTTTCTTGACAAGATATTTTTACGTCCCCAGGATCCTTTAGTTCTACATTCTCAATTCATAACTGACTTGCCCTGAAATAGTTTTTATTTGACAGCCATACGGAATTCTGTTATTATGCACCAAATTGATGCTATGCCTACCATTGAGACTTCGTTTGCAGATCTGTGCTAAGCAGAACTGAGCACCACGCAATAGGAGCCGCAACACAAATACATGAGAAAAGCACCGGGCGATCTAACGCAAGGGAGTCTGCTGAAGCATCTTCTGCGGCTCGCCGGACCGATAATACTCAGCTATATTCTTCAAGATGCCTTCAATATCATTGATATGATCTTCGTTGGCAGGCTCGGTCCGGGGGCAATCGCCGCTGTCGGTGTGAGCGGAAATCTGCTCCGACTCATCGGTGTTTTCGCACTCGGCATCTCAACGGGTACAGGGATCATAGTGGCACAGTATTTAGGCGCGAGAGACCGCGCTCAAGCCGAACATATCGCGATGCAGTCAATCCTATTAGCCGTCTTTTTCTCCATCTGCGTCACACTCGTCGGCTATCCTTTAGCGAAACCCGGATTGCTTGCCGTGCGAATGGTTGATCCCGAAGTCCTAACTCTCGGTACAACCTACATGCACATCATTCTCATCGGTATCAGTACAATGTTTTTATCAATGACCCTCGGCTCCATTTTCCGAGCCGGTGGGGACGCGTTTACGCCGATGCTCGTGCTGATTTTTTCAACCGTGATCAACATTGTCCTTGATCCGTTATTGATCTTCGGGTTATGGGGGTTTCCGAAACTCGGAGTGGCAGGTTCAGCGTACGCAACGCTAACCGGGCGCGGTGTCGGTGTGATTGTCCTCCTCTATCTGTGTTGGACCGGTAGAGCACCTATATCGTTAAAAAGCGTTCGGTTTCGGGCAGATTTCACGCGGATGTTCGCCATCCTACGGCTCGGCGTTTTCAGCTCTATGCAAGGGTTCTGGCGGCATGCTTCAAGGCTCGGTTTCCTATGGGTCATAGGACCATACGGTAAGACGGTTGTTGCCGCATATACAATCTGTATGCGACTCCGGATCCTTGTGATGAACCCCGGATTCGGCATTGCAAACTCCGTCGCACCCTTGGTCGGACAAAATTTAGGTGCCAATCAGGTGGACCGTGCTGAAAGATCCGCACGCGTCGCAAATATCTTAGGGGCCGCAATTATGGCAGCCATCGGCGCAATATTCCTCGTCTTTCCTGAGACGTTCATTCGGATTTTTACCCCAGATACGGATGTGGTTGAAATTGGGATCGTCTACCTACGGTTTCTGGCACCAACATTCGGGTTTATCGGTTTCTCACTCGTCTTAGGAAAAGCACTCAACGGTGCCGGGGACACGTTCTCGCCAATGGTCATCACACTCGGTTCACAACTCATCATCGGTTTAGGACTTGTGATTATACTTTCACGTCTGATCGGACTGAACGGCGTTTGGATCGGGATCGCACTCTCAAACATTGTACAAGGCGGCGTGATGTGGCTATGGTATCATACGGGTAGGTGGAAATCGATAAAAATTGTCCAAAGGAAACCAAAAACAGTGTAGGGCACAGCCCTTATACATAATTTTGAGAAATTTAAAAGGAGTCAGATAATAATGGAAGCCTATAAAGGCTATGACAATCCGCAACTGGTTATCTCTGCAGCGGAATTGAAAGGCGCGCTCAACGATGAAACATTTTGTATCGTTGATACGCGACCGACTTATGAATATATTCGCGGGCATATTCCCGGCGCGCTGCATTTAGACCTGTTCGGTCTAAGCCTCATTGATACCCGTAAAGAGACTTATGATGCCTTTATGTGGATGATCGCGTATCTGTTTCAGCAACGCGGACTTGACTCTGCGAAGCCGATTATATGGTATGAAGCTATATCTGGGACCAGGGCATCGCGCGGGTTCTGGTTCTGTGAGTACTTAGGACACGCTGAAACCAGGCTGTTAGATGGAGGTTTCAAGGCGTGGTTAGCGGCTGACGGTCCAGTCAGCACAACAGGGGCAGAACCGCCGGAAGTGCCACCCTTCCCGATAAATGCACAGCACAACACCCACATGGATGCAGATGTGATCCGTGTCCTCTTAAACCGAGACGATTTTGTACCTCTGGATACACGGACAGATGACGAACACTACGGTCGGGTAGCGCGCGCAGAACGCGCCGGTGCTATTCCGGGTTCCATCCATATTGAATGGCTCAATAACCTCGACGAAACGGGTGCCTTTAAACCCGCCGATGAACTCCGAGCGATGTACGAAGCCGTCGGTATTACACCCGAAAAACAGGTCATGTGCTACTGACAGGGCGGATACCGCTCTTCGCAAACCTATCTGGCGTTGCGACTGTTGGGATACCCCAAAGTCAGCAACTACATAGGTTCTTGGAAAGAGTGGGGTGACCGGCTGGATCTGCCGGTCGAAATTCCTGAAACTCAGGTTTAAAAGTTACGGTACACGGAGTGGACCTACGACTTCGGCGACTTCAGCTGGACACTCGTGTGGCAGATAATGTCCAACATGAGGAATCCACACCCACTGAATATTTGGGTTCGGCGGAATGCACAATTTCTTTTCAGTTAGCGCATTCCGCCCCATACCACCAAAGACTTCCCAAATCGGGATGCCTGCCTGTTGTAAGTAGGCGTACGCATCGAACGCCGTGACAGATTCCCAAAAATGGTTCCAGATTTCAGGTTGAAACGACTGCGTGTCCTCTTAGACTTCTGCTGAATCTCCGCAATCGCTACCTCTGACAAGGAACCGTAAAACCGCCCAGGATCGAAAGAACTTCCGGCAGCCGAAAGACTCGTCCAACCCTCCAACAGCACAAGTCCAATAACACAGGATGAACGTTGTGCAACCTCCATCGCCACCATACCTCCAAGGCTATGTCCGACGATTACCAACGCTTGAAGGCGCAAATGATTTACAAGGTGCAAGACATCTTCAGCAAGGTCTGTTAGTGTGAACGGTTGCGTCGGGACTGTACTCTGTCCGTGTCCACGAAAATCGAGCGCGATGAAACGTTGGTTGTGCGGTAATCCATCGGTCACCGACATCAAATCTGATGCATCACACCCCGTCCCGTGTAAAAAAATTAGAGGCGGTGGCAGATTCCCTGAATCGTGGTAAGCCATCTCTCCCCAAGACATTTCGATGGTTCTCATTGTAGGTGTTCGCTTTTAGGGTGCCGATTTTAGGAAGACAAATTCCATATTCTTGCAGCGGTGCCTCCGAGAATCTGTTCCTTATCATCGTCTGTCAGGAATGGAAGTCCCTCCCGAATCAGACGGAGCTCTTGTTCTAAAGTGGGCCAGTTATGCTTCTGTCTGTGATGCCCCGGGTATCCCGTTCCCCACACTGTCCGTTCCACACCGAACACCGAAAGCAGTTTTTGTATGAACGGGTGCACGTCTGCATAAGGAAAATCTTGGTGCGAACGTCCGGCGACATCCGATAATTTAAGATGTACATTGTCGTATTGCGCGAGGTCCACAATCGGTTGAAACGCTGCAGCGTTGGCATCTATCTGCGGATACCCTAAGTGGTCAAGAATAAGCGTCAGGTGTGGATACTGTTCCGCAATGACTGCAACCTGATCGGCGAACTCGGCGCGAAGATGAAATTGGATGATTGCATTCAGTGCGGCGATCTCCTCCCACATTGGGCTGTTCTGTTCGGTTAGCAGAACCTTTTCATCGGGATAGTACATTGGATGGAAACGGAAGCCGACCAGACCACGATCTTTTATCCAATAGCGAACCTGCGTTGCATTGTCCGGGTCTTGTGGATCAATCAATCCATGTCCAATGAATCGGTTCGGAAAACGCGCCACTGAATCCGCGATGTAACCGTTATCCCAAGTCGACCAACTCGTTTGCACCAATACCGTCCAGTCTACACCGCGCGCGTCCATCTCCGACAAGAGCTCATCTGCAGTTCCGGGTTCATCTGGATAGGAATTCCAAGTCGGTGCCGTCGGACCGACAGGATACTTCGGGGGATCTATTTCCCAGACATGAACATGTGTATCTACAATCATGGAAAGCTCCTCAATACGCACCACCACTGCAGGCGAGGTTTTAAACCTCGCCTGCAAAGTGATTTGCGTAAACTCTGTTTAGAACAGGAATTGGGCATCCACTTTTTCACCAGCCTGTAACGATGTCGCTGTTGAAATCGTAATTAAACCGTTTGCCAATACAAGGGAATGCAAGATACCTGACCCTTGGGGCCCGGTTGTTTGTGCGGTGATCTCTCCGCCAGACACTTTAAGGATTGCGCGCATATAATTAACACGTCCATCTCTATTCGTCACGCTCTCAGTCAAAGTCGCTTTAAAAGTCGGACGTAATAGTTCGGTATGTCCAGCCATTTTGAGAAGTGCAGGGCGGACAAAGAGCTCAAACACAACGAGTGAAGAGACGGGGTTACCGGGCAATCCGAAAATCGGTTTCCCGTCAGCGATCCCGTAAGCCTGCGGTTTTCCAGGTTTCATAGCGACGCGCCAGAAGTTAATTTCACCTAACTTCGCCAAAACGGTCTTTACGACATCGTGCTCACCGACAGAGACCCCACCACTTGTGATAAGTGCGTCAGCCTTCGCGAGCGCGGCACGAAAGATCCGCTCTGTTTCTGCTTCATCATCAGGGGCGATCCCCATATCAATGGGTATACCGCCAGCTTCTTCAACTTGCGCATAGAGTCCATAACGGTTGCTGTCCCGAATTTTTCCCGGTTCAAGCCGTTCACCGAGGGGCGTAAGTTCATCACCCGTCGAAACAATCGCAACGATAGGTTTCCGGTGTACTGTCGCTTCCTCACAATTGAGAGAAGCCAGCATTGAGACCTCTGGCGGACGCAGGTGCTTCCCCTTTCCCATCACTTGCTGACCTTCTGAAACACTCTCGCCGGTAAAACGGACATTTCCAGCTGTGTCAATACTTTCAAATATCTTGACTTCATCGCCTTCTTGCTGCGTCACCTCTTGCATAATGACAGCGTTAGCCCCCTGAGGCATCATCGCGCCCGTCATGATTCGCGACGCTTGCCCCGCTGCAACCTGTTTTGTCGGAGCATACCCTGCTGCGATCGTCTCTACAACTGAAAGCACGGCGGGATTCTTCTCGGACGCATCTTTTACGTCGGCTGCGCGAACGGCATATCCATCCATCGCTGAATTGTCAAATGGCGGGATATTTTCCTCGGCATGCAACGCCTCTGCAAGCACATAACCCGTACACTCAAGAATTTCCCGCTTTTCTGAGGGTAAAATTGGAATGGTATCCAGCATCCGTTGGCGGGCTTCATCAACACTTAGCATCTAATTTTTTCTCCTTTCGATATTCTCATTCCAATATGATACAACACGATGTTGATATGTGCAAGTCCATTAATTTTGATCTGCCAGTTGAGGCATCTTCATCGTACGATAGCCCCTCGGGTGCTATATTTACTGACGGCTGACGGCTGTCGTACGATAGCCCCTCAGGCACTATATTTACTGACTATTGACGGCTAACGACTGACTGCTTTTTCAACTTTGATTTGACATTGACATAATCGTATGATATAATTTATCGCAAGTTTATCGGCACTCTTTACATTTATAATAGATTTCAGAATTAATGAAACACGACACAACGGGCGAGGGAACCTCGCCTTTACGAGGGTGGTCTTCGCAATCACTGAAATGTCTCTTTAATTATTGACTTTACTATAATCATCAAACAGGTTCTCGTTTATGAGAAATAGCATGACTTATCCTAATCCGCTAATATTTGGACGTGGTTTGAAAACTTGCATTGCAATAAGTCTATGCTGTTATATCCTGTTGCTCGGTGTCACTGAACTCACACACGATCATGCCGAACATTGCCATTCGGGGGATACCTGCCATTCGGAGGATACCTGCGCAGCCTGTCTCTTTCACAGCCAACACGTCAGTGCCGAAATTGAATCCCCTGCACTTATATATCCTCTTCTTTTCAGTACGACACTCCCATTTTATGAAGCCGTTTTTCTTCCTTTAAGACTTACCACGAACACGCGAAGTCGCGCCCCACCTGTATTCTCCAATTAACCAGCAAATTTTGCCATTTACAGGCGGATTTTGTTTTTCCTTTATACTCCTATTGTACAAAGACCGCGGGGTTCTCTATACGCGCCCCGCGCTTTGTACATCCGTACTTTGCAATATACTATAGTGCTTTTGTAGTAGATGCTGCCTGATTGTGTGTATTCAATGGCTCTCGTTAGGATTTTGTAGCGTATCCTGTTAGGTTGCGCTGCCTACGCACAAACTAACAAGTTTAGGCTACAACACAGCAGCATCTGTAAGTTCTATCTATTTTAGAAGCGATACGCACACACTGTGTACTATCAAATTAAAAAATTTTTAAAATTGGAGACTACGAATGTTTACGTATCTTTTTGGACGCGACTTTTCTGTCGCTATTTCTCGATTAATGTTACTCGCCTTTGTCGCCATACTTCCCCTCATGGGCGGTTGCGGTGAAGATGACAACCCTATTGTTGATGATGGACATGACCACGCACACGAAGCGGATGCACCCATGCACGCCGATGTCGACGGCTTTATTTTGGAAGTCGGGGACAAGGAGGTCTATCGTCAATTTCAAGGCACCCATGAGGGCAGCCTCACCGTCACTGTTGGTGAAGAGATTGAGGTCCATGCCGTCTTTCTTGATGCAAACGGTGCCGAAGCCCACCTGGATGAAGTAGAGGCCGTGGATGAACATGGACATGAGGAAGTCTTCGGCTTGGGCTTGTCGGATTACGATTCCGCTATTATTGAGATTCATCTGGAACACGAAGATGAAGAAGAACACGGTGAAGAAGAACACGGTGAAGAATTAGGATTTGGACTCGAGGGACTGAAGGCAGGAACAACGGAAATTAAACTGCAACTTCTTCACGGGGATCATCCTGACTTCACAGCAGCACTCCCGATACCAGTAACGGTACAATAAGGGGGACATCATGTTAAGCACTTGTGCTTGTTCGCACAGGTCTCCCATGGTGAGGACGCTTAAAAAGTGTCCTCACCTATTGGTGTTCGTATTTGGAATAGTAGGATGCCTGTTCTGCTATCTCAAGGATGTCCAAAGTGCTTCGGACACAACGCAGTCTTTGGAAGGAGAAGTTACTGAAGAACGGAGTCATACTCGCCTGAGTGGCGTTAGCGTCCAGATTAAGGGCCTTGAGAGAAGCGTGAGGACCGATTCAAATGGTCGGTTTAAGTTTGACGCAGTGCCAGAAGGGCAACAGACGCTTCAGTTCCTGAAGGGCGGTTATCAGCGGTTTGAACTGGTTGTTAATGTCAATGCCGCCACGCCTTATCTCAAGATTGAAATGGAAACGTTGTCGTTTCAACTGCAAACTATCAGGGTATACGGTTCAAATCGCACGCTTTCACAGTTTGAGGAGACCACTGACTTAGCACTCAGTGAAGTTGAACTCCAAAGACGGGTTGGTATGACCTTGGCAAACGCCCTTGCAGATGAGACAGGTATCTCGCAACGGACGATGGGGCGTGCGGTCGCGCGGCCTGTGATTCGCGGACTCGGTGGAGACAGACTCCTTATCCTCGAAAACGGTGAACGCACAGGCGACAAATCCGCGTCCAGTGCCGATCATGCCGTTTCTATTGATCCAACAACTGCGGAGGGTGTTGAAATCACGCGGGGACCCGCATCGCTCATCTACGGATCGAGTACGTTGGGCGGTGTTATTAACGTCAAAAGCAACAATATTCCGCAAGTTCTGCCGAAACGACTGGACATGTATCTAACGTTCCAAGGCGAATCTGTAAACTCAGGTTTGACGGGAACAACGGGTTTAACCGTTCCAATTGGTGATTTCGCGGGCAATTTAGAATGGAATCGTCGGTTCGCCTCTGATACGCAAACCCCAATAGGTGTACTCGAAAACACTGCCCTTTCAAACGTCAATTTTTCAGGCGGTGCTGCGCTGATTAAGCCGTGGGGCTTCATCGGTGCTTCTGGAAGCAGTTATCGTTCAGATTACGGTATCCCCGGTTCCCCCGAAGGGCATCTGAGTGGGGTTAACATCGCACTTGACAAGCAACGCTATGAAGGACAGATCGAATACCGCTTCAATACAAGGCTGCTTGAAAAGGTAAAACTCCAGACTGCCTATACGCGTTATCAGCATCAAGAGTTGGAGTCCAACGGAGCACTCGGTGTGGAATTCGGTCTACTCACCTACAACGCCTCAGCGATGGCTTACGTGTTAGAAAATGCGATTGCAGGGGTCTCGGGCGAGTACCGAGACCATGCAACAGGTGGATTTTACTGGACACCGCACACCCGTGAATTTGCAGTTGCTGGTTTCTATCTAAACCAATATAATTTTGACAAACTCACCCTACAAGGGGCTATCCGCTATGACATTAGACGGTCAGAGCCGTTTAGACCTGGGGCAGTTATTCGAGCTGGAACCGTCCAACGCCGCGACTTTAAGGGCATGTCAGGGGCTACCGCTGCAATTTACCGCTGGACAGATAAATTGAACATCGGAACTAACTTGATGAAGACGTTCCGCGCACCGGGTATAGAAGAACTTTTCAGCGATGGACCGCACTTAGCTGTCTATTCCTATGAGATAGGGAACGCCGAGCTGGAACCTGAGACCGGATATGGTGCTGAGTTCTTTGTCAGATACGCAACTGATAGGTTCAGGCTAAATTTGATCCTGTTCCGAAATCGTATATACAACTACCTCATTCCGACGAACACTGGTCTGAAGGAGTGGGGTAGCGGTGCAGCGGGATGGTTGTGGATTTACCAATACATGGGGCATCATGTTCTGATGAATGGAGTTGAGGTCCAGATTGGTGGTGAGGTGCTGCCGCAAGTCCGCATTGCTTTCGATATGAGCGGCGTCCGTGGGAGGCTTGAACCTACCAGAAGCCCCTTGGAACGTATTCCGCCCCTCAACGGCAAACTCGTGTTTAGTTACACACCCTCCGCGTTTCATTTTCACGTAACATCCCGTTTCTCAGCGGGCCAAACCCGTCTCGGCGAATTTGAGGAACCAACAGATGGCTATCTCGTCTATGATATTGGAGGTTATCTCAATTTTTCGTGGTGGCAGCTTGAGAACATGGTCGTTTTCGAGGTTGAAAACCTCTTTGATACAACATATCGCGAACATCTGTCCCGGATCAAAGCAGTGATGCCGGAACCGGGACGGAATCTGAAGTTTTTGTATAAACTTAATTTTTAGCAAATTTAAGGAGATAAAATTGAAAAGGTATTTTAATCAAGAATTAGTGGATACGACAGGCGCGTGTCTCTCTGTGGCGTGCGCGATCCATTGCCTTGCGATGCCGCTTTTAGTCGCGGTGTTGCCGCTAATAGGATTGAGTTTTCTCGTCAGTGAGCGCGCCGAAGTTGTTCTGATCATCACGGCAGCAGTACTTGCAACTGGAAGTTTAGTGTGGGGGGTTCGGCACCACCGGAGTTGGCGGGTGTTTTTGATACTTGTGGTGGCATTGGCATTTATCGCCACGGGTCGAACAGCAGTTGAAGGCACCTTTGAAGTTGTTTTCCACAGTGTCGGCGGCATTTTACTCGCCTCCGCGCACCTCGTGAATCGGCATCTTTGTAAAACTTGTCCAGCGTGCGAGCACGAAGGTGTAAATTAACAGAAATAGGCGCGGTTTGAAACCGCGCCTTCAATATCAGTATGTCGCTTTGATAGCACCCCATACGGTCGTCAACTTTCCAGAAGCATTAACTGAAGACGGTTGCAGTTCCGACTGTTTCAGTTCCTCGGCGGTCAACGGACGATTCCACACCTTCACCTCATCAATCAACCCTTTGTAAAATCGGTTCAGATGCTCTCCTACCCAAATTGACTGTCCACTGTTGATGTCTTTTGTATTGTCATCAACTTCATCAATCAATTCACCGTCCACGTAGAGTCGTATCTTTTTTGCTTTCTGGTCTCGGACACCCGCGAGCACATGCCATTTATCATCGTTCAGAAAATCCGGAGACCTTATCCCAGCACTACTTGCCCGCCCTACATCGCGGACACTAAACCCCATCTTGCCTCGAGCCGCTGGGTCGTCGCCGCTAACGGAGAGTATCCAAACCGCATCAGTGGCTGGACGATAGTTCCCGACGATCCCATCGTTCTGTGGCGGCTCATCGTCTGTTTTTACCCAGACCTGGACTGTTAATGAATCACCCGTGGAAAAGGTAATCGAATCTTCCAGTGGTATTTCAACAAAGTCATCTGTGCCATCCAACTCCAACGCTTCGCCGTGTTGCCCGGCGACCACCTTTGCACCACCGTTAATGATCCCATCATTGCCTTCCGGCGACTGATCCTTTACGGTATCGCCTTGAATGGTGCTTTCATCAAAACTCAGATGCAGCACTAACCCTTCCGGTGGATTGGCTTGACTATACGGCAGAAAACCGATGAGCATCCCGATCACCGCGAAAATCACAAGAACCCTTTTCATGATAAACTCCTTTTAGGCAATTAGCCAAAAACAAGACGGTTTTGGCTAAATAGTGGTTTCGGAACTAACGAAAAGACGCTTCTTAACTCTGTACCACCACATCAATTGCCAAAATGATAGCAGATTTGACAAAAACTGTCCAGAACCATTTAGTTTTTGGGTGTGTAAATATTCTGTCAAAAGTTTGCGTTGGAAGAATGGAAGTTTGATGGGATTGTCAATATCAGGGTTTTCAGTAATTTTCACTTGCAATCCATTGTGAATTTGTATATAATACTTCACATAAATTGATGAATTAGGGAGCTGACCCAAGGATGCGAGACATCAAACCGACGCACAAACCGATAAAAACCTTCTACGCAGAACTTAGACAATACGAGCACCTCGGCGCGACAAATGAAACCGAAATCCGACTTGCCTTCGCAACACTTTTCCAACACTACGCCCGTCAAAACAATCTAACGCTCATCTGTGAAAAATCGCTCCGAACACCGAAAAATACCACAATTTACGTGGATGGTATGCTGACGGATAACGCCTTCGGCTTGCCGCGCGGTTATTGGGAAGCGAAAGACCTCCACGATAATCTCGCGACAGCTGTTAGACAGAAATTCGACGCAGGCTATCCGCAGGAGAATATACTTTTCACCACGCAAGCACGCGCCATCCTCTATCAAGATGGTCAAGAGGTCATGGATATCGGTATCGTTGATCCAGAGGCGTTTATTCGGGTGCTTCACGCTTTCTTCGGTTACGAACAAGCAGACGTTGCGAACTGGGAACGCGCCGCTGTTGAATTCAAGGACAAAGTGCCAGCGCTCGGTGAACGTGCCGCAGCTTTGATCCAAAACGAGGAGGCTACCAACGCTCGGTTTCAAGAGGCGTTCGCGGACTTCTATCGCCACTGCCAAGAAGCGATTAATCCGAATCTCTCAAAGTCTGCTGTCGAGGAGATGCTCATCCAACATCTCTTAACGGAACGGATTTTCCGCACCGTTTTTGACAATCCCGATTTCACGCGCCGAAATATTATCGCACGCGAAATTGAAAATGTGATTGACGCGCTCACATGGCAGGCTTATAACCGTTCCGAGTTCCTCCGCGAACTCAATCCTTTTTACGGTGCGATTGAACGCGCCGCTGCAACCTTTATCGACTTCTCACAGAAACAACATTTCCTCAATACTGTCTACGAGCAGTTTTTTCAAGGTTTCTCCGTAAAGGTCGCGGATACACACGGCATCGTCTATACACCCCAACCGATCGTTAATTTCATGGTGAAAAGCGTCTCACATCTATTGACAACCGAGTTTGGACGTTCACTCTCAGATACAGGCGTTCACATCATCGATCCCTTTGTCGGCACCGGGAACTTCATCGTGCGGCTTGTCCAAGCAATTGATAAAACCGCACTCAAGGCGAAATACAGCGATGAACTCCACTGCAATGAGGTGTTGCTGATGCCTTACTACATCGCCAGCATGAATATTGAGCATGAGTTTTATGTCGCCGCAAACCAGTATCAGCCTTTCGATAACCTCTGCCTCGTGGATACGTTTGACCTGACAACCGAGCGTCAACTCTCCCTGTTCGTGCCAGAGAACACGCGGCGGGTCGAAAAACAGAAGCAGACGGAGATGTTCGTGGTTATCGGAAATCCCCCTTACAACGCTCGGCAGATGGATGAGAACGATGCCAACAAGAACCGTAAGTACCCCGAATTAGACAAACAGATTCAGGAGACTTATGCCGAAGCCTCTACTGCAACGAACAAAACCGCCCTCTATGATCCCTACGTCAAAGCAATCCACTGGGCATTAAATAGAATTGAAACAGATGGGATCGTAGCATTTGTGACAAATCACAACTTTATTGATGGTCAGGCGTTCGATGGGATGCGGAAACATCTCTCCGATGCGTGTGATAAGATCTATCTGCTGGATCTGGGCGGCAATATCCGTAAAGGGCACACCGGGGATGCCAATGTCTTCAACATTCAGGTGGGAGTGAGCATTAACCTGTTCGTGAAAAAGCGTCAACACCCATCGAGACCTGCCGATATTTTTTATAACGATGAGACTGCGGAGATGCCGAAAGAGGCGACGTTTGATTTTCTGGACAAGTGCGAACACATCGGCAATGTCAACTGGGATTCTATTCAACCCGACGCACGCTATACCTGGCTCACCGAAGGACTACGCGAAGATTTTGAGACGTTTCTACCAATAGGGAGTAAACAAGCAAAATCAGAAAAAGGTGAGGTTTCGGATGTGATTTTCCACCAATTCAGTAGCGGAGTGAAGACAAATCGCGATGCATGGGCAATCAACTTTGACCGAGATACACTGGCGATAAACGTCCAACGAATGATGGAATTCTATAATGCACAAGTATTTGAGTGGCAAAGTATAGTGGACAAATCAAGTATAAATGTTGATGATTTTGTGACGTATGACAATAGAAAAATTAACTGGAGTCGCGACTTAAAAGCAAAATTACGAGGCGGCAGAATCGCTGAATACGACGAACACAAAGTGCGGACTGTGCTCTACCGTCCATTCACGAAAAGAAACATTTTCTTTGATAGACTCTTCAATGATGTTGTATATGTGTTCCCATCCATCTTTCCTACACCTAACACAGAGACGGAAAATCGTATAATTTGTGTCAATATGCCACAAGAAAAACCGTTTACCTGCCTTATGACTAACTGCATTCTCGAGCAGGTTGCGACCGGTGGTTTTGGATCACCTACACAATGTTTTCCGTTCTACATTTATAATGGAGATGGCACAAACCGACGGGAAAACATCACAGATTGGGTATTGGCACAATTCCAAGAGCATTACAGCGACGCGAACATCACCAAATGGGACATTTTCCACTATACGTACGCGCTCCTGCATCATCCCGCGTACCGCGAGCACTATCAGGCGAACCTTAAGCGAGATTTGCCCCATATTCCTTATGCACCCAAATTTTGGGAATTCGTTGAGGCAGGAAAACGATTAGCAGACATCCACATCCACTATGAAGACCAACCCCAGTATAAGTTAGACCTGATTGAAACACCGGATACGCCCTTGGATTGGCGTGTAGCACAGATGAAATTCTCCAAAGACAAAACACAGCTAAAATACAACGATTTCCTCACATTGGCAGGTATCCCTGCCGAGGCGTTCCAGTATCGGTTAGGAAATCGTTCAGCATTGGAGTGGGTGGTGGACCAGTATCGCGTAAAAACGGATAGACGGAGCGGTATTGAAAACGATCCAAATCGCGCAGATGATGAAACCTACATCGTAGATCTGATTCGGAAGGTCATCAGTGTCAGTTTAGAGACGGTGGAGATTGTTGAGCAGTTGTCGGGGTTGGATATCGGTGGGGAAGCGTAACCCAAAAAAATAATTTGACATCCCAAATTAAACACGTTAACATATATACAAGTTATCATACATAATGTATCAAACACGTTCTGAAAAAACACGATCTGTCCGCAGTCGAAATTAACAAACGTTGATCCATAAATCAGCTTAGGTGTCAATTTTAGAAACAACAACCGTTTCAAACCCAGGGCCGGTAGATTCGGTTTTGCGGCGTACTCGCCTGCCCCCCTGATAAGGGGGGATAAAGGGGGGTTGCGACCTGCATTCCAACCGAACCGGATCCTACGCGAAAACCTTGAAAACTTCATAACCCTCTTCAGTCCTGTAAGGACGGTATGTTTATAGCAGCGTTATCAGACAAGAACCTAAGCCCTGTAAGGGCGATATGTTTATAATCATTATTCTGGCGCACCCCGAATCTGAACCGACAGCCCCTAACCCGTCGGAGAAAAAAATATAACGCAAATTTTTGCGTACAAAAAAAATTAAAGTGCCTTTATGACGAATGCATAGCGAGTAAGCAAAAATCAAAACCCATGTAGCTCTGAAGCAAAAAGAAAAGGACACACATTTAGGTATCCCCAAGACCGCCTGAAAATCGTCCAAACGATAGAAGGTAGAATCTCGCCATGCCATTAAGCGGATCGGCATCCCAAACGATCTGAACCACGCAGACGATGAGACATATATTGCATATATGATCCGGAAGGTCATCAGTGTCAGTTTGGAGACGGTGGAGATTGTTGAGAGGTTGTCGGGGTTGGATATCGGTAGGGAGGTGTAGCGTTTCCCTTTCTTATTTTTGATTATTAATTTTTTCTATGGTATAATAACTGGAACGGACAATCTTGATGTAACTGAATCGAGGAGCAGACATTTCCTGAAAACATCTAATGGAGATTACTGGACGAAGAAAACTGGACAAATTTGCACAGAGACATTCGACTGCCAGAAGTGCTCTTCAGCGGTGGTATACATTGATGGAGGAAGGAACTTTTACGTCTTTTGTCGATTTGCGTGAAACGTTTCCTCAAGCAGACCCGGTGCCAATAAAGGCAGGCGAAAAAACAACCTTAACAGTCTTCAACATTGGTAGGAACGTGCGTCTCATCGCATTTGTTGAATATGAAGATCAGGTAGTTTCTATTATGCGTGTGCTCACGCATGACGAGTATGATAGAGGTAAATGGAAGAGGTAAATTATGGCGATGGAAACACAACACCCATTTGATATTTCATCAATACCGATGCCTTTAGAATTGGATACCGCTTCATCTGGAGTGACCTTAAGCAGATCTCAATTGTTTCGGAGGTCGGAGCCGATACAAATTCAGGTCGAAATTCAATCGTCGGCTCCCGTTGTGTCCACAACCTACCCTGAGAGTGCATATCAATGGTTAGTAGAGGTATTGGACGGATTAATCGATTTCGGGCAGCGGCATGGTCACTACGGCGTTATTGAGCTGACCGAAGACGAATATCAATGGCTGGATGATATATTAGAAGAACTAATCTATTCTGTTGGTGAGGATAAAAGTCATCCGTTAGCACCGCTAATGAGATTCATTATTCGGATTATTGCCAACTATGAGGATGCCTACGTTCCAAAACTCACCGAACGGTTTCCAGAGTTAGCAGAGGAAGCACCGATAAAAGCTGCAAGAGAAAATAAGAAGCCAGATAAAAGTACGCCTAAACCGAAACCGAGCGACAATGAACTCGCCACGCACGCTTTTTTCTCTATTGGTTATTTTCTCTATCAAGGGAACAAGACGGAAAAATCACTGTCTGCTTACGATAAGGCAATTGTGTTAAAATCTGATTCATGGGAAATCTTTTATAATCAAGGAATCGCGCGGTACGATTTTAAACAATATGCAGAGGCAGTGGCCGATTTTAACAAAGCAATAGAATTGAACCCCAGCATTGCTAGCGCCTATTACAACCGAGGAATTGTGAAATCTGAATTAAAAGACTATGAAGGAGCAATTGCCGATTTTAATGAAGCAATCATATTAAAACCTGATCATGTTGAAGCCTACAATAACCTCGGCATAGCAAAATCCAGACTTAACCGACATGAATCTGCCATCGCCAATTTTGATAAAGTGATTAGGTTGCATCCAAACCATGCTAACGGCTACTACAATAGAGGACTGAGCAATAATAAAATCGGTAACCACCAAGCTGCAATTGACGATTTTAATAGAGTAATTAATTTAAATCCGAACGACGCTGAGGCCTACCATAATAGAGGATACACAAATTACCAACTTGGTAACCACCGAACTGCGATCATTGATTTTGACAAAACAATTGAGTTGGATCCAAGTAATTTCGCAGCATACTATTATAGAGGGACTGCAAAACTATTACTTGATAACTACCAAACTTCGATTGACGATTTTGATAAAACAATTGAGTTGAAACCAGATATTGCCGAATCTTATTACTGCAGGGGAGTTGCTAAAAAGCAGCTTGGTAATTTTCAAGAGGCGATCACTGATTTTAATAAAGCAATTGAATTAGGGCTCAACTCCGCGGAAGTTTATCTCAATCGTGCGGACGCTAAGGGAGAATCAGGACAATACGATGAAGCTCTTGCAGACTACACTGAAGCTGTTCGCATAAAGCCTGATTATGCAGAAGCATACTACAATCGCGGCAATTTACAACAAAAACATGGACAACACAATGATGCCTTAGCTGATTATACCGAAGCTATTCGTATAAAACCTAATTTCGCGGAAGTATACCACAACCGAGGTAGTTTAAAACGAGAATTAAGACAATCTGATGAAGCTATTGCCGACTACACTGAAGCCATTCGTATAAAACCTAATTTCGCATTGGCTTACTACAATCGGGCACTTGCAGAAACCCAACGTGAAGATATTAATTCTGCTATCGTTGATTATACTGAGGCAATTCGTATAAATCCCAATTATGCCGAAGCTTATACTAATAGAGGAGTAGCGAAAGCCTATTTGGACAAGATTAATAAGGCAAAATCGGATTTTCAAACCGCTTTAGAACTGGCAGAACAACAGGAAAACGAGAACCTTATAGCATTTATTGAGGAACGACTTCAAGAACTCAACAATTTTACACCACAGGATAGTGGAAACTAAACTTACATTAATTTAGCATTAGTGATTTCTCAGGGACATTCAATTGTAGGTTTTTTGTTTGGTATACTAAGTAGGCGAATACTCTGACGTGACTGACTAAAAGGCGGATCTTGTCCACAAATGCGCATTACAGGCGAAGAAATACTGAATAAATTTGCACAAAGACACCCAAATACCAGATCCGCACTTCATCGGTGGTATAACCTGATAGAGCAAGGGAGTTTTAAATCTCTTGAAGATTTGCGTGCAATGTTTCCGCGCGCTTCTCCGGTGAAAGTTCCCGCAGAAGATTTTGGACAACCGGGTGAAGAAATAACATCAACAGTCTTTAACATTGGTGGTAACAAAGCGCGTCTTACTGCATTCGTGCGATATAAAGTACAGCGTGTCATTATCCTAAAGGTAGAAACACATGCCGAATATAGTAAACGGAGATAGAAGAGGTAAATTATGTTGAGGCAAACACAACCTGAGTTTAATGTATCAGCAATTTTGGATTCAGATCCTGCTGTCCGGGATTTAACACTGACTCCCTCGCAATTATCGGAGAGTTCTGAATCTATACAAATTCAGGGACAGATTGAAATATCGTCTGTTGTTGATACCCCGAATTATCCGGAAAGTGCCTATCAATGGTTAGCAAAGGTCTTAGATGGATTAATCGATTTTGGACAACGGCATGGACATTACGGGATCATCAAATTGACTGAAGATGAATATCAGTGGTTAAACGAAATATTAAAAAAACTAATCTTTTCAATCGGCGAAAATGAAAATCATCCTTTGGCACCACTGATGGAATTCGTTATTCGACTCATTGACAATTATGAAGACGCTTATGTTCCAAAATTGACAGAACTGTTTCCAGAGTTGGCAGAGGAAAAAATTGTAGATACCTCCGTAAGCGAAAACAAGCAGACCAAGGTAAACACACCTGAACTGAGGGACATTGAACTCGCTGCACGTGCTTTTTTTTCCATTGGTTACCTCCTTTATCACGGGAATCGGACAGAAAAAGCTATTTCCGCTTATGACACAGCAATTATATTGAAGCCTGATTTTTGGGAAGCTTTCTACAATTCGGGAATTGCGCGGTACGATCTCAAACAACATACGGAAGCAATAATCGCCTTTAACAAAGTGGTAGAATTGAACCACAACTTCGCGAGTGCCTATTACAACCGAGGTATCGTGAAGTCTGAGCTTGATCAACCTGAGTCTGCAATCGCAGATTTTGATAAAGTCATTGAACTGGACTTGAACCGAGATTTCGTTGACATCCACTACATAAAAGGAATTGTGAATGCCCACTTTAAGCGATACGAAACGGCGATCTCCGACTTTGATGAAGCAATCCGTCTTAACCCAGACGATGCCAAGGTATACGATAGCCGCGGAATAGTAAAGGGTTTGCTTAAGCGATACGAACCTGCCATCTCTGACCATACTATAGCTATTGATATAATGCCTGATTTTGCCGAGGCTTACGCGCATCGGGGGGGAGCAAAAGTTGAATTGGGAAATATTGATGAAGCGAAATCGGATCTCCAGACTGCCTTGGAACTATCAGAACAGCAAGGGAACCCTGATTTCAAATCACTCGTTGAGGAATGGCTACAACAACTTGATCAGATAGGCTCAAACAAGCAACCACGCCGCGGTGGGCAGTGGAAGGGGAAAGTGAAGATAGCCGAGGACTTCGACGAACTCCCAGAATCCTTTACGGAAGTCTTCCGCGGAGACAACGAATAAATCCGTTTCGGGGTTAGAAACCCCTCCTACAAGAGAAAAGGAGCTCCTAATGCGAAAAACTTTACAAACTTATTCTCATTTCAGATCGCATTTGAGAAAGGACAATTGTGCTGCGGTAAGGAATAGGAGAGTAAAAAGGATTAACAACCCGACGGGTAAGATCACGTTTTGATAGGACATGCGCTCTTCAAATCTTGGTATAGCATTCGGATCTACCGGTTTTTGAGACAAGCCTTCTCTCACAGGATAGATATGCAAACTCTCCGGATCGTCACTATCCTCCGTTTTGATGAAATCTATAAAGGTTTGTCTGTAACGGCGCACCTGTTTGACGAAATCCATATAACGTGTAATCCCTGTGCCTGCTAACCCTTCCATCGCATATTGGAAACAGGCGATTGGAGAGATTTCGGTGAGTTCACGGGCGAGTCGCACTTGCCGAAACTGCTGATCTATATGGGTGTCGGCAATTTGAGTTCTTGTTTCGTATCTTCTCGTGAAGTACGTCGCCCATCGACGCGTCGCTGATGGATTATCAGATGAAGGTGCTTCGCTGAGTTTGGTTACCTCCAGCAACTCCATTGGACGAAACTCATCCTCAATGTTTGCTAATTGCGCGCGTTTTCGCGAGGAGACTATTTCTATTGATGGAATCGGATCGAGAGTGCCAACGAAAAGTCCGAGCAGACTCGGAAAGATAAACGCCAAGCACACCCAAGTTAATAGCAGCCACACTAAACTCGTAATCGCGTTTGATACGCGACTCGAGAAAAACAATCCAAGAAAAATAAAGATAGAGATATACAGCGCAAAAAGTCCGATCATTCCCAAAATCCTGAGACAAGCACTGAAATCAAAGGGGATATTTCCGGAAAGATAGATCACCAGCAAATTCATCAAAACACCAATTACGAGCGGGAGCATAAGGGTAAGAAACGCTCCCAGATATTTCGCTAACAATACCTGCCCGCGAGAAATCTGATTGGACATCATGAGGCTCAGTGTTCCGTTTGCCCGTTCCCCGGCAATAGCATCAAAGGTAAACAGAATCACAAAAAAACTCATGAAGATACCGATGAAAACCCAGTCGATTTTGATGAGGGTCGTCGCGTCACTTCCGTGATTTGAGGGTAGGTATTCAAGTGTCCATAATTCTCGCCACTGGTACGCTGTTGCAACACCCCCGCCGCGCGCCGCTCCTGAGCCTACTATCGGGATAGAACGAGGGATGAGTTCATCAGCCCCGTCAGCACAGAACTTGAAAGGACTTGGCTGCTTGTAAATCTCGCCGGGACCCCGCATCGCAAGTTTCCCTAAACTCTCCTCAGCAGAGTCTTTGACAAGAGATAATCTTCTTTCCATCGCGCTGTTATACACATCGATTTCTTCTCTATACCCGCTATCGCCAAAATCGCCAAAACCGTATATGAGTGCGTTCACCACCATCAGGAGCGGTAGAAGGATTATCATCAAAGCGAACCGGAGCGTCATGAGGTTGTGATGTACCTCTTTCTTTGCAATATGCCAAATCATTTTAATAGTTGTCAGTTGTCAGTTACCAGTTATCAGTCACAAGAGGCCTCTGGTAACAATTCACCTCCCCCTGGAATATTCCAAAGTGGGAGGATTGTTACAAAACACCTCTTAACTGAAAACTCTCACTGTGAGGCAAACTGATAACTGATAACCTCCTTTCAACTCATATCGTATCGGAGGAACGACAGGTATGCCCCCATGAATAAGACGATATTCCACGCCAATAAGATAAAAGTGTCACCCAAGGCACGAAAGAAATTCTCAGAAAGGGAGTTATACCGGTGCTGAAAGATGGGAAGATCTGTGAACTCAGCTTTTCCTTTATCACCGGAGAACCATGCCCGCGCTGAAAACGCTTTTTTATCGGTGAGGTAGTCAACAACTTGACGTTTATAACGCCTCGCCTGATTGATAAAACCGTTGTAATTTTCCCTATCCGTGCCGGTTATTGTCCCGACAGCAAAGCGGTACGTGTCAGCGAAAGAGAGGCGCGAAACATTTCTAGCGAGTTGTCTATTCGTTTCGCCAATATTTTCTCGCCGTTTGAGAATGTCTTCGGCTTTATTTGCATAATCAATACGGAGCGGTTCTTGATAACCTAATATCTCCTGATATTTGGTGGTGTCCATCTTGTGAATCGGTTTAGGGGTGTAGATCTCTTCAAATCCGATCCCTCCCGCTGTTCTTGTGTCCATCCCTAACGACATTTCACCCTCAGTAATAATCGCGTGGACGGGGTGTTTGTAACCGAATTCCTTGAGGATATAGGCATCCCGTTCTTCCCTGAAATCTTCCCATACCTGTCCAACCTGTTGCAGTGCTTCTTCTTCAGATTGAGATTTGGACGGTGGGAATTTCGCTACTGCAAACGTTGCCACATTTGAGTGGACGATTGTCAAAATTCCCCAGATAAACATTGAAAGGATCAGTGTAGTCGCTGCCGTTTTCGTCCACACAGACAGGAGCAATCCGAAAAGATAACAGATGGATACGTATAACAGCGAAACAACGAGTACCATGACGAGACATAGCAGGTCGCCACCATCAAAATCAGTCGCGGGAGACGTATAAGCGATAACGGTTCCGACACTGAAACTTATCACCACAATCGGAAACAGAGACAACACGCCCCCAAGGTATTTGCCGAATATAAGTGTGTCCCTCGGAATCGGATTGGATAACACCAGTTTCAGCGTACCGTCCTCCCGTTCCCCTGAAATTGTGTTGTAAGCGAATAGGATCGCCAACGCACTCAGCACGATTTTGAAGACGAAGATGACATCAATGGCAAGGAAAATCGAGAGGAACGGGTTATCCGAACCCTGTTTCTGTGCCTGTTGCTCCCAAATAGGTATCGCGAGCCGAATACTCACCATATCCGCGCCGGATTTTTCTGTGCCGATGTTAAAGATACTGAGCGGGTTCGGCTTTCTGTGTGCTTTCGGGTTAATTTGGCGATAGGTGTCCCACGTTCGGATCTCTTCTTCATGCTCCCGAACTGCAACATGATACGCCGATAACCGTTTTTCGTAATCTTCTACTTGAACAAAAACAGCGGCAGCGGTCGAAATCAGACAGACAACAAAACCGATCATAAATCGGGATGTCAAGACATTTGAGACGAATTCGCGCTGGATAATTAGCCAAAGTGTCGCCATAAATTTATTCCGAACGTTCAAGGCGAAACACGCCTCGCCGCGCTGTACCGACATAAAACATCTCTTCATCAACAACGAGAGAAGTCACATTTCCCGAAAGTTCGGGGGCAACCTGTTCCCACGTGTCTGTATCACTTTGCAGGCGATAGATACCTGCATCGTTAGCCCCATAAACCGCATCTCCCGCTGTCGCCAATGATTTGATGATAACAGGTTCACCGGCGTCATCGGTAAGTACGCTCCAGCCAACACCGTCTTTTGAATTGAAAACGCCTTTGTCGGTTGCGACGTGAACCGTTGCGTCGGCAAAGACAATTTGATTGAAATGTGCAACAGATAGCGGCAGATGTAGCGTAATGTCGTTCCAACTATCACCACCATCAAGCGATTGGACGAGCTGCCCATCGCGTTTACCGACATAGACGGTTTCCCTTGCCGCAGCGATTTTAAAGCCTCTCCGGACGTTGTCCCGTGAGAGTTCGATAGTCTCTTCCACGCCTGTATAGAACCATTCCGTTTCGCCCGGATTCCACCGGTAGAGTTTATAGTTGTATTCCATATAGAACGTCCGACCGCTGACCGCGAAACTGCCCCACATCCCTTCCCAGATCAGTTCATACACAAATGGGGAGTCTGCTTGGACTTGTAGCAACTGTTTTAGGAATCGTTCTGCCCCAAAATCCGGGTTCTCTTGTATCAACTCGCTTGATAGAGGATCAATTGTAGAAGAAATGGTAACGATAAGTCCCTGCCCCATTTGTCGTTCGTCTTTGAAATTGAAGTTCCTTCCGCCTAACACGTGCCCCATCAGTTTCCCTGAAGTAAAAGAAGGCGGCACCTCAAGCGGAAGGCTTAAAACATTACCATCGTTAGATAATCGGAAAATAACAGTGGAATTGCCGCGAATTCCCTTTACATAGAGCACACCGTCGGTTTCTGCAGCTTGAACGATAAATGGCGGATTTTCCTTGTACGAAGGTCTATCCGTCTCTAACGCGACATTGACAGCATCCCATGATTGTCCCGCATCGGTTGATTTGACAAGGTTTGGACCTACCCTCGCGTAAAGTGCGGGTGACTGATTTGGTGCGGATTTCGCCATGAAACTGACCAAATCATCTACCCGACTTTCAAACCTTGTATTAAACCGGTGCCACGTTTGACCGTCATCCGTTGAGCGATGGATGCCCGTGCTCCCAGCGGTATAAAACGTGTTTGGGTTCAGCGTCAGCGTGCTGCCTACACTGAACTGCATAGGCGTGATACCCGAAGACTCGATATACGTCCAAGTGTCGCCACGATCGGTTGAGCGGACCACCATACCGTTATCTTTTTCAATTACCAAAAGTGTTTTTTCTGAGGCGAGCAGTGCTATCTGCGGCAGAACACGCATGAGGTCTCGCGCCTCCACCGGTGTTATATCTGTCCAAGAATCGCCGCCATCGGCGGATCTGAATACCCACCACGACAGCTTCTCACCTTTCCATAGTGGCATGAAATTTTCTTGAGGCGTTCCCTCGCCTTCCAGAATATTCACCAATACCGCCACATAGATATGGTCATCAGATACGACGAAGGAATTGACACTAACAATGTCATCCACCGGCAATTGCAGGTGTTCCCAAGTCCCAGCGTTAAGTCGGTATACCCCGCGATTCGTGCCAGTAAACAGCGTGCTTTGATGCATCCGTAACGAACGGATTCCAGCGTGTTCTGTCAAGCGATTGTGTAAGCCGTCGGTCATTGCCGTCCATGAATTGCCAGCATCATCAGATCGAAAAATACCAATATCAAGGCAGAGATAAAAAGTGCCTTCCGTTATGATAAATTCTCGTGTATACCCTTTCGGACAAGGACCGACGGAATGCCATGTTGTGCCTTCGTCGGTTGAGGCGAATAATTCGTCCGATGGAATGATGTAGAGCGTGCCATCGTGTTCCGCTATAGGTATACTGCCGTGTGTGTCTCGACGCAGGAAATCGCTGTTACCCAATCGCCATGTTTCTTCACCGACAGGTAATTTGTAGATACTTTCGTCCCCTATAACGGCGTAGAGGGTTTTATCCGACGTTACAGATAACGTGTTTACGACGTGTCGTGTGCCGGGTTCATTCATCTGAATCCAATTCATAATATCCTCCATAAGATCACCTGCGTACTGACTATCGCCCAAAGCCTCGTGAACGATAGGCACTTCCTTCTTCAGCCGCTTCCGAGCGCGATGGAGTTGGCTTTTAACCGTGTTCGGGGACACTCCCAAAAAATCACCAATTTCTTCACACGTCATTTCACTCAGATAGTGAAGTACGACGGCTGTCCGTTCACGCGCAGGTAATTTTTCAAGGAGATACGCGACGACTTCGCGTTGCTTTTCTGTCGCTAATTTTTCGATCTGTTCCGCCATATATTGGGCGTAGAACAGTGCTTCTATTTCTGCCTCACTCATCGCGTCTAAAGACTGCATCGGGATTTTTTTCTCCCCAAGCCATGTAAGTAAACGGCGGGTAGCAATCATATAAAGCCATCCCGAAAATCGGTTTGGATCCCTCAACGTCCCAAGTTTTTTGTAAGCCCTGAGAAAAGTATCCTGCGTGATTTCTTCAGCGACGTGGTAGTCCCGGACCCTCCGCCATACGAACGCGTGTATCTGCTTCTCGTATTTTTTCACGAGCGCAGTAAAGGCACTTTCATCGCCTGCCAAGATACGTTCAACCCATTTCGCATCGTCGTTTTTCATGCATATCCCTCCAATTAACAATACTGGCTTATGACACGTGACTAATATTATAAACGAAAGGGTTGCAAATTCGTAGTTTTTTGTTTCAAATGTTTTGGGAAGTGTCTTCAGTTCAATAATAGAAACGAAGTAAAGGAGTGTGTCAAATGTCAACGCTGAAGAATTTTAGGAACGCTACGGTCGTCAACACAACTGCTAAGAAACAGAGCAGCAGCAAATCGACCATAGAGTGCCGGACGGTTTCTGATAAGGGGGTTTCTGTTATATCTGGCGGCGGGGAAATTTTCTTTGGTTTTGGTTGATCTGATCGCATGAACCTCGCAAATTGATCGTCTGAAATTTCATGGAAATACTCCGCCTCAAGTTGGTCATAATAACGCGTGCCTGTTTCAAAATAGGTGTCTCTTTTTATTTTTCCAGTCTTGGTTAAATTCATGACGACATAAATGAGCGAAGTTGTCGGTGTGATTCGGGAAAGGGTTTCTCCGACCGATTCTTGCCGCTTTTTTTCACGTTGATAGGCGCGTTCTATTTCGCCGACTTGCTCCTGAAATTTCTGTCGATATTCGGCATCAATCGGTTCCCTGAGTGCCCTGATTTTTTCCTGATCCCTGCTGAGGTTAAGCTCCCCTAAAGTGCGCATTTTTTTTAGAATCACCTGGTCC
>JAJEET010000029.1 GCA_022820835.1 Candidatus Poribacteria bacterium
GCGATGCGAAACACGGCACTCTCTGTTTTGCGATTCACTGGACATACAAAAATCACGGACGCACTCCAATATTTCGCAGCGAAACCTAAACTCGCAGTTAACATCATAAAATGAGAAACCCTACAATTGAATGACCCTGAAGCTGCTATAAACATTGCGTCGCTACGCGACTGAAAAGGGTTTTTGAAATCTTCAAGGTTTGCGCGTAGAGTCCGGTTCGGTCAGGAAACCGAACCTACCGGTTCTTGGTCTGAAAGGGTTATTTTTTCTAAAAATGGAGGCATGGGGGATACATAAAAGGACTATTCGCTCACCCTTGATGAACAACCGAACAGCCCTCGCTCCTGAGACACATGAAACTTACTCAAAACCCCTAACACGCGCGGCTTGGGGTGGACGTGTCGGAAGTTCCTTCTCGGCTAAGCTGTGTTCAGGGATATAATCAGAATAATCGGAGATCTGACCGTGTGTTAAGGCGTACACGACGACGTTCGTCATAAAACGATAGACCCCCGGTGAATAGTGCAAACTGCGTGTTGGGATACTCACTGTCTCCATCGCGCACATATAGTCACGACGGTTAACAATAACCGCCAACCTATTACCGACAGAAACACCTTCAAGGTAGGTCCGTTTCGGGGGGCGTGTGCCCCACCAGAAGATATCCATACCGATAGGCGGTCCCCCCATTCGATAGAAGTTATTATAAACTTCGTGGTTGTTGGAAATCCGTTCAACTTGGTACTCAGGCATGACGTAACGCATCTGTGCCAGGAAGATACGCACCATCGCCTGTGCGGGTGCGTTCACGCCGCAGTCGTCAAAGACGAGGAATCCGCCTTTTTCGACGAGATAGCGACGCAGACCAGCGGCTTCAGACGCAGTAAGACTGCCAGCCATTTTACCGGTACCGTACCGCCATCCAAGGAGTTTCCGAGAGCGGACGAGCGATGGATCATGTCCTGTCATAAAGGTGAGCGGCGTTTTGAAGAGATTGGCATCGTTGAGTTTTACCGCTCCGCCTTCAACGTTCATATCAGTTCTGATTTTAGTGCGTTCGTTGAGCCATTGTGTCAATGCGTTGAGCGCAGAGGCATCCGCCCACCAGTCAGAAAGATCGTGCCGTACCCGTGCGAAACGGAGAACACCGCGAATATCCCTTCCTCTACCGATGACGCGTCCACCCGGCTCCCCTTTTGGCAGTGGCGGCACTTCGTTATTACCGAGTAGGATGTTCTCAACGACATCGCTGAGTGCCTCACGTGCGGCACCGACGTTTTCGACCATTGTAAGTCCGGGTGGACGTTCAAAAGCGAGTTTTACCTGTACCGAGCTGCCTACAACACGACGACTGATGTTCGCTAATCTAAGGGAAGGTGCGGTCACCACGGGGGCAGAGAACGCTAAAGCATCGGGAGCATCCGACACTGTTAGATTTGCCTGTGTTAAGACTGTTGGTACAGGTTCGTTCGGTGTAACAACTCTCGGCACATTTGGATCAACCGGCGGCTTAACCTTGATCGTCTGTTTTGGTATTTCAAGCACCGTTCGCGGTTGGAAAACGAACTTTTCGACCAACGCAGCTGTTACACGGGGTTGCAACTGAATCTGTTCGACAGCAGTGTTTCTTGCTCGGATCGTCGGCTTAATAACAGGTTTGACGATAGGTTTCCTGACCTTAGGCCCCGGTGGCACTTTGCGTTGGAGCACTTCGACACCTACGAATTCTTGGAATCTTGGCGTTTGCGTGATTAGATAGAGACCCGTAACAAATACCACAACAAGATGAAGTCCCAAGGAAGTCATCAAGGCACCTGAGGTTCTTTTGATACGCATTGTCATTACCTCCGAAAAATAACTATTGTAGTAATAGCAAATTCCGTGCCAACGCTAAAACGTTGAATTTGTCGGTAATATGCGGATTAACTGCACGGAAAAGGACAAACCCGTTTTGAACTGCACAAAAACGGGCTATTTGGGAGGACGATGATGACGCGGGTGGGGTGCGGTTGAAACCCCACCTACCATATATGCAAGAAACCTGCCATAAGAATGGAAAAATCGTGAATGGGAGGTTGCGACTATCCTCTATATAAGGTCCGCATCTGTTGGATGACTTTGGGCAACTTGGTAATCACTGCGTCGATCTCCGCTTCGGTTGTATTTCTACCCAAGGAGAAACGGACGGTGCCTTGTGCTAAGCGCGGCGGTAGACCGAGTGCAGCGAGCACATGCGACGGTTCCATAGAACCAGAGGTACACGCAGAACCGGTCGAGACACAGATACCCTCCATATCCAATCGTAAGATGAGACTTTCACCCTCCACGTTTTCAAAAGAGACGTTAAGGGTCCCCGGGGCACAGTGTTCGGGATGTCCGTTGTAGTGCAGGCGATCAATATGTGCATCTAATCCTTCACGGAGTCGGTCTGTCAAAGTGTTAAGATGCTCGGCATAAGACTCCTGTTCCTGTTTCGCAAGTTCGGCGGCGATGCCAAATCCGACAATAGCGGGAACGTTTTCGGAGCCAGCACGGCGATTGCGTTCATGCGCGCCCCCGTGGACAAGGTTCGCCAACCGAGTGCCTCGGCGAATGTAGAGGACACCGATACCTTTCGGCGCGTAAATCTTATGTCCGGAAAGCGAGAGCAGGTTCACACCGAGTTCCTGAACGTCAATTTCCAATTTACCAATCGACTGCACAGCATCCGTGTGGAAAGGGATCTCGTGTTCCTGTGCAGTTTCACAGATCTCCGCAAGCGGTTGGATCGTGCCGTTCTCGTTGTTGACGTGCATGATGGAGATTAATACCGTTGTGTCACGGATTGCATCACGGAGTTGTTCAACGCTAACGCGTCCGTACCTATCCACCGGAAGATAGGTCACCTCAAAACCGCGTTGCTCCAGATAATGACAAGTATGCAAAACGGCGTGATGCTCCACAGATGAGGTGATGATATGGTTACCCTCGCCGCGGCTCTTTTGCAGTTCGGTTAGTCCTTTGATAGCGTGGTTATCCGCCTCGGTACCGCTTCCCGTGAAGACGATTTCGCTGGGACTTTTGGCCCCGATGAGCGCTGCAACTTGCTCGCGTGCGGTGTCGATGGCGGTGCGTGCTTCGCGCCCATAGGCGTGGATGCTGGAGCCGTTGCCGAACGCCTCGGTGAGATACGGCATCATGGCATCTCGGACTTCGGGACGCAGTGGTGTCGTGGCGTTGTAGTCAAGATAGATACGTTGCATGTTTTTATCCATTAGGTTCGGGCTATATGAAGTGGACTCCCTAACAACTATAACATCTTTCAAGATTCCATATCATCTCAGTTATAGCAACATCGATAAAACAGATTACTCATAAGTTCGATGATTCCAAAAAGTTATTCGGTTCGGGTTAATCTTAATATCCGGTACGGATTGACTTCCGCGGAGCTGCCCGTTGGCATCTAAGAAGGAGAGGTTGAGTGTATGTGTGCCTGCGGGGAGCGGCATCCGCACCATAAAAATCTGGTTCGGAAGTGTCCGCCAAGAACGCGTGTCTGCTTGTTCTGACACAACACCAACGAGATTCGTAAGGATGCCTAAAGCTTCGTTTTTCTTGTTTGCCTGTCGGAAAATCAGGTATTTTCCGACACCCCGAAGTAACGTTCGGAAAAGGATGATAGGACGTTCTTTATTAAAGGTTTCAATTGCGATGTTTTCTACATCTTCGACAAGCACACCACCGGTCTCTTGATTGCCGTCTACTGCGACACGGATCCCTGAAAAGCGCGGACGGTGAGAGCCAATCGTCGGCATCGCGACACGTAGAAGATATTCCAACTTCACCTCTTCATAGACGGCTCCCTCGCGTGTGATCAGTGTCGGTACGAACTTTTCAGCGTCGTCCACCTTGTCTGTTTTAAGGATAGGGAACATCAAAGCCGTTTCCGTCTTCGGTGGAACGTAGCCACTTTCGTAAAAGAGGATCAACTCGCCGTAGTTCTCTAGGTGTTCAGGTGGTTCTCCATATTGGTCTCGGTAACGTTCAAATTCATCCGTAAAACCGAGTCTGCGTGTTAATTGGAGGAGCGCGTGTCCGATATCCTCTGGTGTACCCACACCGGTTTTCTCTGCAGCGTTTTTATAGTACTCAGCTGCCTGTTTGTAAGAGATCAAGGCATCGTTCCACTCCCCCGCTGCTTCAAATAACACACCTGAAAAATGTGCGAGGAACGCGGCTCCGAAGAAATCGTACTTCTCATTTTCACCCTTAAAGTAGTTGATTAGAGCCGTGGCACGGCGGCATTCTATCAATGCGCCCTCTAATTGATTTAGGTAGACGTAGTTGAGGGCGCGATAATAGTGGCTTAATAGCCGTTCATATTGAGTGCCAGAATAGGGGCGTAATTTGTCGGAGGTGACCAAGGAACCTAACTCTTTTGAAACACTTTTAGTATAACGGTCCTCTGCGATATCTCCGGCTATATCAAACGCCTTACTGCTTTCCTCAAAACGGTTGGCGTAATGGGCGACCAATCCTAATTCAAACTGATGCGGGATATCAGGCTTTTTGGGTGCATGTTTCTGAAGATAGGTGTAGGCATCTTCTGGTTTACCCCTATCTAATGGTTCTATAACTTCTTGAAACTTATAGCCGGCACACCCTACCATTAAAAAAGAGATAATAAGCAGAAACGGGAGTGTTTTGATCATTTGACTCCGTAGATTTGAATAAATAGGAGTGGGCAGGTACAAAGACCTGCCCAAACAGACGCGTCGCGAACGATCTACATTTTAAACTTGCCGCGTCCGATAAACTTCTTGATTTTTTTCTGACCGATCCAAACCTTCTCGTTGGTTTCGATGTTCGTCAGCGTAAGATTCGTTTGATAGAAGACGACCTGATCGCCGCCCTCTCTGTCTTCAATGGTATTTATTTCGCCGGTCATCATATAATCGGCACCGTGTTCTTGTCCCATCCGTTTAACGGTCTCAAGCGAAGCGAATTCCGACTGATCTGCACGTTCTTCGCGAATCTCACCCCGTTCACTTGAACTGGCAACAGGTCGGACTTTCCCGGAATTGATAAAGGCTTGTTCAATATCGAAGATAAAGGTACCGACAGCGATATGCTCCATGCTCTTATTACGGATGCCACCGACAATGACAGCAGGTTTACCACCGGTACTGATCCCGTGGTTGTTGATCCAGGGGTGGTTCAAACAATCGCCAATAATCTCATCTGCTACCATCCGCGAATCTGTATCGTTCCAGCGTCCGGACAAGTCAATCGTAGTATCGGGATCAACACGGGTGACCTGTTTTGAAGCACTGCAACCGCTCAAGGCTATTATTCCGACGAGGAAGGTGTAAATTGTAAGTCTATACAAGATGGGTTTAGGAACTGTCAAAATTTTGTCCATCGGGTAGGCTCCTTTTTTATAGTTATCAGTTATCGGTTGTCAGTTATCAGTTAAAGAGGTTTTTTGTGGCAGTAACAGGAAACGTCCCGACGCAATGTCTTAACCGAAAACCGAAGACTGACAACTGATAACTCACTGTTAGAAATCTAAATCGGCTTCTTGAACAAGTTTATCGACGAAGGTATCGAGTGCCATCGCGCCAATGTCGCCTTCATCTCGACTTCTGACACTGACGGTACGACTCTCCTCCTCACGTCCACCAATAATTAACATATACGGGACACGTTGCAATCGGGCTTGGCGAATCTTCGCACCGATCTTGTCGTCGCTGTTATCTAACGTAACGCGACACCCTTTTTGCAACAGAAGTTGTTCCACCTCTCGACCGTAGTCAACGAAGCGTTGGCTAATCGTCATCACAACGCACTGCACGGGAGAGAACCATGTCGGGAAGGCACCGGCATAATGCTCAATCAGCATCGCAATGAAGCGTTCAAAGCTGCCCAAAATTGCACGATGAATCACCACAGGCCGCTTTTCAGACCCGTCGGGCGCGACATAGATCAGATCAAATCGTTCAGGCAACTGGAAATCGAGTTGCACGGTGGCACATTGCACATCGCGGTTAAGCGAATCTCGGATTTGAAAATCGAGTTTAGGACCGTAGAACGCCGCCTCGCCGGGATCAACACTATATTCAATCTGATTGTTTTTCAACACATCCTCAAGTATCACTTCTGCGCGATTCCAAACCTCCACATCGCCCATAAATTTCTCTGGGTTGCGTGTGCTCAAATCGCATCGGAAAGGTAAATCAAAGGTGCCATAAATCCGCTGGAAGAGTCCAAGGATCCGCTCATATTCCTCGGCGATCTGATCCTCTGTAACGAAGTTGTGTGCGTCATCTTGGCACAACTGACGCACCCGCGACAAACCGGTTAACGTCCCCGTTGATTCGTTACGATGCAGTACCCCTTGGTCATACAGACGATAGGGTAGGTCTCGGTAACTATGGCGCGTGCTTTTATAAATGAGCATGTGTGCGGGACAGTTCATCGGCTTGAGTGCACTTTCCGTTTCGCCATCTTCGTCTTCAATCATGAACATATCGTCCTTGAAGTGTTCCCAATGCCCTGAGGTTTCCCAGAGGCTGCTGTCATAGATGAGGGGTGTCCGTACCTCCTGATAGCCTTCGCTGAGGTAGAGTTTCCGTACCTTTTCAGACAAAAGGTTATAGATGAACGCGCCTTTCGGAAGCCAAAACGGACTCCCCGGCGATTCGGGGTGCATCTGAAAGAGTTCCAGTTCGCGTCCGAGTTTTCGATGGTCCCGCTTGGCGGCTTCTTCGCGTTGTGTCAAGTATGCCTGAAGGTCGGCTTTGGTCTCCCATGCGGTGCCGTAAATTCGTTGCAACTGCTCGCGATTGCTATCACCGCGCCAATAGGCTCCAGAAACGCGGAGCAGTTTGAAATATCGGCATTCGCTTGTTTTTTCGACGTGCGGTCCCTTACAAAGGTCCGTGAAATCACCGTTGTGATAGATAGATACACCTTCGTCAGCGACACCTTCATCGCTTGCGCTGACTTCTCGGTCAGAGATCCCATCGATTAATTCGAGTTTGAATTTTTGATCTCGTTCGCCGAACCATTGACGGGCATCGTCGTAGGTCCAGGTCTCCTGTTCAAAAGGCACATTCGCTTTAATCATCGCCTTCATGTGCTTTTCGATCTCAGGGAAATCGTCGGGTGTAAGTGGACGTGGCACCTCCATATCGTAATAGAACTCGTTTTCAATCGGTGGCCCGATTGCGAGTTTAACGGTACGTTCGCCATCTGGAAAGAGTTGTTGTACTGCATACGCCATAATATGCGCGGTCGAATGACGTAGGCGTTGTAAATAATCTTCAGGTTGATTGGGTTCACGCATTGCGGTTTACTCTCATATATCGTGTAGGTTTCAAAATTGGTCTTAAGTGACTTAACGTCTTTTTTCGTACACCGTTTACGAAATAATTGTACACCATATACGAATGGAAATGCCAATAAAAAAATATGTGAGGTCAAACCGCTTAATTTTTGAAGGGTCTCATTGGGTTGATGGTGGGCTCTGGTCTAAAGGACTTCGCTATTCTAAATCGCTCGGATCACACAGTACATAGGTGTGGTTTTCACCAACGGCTATACTCATCGGGTGAAATGTTCCGAGTGCTGTGACAGATAAAAAACGATCCGTGTGGTCTTCAACAAGGTCAATAATAGAAAAGAAACCCTTTGCGTTTAAGGTATAAAGCCGATCCCCTGAAATTTGAAAATCTGTAAGAGTACCCACTTTATCTTCAGCGGATATCTTATGGCTCCACTGGTCTTGGGCGACCAAAAGAACGTTTCCTTCGTCAGCGGCATAAACATCTGTACGTTTTCCGAGATTGACCGTGTAGAGATACGCGAGACAGTTTCCCGTCACGTCGTAGTGCTCAAGCATACCGCCACGCCGCACGTAGTTTGCTCTTGGCCAGACAATCGTAATATCTGGATTTGCGTCTCTATAGTTAGCAAATACCAGATAATCCTTTGAAAACCGGATCTTTTCATATTTACCGCCACATAACTCCAAGAAGTTGCCATTTTGATATGCAAGTAATACTTGCCAAGACTTGGCTCTATTAATCGGTTTTACTGTGGGTCCCTTGGGTATAAGCCCTAAAAACCAGAAATTAGGCATTCTGAGAGCCTCAACAAATTGAGCGTTCTTGCTTGCTAAATCAAAAATGTGCAGATGGTCATCGGTATCCATAACATATAGGTAAGATTCATGGACATCAAAGTCTTTTACTTTTTTTCTGTGGTCTAAACTCACGGTAGATTCAAGTGTCGGGCGAGTTCGATTTGAAATATCAACGAGATAAAGTTTATGACGACTTGCTACAAAGACTTGATGTCCAGCTACACGTGTTTTGCCAATTTTAACGGGGAAAGCGAGAGATGTAATATAGGATGGATGCTGCGGGTCAGAAAGTTCAATGATGTGGAGGTGCTGTGCTGTCGTAACGTAAGCGTACTTCCCTGAACAGACGATATTGTTATTCGGACCGACAGGGAACGGCAGCGGCATAGAACCCGCAACTGTCGGGTTTTTCACATCCGTAGTGTCTACAACAATGAAAGCACTCTCTTGTGTTTTTGTGGTGGGAACAGATTTTCGGTTTTGCTCAAGGCCGCTCAAACCACAACCCGTATGAATAACGACAATTAGTAGCACAATCAGAAAAACAAAAGTTGATCTGGTAAAAATTGTTCGCACTGTTTCACTCCTTCGCAAAGGTTGTCCCAACGATATTTCTACAACTATAGTTATAGTGCTTAGGCGATTGAAACTATTTATTCATAAGAAATATAGTGCAATTTCCATGCCAATGAAAACACGCTAACCGCTACTACATCCCAAACCTAAAGGATTCGGTCTTGTAGCGGAAGATTAGATAAAACTGGCTTTACAGTCGTTGAATTGCCCGAAAAAGGGCATATCAATCTAAAAAATGCCCGAAAAAGTACAGGTTTGAGGAACTTTCGCAATTTAGGTGCCTTGGCGTAAGATTTTGGAAGGATGGGTGGTACAGGACTTGAACCTGTGACCTCTTGCATGTCAAGCAAACGCTCTAGCCACCTGAGCTAACCACCCGTATTGGAGAGAGATAATGGAGGTGGCGGTCGGAATCGAACCGACGAATAAGAGCTTTGCAGGCCCTGGCCTTACCACTTGGCTACGCCACCAAAAGAGATGGAGCGGGAGACGAGATTTGAACTCGCGACTTCCACCTTGGCAAGGTGGAGCTCTACCACTGAGCTACTCCCGCATCCTGTACTTTCGTGTAGAAAACCTTCTACCCTCTCAAAAGCATATATAGTTTAATACATTTGCTTTTAAATGTCAAATTAATTTTCCATTAAAATTAAAATAGCAGAAATTTGAATTTTTGTCAAAAAAAATTGAGACAATGCCAAAACCGACCGAGTTTTCTGTTCCGCTCTATATTGTTTAACCTGTTTAGAGCTGCTCTTCGATCCAATCATCACCGTGTGCGGGATTGTAGATTAACCCCTTTTTCATATCAACGCAGAGGTCTAATTCTTCCAATACCATGTGCCCAATGAGCACTGGTGCGCCTTCCGGTAGATTGGTTACCCGGATGGTGCTGCTCCGTTCTAAAAGTGTATATTCAACCTCTGAATAGACGGTGCGCTCTACAATACCAGCAGCAGTCCGTGCAGTCCTTTTGCTGACAGGTGTGAGACCGAGTCGCTCAATAAGTGATGTTGGCAAGCAGAGACGTGTTGCCCCAGTATCAACGAGGGCATCCGAGACGGTGAGTTGCCTCACATCTTCAGGGTTCATAGCACCTGCTTCTATTAAAAGTAGATCTCTTAGATTTACGAGTTTGATTTCGGCTGTGTGTCGCATTGTATTTGGTATCCTTTCTATAAACTGCTATGTCCGATAATCTGCGTTGATTCGGATATAATCGTAGGAGTAATCGCAGGTCCACATCGTTATCTCAGCGTCCCCAGCACAGAGATCAATCGTAATACGGACCGGATCTTGTGCAAACAGAGCGGTGGCTTTATCTTCATCGTAACCGGCATCCATCCCTGCCTTGACGAGTTGGTAATCCGCAAGATAGACATCCACCTGATACGGATCGAACTCTGCCCCTGATTTCCCGATCGCCATCATGATCCGTCCCCAGTTCGCGTCGTTAGCAAAAACAGCAGTCTTAACGAGCGGTGATTCCGCAACGGCACGCGCCGCTTTCTCGGCATCGTTCCGATTTCTGGCGTGTTTAACTACCACTTCAACAAGTTTCGTCGCACCTTCGCCATCGCGGGCGAGCATCTTCACCAATTCCGTGCAAACGAACAGAAGTCCCTCACAAAAAGCCTCGTAATCTTCTCCGTCTACTGCAACAATCTCGGCAGTGTCCGCGTGTCCAGTCGCCAGAATCAGTACTGTGTCGTTTGTACTGCGGTCGGTGTCAACTGTTAAGAGATTGTAGGTATCATCTACGACACGGTTTAAGGCAGCCTGAAGCGTTTCAGCGTTAATCTTAGCATCCGTTGTCAGATAGGAGAGCATCGTGGCCATATTCGGTGCAATCATGCCGGAACCCTTAGCAATCCCGCCAATCCTCACAGATGCACCGCCGATCTCAATCTCTACAGCAACAGATTTCGGATGCGTATCCGTCGTCATAATCGCTTCCGCTGCGTCGCTGCCGCCTTCGGTACGCAGCGCGCCTGCAGCGGTTTGAATCCCGTTTTCGACTTTATCCATCGGCAGCTGCTGTCCGATAACACCGGTAGAAGAGACACAGACGAGGGCTGCGTCTATGCCGAGTTGTTCTGCTGTTGCGGCAGCCATCCGTCGTGCATTTGCCATGCCGACCTCACCGGTGCAGGCGTTGGCGTTTCCGCTATTAATAATAACGGCTTGCGCTTGACCAGCCTTGAGGTGCTCGCGACATACTATGACGGGTGCAGCGGTAACGCTGTTCTTAGTGAAGACTCCGGCAGCAGTCGCCGGTGTATCGGTAACGATAAGTGCCACGTCTTTTGCTTCTGCTGCTTTAATACCGGCATGAACACCCGCTGCTCGGACACCCGAAACAGCGGTAATCCCGCCTTCTATCTGTTTCATGAAACGCTCCCTTACGTTTATCTTACATAATCTTGTTTAGTTCTGCGTTTTGTCTGGTTGATTCAACAGCTGCAGGAGAACTGCTTTTTCTTTGGGATCCAATGCGCGTAAATCTTCTATGTTAAGTCCTGCTAACCTTTCAGCAACGGTCAAGCCACGCATGCGTTCAGAAACCGTCAAGCCACGCATGCGTTCTTCTGGGGTCATTTTTTCTAATAGATCTTCCCCCATGCTATCAATAATTCGTCGAAGCTGTTTTTCGTATAAATTCTGTTTTCCAGCCATTTTTAAAACCTCCTTTGTGATCTCCGGTTCAACACGGGACGCGTAGTAAATGTAGGTTAAATTGTCCTCGCCTATAATTCGTTCAACAAACTGACGAAACCTCTCTTTTGATGTTGCAAACAGAAGAAGCGGGTAATTTTTTGGAGTGAGTTCAAGTTCGTTACACACAAATAGGTGAACCGGAAAGATATCTGTGCTTTTGTAATGTCCTGTGCCCTCCGATTCCCATTTCACATCAAGAGCGGAGTGATAGAGAACGTTCCTCGGTTGTCGAGCGGAAATGATCGTAACCGTCATTAAAGACGCAGATATCTGCTTTTCGCCGAGATAAAGGTAACTGCGTCCTCGAATGAAGTTATACTCATCCCGTGTTAGTGGATCGTTTTTCGCCTTGAATTCAATCTGATTGTAGACTCGAAAATAATTAAACGCTGTTTGTGCATGAACCTTTTCCCGTTCAGCGGTCTGTTCAAGAACAACAAGAGCGTCCATGGTCCGAGGAAGTCTACTGATTTCCACTTGCGTTTCAACAGGTAAGGCGAGTTGAGCGAAGTTAAACGCCATTACCTCTTTGAAAATAGGATCTAAAAAATGACGATCTGCCATCGGGCTCTCAGTAGACATCAAACTTCTCCATACCTATAACGAATAGTGTTCCTCTTATAGCTAATAATCAGTATTGATAAAGTATACACCATTTATGTGGAGGAGTCAACGGAAATTTCTTCATTTACAGAGGCATCAATTCTCCAATATCTTGATCTTTTGCTTGAGGGGACCTCTCGGTCAAGATACTCCCCGGAAAAGGAAAACAAAGGAAAAGAGTTGATAACAGGAGTCCTTCAACTTTGAATTTGAGGGCAGTTTTGTAGCAGGTCGTTCCCAAAAGTATTTTCAAACAAAATTAGCGATTTTTATGGATATAATTTGCTTTTTTTTTGAAAATATCTTATAATTTATAGTTAGATATACACCTTTTTGTTTTTATTTCAATTAAAATGGAATTTGACCTGTTTTAACCTAAAATCTTTAGACTACAAGCCGCGGATGGCCTCAATCCTCATCCCAAGGATGTCGTCGTATTATCACCGAACCGAGACCCTCTTTTCGTCGTCATCGGCGCGGCGGTTATCGCACGGCTGAAGCGGATCCCTGCTGTGTTGAAGGAGGATAAACCTATTGAAATCTGAAAAATCCAAGCCTATTGGAATTCTGATCGGTAATTTTTTTGTTTCCGTTATTGTTATGGGTATGCTTCTGACGCTCTTGGCTGTCTCTGGGTGCGATGAAGCGCAGAACATGATGAAACCGGCCGTTTCAGAACCGGCAGAGCCACCAGCAATGGTGGGCGACATGAAGCAGCCGGACAGAAACCCGGTAACTGAGCCGGAAGAAGAACCTGCTGAAGAGCCAAAAGCGGCAGAACAGGAGGAAACACCGGTAACTGAGCCGGAAGAAATGACGGAACCTGAAACACCGGAGCCGACACCGCCCGCAGACACGACGCTGCCAATGGTGGTTGAAGTTGTCTGGTATGGCGATCAAGAGTTGACAAAAATATTGACGGCCGCCAGCAAAGTTCGCCCCGGAGACACGGTCTATACCATGATCAAGTTCTCCGAACTGATGGCGCATCAAATCGCCGATGACAATACCGCTCGCCCCACGCTATTTACTTTGATAGACGGCAAGGCAAGACGGTATCAAATGCTCCCGGGCGGAACCATCCTTCAAAGCGGCGAGGCGAAGCCGCTGGGTGGCGACGAGGCGAAATACCTCTGCCGGTACACCATACGAACAAACGAGATCGGCACCATTGCCCTGCGCGTCGGCAGCGCAACCGCAGACACAGCGGGAAACCGTGTTGCCGAAGCATCGGTACACACCGCGCCGTTTGTGGTAATGGAGCCGGCGGTCGCAAAACCAATTCCGCTACCGCAAGTGCCCTCACTCTCGCAGAGAGAGTTAACGCCTCAGGAAAAAGCTGAGGAGATTGTCAGAAAAATTCGACGCCTCCAGGACGAAAGCCCGACAAACGGCAACTACGAGTTGGAAAAAGAAGTGCTTGAACGGGAAAGTGGTCTGACATTCATATTCATTTGGGGAACACTCTATCAAGAAATATACCTTGAAGAGCGTCCCGAGGAAAAGGACGATCCGTTCTCGTGGTACGACATCGTTCTGGAATACCTCAGGCTCAGCTTCCTCTACCCGGACGCGAGTGAGGAAGAGCTGCTCGCCCATTTCCGCCAATCCGTCAAGGACGGCAAGGTCCAGGTTGATCTGGACAAGTCAGCCTTCATTCAAAAAGATCAAGGCTATAGAGATCGGCTGCAGGAAGGAATACCGGGCGTGCGGGTAATTGAACAAGCCATATTCGAAAGAGAGATTGCAGCATTGAAACAAAGGAAGGCGGACCCTTCCTTTGACATTGTGGCAGAGTGGGACACGATCTTCAGGGAAGAGGTCGGTCTCAGTTTTGACTTCGTGCACAACACGCTCTTGGGGATATACCTCCAGGAAAACCCGGAGGATAAAAAAATCATTGAGGCCGGAATATATTATTATGCCTACCTGATCACCAGATACCTCCTCCTCAAAATAACATATGTGGAGGAGTCAGAAGAACAAATCCTAGAGCGATTCAGAGGGAAAACAGCACTGTATGGATCTGCCTACATCGAGCTGGGAGACCCTCTTGAAACATACTAACCAGAAAACCCACACAGCAGCAGCTGTGTGGGTTTTTCACGCAACCGTCATCAAAGCATGGTAAACATGCGCCGTCTTGCAGAATAGATTAATTACAGGAAGCGCCGGAACAGCCGGCAGCACCGCAGTTCTCAACACCTTCATGCGTTCTTTTAATTACACCATTGACATTGCAGTCTCTATACCTTCGTACCCACCCAAGCCATTGAGCGTTCTGACCGCAGTAGGTGTTGCTCCAAGCGGTACACTTCCCGCTACAATTATTTAAACAAGAGGAACTTCCGGTAACATCGTTACAGCACACAGGACAAAAGCCCTTTCCTGCGGCTCCGCAACTTTCTCGATCATAGTTACTTGTGCAGCTACCCTGAAACGAAAGACCTGGGTTATCAGTATCCTGGGAACAGGTACCGGTTACTTCGCAGGTTACAGAATCACAACGATCCTCCACACACACCCCCTCATGGCACGCAGTGTCACAATTTTCACCCACTACACACTGATACACACAACTGCCATCTACACACACATTACGATTTTTGCTGCTGCAGGTACCGGTCTTAGGCTCGTCAAAAGAGCACGAAGCGTTAATGCCGCCATAGCTGCCGAGACACTCCCAGGTGGCGGTGCGGGTATAGGAGTAGGTTGTGCTGTCAGTACAGGCACGAGCACTGTCGGTTTTCTCGTAGCCATATTGAGAACCTTTTTAGAAAAACCGTATCGTCCTGTAGGTTGGGTTGAACGGATAACACCAAAACCGTCCAAATTATAGAAAACACAACTTCCTCCGGATATACCACATCCATCAGAGACCGAGTGAAACCCAACGCTTTGATATGAAGTTTCACGGAGGTTGGGCGCGCAAAGTTGGGTTTCACTCCATTCGTGGATAGATAGGACCGGATATTGACTTTCAGGGGTGTATGGCATATCAACGTGGGACTTCTCAAGGCCGTTCAACCCAACCTACAAGACTTCTGTCAAAAAATTCGTTTCACAAACAAAACAGAAATATGATATAATGATTCACAAATAACCAAAAACGAGGCAAAAAAAATGCACACCATTTTAGAACGCTACCAAAAAACATTCGCAAAAGATAGAGAAATGGCGGAGACTGCAAACCACCTGTTTCCAGATGGTGTAACGCACGACGGACGCTATATGTCTCCCTTTCCGATCTATATCACCCGTGCCGATGGCTCAAAAAAATGGGGACTTGATGACAAGGCATTCATCGATTACTGGGCGGGACACGGTGCGCTGCTCCTTGGACATAACCCACCGGAAGTTGTCGAAGCGGTAACGACGCAGATGCACCGAGGCACACACTACGGTGCATGTCACCCGTTGGAATTGGAATGGGGTTCGCTCGTAACGCAGTTGATACCGTCAGCGGAACGCGTTCGGTTCGTTAGTTCTGGTACGGAAGCGACGCTAATGGCGATTCGTCTCGCGCGCACCTATACGGGGAAAAATAAAGTCCTAAAATTCACCGGCCATTTCCACGGCTGGCACGATAGCCTCATTTTAGGTGCCTACCCACCTTTTGATATGAGTGTTCCGGGTATCCCACAGGAGATAAAAGAGACAACCCTGTTATCTCCACCGAACGACATTGATGCCGTTGAAACGTTATTGAAAACGGATAAAGACATCGCGTGTGTTATCCTCGAACCGACGGGCGCATCTTTCGGCATCGTTCCGACGAACGGAACGTTCTTAAAGCAGCTTCGTGAACTGACAGAAGCGTACGGTGTCCTATTGATCTTTGACGAGGTTATCACTGGATTTCGGGTCGCGCCCGGCGGTGCACAAGCGCATTACAACGTCACACCGGATATGACGACGTTGGCGAAGATATTGGCGGGTGGACTCCCCGGCGGCGCACTTGTTGGTAAAACGGAGATTCTCGAACTTATCTCAATGAAATCGGAACGCGACGGCTTGAAGATGCCACACCCCGGCACTTTTAATGCGAATCCACTCTCTGCTGCTGCGGGGATCGCGATGCTTAATATCGTCAAAACGGGCGAACCACACAAGCAAGCGAACCGAACAGCAGAACGGCTTCGCACGGAACTCAACGCTGTTATTGATGATTACGGACTGGATTGGGTGGTTTATGGCGAATTTTCGGGGATTCGACTTCTCGTCGGACACGGTGAAAAGGACGTTCGCGCCTCCGATTTCGATCCATACACGTGGGATTATCGGAAACTGAAAGGGAGTAGCGATCCGGATATGTTGGAACGTCTCCGGTGTGGTCTGTTGTTGAACGGTATTGATCTCGCCAGCAACGGTGGAATGACAACAGCAGCACACACAGATAAAGACATCACGGAAACAGTCGCAGCGTTTGTGCAAACGCTTGAGTGGCTGAATGTAGAAAAGGCGTTGTAAAGATTTGTAAACAGGACTTACGCAATTTTTGACTGTAGGCGGTTGTGTTAGATGAAATTTTTCGGTAAACACAGCGTTCTAACAGCACAAACTAACAGTTTATGGTACAAAATAGCATTATGCGTAAGTCCTATTAAACCTAACCTTAGCCCGTAATGGAATGGAGGGCGGATTTACGGAGAGGAACGTTGGTCATTCAACGCATCTCACCGAACCGCAAGGTAAATTAAAAAGATGAAGACAATTACGTATCGCGACGCACTCAAGGAAGCGTTAGCGGAAGAGATGGAACGCGATGACGCGGTCTTTCTAATGGGGGAGGACATCGCCGAGTACGGTGGTGCCTATAAAGTAACAGACGGACTGTTCAAAGACTTCGGGAAGGATCGCATCCGAAATACGCCGATCTCCGAAGCCGCGATCATCGGCACGGCACTCGGTGCAGCAGTTACAGGGATGCGTCCGGTCGCGGAGTTGATGTACATAGATTTCACAGCGGTCGGTATGGATCAGATTGTGAACCAGGTCGCGAAGATCCGTTATATGGTCGGCGGGCAGCTGGATGTACCTCTCGTGATTCGGACGCAGGGCGGTGCCGGTCGATCCTCTGCAGCACAACACGCACAGAGTCTCGAAGCGTGGTTCGTGCATATTCCCGGTCTCCTCGTCGTGATGCCCTCTACACCCTACGACGCAAAAGGGTTACTCAAAACAGCTATCCGAGACGATAATCCGATCATGTTTATTGAGCATAAACTCCTCTACACAGAGGAAGGCGAGATTCCTGAGGAAGAATATACAATTCCGTTGGGGGTCGCGGACGTGAAACGCGAAGGTGAGGACATCACAATTCTCGCGACATCACGGATGGTTCTGCATGCACTCATCGCCGCGGATACACTTGCCGACGAAGGCATCTCTGCCGAAGTTATCGATCCTCGGACGCTGATGCCTCTTGACAAAGACAGCATCCTTGATTCTGTCCGGAAAACGAATCGGTTGCTCATTGCACATGAAGCAGTTGGTCGAGCAGGGTTTGGCGCGGAGATCGCCGCGCTTGTAGTCCGCGAGGCATTTGATTATCTTGATGCGCCGATTGAGCGGGTCGCAGCGATGCCGGTACCTGTCCCCTTCGCGCCGGTGATGGAGAATTTCGTTATCCCAAACGCAGAGCAAATCGCTGACGCAGCACGGAAGCTCGTCCGATATGAGATATAGAATAGGCTTTAAAGGAGATCCTCATGGAACGAAACGTGGAAAAATTTCCCTTTAAAGGTATAACAGATAAGCGATTTCTTACTGAACTCCTTCCAATTTTAGAACACTCATTGTTTCTTGACTGTAAGCAACTGCTTGGATTGCTTGCGACAGATGCTGATAGGGATACGTTAACAGAAGTCTTCCGTAGGTGTTTTGAAGGCTACTACTATGATGTAGCATTTGCGTTAGATTCTTATGAGACGCGCCTCCTTTCGATTTTGGATTCTTCTGATACTTATGCCGCTTTAAAACATCGAGTCGCTATTGTGCAGGGCAAACGAAGGGCTTCACCTACAGGGCGGGAAGTCCGACGCATGGGTGCGTTCCTTCCGACTGATTCCGTACCGGAGATAAAAGTGTCGGCATTATCAGATCATGCTTTCCGAGAATTTCTACACACATTGGTGAAGTCCGAGCTTTTTGCGGCACAAGCGCGGGTGATTAAGTTGCTAAACCAAAGGAAGGGGGACGCTGCCGAAACTTCCCTATATGAAGCAACCGCTGCTGAGGAGGACCGCCTCCGGGAAGCGATTTACGAATTTTTCGTGTGTCATTTGGAATTTGAACAATTTCTTGAGAATTATGAATACGATCCGGACGAAGGATTAGAGATACAACCAGAAGTTGCTGAAGAATTGGAACAAAGCATCACAGATCATAAATCAGGGAGAGTTAAAGGAACACCGCTCCAGGAGGTGGCTAAAACGTTTGGTGTCAATCTCAAATGTACACATTGATCATTAAACCGCGTGCTGAATCGGATTTGAGACGTTTAAGTCAACCCATTTACATGCGAATCTTCAACAAACTGGAACGGTTGTGCGAAATTTGCGACGACTATCCGCATAAGGCATTGAAAGGTAGACATAGAGGGAAATTTAGTCTATCTGTTGCTAAAGATTATCGAATTCTCTATACTTTTGATAGGCATATTCGAGAAATTGTTGTTCACCGAATTGGACACCGTAGCAGTATCTATTAAAGGAATTGATAAACTTATTCCGTATTTACTAACTTCTGATATGCCCGCGTCAAACTGAAAGCGATTGGTGTCCATACTATGGCTGCCACCATCGCTGTAATAGAAAACGCAATCCCCGGAATCGTCTTTACACCCGCACCCAACCTCACCAATTCAATTACACCTGCACTTCCACTCTTAGAGGAGCGATATCCAAACGAATCAATAAGCTGTTTCGCGCGATAGCGTGAATCGTAAGAGAGCGGCATATAGAATAATTCTTTTGCTGCTCGAAAAATAGAATAATCTAAGGCTTTAAAAATCATGAATGCAGCCGTTCCGCTTCGAAGCGACGGAGAAACCGTCAACACAAGGCTACTGATGAGATGCACCATCGGGACAACAACATGAACAACACGGAGGGCAACAAATCTGAGTGCTAACGGCACAACCACCAACTGCAAAATGCCGGCACTCAGTGCAAGATACCCATACACTCCACCGAGAAATGCGGTTCGCGCATCCTTATCGGATAACGCCATTTCTGTCAATCCTTTGAAACGAAGATCCAGCACAGTAGAGACCACCTGCGTGCTTAAAATCAGGACACCGAGGAAAATTAAGTATCTGGAGCGAAAGAGCGTGCCTATACCGAGATGTCCAAGTCTTCCACCAGCCTCCTCTTCGCTCGGTTTCGGTTCACCGCCGAATCTGTAGGCAATCACGCCAAGTACGGCTGTCGGCACAAGCGATGCCGCGGTAAAAAGAAGTAAAGTTTCAGACCCCAACACCTCTGCCCATCTGTTCACCAGCATACCGCCTACGAACCCACCGATAGACGCAACAGCGCAAAAGGGTCCATTGATACGTTTGGCTTGTTCAGTTGTCAACACACTGTTAACAAACGACCAGAACTGCTCAAGGACGATCACGATATAGGCTTCGCGGAACACATAGATGATCACCGCAGCGAAATGCATGCCGCGGACAAACGCAACGTAGCACCCCAGGATCAAAAGCGCAGAAAAAAGCGAGGTTATTGCCAAAGCACGCGTCGCACCCAGCCACGAGAGCAGGCGACCGTAGCAGTACAGCATCACGATCATACTCGGGAAAATAGCAACCATACCACGCGAGAGATTCTCGGCACCATACACGTCAATGAACAACGAATCGGACACGGCCCGGATAAACTCATAGCCGAATAACACAAAAGCGGCAGCACTACTGATTGAAATCGCAGCAAAGATCAGGTGTCGTGGAAAAATTGAGAAAAAATCGGAAATAAGTCGTCGTAGAATCATATTATAGTGACCTCTAAAAATAACAGGACACATTTTGAAAGACGGACGAGGGGACCTCGCCCCTACGAACTGTTTTTTGATAAAGGAAAAGTGTCTACTTAATTGTAGGTTTCACTATAAATCAATAGTCCAAGAAAGCTAACTATCGCTTCGGAATGTTATCTTCGGTTGGACGGGGGTTGTGCACCCAATGCCCACTCGGATCGCTGCCTCTGGCGACGATGGCGCGTTGGTTCCAATTGTTTGCGGCGTGGACATCCGGCGGCACGAACCGCATCGTCAACCCGCAACGCCTTCGATCTGAGGTGTTCGGTTCGGAACCGTGTAATAACAGATCCGAATGCAACGACATCTGTCCGGCTTTCATTTCAAATGGATGTGGTGCATCGCCGTATTGTGATGCTCCATGCACCGTCTGACCTAGCACATTCTTTTCCTCAGCAGTGCTCCGCTCAAATGCGATCTGCCCGTGCAGATGTGATTTCGGGATGACTGTCATTGCCCCGTTTTCAACCTCAGCATCGTCAATCGCGAGCCACACGGTAACAGTTTTGCTTGGGGAGAGGGGCCAATAGGAGGCATCCTGATGCCAACTCACCTGTTTCACATCACCCGGCAGCTTGCAAAAGTAGTGCGTTCCCCAACAGATCAACGTCTCACCGAGTAGGTCTTGCACATAATCCAAGATTCTCTCTTCGGTAACCAGATCGTGGAGGCCGGTACAGGTAGTGTGCCATCCGTTGATGGAGTAACTATTCATCCCCGCTGCGAGTGCCTTCTCCATAAGCTGATCGAAATAGGCGCGGTGTTCGGCGATTTCCGCCTCAGAAAAGACATCTAACGGTGAGATAAATCCGTTTTCATTGAAGTGTTCAATCTGGGCACGTGTTAACGTTGATGGATTCTCGTTTTCAACCGGAAAAAACTGGAGTTTCCGCTTGAGTTCCGGCATTGCGTCCGTAATTGGCATCAGAACGTCCTCGTTTCCTTGGGTATGTCAGAAGTTCGTATCGTTAAGTATAATACCAAATTTTTGCTTGGCTGTCAATCGGAACTAAAGAAAATAATACTTTTCGCGTTCCACCTCTGGCGTACGATCCGGGCGCGTCCGATACCAGCGGAAGTGTTCGTAGTGCGAAGTATAGTGTTCGCCGTCCCGACTGTCGTTGTAGCTAAGAAACAGCATTCGCCGAGCACTGTTGGATTTATTTGATGCCGCCGCGTGTGGTGTGAAACAGGTAAAGATCGCTATGTCGCCGGGTGCTAACTCCACGTGGACGTGTTCCTCGTTCGCGAGGTTTTCGCGGTCGATTTGCCCCTTGTCAAGCGAACCGGGTTCATGCAAAAAGCCTTGATGATGACCTGTCCACAGTTCTGTGCATCCGTTTTCTCTCGTGCTTGCGTCAAGCGCGACCGAAACCGTCAGGAGACTGTGCGGGAACCCTTGCCACCAATTGTAATCCTGATGCAGTCCGTTACCGTGACTCTCCGGCGGTTTGAAGATCAGTTTATCTTTGAATAACACTGCTTCGTAACCATCATACAACGATGCCAACCGATCCATAATCCGTCTGTCGCGAGCAAGCGCGGAAAATAGCGGCGAGATACTGACAAACGGGTCGATTTTCCACGGTTGACCGTCTGCCAGCATCTCAAACCGGAGATTGTATTTCGGTTCCAGTTGGAATTCACGACTCAACGAAAACGCTCGTTCAATAACCCGTTCCGCCTCTTGACGGTAAATCTCAACTTCATCAGGTTGAAACACATCTCGAAGAATAAGGAACCCCTTTTCGTGATACGCGTTGACCTCGGCGGTATCCAGTGCAAAATGGAGGTGCCGTTGCTGCGGGCCGTGCCATCGAGGTGCACCGATTTCAGAGGGTCGTTCAACACTAATCATCGTTGTCTCCTAATTGAATCCGAAGGTCTGTTTTTAACTGTCCCCAGCGCGTCGCAAGTTTGCCATTCAGATCAACTGCGAAGGAAGGGACATCTGCTCCGTCGATAGTCAGATTATCGTAATGGACATGTGCTGTATGCGTAATAAAACCGATGCGTCCACTGTCCCGAAGTTTCGCATCATCTTCTCCCTCGAACAAGAGTTCATCATCGACAAAACATTGGTAATTCTGTCCTTCTGCGATAACCTTAAGCCGATAGGTTCCGCCGACTTCAGGGTCAACAGGTAAAGGCGTTACGATGTGCTCAAATTGGTTCTCTCTCCATCTGGAGAACTGACATTTATGCTGGTCTGTGCGGATCCAGAACCGCATCCCGTTATCGCCGTCCGTATCGGCACGGATTAACACGCCCGCCGCATTCACGTTCACATTTTTCACCAACGTCACATCAACTTCAAGGGTGTAATCCGTCCAATTTTCATCACCGAACATCGTCTTGGCGTATTCTGCGCCAGAGGTTTCGGCATAAGCGTCTTTCTCAATCTTCCACTCGCCTTTGACCTCGTTCCAACCATCCGGAAGTCCATTGTCGAAATTCTCCTGCCATACGCCAGCCGAAGCAACAGAAGTTAACATCGCAATCGTGAGTATGGCGGATACTACATTTGAATAACGCATTTAGCTCCTCCAGTCTATCGATTCGTTGCTATAGACGACTTGATGCCCATATCATTAGTTAATTTACTGACTGCTAAGCCGCTGATATTATAGCAAAATTCAACCGAGAGGTCAAGTTGAACTTAAAAACTAAAAACTGAATGGCTTCCGCTCAAACGAAAATTTCACTTGACATTTCGGATAAATACGCTATTATATGATTTCAAATAATTCGTTAGCGAGAAATAGGACACACGAAAAACAGACATATCCAAGAGACCCACCTATTCGGAAAACACGAAAAAGCAAAAATATGGACGAAAAACGAGCAAGTGGACGCTACTACACACGCGGGAATCCGTTTCAATTGCAACCGTTTCAGACGTGGGCGGAAGCGTCTCACTTAAAACAACAAGTGGCTTTAGAACCGTTCGCGGGTGCTAAGGACATTCCACAACTGATTGACGCAGCAAACCTGCAATGCCGTGATTGGGCATTCTTTGACATCAAACCCGGAGCGAAAGGGATCGTACAACGCGATACACTCACAGACTTTCCTAAAGGATTTGATGTTTGCATTACCAATCCACCGTGGTTGGCACGTAACTCCGCCACACGCCGAGGCTTGCCTTTCCCAGAAGCAACACAACACGACGATCTCTACAAATACGCGCTTGAGCAGTGCTTGACCTATTGCGGATGGGTCGCAGCAATCATTCCAGAGGCGTTCATTCGGAGCGGTCTGTTCCTACAACGATTGCAGGACTTCATCTCCTTAGTCCCGCAAACAGAAGATAAAACAAATTACCGCCCTGATAAGGGGGGCAGGAGGGTTTCAGTTATGTTTGAAGATACCGAACACCCGGTAGGTCTTGCCCTGTTCGCACCGCACGTAACACCAGACGTTAGGGTTTGGCGCAACAACCGGTCCCTCGGTGGCCTCAATGAACTGCGCAGACATCTGCCGCAACCTTCGTCTAACCGCAGTATCGTTTTCAACGATCCCGATGGAAATCTTGGACTCATCGCTATAGACAATACTGTTTCCGCTTCTATCCGTTTTTGTCCGCCAGCAGAATTAGGAGACTATCCGATCCGTGTCCATTGTCGTTCCATAACAAAAATTGGTGTGCCGTGGGACGTGGACATAGAAATGCTCAATGATCGCTTAGCAACAATTCGCGAGAAAACGCACGATGTTTTCTTGACAGCATTCAAAGGCATACGCCGTGATGGATACTACCGACGACGGTTAGATTGGGCTTTGGCGCGATCAATTATTGATGTGAGAGATCTACATCTACAACTTGAAATGAACATGGAGTAAAAAATGAACATTCAACCGCCGGATTATGACAGAATAGAACAAGAATTATGGAGAAAAAATGGAGATGAAGTTAGAGATCTATTGGAGAACCAAGATTCAGGACTTCTACGTAGAATTCAGACATTTTGTGATCGATTCGGTTTTGATGAAACGGATGTTTGCGAAAAAATATATGATGATTTTATGTTTGCTTGCTGTTTCGCCAAAAATGCGACAAGAACAGGATTTCATGAGAAAGAAGCGGAAAAATATTTACGCATGTTCCCTAACTTAATCAGGTCTTTCACTGCCTTACCATCGCATGGAAAGAATGCAAAGTATATTGACCGAATGGGTAATATAGTTACTGGAAAGAAACCTGGTGAAGTTAAGTCATTAGATTTTATGTGGGTAGCGGGTAATATTAACATTAAATGTTTTGCAGCACACAAGTTTACGCGTGAGCCAGGAGGTAGTCAAGACCATCAGCGCAATGAACTTATCACACTTCTACGAATGTTTCAAAATTGTAAAGACGAAAATACAGCTTTTTTCGCAATATGTGATGGACCCTACTACGATGCGCGAACTCTATCCATTCTGCGCCAACATGTCCGAAATAAACCGCCTTGTAGTTTTGCCTGTCCTATTGGTGATGTTCCCGAAAATGTTGAGAAACTCCTGAAGGATTAAGAAAAGCAAATCTAAGGTTTTAGGATTAGATGGACGATGATATTACTGATAGAAGGGAAAAACATGAACAAGAAATTTATCTACCTACTCCTACTGATAGCACTCATCACATTTGCCGGATGTGTACCCGGTGATGGCAAACACACCGCCGAGGAACCCGCAGGGTTTTTCTGGGGTGTCTGGCACGGATGGATCGCGCCAATCTCGCTGATTGGGGGCATTTTCAATCCGGATATCCGGGTCTATGAACTCCAAAATACAGGATGGTGGTACGACTTCGGGTTCTACATCGCCATTATCAGCGGTTTCGGTGGCATCTCCTTTTCACGAAGGAAACGCAAGAAGGTTGTAGTGCAGAAGAGCGGTAATTCTGACTAACTATCACCAGAGGAGACTTGAATGTTAATAACACGAGACGATATTCAACGCGTCGGCGACGAAGATACACTATTACACTTTTTGGAAGAAAAACTGAACTTGCCAATCCCAGAAGGCTTACCTCTTGGGGATATTACCACAAGATATGCTAAGTTAGCGTTGGGACTCAGTGGAGCGGTTGTCAATCAAGTTTTAGATTGCCAAGAACTCATCGTTTCACCTGGAGAACCTTCAGGAATCATTCTGATCCGATTTAACAATAGGTCGGGCTATGCTGAAGCATTGCGTCTGGTTGCTGCAGGCTTGGATAAATTGAGACCCAATCCGGTGGAATTGTGCTTTATTTCTATGAATGAATGCTTTCAACCTTTTGCTATCGCTAATTTCAACGATTCGGAATCCCAAGACTGGCAGACTGCAGTATTAAATATTCGTGTTTGGACACAAGAGAATACACATATCCATACAAGTTCTGAACATGATATCCGCCTCGGCCTCTTTTCAAAGAATGTAGACGAAGGCGTTCCTGATATAAAGGAGGATGATCCGCTTTCTGATAAACTGGAGGATATCGAAGAAACATTAACTTCTGAAGGCTACGATGCCACTCAGCAAGGTCACATGTCCGAGCCAACCACACCTGAGACTTTACTTGCCAAACTGAGAAAGACTGGAAGACCGTTGAGTCGATACGGGAACATCCATATCGGCATTACGCCAGGATACATGCGTGCGTTCGAGATAGATGAATTCACTTGTAAACAATTGACGAGTGATGATCCTAAGAGCAAGGAACTGATAAAACCGTTCCTTAAACCGAGAAAATGGATGGGTGAATTGGCCTATGTAATCTGCATTCCAAGCAGTAAAAATAAGAGATGGCCTTGGACTGGCAGAAATCCATCGGAAGCCGAGCGAATCTTTGAAACGACCTATCCTGCAATTAGTGATCACATGAAGTATCATAAAGAAGGATTAGAAAAGCGGGTGTGCTTTGACCACTCTGCTCTCTTTTATTGGGAGTTTCCAGCGTATGGCTTTTATGCTGATCTAAAACGTCCGAAAATCTTTTATCCCCCTAAACCAGCCTCTATGCAAGCTGCCTATGACGATTCTGAGAAACTTCTTTTCAGCTCGGCATTTTTCCCGACAGAAGACCTCTCTCTGCTTGCAATTCTAAATAGCAAACTTTTTGCTTGGTACACTCGTGAGGAGTTTTGGAACGAAGAGTACAATTTTCTGGGACTCGCTAAAAAAAACATGAACAAGGCTCCAATAGTCCAGCGGACCCCAGAACAAAAAGCAGCACTCTCGGGGTTAGTCCAGCGGATACTAAATAACCCTGACAGTTTTGAGGTCGCGGACACTGAACGAGAGATAGACGAGTTGGTATATAAACTATACGAACTGACAGATGCAGAAATTGCTTTGATAGAGGAGGAAACCAGTAAATGAAAGTCTTAGTCATCGGTGGGACGGGCAACATTAGCCGTGGCATCGTTGCTGCCCTGCAAAACCGAAACCACGAAATCGTCATGTTCAACCGCGGACAACACAGAGACCCACCACCACCAGATGTTCGTGTCATCCACGGGGACCGACAACAACGCGAAGATTTTGAAGCGAAAGTCGGTGCGGAAGAATGGGATGCGGTGATTGATATGATTAGCTTCAACGCTGACGATGCCGCCTCCGCGCTACGGGCATGCCGAGGTCGCGTCGGACACTTCGTCCACTGCTCAACGGTGATGACCTACGGACCCCCGTTCAGTGGGATTAACCTCCCAGAGACAGCACCGTTGCAAGGGGAGTCCGGTTACGGACTCGGCAAAGTCGCGGCGGATAACCTCCTCTTAGAGGCGCACGCACGCGACGGCTTCCCTGTAACCATCTTCAAACCGTCGTATACACACGGACCCGGTATAAACCTGCATCGGCAAGTCGGTGGCGATGGGAGTTGGATTGATCGGCTCCGAAAAGGTAAACCGATCCTCTCCGCAGGCGATGGCTTAAACTATTTTCAATTCCTGTCATCTCGCGACGCAGGAATTGCGTTTACAGATATACTCGGTAAATCTGACTGCTTCGGTGAAATATACAACATCGTCCACCCACAAGCGCGAACGTGGGACGAATGGCACCGCGCAGCAGCAGAAGCACTCGGCGTTGACATAGACATCGTACATGTCTCACAAGAGACGCTCATCGCCATGGCACCGGAACGGTTCAGCGGGTTGCGCGGCAACTTCGGGCATACGCAAATCTTTAGCCACGAGAAACTCGCAGCGGTGCTACCTGACTTCAGTCCGCAGGTGCCGGTTGTAGAGAGTGTCGCAGAAAACATCGCGTGGATGGACAAATACAATCTGATTCCAGATAGCGATGCCGACGATTTGGAAGATCAGATTATTGCAGCAGTCCGCAATTTACCGCGTCTCCGGTAAGATAGAGGTAGAAAAATATGCTACAAATCAGATCAGCGTTAGATTCAGAAAGGCTTGACCGTGTTGAACACGATCTCCGCGAAGTCGGTTTTCATATCATCGAAAACGTGATTACCGCCGAAGCGGCAGACGAAGCGCGCGAGGCGATCTGGAAATTAGTTGAGGAAGACATCGAAAACGGATTCGACCACAGTTACGGCGACGGTAAAATCCGACGTGTCTGGGCAATCGTTGGGAAATCGCCAATTTTCCGAGGGTTCATCCAACATCCGACCGTCGTCGCCGTGTGGAAACGGATGCTCGGTGAAGATGTCATCGCCTCCACATTTACCGCGAACATCGTCGGACCTGGGGCCCCGGACGGCGGTTGGCATATCGACTACCCGTATTGGGCGATGCAAGCACCTTTTCCCGCAGGTTCGTTAACCGGACAAACAGTTTGGATGTTAGACGATTTCACGGAAGAAAATGGCGCAACGGCATGCATCCCGGGTTCACACAAAACGCTCCGCCGTCCCGAATTAGGAGAAGCGGAAGGGCTTGAGAGCAGTGTCGCTGTCGCACCGAAGGGTTCTATCATGTTCACAAACGGTGCGATCTGGCATCAGTCGCGGGCGAACCGAACGGCTAAACCGCGCGTCGGGTTGCTCGGTATGTACAATAGGTCGGTCATCTACCCACAAGAAGATATGCCGCGGCAGTTGACTGACGACGAATTAGCAGGCGAAAGCGATGTGCTGAAGCAGCTGCTCGGCAGAAATATCCCGTTCCGAGATCCGGATCACGGACAAAATTGGCATCGCACCGAGAGCGGGTTCCGCCAAGTGTAACGGCTTTTAAAGCATTTTCAAGAAATACCTGAAATCACTTTTATGGAGGCACTTTAATGTCATCTGCTGCAGCAAGAACCTATCTAACTCCCGAGGCATACCTCGCTTGGGAACGCAAGTCGGATACCAAACATGAATACTTGCGCGGAGAAATAATCGCCATGTCTGGTGCCAGTCGCGCGCATAGTCTCATTGTAACGAATATTTCTGGCGAACTTTATATCCAGTTGAAAGGCGGAACCTGTGAAGTCCATACCAACGATATACGAGTTCGGACTAGCCCAGAAATCTCTTACTTTTATCCAGATGTCCTCGTCGTCTGTGGTGAACCGCGCTTTGAGGATAACATTTTTGATACGCTCCTCAATCCAATAGTCTTGATAGAAGTGCTTTCCCCATCAACCCAAGCGTATGATCGTGGAGAGAAGTTCAAGCACTATCAGCAACTTACGTCTTTGCAAGAATACGTCCTTGTTTCACAAGACGAAGTAAGGGTTGAACGTTACCGTCGGCACGGGACGGAATGGCAACCAACCGAATTCCGATCCGTTGAAGACGTGCTATCGCTTACCTCGATTGATTGTAAATTGTCCCTGGATGATATTTATAGACGTGTCGAATTTCATGAAAATCAACTGTAGGCAGCGGGACGAATCCCGTTGTAAACGTCTTTATTCATTTTAAAATCCTCAATTCAGTAAGGAAACATTTATGCCAACAATATCTCATGATGTTTTGAGAGAGTTTGTATATAACATCTATCGTGGTGCCGGCGGCACAGAAGAAGACGCACGCATCGTTAGCGACCACGTTGTCGATTCTAACCTCGCAGGACACGATTCACACGGTGTCATCAACGCGCCGAACTACATCGGCGGGATGGCAGGCGGACCCGCCGCAGACAAGATGGAAATTGTCAGAGAGAGTGGCGCTGCGACCGTTATCAATGTCAATGGCGCACTCGGTATGGTCGCCGCACGCAAAGCCATGGAGATGGCTGTCGAAAAAGCGCGAACCTGTACCATTGGTGCAGTCGGTTTACACAGGTGTGGACACGCCGGACGGATGGGTGAATACCCGCCGATCGCAGCGCGTGCCGGTATGATCGGGATCGTCCTGCTCAACGGCGGCGGACGTTTCATGCATCCGCACGGCGGCACCTCGCGTAGACTTCCACCGAACCCGATCGCTATCTCCGTGCCACGTCAGGGCGGTGAACCGCTACTCCTTGATATGACGCTCAGCGTTGTCGCAGGCGGGAAACTACTCGTCCAGACCGCTCGCGGCGAATCCATACCCGAAGGTTGGATGATTGATACCGAAGGCAACCCGATTACAGACCCGCAAGCGTTTCGTGAACGTTCACAAGACACAGCCGTTATGCCGCTCGGCGGTTTCCAGTTCGGACACAAAGGGTTCGGACTCGGTGTGATGATAGATGCCATTGCTGGCGGACTCTCTTGGGCAGGATGTAGCCGTGAAAAACCGACGCGCGGGGCAAGTGGCATTGTCATGTTCGCCATCAAAATTGAGGATTTCATCGACTTGTCGGATTATGAACAGGAGATCGCCTATCTCGTGGAATGGGTAAAATCATCTACCCGGCTACCGGGTGTTGACGAAATCTATGTTCCCGGTGAATTCGAGGAACGGAGCCGCGAGAAACGTCTCCGTGAAGGGATACCCATTGAGGAGCCGACTTGGGACCGACTCGTCGAAGCAGCGGAACGTTTCGATGTTGAAATACCGTTAAAGTAGGAGGCATACGCCGTGTGCCGTAAACCTGACGTGATATTTACACTTAGGTGATTTTTATAATCAAAACCTAAACATTTAGGCATACAACAGGAGGAAAGAAAGATGAGAATCCTTATCGTTTTAACCGTTCTGGTCATCGGCGTTACGGGGTGTGCTATACTCACCCAACTGAACCAGTCCGTTGAAGAGATTCCATCATCACGGCTCACATGTGCCTCTAATCCGGAATTTGTAGATGGAAATCTGGAGACGGTTGGCACATTTGCTGTGAACGGGGTCGTCCGGAAAGCGTATCAAGTCTTTGATAATAAATCTCGACGGATTACCAACGCACAACGGCGTTACGTAACACTGGTTGATGGCAACCGTCGCACAGAAGCGATCATCAAACTCGACGCGCCTACCTATGTTTCTTATGTGGAGGTATATCCCTCCTCACGACATATCCCGAATTTCGCACTGATGACGACGACCGACGATCCACCGCGTTTCGATGTCGCCTTCGATCGGGTGCCCGACAAGCAACATCAAGACATCGAAGGACTGACCCCCGTCCGATTCAGTATTCAGCGAGAAATCCTCTATCTACGGTTAAGTGCAGACGGCATTGAAGACAGACAGAATTCTACTCGAAACCCAAACGCAAGCGTCGAGATTCCACTCAAAGGTGCCGAGATTCGTGAAGTTAAGTTTTTCGGTGTACAACAATCGCTTTGACTTTGCAAACAGTACTTTGCAAACAGTACAAGGAGGAAAGCACCGTGAAAAATGAAATGCGAGTATTCGGGATACTACTGTTCTTGTTATTCGGTATTATCGGGTGTGCGATGCTCCGAGAGGCACCCACCGTCGAAATATCGGCATCACGTCTCACCTGCAATCAAAATCCTGAGATGGTAGATGGCGATTTGAAAACAGTTGGCACCTTTAGGGCACAAGGAACCATCATAAAGGAATTTGTTGGAAGTATCGTAAAAGGGGTATCTCAACCGCTGCAGTACCAGCGTCGGGTAAAAGGCAGTCTCAAAACGGAAACGTTGATCAGACTGGACGCACCGGCCTATATTGCGTACGTTGAAGTCTATCCAGCATCCACCATCCGTAACCTTATTTTAGATGTTGCAGTAAAACAGCCGCCGAATCGGAAGCTCTCGTTTGAGACTGTAGAGGATAAACGCGGCATAAAAGTGGAAGGCACACTGCCAGTGAGATTCCAGATTAAGCGCGAAATTCACTATTTACGATTAACAGCGAATGCCCTGGAGGACCCAGAAAAAGTCCGACACGACGATGAAGAGAAAAAAATGTGGATACCGCTCAAAGGTGCCGCAATCCGTGAAGTCAAATTTTATGGACGAAAATAAAAATACTTGACTTTTATTTTAAAACAGTGTAAAATTGAAATAAACTTGGCAGATTCACATACAGAGGCACCTACTTTTCACAGTCCGAATTCGCGCAGTTCCCGAAATTTGACTTTTTTTTAGAATTTTGTTAAGCTAAACAGCGTATACTTCGGGAAACTTCCGAATTTCCCATATAAACAAAACGGGAGGATTAGAATCCGATTGCAAAGACCAGAATCAAAGGGTGTTCCCATACAGAGCAACGCTGAAGTGCAAGCCCTCTTCGGGCAAAGCGATGCCTTCCTAAAAATCATTGAAGACGATTTCGATGTCCGCGTTGTTTTGAAAAGTGACAACATCGCTGTCATCGGCGAGAGCATCACAGAAGTTAACCGCGTGACAACGGTTCTCGAATCTCTACTTCACCGTATCCGGAAAGGCGAACGTATTCAGGCAACCGATGTCAACTATGCGATTCGCGCGTCGGAGACAGGTGAACGAGACACTTTAGGTGAAACTGGAGCCGAGTCTATTCCAGTGTTCTCAAAACGCGGGGTCATACGTCCTAAAACTGCCGGCCAGCAACGGTACGTTGAAGCGATTAAACACAACGACCTCGTTTTCGGAATCGGACCAGCCGGAACAGGAAAAACCTATCTCGCTATGGCGATGGCTGTCTCCGCACTCAAAAGTGGACAGGTGAGCCGTATCATCTTGACGCGACCCGCCGTTGAAGCCGGTGAAAAACTCGGATTCCTTCCCGGCGACATCGCAGACAAGGTACATCCATATCTGCGCCCCTTATACGATGCGCTCTACGATATGATGCCCCCGGACGCACTCGACAAATATATTGAGCGAAATGTTATTGAGGTCGCCCCGATCGCTTTTATGCGCGGTAGAACGCTCAATAACTCCTTTGTCGTTCTTGATGAAGCACAAAACGCAACCATCGAACAGATGAAGATGTTCCTAACACGACTCGGTTTTGACTCAAAAGCCGTCGTCACTGGCGATATTACGCAGACCGATCTACCGACACACAAAATCTCTGGCCTCGCCGATGCCCAAGAAGTACTCTCAGGTATTAAGGGAATTGAGTTCATCTATTTTTCAAGAGTTGATGTTGTCCGGCACGAACTCGTTCAACGTATCGTTGAGGCTTATGAGCAGGCATCACCACAGAATAAAAGGCGCAACGGGGTTAACCCCGAAAATGCCACCAGTACAGAAGAATAACCGTTTTGATTCACGTTACGAATACGAGTCGCAATACCACCTTTAATGTAGAAGTAATCCACAACGCAGTGCTCACAACACTGAAAGCACATGACGCCGAATCTTGTGAAGTGAGTGTCCTCCTCACAGACGACGCTGACATTAAGCATCTCAACCTCGAATATCGAGGTATTGAGGCACCGACAGATGTCCTGGCGTTTGCCATGCGGGACGGTGAAAATGCCAATGTAAACCCGAACTTACTCGGCGATCTCGTCATCTCCCTCGAAACCGCGTCGCGACAGGTGGAGACAAGCGATCAATTTAGTGCAACACATAGCAGCCTTAAAACCGAAACGCAGCTGACAACCTACAACAACCTCGAAACCGAAGTCGCTTTACTCGCGGTGCACGGTGTCTTACATCTACTTGGATACGACCATCAGACACCCGAACAGGCGACAGCTATGTTTGAAAAACAGGAAGCCATATTCGGTTCGTTGCAGGAAGCGTAGCACGATTGTTCGCAAACGTTCGAGCACCAGCCAATAGGGGGTGTAATTTTACATTTGGACGACCTACACATAGCCATCAGACTCGTTAGCTTAGGTATACTCTTAATTGTCAACGCGCTGTTCTCGACTGCTGAAGCACTGCTCGCCCGGTTAACACGGGACGATATCCTCCAGTTTGCCGAGGAAGGCGGGAAACGGTACGAAGTGCTGACTTCGCTGCTGCGACACCCGCGACGCTACTCATTGACCATTATCACGGCAAAAACCATCCTGATAGTGGTGGGCGTTATGCTGTTTATGACTATTTGGGAGAATTACCCAGTTGTAAATGCAGCCCTCGCAGTCGCCTGTTTTGTCATCTTTACCGAATTGTTCCCCAAAAATTACGTACGAGGCAGCACCGGCGTAGCGACTATCCGCGCACTCAGTACACTCCGTGCCATCTACTGGTGCGGGTTTCTCGTTTTAATACCACTGAATTTCCTCGCAAATCTTATCGTCCGAATCTTCGGCGGCACAGCAACCTCAGCACAAGATACCCTCGTTTCCCCTGAAGTGTTAGAAACACTCGACAGCGTCGGTGATAGCCAAGAAATCTTGGAACCCGAAGAACGGGAAATGATCTCTCGAATCTTAGATTTACCAGACAAAGTCACCCGAGAGATTATGGTTGCCCGAACCGATATGGTATGTCTTGAGGTGCTAACCCCTGAAGACGAAGTTCTACAGACTGCTATCACGTCCAGACACACGCGCATTCCGATATACGAAGAGACAATTGACCGCATCGTCGGAATTCTGCACGTTAAAGATATGTTGGACTGCTGGGCGAAAGGCGAACCCGTCAACCTCAGGAAACTTATCGTTGATCGCAGCCCTTTCTTTACACCCGAAAGTAAAAAGATCTCGGAACTCTTCCGTGAACTCCGCGAACACAAACAACATATCGCAATCGTTGTAGACGAATACGGCGGCACCGCTGGCATGGTGACACTCGAAAACATCATCGAAGAAATCGTAGGTGAAATACACGACGAGGATGAGGTGGACGAACAAGATGCCTACATCGAGATCGCACCGAACACCTATTCCGTTGATGCGCGGCTAAATCTTATCGAATTGAACGAAAAACTCGGCACCGAACTTGAGGCAGAAAACATTGATACAATCGGCGGGTTCGTCGTAGACCATCTCGGTCGAGTGCCTGAACAGGGGACTCAATTCACTTACCGCGGCATCCGTTTTACTATATTTGAGGCAGACGAACGACGTATCCACCGGATCCATCTCGAAATGCCTGAAACCGATGACAACAATGATACCCTTTAAACCCTGGTACTCTTAGCAACGGCTTCTTCCAAATGTTACGAAAATTGACATTAATTTGACAATACCCATCAAAGTAAGGTATAATTATAAACATAAGAACGGGGCGTAGCGCAGCCCGGCTAGCGCGCCTGCTTCGGGAGCAGGAGGTCGGAGGTTCAAATCCTCTCGCCCCGATTTTCCCCGTACTGAGCAACACGCACCCCTAACACCATGGCAGCCCAAAAAACCGAAGCGATTGTCATTCGCACCTTTCCTCTTAAAGAATTCCATAAAATTATTACCTTCTACACGCCTGACTTCGGGAAAGTTAAAGCGGTCGCTTACGGGGTCAAAAGTCCAAAAAGCCGACTCGGCGGGAGCTTAGAACTCTTCAACCACGGCACTCTCATCTTTCAATACCGCGAAAATCGAGAATTGCAAAACATTACCGATTTCAACCTGATTAATGGGTTCGATGCAATGCGTTCCGATTTCGCGCGTATCACCTACGGATGCTATTTCGCGGAACTCGTGGATAGCATCGCATCCGAAGGGATCGCCAGTCCCGAAATTTTCGATTTACTCCAAACCACCTACCAATTTTTAGTTAATGCCGACGATGTCCCACTCCTCGCAAGAGGGTTTGAAATCAAATTTCTCGACCGCGCTGGCTACGGACCCGAACTCTCTCAGTGCGTGCATTGTAGTTCATCTATGAACGGTCCGTCCGCAAATGAAAAAGGTGCTGCGACTAACAACTTCGGTATGGGGTTTAGTGTCCGCTACGGCGGAGTGCTTTGTGCCAATTGCAAAAACCGAGACGGTGCCGCTTTCACAATTACACCCGGTAGCTGCGAATTGTTGAAGATGCTTCGAAGAACTGAGTGGGAACGGTTCAACCGCATCCGCGCATCCGCTGGTAATCATACGGAACTTAAACGCGTTCTCGGCAATTTCATTGAATATTACACCGAACGGCGTTTAAAAAGTCTTAAATTTATTGAAAATGTATTATAATCACCCTTATAATATTGCAACATCGCAACACCTCAAACGAGGCATACGCGCAAAGTTAACGGCATCCAATGCAAGTCGTAAGGAGGCACGAACATGAATAATATCCTAAACATTTTTAGCCACAGATTTTTGAAATCCGCGAGCCTTGTCAGAACTGTATCTGTCGTAATTATCGCTGTATTAATAACAATAACAAGCAACCTTGATCTCTCGGCTGCGATCACCGGAAAAATTTCGGGTATAATTACCAGTGAGGAGACGAATGAACCCCTCGCGAATGTTACAGTAACAATCGTCGGAACCAGCAGCACCGCAACGACAAATGATGCCGGTTATTACGTCATGACGAACATCCCACCCGGTGGTTATGATGTAAAAGTTGAACTGAGCAGGTACGCTACTGAGACCGTGGAAGGTGCGAAGGTACTCGCTGGACTCACAACGACGTTAAATTTCGCTTTGAAGCCTTCGGAGACTGTCACGCTTGAAGCCATAACAGTGACGGCGGTCAAACCGCTTATTAAGAAGGATGTCACACAGACAACTCGGATCATTGAAGCAGAAGATATCGAAGCAATGCCTCGCGACACCGTGAATGGGATTCTTCAGACGCTGCCGGGTGTTTCGGTACTCAACTCAAGCGGTACACTCCATGTCCGTGGTGGCAGGTCGATGGAGGTTAAATATCTTATTGATGGTATCCCGATTAATGACCCGATCGGCAGAAGTTTGGGGCTCAATATCAACACGAATGCCCTTGAGCAGATGGAGGTTATCACCGGCGGTTTCAATGCCGAATACGGCGATGCCCAGTCCGGTATCGTTAACCTCATCACGAAGGCAGGCACACACAGATTTTCTGGTCGGTTCAGGTACCGGGTCGGGCAGTGGGGAACACATCACGGTGACCCGCTATATGGACCGTGGCTGGATCCTGATAATGGATTCCGCCCTGTCGCAATTGAACCGTTCAGAGGTATCTTCTTCGGACAGCCCTACGATTATCAGACCCCTTACCGTGGCGACGACACCACGGTTGCAGAGTTAGCAGCACGAGAAGGCGATGAAAAGATCAGCTTCACCGAGATCGCCCCCGGTGTGTATGCAGACAGAACCGAAAATCCACTTCAACCGGTGATAGATGTTGAGACGGGCGAACCGAGAGTCGATCCTGATACCGGCGAAACGATTATGGCACGCCAACCCTACAAAGACGCTGATGGCACTGTTATCGACTATGAGAAGAAACAGGTTACGCTGTTAGACGGCTACGTTGTGGATTTGGAGCAGTATAGCGGGTTGTTCAACGACACGAAATCGTATGACCTCTCCCCGAGCCATATCGGTGAATTCTCGCTCAGTGGACCGATATTGGGCAACCGATTAACCTTCTCCTTCGCCAGCCAATTGCGACGCGATAATAGCTATCTGCCTAACAGTGGTGGGACAGGATATACGTTGCAGGGGAAGATGAAGTTTGAAGTAACACCAAGTATCAAACTTTTCGCAAGTGGACTTTTTGATCAACGGGAAAACAACTCCTACGGCGGCAGCACCCGCTTTTGGCCCAGTGCCATTCCGGTAGGCACGAGAGACGCACGCAGCCTATCCTTCCGACTCTCACATAATATCAATTCGGGGACCTTCTATACCTTGACGTTTGGACAATTCCACCGTGCCTTTGAGAGTCATCAACCTGATAAGGTTTGGGACCCACTGAACAAGACATTCGATGAAAATGCTTGGGATCCAGAAAAATCGTTTGAACAAAACCAAGCGGAAGGTAGAATCAGAAATCCATTACAGCAGGCGTACAACGATACCACCTACTTCGTCGCAGGAGACGACAACAGCTGGACAACCCGTGACGCAACGACCTCCATTCTTAAAGGCGATTTTGCAAGCCAGGTCACAGCGAATCATCTCCTCCAGACAGGTGTCGAGCTCTCGGCGTATGATATCTATAACCTCGGTGCAACCAATTACGGGAGTACCAATCTCTACGTGGAGTATTATGATGTAACGCCGAGTGCTATAAGCATCTATGCACAAGATAAGATGGAATACGCTGGTATGATTGTCAACGCTGGCTTACGATATGAAATGTATAATCCGGATGGTGTTTTCCCTGCAGACCCGCTGGATCCGCTCGAACTCAACGATGACGGCACAATCAAGCTGAATAAAGACACCTATAAAGTTGGGTTGCCTATCATCAAGGACCCTGTTGAGGCTTCTACCAAACATAGGGTCGCACCACGTCTCGGTATCTCGTTTCCGATTACGGAGCGTGCGAAACTGCACTTCACTTATGGCCACTACTATCAGCTTCCGCAAGGAGATGATCTCTACGAGAATCTTAACTTCGATATGCGCGGGGCAATCCGTAGAAAAGGGAACCCCGACTTAGAGCCGGAGAAAACGGTCGCCTATGAAGTCGGGATCATCCAGCAACTCACTGACGATTTAACGGTGGACCTCACCGGATTTAGCAAGGATATTGACAATCTCGTCAGTAGCGTGCATGTCGATATTACCAACGACTACAGTTACTTTATTAACGATATCTACGGACGGGTGCAAGGGTTTGAAGTGTCCATCCGCAAGTGGCGTACAGGCAGGTTCCCTGTCTCCGGTATGCTCAACTATACCTATTCTGTTGCAAAAGGGAAAGGCTCCAGCCGAAATCTCGGTTACCTCACCTATTACCGACAGCAGCCGGATGTAACAGAAAGCCATCCGTTAGCATGGGATCAGCGTCACATCTTTTCTGGAACACTGGATATTCAATTGCCGTTCGATGCTGCTGTCAATCTTATTGGTAACTACGGCAGCGGTTTGCCCTATACACCCAATCCGCGAGCACCGATCAAACCCGATATTAACTCAAAACGTTATCCACCGACTTATAACGTTGACGTACTCATCAGCAAACGGAGTCGGATTGATGGGCTGATCTACACGCTCTTCGTGGATATTCGGAACGTTTTCAATACAAGAAACCTTGACGATATTTTAGATGCAGTGACGTATGACCGGTACGGCATTCCGCTGACCAGTCAGAAGCATTCAAATCCGTTGTCGTGGAGTTCGCCGCGGTTGGTTATGATGGGTGTGAGTTTAGATTTTTAGTTCAAAAAGGGTTGGAATACCATAATCTGAAAAGTCAAATGAACCTTCAACAACGAATACCATTATCAGACATATACAAACGAGAAGAAGATTTCTCTGCTGATCTTGCTGATAACCTTGATGCCCTCAGCGTCGGAAGTTTTGAGGATGCTGAGATAGAATCTAACGTTGGCACACGCCGAGCAGATATTGTCGCTGTCGGAGAGGATGGTACACTTGTCGTCGAAAACCAGTTTGGTAAAGCAGATTGGGACCACTGGGGCAGACTTGAGGCTTACGCGCGTCTGAAGGAAGCTGATGTGGCTGTTTTAGTGGCGGAAGACTTTGAGGATCTGATGATCGTCACGTGTAGACTGCGCGACGAGGACAGCACGATTGATTGGTATCTCATTCAAGCACAAGCCAATTCACATAAGGAACTGTCCTTCCATCACGTCGTTGGCCCTGCAATAGATATTCAAATCGAGAAGAGAGTTGAAGGTGGGTATAGCGAATTCTGGGCACCGATTCGCAACGGTGAATTCGGCGAACTATTTGCTGGAAAACCCGTACTGATTCATAACGAAGGGTGGATATCAAAAGGCATTAGAGGTGTAAATATGTCTCTGAATATTTTGAAGCATAGCTGCTCTGTCCGACTAAATTTCACGGGAGAAAACAAAGTAGAGCGTCGAGACGAGATTATGCAACTCTTTCCAGAAGCGGATTACAAATATGAATATCGGGTTTCGCCGAAGGAGGCAAACGTTATATTTCCTGCCCTTGATAAAGGTAAGAAAGACCCTGAGCATTGGCCTGAAATCCGCGAGAAATTAGTAGCTATGGGCACCGACATCTACAATAAGATTAACGAATCTGAGGCGTAGATCGCGATGGTGAAATTGAGTTTTCAGAAACACCCAGTCGTGTATGCAAAGGGCCATGTACTGTTATCGGAAATTTGGAGAAAGGAAGATCGAAAATGAAGAATCAAACTTTTACGGCAAGTATCTGGCAAGAAGACGACTGGTTTATCGCTCAATGTTTAGAAGTCGATATTGCAAGTCAAGGTGAAAGTGAAGAAGCGGCTTTGGACAATCTGATAGAAGCATTGGAACTGTACTTCGAGTCTCCTCAACCGAGTTTGAAACCAGTAATCCGGAAGTTTGAGGCGAAAGTCAGTGCCGCTTAAACCGCTCCCGTATCGTCAAGTCAAACGTAAAAATGTGTCCTGTAAACCAAAAGACCTTTCGAGTAGTGAGTTAGGGGATGGGGCATAGATTAGTTGAGGTTCAAGAGGCAAAATGAGATTATTTTTTTTCGTTCTATTGATTGCAGTTTTGAGTTGCTCAACACAACCCTTAAGCGAACAAGAGATTATAGAACACGGTAAATCTGAAGTTCTGAAAATGCTCGAAAGAGAATATGGTGATCGATTGGGAGATAGTTGTCGTTTTGAAATTAAAAACGGAGATGCGTTTATAGAATTCAATAGACTAATAGTTAAAGTATTACTTGCCTGTGATGGTAGCCCTTACTTGCCTGTGATGGTAGCCCTTTTAGTATAGCTGTTAATAAATACTATAGATTCAATATAAACTGGGATGCTGAAAGTGTAGATAAAAGCCTTACGCTTGAAGATTAATTGGGTTATCCGTTAACTAATTAGGATGTATGAACTGCGTCCTGAGTATGACGAAACGCTGTTAAAAAACGGCATTCGCGGGAAATATGCGAAGCAATACGCAGCTGGAACAAACATTGTCCGACTTGAACCAGACGTTGCTGCTGCTTTTCCAAACGAAGAAGCCGTTAATGAAGCATTACGGTTCGTATTGAAGGTAATGGACGACACAAAGCACCTTGCTCGTCATGCTGATTGATGACAATTATTTTTCGTAAACCAACTGCCACCGCAACCGAAAGAAAATTAATAACGGAAGGATTTACCATGAAAGTACATGAATTTACGCTCATTTTAACAACCGATCCCAATGAGAAAGAAGCCGATCGACTCTATAGCATTCTTGATGATGGAACGATTACCACTGTTGATGGAGTCCCCCAAATTCACTTTCACCGTAAGGCGTTTTCGCTAGAGTCTGCCATTGTTTCCGCACTACTGGAGCTCCGAAAAGCAGGTTTTGAGGTTGTCCGTGTCCACATTAACCCATCAACTATACTTGGCGCAATAGGCAGTATAGATTTACGCGAGCGCGGTATTGACGAAGCCCAGGCGGCAGAAATGCGAGCACGCCTCGCTTGCTTTGCCGAGGATTGGGAAAGTCCCGAAATGAATGTCTATGACAACTATGATGAGGAGAAGGCTAAGCTGCAAACGCGGTGATGTCATTTGATGAAAAGAAGTTTGTAATTCACTACGGCGGGACAGTGAAAATACATTAATTCACGCTGATGCTAACAACCGATCCAGATGAATTTCGAGAGCATACACCTAAAAAACGAATCGACACTTATAAAAATCACCCTAATCTGTATCCTCATCGCCTCCGGTGCTTTGGTATTGCGGAATGTCGGACACAGTGGACTTCACTTTTGGGACGAAGGGTTCCACGCCATCGTGGCACGGAATTTGACGAAACACCCGCTCAAATTCACACTCTACGACCAGCCGTGGCTCCCTTACGACTACAAAGGGTGGGGTGAGAACCATATCTGGCTACATAAACCGCCTGTCGCAATGTGGACAATCTGGGTCTCGCACCTGATCTTCGGTATCAACACGTTCGCGCTTCGGTTGCCGTCCGTAATCAGCCTTGTTGTCGTTGCATGGTTGACGTATCGGATCGCCGCGGATCTCTTTGACAAACGGACAGGACTCATCGCCGCGTTTCTTGTCGGATTCAACCCGTTTCTCTTTGCGTCCATTCACGGCTATCGTTACTCGGACCATATTGATATTGCGTTGCTACTCTGGGTGCAGGTCTCGTGCTGGTTCCTGCTCCGCGCTGTTCGGACGGGGAAACGGCGGAATTACATCTTATCAGGCGTGGCGATGGGGATCGCGTATCTCTCGAAAAGCTACCTCGCCTGCATTACTTTCGGTATCGCACTCGTCATCTGGGGGGTTGCGAAAGGGAAACAGGTCTATTACGAGCGATATGCAACGGATAACGGCGCGCCAAGCGAAACGATAGACGAAAAGATCCGACTCAGCGACATCGGACTGCAACTATTAGCAGCAATTGCAACAGTCGCACCGTGGACTATTTACTGCCTTATCTACTATCGAAAAGAATTCTTATGGGAACATAAACGCGTCATCGACCATCTTAACACGGATGTCGAAAATTGGGGTGCGAGTTGGGACCGACCACTGTTTGACTATATGCCGCTGTTCTATCCGGTGTTCTATGCTGCACTCGTCGCAGCGGTGTTGTGTCTGTTAGTCGTTATGTTCAGGCGCTGGAACTTAGCCGAACTTTTTGTATTAGCGTGGGGTATCGGTGTCATTGTCCCGCACACACTGGCACACACGAAAACACCCTCAGCAACGATGATCGCTGTGCCGCCTTTACTTATCTGCTTCGCAGCTATTATCAGTCGCGCATGGCAACGCCGAAACTGGATTTACGCCGCAATTTGGGCATCAGGGATGCTCGCAATTACGATTATCTCTGGTGGACGATCACTTGTCAGAGGTCGAGATCAATTTGATGGGCTAAAGAAATTTGCACCGTTCATTGAGACAAATTTCTGGATCGTAGAGCAACTCATAGCGTTCGGTATTCTGCTCGCAGTCTTCGCAGGCATATATACGTTAGTGCGTCAGCACACTGGGCAAAAATGGATGCGGATCGGACTCCGTACAATTGCCCTGATACTTGCCTTGTTCTATGTCCGAGGTTATGTACACGCTGCATATAACGTCACAGAACGGAACGTCAGAATCCCGTTGTATGAACAGAGCGGCCCCCGTCTCCAACGCGAGTTACCGGAGAACGCCTGCTTTTTTCTTGATGATGAACGCGTCGGCGCGCACTTCGACCTGATGTACTACGCCGATCGGTCAACATATCAAATCTATAATGTACACATGAAAACGCCACGCGATTTCGTAAGCCAAGCTGAGACCGCCCGGGAAGCCGGGGCGATTCCGTACCTCTTCTCTATCAAGGACACGGTTTATAATTACCCGCTGTTCATTGAAGGCGAAGTGGACATCGGAAACGGGAAAATGCGACGCTATCGGGTTTATGAAATTACGGAAACCGAGTGATTAAACAAAGCAGAAATTGGGGATTAAGGTGATAACTATGGAAATTAAACCCATCAAAACTGAAGTAGATTACAAAGCTGCAATGAAAGAAATAGAACAGCTTTGGGGGGCAAGTTACGGCTCACCAGAAGGGGATAAACTTGATGTGCTTGTTACACTGGTAGAGGCTTATGAAGAGAAGCACTATCCCATTCCACCCCCAGATCCTATTGAAGCAATCCTTCACTATATGGAAAATCAAGGATTATCCGAACAGGATCTTGAACCGTATCTCGGTTCGCATCTGTATGTATCAGAGGTGTTAAACCGACAACGCGGTTTATCTCTGGATATGATTCGGAAGTTGCACATGGAG
>JAJEET010000098.1 GCA_022820835.1 Candidatus Poribacteria bacterium
GGTTCTTATATGACCCCTGCGACTGCGGCGTATTGGGACGGTAAGAACGCTGTTGGTGAGCGCGTATCGAGTGGTATCTACTTCTACACGCTCCAAACCGCTGATTTTGCTGCAACCCGACGGATGGTTATCCTGAAGTAAAGTAGCGCAGCGAAAACGCTTTTTGGCGATATTCACAAGCCAAAATGTGCTGAAAAATAAAACGCCCCGACCTGCCGGTTCAGCTAACCGCGAATCAACGCCGATTAGCAGTCGGCGTTGGGGCGTTTTTCCGTACGTACATGGGAGAAAATATTTGAATTATCTAAAAAATACCTTACCGCTTTGGGGTGTGCTTCTTTTACTTTTCGCCGTAGGCACCGGTAATGCATTTGCTTTATCATCTGATCCGCCGGACGGACTTACTGGAGCACCTACTGAAGGTAACTGCACACAGTGCCATGTTGGTAATACGCTCAATGCCGCAGGCGGCGCATTGATGCTGACAATTCCCGAAACCTACGAACCGAATGAAGTATATACGATTGTTGTTAATTTGTCGCGTGCGGGACAGAGTCGTTGGGGATTTGAGATGACTGCGCTGGATGCTGACGGGGCACGCGCCGGCACTTTTGCTACTGACACCGCTGGGAATACACAGCTTTCGGAAGCAAATAGTAAACAGTATATCCAGCATACGACTGATGGAACCGCTGCAGGTACAAACGATGCACACAGTTGGGAATTCCAGTGGACCGCTCCGGATGCGGATATAGGTCCTATTACTTTTTATGCTGCTGGAAACGCTGCAAATAACGCTGATGGAAGTATTGGAGATTATATCTACACAGCAGACTCGGAATCAACACCGGTAATCGCAGGTGTTTCTCTGGAAATTGTCGGAGAGGCAGCACTTTCTACGACGGATGCCGTTGAAGGCGTGAGTTACACACTCGAAGTCACAAACACCGGTAATGCGACGGATACAGTATCGCTTGAAGCCTCAGCGGAAGTCGGCATTGGAGGCAGTGTGCTGGGTAGTTTCAGCGAAAGTTCAATCGAACTTGAGGCTGGCGCGTCTGCTGAAGTAACATTGTCGGTTAAAGGGGACCTATTGACAGAACCGGGGGATTACCCCATCACTGTGACAGCGACCTCTGGCACCGATAGCACGATGACTGCCGAAGCCACGACCACAACGACTATAGAAGTGCTGGTAATTGCGGGTGTATCATTAGAAGTTGTCGGAGACGATGCGCTTTCCACGATGGATGCCGTTGAAGGTGTCAGTTATACACTCAAAGTCACGAACACCGGTAATGCGATGGATACAATATCGCTTGAAGCCTCAGCAGAGGTCGGTATTGAAGGCAGTGTGGTCGGGGAGTTCAGTGAACGTTCAGTTGAACTTGAAGCCGATGCATCTGCTGAAGTGACACTGACGGTTAAAGGGGATCTCTTCACAGAACCGGGGGATTACCCCATTACTGTGACGGCGACCTCTGGCACCGATAGCACGATGACTGCCGAAGTTACAACGGCCACGACTATAGAGATGCCGCCGATACCTTGGGATGTTAACAGCGATGGAACTGTTAATATTCAGGATTTAGTGCTTGTTGCCGCTCAATTGGGTGAATCTGGAGAAGACCTTAAGGAAGATGTAAACGCGGACGGCGTGGTTAATATTCAGGATTTAGTTATTGTTGCGTCGCATCTCGGTGAAGATACAAGCAATTAGCCGATAATTTTGACAGGGCGGTTTTCTCTTATTGACACAGATAACCAGCAGCGTACGCTGCGAAGAGACCATAAAAAACCAACGGTTTCCTATGCTACAGATGTGTCGTTAATCGTTGGTTTTACCAAACGTAAAGAGGCTACCGATAGGTTTAACCCATTGTAGCCTCTTATACCATGTAAAATGGAACAGTTTTGAAACACTACCTGAATTTAGGAGTGTCTGGAAATTCTGAGGAGCACGTTAATCCAAACGACAGATAGGACAACAAGGAAGCTCATCTGTATTTTCCTCTCTTAGTTTTTATATTTTGAAAAAACATAAAATATGACTACGCGCTTTGTAATACGCAATCTCTGAGGAAGGGTTACAAAAAATTTGCGTTCACCGAAAATTTGAGGCGTATTACGCCATTTGCGTGATAATTGTAGTTTTCGTTTTTATTCATGGTATCGCCACTTGTATGAATCTATAGTGTGGCAGAAATATAGGAAGTATGAACATGGGAACCTCTAAATATCGCGTCGGAATTATCGGATGTGGTGGTATCGCCAATGCACACGCCCGCGGCTATCAAGGCGTTGAACAGACAGAGATCGTCGCACTTGCGGATCCAGTTCAAGTCGCTCTTAACAAATTCGCAGAGACTTACGGGGTCCCTGCTGAGAACTGTTACTTGGATGCACGTGAGATGTTGGATAACGAGGACCTTGATATTGTCAGCATTGCGACATGGCATAAACTCCACGCGCCGATGACAATCGCTGCATGTGCGCGCAGTCCAAAAGCAGTACTCTGTGAGAAACCGATGGGTGTGAGTGTAGGCGAATGCGATGAAATGTTGATCGCCGCCAGACGGAACGATGTAAAGGTTGTCGTTGGGCACCAACGACGGTTTAATTCCGCGTGGACAGATGCCCGAAATTTAATCGCTGAGGGTGTGATCGGTGAACCCAGACAGATCGTCTGCCACGGTGGACAAGGGTTGTTGAATGACTGTTCACACCTGTTTGATATGATGCGCTACGTTCTCAGCGATCCTGATCCGGAGTGGGTCATCGGGAATGTTGAGCGTAAAACCGAGCGTTATGAGCGGGACATCCAGATTGAGGATAGGAGTGCCGGCATCGTCGGGTTCGCAGGCGGCTGTATCGGTATGCTTATGCAAGAGATCGGCAGACCGAATTATCAGGGCGGTATTGTTTACGGATCAGACGGTATCGCTGATGTAACGGAGGGCCGTGTCCGTTTGCTCAATAATAAGTCGAAAGATTGGAAAGAACGTCCATCCGACGGTACAAACCAGCACGTCGCACAAGCCACTGAACTCGTCTCGTGGATCGAAGGCGGAGCCGAACACCGTGGAGAAGCCAAACACGGACGTGCCGCTGTTGAGATTATTATGGCTATCTACGAATCGGCGCGTATGCACGAGGTCGTACAATTGCCGTTACGAACACATGCGAATCCGCTTGACTTAATGATTGAGAACGGTGATTTGCCGATCGAACGTCCCGGACGTTATGACATCCGAGCGTTCTTGTTGCGCGGCGAATCCATGAAACCGGAGTAACGAACTCACACAAGAATTTTAAGTAGCCATGCAGATTACACAAGGCATTAACGTCGGTTTGGCAGCACTGCTACGTAATAAGTTGCGTTCCGTACTGACAACACTCGGTATTATTATCGGTATCGCCGCGGTCGTCGCCGTTGTTTCGGTCGGCGGCGGTGCCGAACACCTCATGCTCGTTGAATTGGAACGGATCGGCGGCGCAGGTATGATTGTCTGCTTCAGGAAAGATAAACTGCGCAGAGAAGACGGTGCCTATATTGAAAACAGACACCCCGAATTCATTGAGTACGAGGACCTCGCCTTTATTATTGACAACTGCCCTTCTCTGAAACTAGCTGTAGCACAGTCTCAGATGAACCTTCCGGTCTCACACAAACACGTTAACCAGTCGCTTGAGATCTACGGTATTACACCGTTCTATCAAGAAGCCAACAATTGGTACGTCGAATTTGGACGGTTCATCACTGAAAACGATATTGAGCGGAGAGACCCAGTGTGTGTGGTCGGTTCGGAGGTTCACAAAGACCTGTTTCAGATGCAGGATCCCATCGGACTCGAACTCAAAATCGGCACAGAACGATTTACTGTCATCGGTGTCATGGAGGAGAAAGGGAACAGCATGGCGAGTGAGGGGTGGGATAATCGCGTCATTATTCCGATTACTACATTGGGAATCCGTTTTATTGGGCAATATAAAGGCTGGGTCTACCTATTTTGTCAAGCCGAAAGTTACGATAAGGTTGAACAGGCTGTTGCGGAGATCAAAGTCGCCATGCGGCAACAACACGGCGACGAAAAATATTTTGATTTTTTTACGGCGAAACAGATTATAAAACAGGTAGGGAACGTGAGTCGGATTGTTCAGATACTGCTCGGCGGTGTTGCAAGTGTCGCACTGTTCGTCGGCGGTATCGGGATCATGAATATTATGCTGGTCTCTGTAACAGAGCGGACCCGCGAGATCGGGTTACGGAAGTCGATCGGCGCAAGACGACGAGACATCCTGACCCAATTCCTGATTGAAGCAATCGTTTTAAGTATTTGCGGTGGTCTCATCGGTATCTTTATCGGCAGTAGCCTCGCCTCTATTTCCGGTCTGGTGATTTCAAAACTTATGAAAGCGAGTTGGCCCGCTGTTGTCTCTATCCAAGCGGCATTAATAGCGTTCGGCGTTTCCGCGTTCATCGGCATATTCTTCGGACTCTACCCGGCAAACAAAGCCTCCGGCCTCATGCCAACAGAGGCACTGCGCCACGAATAAAATAAAACCCTCCTTCTGACAGCCAACGGCTAATGGCGAATAAATAAAGGAAACTTATTATGACAAATCAAAAAACACACGTCCGGGCAGCTGTTGTCGGACTCGGTTGGCCCGGGATGCAACATCTCAAAGGCTATGTCGCTGACCCGCGCTCAGAGGTTATCGCAGTCTGTGATTTAGACAAAACACACGCTGAAAAAATCGCAGCGGAATATAAAATACAGAATATCTACACCAATCACTTAGAGATGTTAAAAAATAAGGATATTGATGCGGTGAGTGTCTGTCTGCCAAACTTTCTCCACGCACCGATTTCTATTGATGCCTTGAACGCCGGTAAACATGTGCTTTGTGAGAAGCCACCCGCTCGAAGCGCACCAGAAGCAAAGGCGATGGCGGATGCAGCCACTGAAAACGGTAAAACACTCATGTACGCACTCGTGCAGCGGTTCGGGGGAAACGCACAACGGCTGAAGCAGCTCGTCACAGCTGGCGAACTCGGCGACATCTATTTCGGTAAAGCCGCTTACGTCCGCCGTCGCGGTATTCCTATCGGTAAAGAGGGGTGGTTCGTCGATAGGGAACGTTCCGGGGGTGGCGCACTCATTGACATCGGTGTACATGCGTTGGATTGTATCTGGTGGCTAATGGGTTCACCAAGACCTGTTGAAATTATGGGCGCTGTCTATTCTCATTTCGAACATCTCGTGCCGGATGAGGTCAAATACGATGTCGATGACGGAACCTTCGCACAGATCCATTTTGAAAACGGCGCAACGATTATTCTTGAAACGACATGGGCACTGAATCTGCCCGGCGATAATTACATTAAAGTAGCCGGAACCAAAGCGGGGGCAACGCTCAATCCGTTCACGCTTTACACTGAAGAAGACGGCAAAGAGGTGGATAAACCGCTCAACGCGCCTCGGATAAACGGGTTCGACGAAGAGGTTAAACACTTCGTCGGGTGCATAGTAGACGCTGAGGAACCTATATCTTCAGCCGAACAGGGGATCATGTTGATGCAGATGCTTGATGGTATCTACGAATCTGCTAAGAAGGGGCAGTCCGTGCATATCGACGATCTCAGCACCCTGAACGGATGAAACCTCTCTACCTGACTTTTCATGTCTATTTGGCATTTGTGCGGAAATCGTTCCAGAAACGGATGCAATATCGGGTTGCCAACCTTGCAGGCTTGACGACCAATTTCTTTTTTCTGTTGGTGCATATTTTTGTCTACACTGCTTTCTACGCAGCGAGCACCGAACCGCAACCGCTGAATCTGAACGAAATTATTACCTATTTCGTTCTTTGTCAGGTATCTTTTATGCTGATGCCGTTCTGGGGGGCGCGCTCCGAAGTTACGCAAGCGATTAAGGACGGTAGTGTCGCACTCCAATTAACGAAACCTGTCGATTTTCACGCCTATTGGTTTGCGGATGAATGTGGTAGAGCCTGCTATTTCCTCCTCATGCGTGGGGTCCCGACCTTTCTTATCAGTATTCTCTTTTTTACAGTTACGTTTCCACAGCAGCCTACTGTTTTTATGGCGTTTGCAGTATCGATGGCACTTGCTATTTTCATGAGTACTGCGATCATGATAACAATTTTTAGCAGCGCTTTCTGGACACTGGATACAGCTGGAATTTCTGGAATGTCCGGTTCTATAATCATGCTATTTTCTGGTATGTTGGTTCCGATTGCGCTGTGGCCCGAATGGTTAGCACACATCGCTGAGTGGTTGCCGTTTGCTGGATTGATTGATGTCCCGTTTAGTATCTATTTGGGTAAGATTACGGGGATTGGTGTCTGGATCGCTATAGGGAAACAGATGATGTGGTGCCTCGTATTTATTGGACTCGGACGCTTTTTTCTTAACCGTGGGTTTGCTCGGCTCGTCATACAAGGCGGGTAGCGGTATCTCTAAAAATGCAGCATCTTGCACTTTATTTCCACTTTGTCAAACTTCGCATCCGGTCACAGATGGCCTACCAACTCTCATTTGTGTTTGACCTCTTTTCCCAAGCAAGTATTGCTGTTATCGACTTTTTCATGATTGCGCTGCTCTTTAACCGTTTCAAAGAATTAGCGGGATGGAGTCTATGGGAAGTCGGATTCCTTTACGGTATAATAGGTATCTGTTTTGCCATCGCTGAAATGATTGGCAGAGGATTTGATGTCTTTCAGAATAGTGTCGTGCGCGGCGATTTCGATACCATACTCATCCGTCCGCTCGGTACTTTCTTCCAAGTTTTTTCACAGGATTTTCTACTCCGTCGAGTCGGTCGGTTATCGCAAGCCTTTGTTATCCTGTTTATCGCCAATTCGCAATTGACAATCTCTTGGTCGTTTGTAAAGGCCGGGTATCTGTTGGTTTCGTTAGTCAGTGGGACCTGCTTTTTTATTGCGTTGTTCGTGATTGGCGCGACAAGTTGTTTCTGGACGATTCAATCCATAGAGATCATCAATATTTTCACGAACGGGGGCGTTTTCATGGGAAGCTATCCGTTTTCGATTTATCGGCGTTGGTTTCGGCATTTTTTCACTTTTATCGTTCCATTGGCGTGTGTCAACTATTTTCCATCGCTTCTTCTATTGGATAAGGCTATGCCATCGGCGGTTTCAACGCTCGGTGTGTACGTAGCACCTCTCGCGGGGTTCCTTTTTTTGGGCATCACGATGTTGTTCTGGCGATGGGGCGTCCTGCATTATCAAAGCACAGGACATTAGATAGTTAACAGTTAACAGTACGGTTGCTATGCAACACTATATCCCATGCACGCAAGGTTGGTGCGTCAAGTTAACAGTTAACAGTACGGTTGCTATGCAACCTTTCAGTACTCAGTTAAAGAGGTATATTGTGGAAATTGCAGCAAGTGTTCCAGGCACAAGTTGTTAACTGATAACTGAAAGGAATCGTACCCGATTCCGTACTGATAACCATTCCCTCTGATAACTGACAACTGATAACTGAAAGATTTTTCGCAGAAAAATCGTACCGACAACCTTCAAAAAAATATGATTGAAGTTGAGAACCTCAGTAAGACCTTCAAAGTCTATCACCACCGCAAAGGTTTTTTCGGGAGTTTTGTGAACCTTTTCTCTCGTAAACACCGTATCGTCGAAGCGGTGGACAACGTTTCATTCTCCATAAAACGCGGTGAAGTCGTTGGATACTTGGGACCGAACGGTGCTGGAAAGTCAACGACTATTAAGATGTTGACCGGCATTTTGGTGCCTACGTCAGGACGCGTGACGGTGAACGGCTATGTCCCACATCGTCAGCGGAAGGAAAACGCCAAGCACATCGGCGTGGTGTTCGGGCAGCGCTCACATCTCTGGTTCGATCTGCCGGTGCAGGAGTCGTTTGAGCTGCTGCAGCGCATCTATCGGATTCCGCAGGTACAATATAGTCAGAATGTAGAGATGTTTGATGCATTGCTCAACATCGGCGAGTTTATTCGGACACCTGTCCGTCAATTGAGTCTCGGACAACGGATGCGTGCTGACATCGCCGCCGCGCTGCTCCACAATCCGGAGGTGCTGTTCCTTGATGAACCGACAATCGGGTTGGATGTTGTCGCTAAGGATCGAATCCGTCAATTTATTCAGCAGATAAATGCCGAACGCCAAGTCACGGTCATCCTAACGACACATGATTTAGACGATGTTGAGAAACTCTGCAAACGCGTCATCCTTATTGACAAAGCGAGGCTCTGTTTTGATGGCGAACTCGCTGCACTTCGCAGGTTGCTCTCAACAGAACGGATTTTGAGCGTCGATTATGCCGAAACCTATTCAGACATCAGTATTCCCAAGGCACATGTTACCTATCGAGAAGGCAATCGCGTCCAGTACCGGTTTGCGCCAGAGGAGGTTAGTACAGCGGACCTTATCGGTGCGATACTCCAAAAGTTCAAAATCGTAGATATATCGGTTCAGGACCCCGATATTGAGGCGTTAATCAAAACCGTCTATGAGGATAACCGCGCACTCGAACAAAAACTTACCGAAACGGACGCAATTGACTTGACAAACCGAAAACGTATACAGTAAAATATATCAAATGGTTTTAGTAACGTGAACTTGAAAATAAATCTGTAGGTTGGGTTGAGCGGTAAATACACACTAAAAACCGTATAAGTTAGACAAATATGCCGCTTTTCAAGGCACTTTCCGCATAAATAGCGGTAGCGAAACCCAACATCCCACTTTTATCAAACTCACGTTAGTAAGTTAGACGCAACAAGAGTTTTATACACAGAACCTAATCCCTTAAAATCAGGAGGAGAATTTAAGCGAGTATAAGGAATATGAGAGTCGTCGGTGTAATTACGGTATTCCTCACTCTTTTCTGCTATGTGCCTGGGACCGAAGCACAAGACTTTGTAACAGACGGACTTGTTGCCATGTATACGCTCAATGCCGGAGATATTGATGGTGAAGTCGTCAAAGATGTCTTTGCAAGTAACGACGCGAGACTCGTCGGCAAGCTTAATTTTGTTGACGGAGCGAAGGATGGGACCAGAAACGGGTTAGAGTTTAAAGGAGAAGCGGGAAATTATGTTGAAATTCCACCGCTCGGTAACTTTGATTATGTCTCTATTGAGTGTTATGCACTGGAAAAACAGTTTGTTGGTACACAAGGTATCGTTTCGACATGGCAGTGGGCAGCTGGAACAGTTCACTTCAAATTTGAGAACAATCAGGTTCAGGTGCACAAGAACGATGGGATCAATATCCGTTTGAACGTTGAATCCAAGACGTGGTATCACATCATCTACACCAGCGACACCAAAAGGAACAGACTTAAGCTTTACGTTAATGGTGAATTGGTTGGTGAAGGACCTGCCGGTTTTGTGCCAGAAAATATGAATGCGCGTCGCATCGGCAGTGAACACGGCGGTGGATACCTCATCGGTATAATAGACAACGTTCGTATCTACGACCGGGTTCTTAAAGAAGACGAGGTGAAGCAGAATTTTGGGTCGAACAGTGATTATTTACCTGTGGAACCTGCCGGTAAACTCTCAGCTACTTGGGGAACACTCAAGCGGATGAGAAATTAGAAAATGAGGTATATTGTAGCCGTTTCCATTTATAGACTATTGGCTGATATCTGTACCTCAATTAATCAGATCAACAATAAAATCGTTTCGATCATTTTATCGAAACAGTTTGGAGGAAACAGTATGTTTTCGGTTACACGCTATCTGAGTAATACATTCGCTGCAATCGTCGTTATCGCGTTTAGTTTCTTAGTCGTATCTGCAAGTGATGCACAACTCGACGAAGATACAATCGCAGGGATGTGGACCTTTGAAGAAGGAAAAGGTAAAACTGTTACAGATTTATCCGGTAACGGAACCGATGGTGAATTTGTAGGTGACTTAAAATGGGTAGACGCCAAGTTCGGCGGTGGGTTGGAGTTCGACGGTGCGGATACTTGGGTCAAACTCGGCACCAAAGGTGAAGATAAAACCTTAGCTGCCTTGGATTTCAAGGAATCTGAGGGGTTCTCTATACACGCTTGGGTCTATGCAGCAGAGGCTCCCAACGGTAAATGCGTCATCTGGAAAGGACTCGGATGTTCTACTTGGTCGCAGTTCTTGCTCGGAACAGGTGCCCACGAAAACGGTGAAAACAGTGCAAGTGCAGCGTTTCATATCCGAATCGCGAACGGTGGGGCGAAACTTGAAGTCCTCGGCGACGAAGTGCCAGCGAAAGAGTGGGTACACCTCGTCGGTACATGGGACGGTGCGCAGCTCCATATCTACGTTAACGGAGAGTTACAAAACAGTGAAGATGCTAAGGGACCGCCTTGGGCATCCCCCGAAGAAGTTTATATCGGTGCGGATCCAGGTTGCGGCAAACGCTGTCAGTGGAACGGTATCATGGATGAAATTGCTATTTTTAATGTGACACTCACCGATGCTGAAATAGCGAAACTTGGCGGCGGGCTTGAGAGTGCTTTAGCCGTTGATGCTGCTGGCAAAATAGCGACAACCTGGGGTCAACTCAAATCCGCCCAATAGTCTGTTTTAAAAAGTGCGCTGCCTATAGAAAACACAGCACATTGCAAATGAGATGTCCGTCAAAGTTTGGCGGGCATCTTCGCTTAAAGGCAAACCCAGATGAAACCGATTCAAGTCGCAGGTCAACGCTACGATACAGGCAATCCACAGGAATTACTCAGAACTGTGAATGCCTTTGGATTACAAGGTCCCTATCGGGATGCTTTGCTTCGGTAATTTTTGCAGATGCATTTGACATGGGTTACCAAATATGGTATCCTAATCGTATCTTGAATTGTTCGGAGTTATGTCATGAATAACGACACGATTTTCACTGTGAGAAACGAAGACCTTACTCGCCTTGATCAAAACACAGCCGTTGAATTCTTCCGACGGTTGCTTTGGGCGGAAGCGCGCCGACTCGGTGTGGAGATCAGCAAGATTAACGTTTCACCTTGGGTTAATGTCCCGGACGGTGGCATTGATGCTACCGTTGATGATGTGCAGATCACAATAGGACAAGGAATCATTAAACAAGGCAAAACTAGTTATCAAATTAAATCGGGAGCATCGTTTAAACCGTGGCAGAAATCAGTTATCAAGAAAGAACTCTTCGGAACGAAAACGCCTGAATTGCAGAACCTTGGTGAAAGCATTCGTGCTTGCCTTGATGCTGATGGCGCTTACGTTTTGGTTTGCACCGGAATTGATCCTGTTGAGTCTGATCGACAGCAAATTTGTTCTCACATTGAGGAATACTTAAAACATTGCGATTATTCGCATCCCAAAGTTGAAGTCTTTACGCAGGGTAAGCTTATCGGTTTTCTTCAGGTGTTTCCATCTTTGGCATTATGGGTGAATGAACGCGATAGATCGGATTTTCAAACGCATCGGAGCTGGGCGAGCAATGCGGATATGCAAGTTCCATTTGTTGCTGCGGGGGTGCAGGACGAATTAGTTGAAAAAATCCGAAGTGAATTGCGGGAAAAAGTTAACGCCGTTCACGTGCGAGTGTTAGGTGAACCCGGCATCGGTAAAACAAGGCTTGCTTTGGAGGCGACAAGAACAGACGATTTAGAACCCCTTGTTATTTACTGCACGCCTGCTGAGTATCGTACCACCGGTCTGAGACGTGAAATCCTCCGTGAGGATAATCACTTTTCGACTGTTTTGATAATTGATGAATGCGATCCAAGCAGCCGGTATGATATTTGGAATGAACTGCAGAATCGGGGGCCCCGGATTAAGCTGATTAGCATCTATAACGACTACGATCCAGTGGCTGGTAGTGATATTTCTGAATTGGAAACCTTGAGGCTGACGGACAATCAGATTTCTACTATTATTCAAAGACATGGGATCTCCGAGGAACAAGCGGAGCAATATATAGAATTCTGTGACGGTTCTCCACGTATGGCGCATCATATAGGTAAAGTTTTAGTTAGTTACCCAAGGGATCCATCGCAACTACTTAGTAATGATTATCTCTACCAGAGTTTCTACGTTGACTTTACAAGAGAGAAACTAGATAATCCAGAAATTCAGCAAAGAGAATTAGTGCTGCAGTACATCGCACTTTTTAAGCGATTTGGTTTTGGGGGGGCTGTTATCGCTGATGCACAAGCAATTGCCAAGAAAGTTCAAGAAGCTAACCCCCTGGTCACTTGGAGCAGGTTTCAGAAAATTGTCGATGATCTCAAGAAACGTAAGATTCTTCAAGGTCAGTCCACGCTCTACATTACACCGAAAGCACTTCATATCAAATTATGGGTAGAATGGTGGCGGATTTACGGGAGCTCATTTGATCTTGAAACTTTCACCCAAAATTTACCTCCTCAATCTAAATTGACTGAATGGTTTGACGAGATGTTTCGGTACGCCGAAGAATCAGAGTCTGCATCGAGAATTGTCAAAGACCTGCTCGGTCCAAACGGTCCTTTTCGGGATGGCGAATATCTAAAGACAAGGTTGGGTAGCCGTTTTTTTCTCGCATTGGCTGAAGCGGATCCTAAAGCAGCCTTAAGATGCCTGATGCGAACAATGGGGACCTGGGATAGAGAGGACCTTTTCCATTTCACAACTGGTCGAAGAGACGTAATATCGGCACTTGAAAAAATCGCTATGAAGCGGGATTTGTTTGTTGATGCAGCGCGGTTGCTTCTTGCTCTCGGCGAAGCAGAAAATGAAGGTTGGTCAAACAATGCCAGTGGTGTATTTGCTGGGCTTTTTTCACCCGGACGTGGGAAAGTCGCCCCGACTGAAGCATCTCCGGCAGAGCGTTTGCCTGTTTTGAAAGAAGCATTTGAATCAGGATCAAAAGAACGACGACTCCTTGCCTTGAAAGCTTGCAACGCAGGTTTGGAATTTGACCATTTTTCGCGGATGTCTGGTGCAGAATATCGGGGGTTACGTAACGACATTGACTTTTGGGAACCTAAAACATACGGTGAACTTTTCGATGCTTACCGTCAAGTATGGCAACTCTTGTCGGAGCAATTCGAGCGTTTACCGGCGGATGAACGTGAAGAAGCTATGGGTATTTTGCTAGAACGTGCACCTCGAATTGCAAGGCGGCCGAATCTAAGTAACATGGTTGTTGATACGATCCAAATGTTTTCGGAAAAAAATTATGTTGATAACAGACTGCTCATAAAAACCGTTGTTGAATTCCTTCATCATAATGGAAAAGATCTACCTGACGACATAAGACAGTGCTGGGAACACCTCAAGGATGAATTAATTGGTTCTGACTTTCATTCCCTGATGCAACGGTATGTGGGGACGAATTTACTTGTAGATGCTTTCGACGAAAACGAAAACTACTTTGAGGAAGGCCATCCGCAAGTTCATACACTCGCTCAGCAGGCTGTTGAAGCCCCTCATCTTTTGCAATCGGAATTACCATGGCTCGTTACGACTGAGGCACATAACGGATACGCGTTTGGGTATCAACTCGGTAAAAAAGACAATGGATTTACCCTGTTGTCAACACTGCTTGAGGCGCGGCGAAACGTGGTAGACAACGCAAGCGCGTATTTCCTTGGAGGATATTTCAAAGCACTTTTTGACATTAACGTAGCAGCGTGGGAGGAACAACTTGACGCGTTAGTTGACGATACTACACTGAATGGGCTAATTCCAGAAATTACGCGTCTTTCTGGAATGACGGATCAAGCCGGTTTGCGTCTTCTCAAACTTGCTGAAAAAGGAATTATGCATGTTGACTCCTTCGTGTTTTTCTTCGGCAGTAGTGTGACAGAGAACCTATCGGATGAAGTCTTCACCGAATGGATTAAGTTTTTGCTGAATTGTTCAGATGAATTAGCTGTACCAATTGCTCTCAAGTTGCATTATTTTTATTATATTTATAACAAGCAAGAATCAGATTTACCGTGTGATCTGACGTTCCAATTGCTTGTGCGTCCAACCACCTTTGAGAATTTGATCCCGAATCAGATGAACTCTATGACAGATCACTATTGGACAGAGATCGCGAAAGCATTTCTAAACCTCTACGAAAAAAAGAGTTTAGAATTTATCAAACAAGTTCTCCCTCATTTTGGAAAGGGAGGCACTATTTTTGATGCATTCAACACAGAATCACGCTCTGTGCTGACTGAATTGACGAAACAATATCCGGAACAAGTTTGGAAATACGTTAGCAAACGCTTGGAAGGACGTGACTTTTTCTTCGAAAAGTGGCTTAAAGAGGGGGATTCCGAAAAGACTCTCTCAACAACGGATGAAAGAGGAGTATTAACCTTAATTCCACGTGAAAAAGTTTGGAATTGGATTGATGAGGATGTGGAAAATCGCGCTTGGTATTTCGCCTATAAACTTGTTTCCAAAACACTTTCAGTGGATGAATGGCAAGATTCTCTTGTACGTGCCTTCCTCGTTAATTACGGTGAACGCGAAGATGTTCGCAGAAATCTAAGTGCGAATTATTCAACAGAGGCGTACTCGGGGGAGCGTAGTTTGTACCTTGAGTCAAAAAAGGACAAGCTACTTCATATCAAAGTATCCGAAGAAGACAGGAACGTCAAACAATGGCTTGATGAGTATATTCAGGAATTGGAGGAGGACATTGAACGCGCGAGAATTGAGGAGGAAAGAGAGTTTTAAAAGTGCCTCACCTTGTTATGTCGCCTCATAAGACACAAACTAACAGTTTGTGCTACAAAGAATTGTCTTAATCTAAGGTCTCTCCGACCGCCAATGTGATAATTTCCACATCCTGAGATGCTGTCAATTTACGGAGTTCTTCCGGTGTTCCTGTTAAGAGTGGGAAGGTGCCGTAATGGATCGGTAGGATCGCTGGCACGTTGAGCAACTGCGCGGCGTACGAAGCTTCACGTGGTCCCATTGTAAAATGGTCGCCAATCGGGAGCAGTGCCAGATCGGGTTGGTAAATCTCACCGATAATCCGCATATCTCCGAAGACGTTCGTATCCCCAGCGTGATAGATTTTGTAGCCGTTTGAAAATTCAATCACGTAGCCTGCCGGTTCACCCAGATAGACTGTTGTGCCGTCTTCCTCTGTGAAGCTGCTGCTATGGTTCGCTGAAACCATCGTCGCCTTTATACCGCCGACGGTAGCAGTGCCACCTTTGTTCATCCCAATAGCGTTGTCAACACCCTGTTTACCGAGCCATCCAGCGATTTCGACAATAGATACGACTGTCGGCGAATGTTTTTTAGCGAGTGGCACAGCATCGCCGATATGGTCGGCGTGTCCGTGCGTTATGAGGATTACGTCGAGTACGTCAAAGGTTTTGAGTGCATCAGGACAGACGGGGTTGTTTGTTACCCACGGATCAATCAAGATCGTTTGTCCGTCTGCTTCGATTTTGAAGGTAGAATGTCCGAGCCATGTCAGGCGAATACCGTTATTAAGTCTCATTTTTTTTATTATTCCTTAAAATAATGTTTTTTAGTCTTTGTGCGATGATTTCTACTTCTCCGGGCATCAGGGTCTGTCCATTAATCAGGACACCGTTCGTGCCTGCGCCTGCGATGTCGATTGCGGGTTCACCTTCCGCGAGTTGCTGAAGGATTTCGTTCCGTGTGATGCCGAGGTGTTCCTCGTCAAATCTGATTTCAGTGCGTGGCATCGGCTGCCCGGCTTCGGAAGGGAAACTACGGTGGACAGTAACGCCTCGGATGTCCGCGAAAATTTCGTCATAGTAGGTAACCTGGTCTTCATAAGACTGCTGTAGTTCCTCATGGTTTTGTCCCAAGTACCACTCTATAGCGGCGAGCAGCCCTACCAATTCTTCCTTACCCACTTTCATGCCTCTACCGATAAAGGGGTGCGGCGGTCCGTTGAAAGCGATCGCTTCAATCAACGATTTATTTCCGACGATCAGTCCACTACTTTGGGGCCCGCACAAGCCTTTTCCACCGCTGAAGAGGGCTAAATCAGCACCCATCTCCGTAAAACGCCAGAGGTTTTCAGGCGGTGGCAGCTGCGCAGCGGCATCAACGACGAGTGGAACACCGCGTTTTTTGGCAATTGCGATGGCTTTTGTGTATGGGACCCAGAGATGTTCTCTGCCGGGGTTGGCGAAATAGAAGATCACAGCGGTTTTGTCGGTGATAGCGTCTTCTAACTCGTCAGATGTTGTGCCGTTTTCGTTGCCGATCTCCACGAACGTGACACCGACCTGACGCACAGCGAAATCGTATCCGACGCGACCGTGGCGATGTACGATGACTTCGCTTTTCATAGATGCATCAAGGTGGGGTAATTTCTCACGTTTGGCAGGATCCAGTCCGGTAATACACGCGGCGGTACTAAGGGTTAGGGCAGCGGCGGCACCGCAGGAGACATAAGCCGCTTCGTTGTGGGTGAGTTTCGCGATTTCTTCACCGACGCGTTTTTGAAGTTCGATGATGTCTACGAAGTGCTTAGAAGCATCCGCCATCGCAGCGACGACCTCCGGGGGCATGATAGACCCGCCAAGCCGCGTGAGCGTTGCGTTGCCATTAATTACTGTGCGGATACCTAAGCGTTCATAGATGCTCATATTTTAGCAGTTATAAGTCGTTGGTTATAAGTTATAAGTCTGGTTTCTGATGCTTGATTATCTCTTTGTAACCGTCGTTTCTCAATTAAAGTACGGACGGTTACCAAAAGATATTGGATAATCGGACCCCTCTTAACTTATAACTTATAACTTATAACCCTAAACTATTTATCCTACCTCTTCGCCGTCTAATTTACCGACGTGTAGATCAATTTCATCGCGTGATTCGATTTTATCGACTTTACCGTCCTCCATGTGAAAGATACGGTCGGAAACATCTAACATCTTGTGGTCGTGTGTCGCTGTGATAATCGTCACGGCGTTTTCATCGTTAAGACGACGGAGTAGATCAATAATTTCTAATCCGGTCTTCGTGTCAAGGTTTCCGGTCGGTTCATCAGCAAGGACAATCGCGGGATCGTTTGCGAGGGAGCGTGCGATTGCGACGCGCTGCTGCTGTCCACCGGAGAGTTCCAACGGTTTATGTTGTACACGATCGCCGAGTCCAACGAGCGTAAGGAGATCAACACCTTTTTCTCTGCTATCATCGGCACTCATACCAGCGAAAATCATCGGAAGTGAAACGTTTTCAAGTGCTGTCATAACAGGGATGAGGTTGAACGACTGAAAGATGTAACCGATTTTTCGGCAGCGGAGCCAGGCGAGTTCGTAAGCGTCGAGTTGTGCGATGTCTACCTCGTCAATATAGACTCTGCCTTCAGTCGGTTTGTCGAGTCCACCAATCATATTGAAGAGCGTTGATTTTCCTGAGCCGGAGGGTCCCATGATAGAGATGTATTCGCCGCGCTGGATTTGGAAGTTAACACCGCGGAGTGCATCGACGGTCTGTGTTCCCATCTCGTAGCGTTTGATAAGATTTCGGACACGCACTGTATTCTCTTTCGGAATCAGACGCTCGAAACGTTCCGGTGTTTCAGCGAAAGCTGCGTCAACATTACCGATTTCTGTTTGTTCGTTCATTTTTTTTTCTCCTTGCTGGTCTTGACCAAGAACGCGTGCCTTTAGTATTGATGTCGGAGTCGCGTTCTTGGTCAAAGTTTTCAGTTAAGAGGTGCTTTGGCTAACTGCTACTTGCTTTTAACTATCGCCGCTGTAGGAATCCGAGAAGTCCCGGTTTTTGAGGTTCGGGTTCAGGTGTCGCTGGTGCGTTCTGCTCTGGGATAGCGAACTGGATGAAGTTCCGTTTCCCGAGTTGCTGCATAAACGTAAAAAGTGATGTTTCCGCTTCTTTACGTGTTAACTGGTACTGGTTTTGGACACTTTTGACAATTTGCGAGATCGTATGTTTGCCGTCACACATCTTCCACACATAGGTTCCGATAGAATCCAAAACGATTACCCTTTTATCAGGCAGCATAAAGAACTTACCGGCGAGCCGTATCCAGAGTTTATTCTTCTGTGGAATGACCAGTGAGGCTTCGCCTTTGTCGTCTATTTCCCAATTTATCACCTGATTCCGCACCGGAAAAGACTTCATAACCTGCGTGCGATCCACATCGGGACGTTTCTTGAGTTTGAGAGTGTATAAAATTCTGTTTAGCATTTATTTATTTTACCTGACGATCTGATGTCAGTTAAGAGGTTTTCATTTATATTTAGTGAGTGCCTCTTTGCTGATGGCTGATGACTGATGGCTAACTGCTATCAGTGGCTTTCAATACTGTTAGCGACTTTTTGGACTGTCGGGTGTGCGTTGTTGCTACCGATGGACTGGATGACATAGATGCGATTGGAATGACGACAATGCCAGAGATGGAACACAAGTGCCGTCCGTTTGGATAATTTATCGAACATCAACACTGGACTGAACGGTACACTATCATAGAGGCGTGTCTGTTCTCCGGTAAGTGTCAGACGTTCATCTTCGGTTTCAGTGTCGGATGTCACCTCAAACCCGTATCCGCGAATCGCTTTAGCATATTTGGCGCGAAACCATGTCTCCAATGGGTTCTGTGCGTCTTTATAGTCACTGAGCATTACCTCAGCCGGTCCGTATCGCTCAACGCTGAGTCGTCCTCTGTCGGGGGGAGAGAAGTCTATTTTTTCGAGAGGCGCGTCAGTTTTTCGTAAGCGGTTCGCTGCCAATTTCGCAATCTTTATAGGTATCTGAAAGCGTGACGGTTTCGCACCAAATGCGAACAGCAGGTATCCGCTGAGAAGCTTCTGACGTTCCAACTTATATTCTTTCGGCACGCCTAACTTGAGTCCGTAAGCACTCCATAAGATCAGCGGGTCATCACTACGGTCAACGATTGATTGGATAATCCGAAGGACTGTCGGTCTCCAGTTTTCTTTAAGGCGTCCCATCACCTGTACGATTATAATCCGTTTTCCAGCGTGGAAAATCAATCCGTTGGCACGGATACTCCCTTTCCAACTAAAACCGAGTACGGTGCGTCCCTCAAAAAACTCAGCATCTTTGATAAGGTCAACATTCCGGCGGAAGGAGAGATCGCTACCTCTTTTATACGTCTTACGAATCAACTTGAAGTATTCGTCGAGTGTCACGTGGAGGTCCGGTTTTTTCTTTCGAGTCGGTGCCCATTTGAGCTCAAGACGTGGCATCTCACCGTCATCAAGCCGGAGATAACCCGTCTTCTGATCTCCACTGAGTCCACTCAGTTCCCAGGTCGTAGGGATTTCAAGCTGTATTCCTGCCCAGCCAAAAACAGTCCAATCCATGTTTTAATAGTTATAAGTTATCAGTTATTAGCCGTCAGCCATCAGTTATTAGCCGTCAGCCATCAGATAGAGAACTATGGTTTAACAAACATTCTCTTTGCTGAAAGCCGACAGCCGACAGCCGATAGCCAATAACCATTAAAACGGTTTAACAATAACGGCTTTCGAGACGAGGGCGATTGCAACTGTTCCCATACCGATGAGACCGACTCCGCAAGCGAATCCTGCCGCGAGGACCGGGTTGAACATATACCAGCGTTTCATACCGAACCGTTTAATCATGTAGAATCGACCGATGACCGCCCCGAGTAGCCGCGCAATCATACTGCCTGGATCAGCACCGATGCCACCAACAATGCCGTAGAACCACATTGAGGGGAGTTTGAAGTACCACAACATCCCGTAGATGGCGAGACTTCCAGTAAACCCGGCGGCGACATAATCGCCGCGAATCGCTTGCAGCATCTGGCTATTTCCATCCCGGAGTGACGTTTTCCAGAGACATTCGTTTGTAGCGTTAATGGGCCACATCATCTGCGCGTATGGATACTGGGCACTCGGAATCGGTGCAATCTTCCAGATGAAGTGGAGGACGACAATTCCGCTAACAATCAGGATCGGCATAATCAGTAGTGTACCAGCGAGATTTGAAGTGAAGGTTGTACCTGTCAATTCAAGAACCCGCCAACTCTGTGTACCGCGCCCGTAATCTTCGTCAGGTAGGGGGGCGAACCAGATGTCCACCTCCTCGTATCGGCTCAAAATAAAGGTAATTTCGTGAAGGTACGGTATGTCAAATAGGTCGCGTCCCAAGACCCCGAAAGTTCGGGCGGTGATATATGAGTTGAGTGGTGTATACAGGAATGCAAAGCCTAATAGGAAACTCAATGGAAAATTAGGGACCATCCAATGGATCAACCAGACGAACCCACCCATGCCGACGAGCCACAACAACCCCATCAACCATATCGGGAAATCGCCTCGGTTCGGTGGTGGAGCGAAGGAGCCGCGTTCGCCTGCAGTTTTCTTCGACCGCCGCATTTTAAAGAGCATCGGAATCGAAGCCGCCATACCGACAATCGCGAAACTAAAAGATTTCCCCATGCCAGCAGACATCCAGAAATCCAGACCGTTGTATAGACCGACAGCGCGAACATCCAAGCCAGGTTTCCACTGATGGAGTATCTCAAATCGGTAGAGAATTTGTGGGTTCAAAACGAATTGCGTTGCCATCGCGGCAATGAACTCTGTCATCACAATAGGGAACGGCAGCACAAACCCAAAGAGCATTTGCCCGAAATCAGTTCGAAGTGCGAAAACACCTGTCGGGGCGAATCCTTCAATGCTCTGCGTGAAATCTATCCACGGGATCTTCAGGATCTGAATCGGCGTGCTCATCATGACACCGGTAAGCGACGGAACACCAATATAGAGGAAACCCCAGACGAGGCCCGCCATTGACCCGATAGAGAAGACCCGCCATCGCCAAGTCTCTTCTTTTCCTGTCGTTTCTGCAAGTGCGGTTGCACCTTGCGCGGTAATCGGTGCCATCGGATATGGGAGCCGTTCGAGGTCTGCTGTGAGTCGGAACAAAATATACTGTGCACTGACAGATCGTAAGGTTCCGAGAAGTTTTCCCACAAGGTAGACACCAATAGGGAGTAACCAGTCTGGATGTAACAGACTCCGCGTCAGCACACCGACAGAATCACCTGCCGGTACAACCCACGCCGGTATTTTGTCCGCAATTTCGTAAGAAGCCGCCTGCGGGGTATTGATAAAGTAGGCGTACCAAATAAAACTCCGGTACTGCATCCCACTCCCTACAGCTGCCCCGGTTAAACCGAGGAGCATATAGAGCTCTTGCCGCCGGGCAGTCGTAAAAGAACGCCGCGCGAGTTCGGTGAATAGAATCACCGCAACCCAAGGGGCCGCACCCGCACCGGATTCGCCGGATACATAACTGAGATAGATGGAGCCTGGCATCATCAACAAGCCAACGAAAAGTGCTCCGACGAACACTTTAACCGTCAAACCCGACTCAAAGGTACGGATACCGCCTTCGATGTCGTATCGCTGCGCCCAAGCTTGCCATTCATCTGCTTGTGATACTCTTTCTCTCGCCAAGTTGAATGTTCTCCTTTTCTTAGTTATCAGCTATCAGTAGGTCTCGTTGGTCTGCTGACCAATAACTGATGCCTCTGGCGACTCACTCTTGTCCGTCGCCTTTGACCAAGAACTCGTCTACCGATAATTTTGCTAAGGCGCGAGTTCTTGGTCAATCTTTGCTGCTGTCAGTGTCTCGTAACTCTTCCCAAAAATGCGCACAGAAGATACCAATTGTCAGCACAAGAGCCGAGAACATTTGCCATTGCCAACGTCCTTCAAGGACGATAACACTAAACAGCCATAATATGGTACCAACGATGATAATAAAACCTGCTACTCTTTCCACGCTTTCTGTCCTTTTTTTAATTCGCGATTGGCTATCGGCTATTGGCTATCAGCAGTCAGTAAAGAGCGGTTCGTTTAATCAAAAGTCTCTGGCTGACGGCTGAAAGGGCGTACTCGCCCGTGCTAATGGCTGATGGCTAATCCGCTGGTGTCATTGCCGGATTCATCTGTGTTGTCTCTTCATCTGACGATTCCATACCTTCTGTCCTACCCCGCTCATGGAATTCTGCTCGAACATCGACGCTAAATGTACGCCAGATGAGCAACTGCTTCCGGAGGAGGTTGAGGAAACGTCGGTTCACACGTTTCCAAGATGCGATCTCGCCACTTTCACGATTGACATCCAACGTGATTTTGAAAAGGTCCTCTTCCTCGCCACCAACCGGCGATGTAACGAACTGGATTGACTGACTCACACCTAAATCGTATGGTGCCAACCATACCATCATGCTAATCTGGTAGGAATCCTCTGCCGTTTCGCTGAAGGCGACCTGATCGGTATAGAAATCGCTTGCCGATTCATCGGCGTGCGCTTCAAAATAGTCACGCATAAAGACGTTCAAGCCGAGTGCCTCTTCTTCAAGTACTGTAAAAGGTAGATTGAAGTGCCACACATCGCCTTCCGGTTCCGGAAGCTTCCATTTACGCTCAATATCCGGGACAGCCATCCGTGAGGCTTTAACTGCTGGGTAGAGAGTACTCAGAAGCACAACAATCATGACGATAATTGTCGCAACAACCGTTGACATTGATGAATAGTTGAGTGTCAACCCTGCAAGCCAACCGAAGTGGACAAGAGTCGTCGCTATTGCCTGGCCCATCAGGTATCCCAAGACAGCACCGACGATAGCGTATACACACGCCTCAGCAAGAAATAGGAAGGCGATATGGACCGGCGCGAGACCAACTGAACTGTAAATACTGATCTCTCGGACACGTTCATAGACTGCACCGAGCATCGTATTAAGAACGATGAGGGCAGCGATCAAGATCGGTACAAATAGGTTACCCATCCCGCTGAAACTCGTCATCCCGATACTGCTATAGAGATATGTGTCTTTATCGCGGCCAACGAAGAAGTCGAGAGCAATACGGTTCATAAGGGGTGCCATGATGAGATCCAACTTATCAATAGCACCGAGCATCTTCGGATCATCTCCACTCGGCTCCATGTTAACGGCGACGCTGCGGAGTGTCCCACCTTGATTCATAACGACCTCGTAAGGCAGGATCGCTATGCTGTCAGGGGTCAGGTGGAGGTATTTCTGCAATTCGCCTTCGAGCGTCTCATCGCCAGTAGCACCACGACTCCGTTGTTGCTGCATCAACTGATAATCAACCGGTGTGAGTTCTTCACCATCGTTATCAGTGAGGTCTTTGAATCCGATACCGAGGACACCGACGACGGTGAAGTCCGCACCATAGACAGAAACGGTCGCTTTACCCATGTCGCTTTCGGTGATTTTCAGCAATTCTGCCATCCCTTTCGGAAGAACAATCGCATAAGGCCATTCCGTGGGCCATTCACTCGCATCCGCAGGATCGAACCATTTTCCGTATTGCAAAAATCTATCAATACCTGTAACAGAAGGTTCTGATTCGCCCATTCCGACGAGCATATTCGCAGCGAACGTTAACGCTTCACCCGTCAGTTGATGCGTCGGCGGTGATGTATCTATTTCGTTTGGTGTACGGGTCAACTGGACAAACGACTGATCACCGGTACCCGAAGACTGATACCACGCACGCGGGGCAATCGTATTCCGGACACTCACAACGGATTCTTCGTCTACCTGTTGGATAAATCCGCCCCGCTCTAAATCTGAAATGGTTTCTGGAATATTGATCGGTTGTTGTTTATCTTTGATAAGAATATCGTTCTTACGTTCCAGGAGCCGTTCAAAGTCGGAGACTGTGATTTGGGTCTTCTGCATATCGTTCCGCACGGAGGTTAATACCGGTTCTTCAAGTGGACGCCAGTACTGGTCGCGGATGAGGAGGCCCGTATAACGTGGAGTGACCTGTGGCAGACTCGTTCTGTTCGGATGCATAAACGTCCGAACAGAGGTGAACGAAATTACAGTGAAGGTCAGGATGACCAACGTACAACAGGTCAGGATCGTGCGGCCTTTCCGTTTCCGCATGTTGGAGATCCCTAAACTAAACGCTGCTGCACTCGCACTCAATCGACCGACATCTGCCTTGTAAACCTTGTTCCCTTCTTGGCGAATCTTTTCGAGCTGCTCCTCAAATTTTCGGATAATGATGCTGATAACGATAACTGTCAACGCAAGGACAACAAACGCTATCAAGATAATTATCGGAGTCGTCGTAATCTGGAAGGCAGGGTGGACCTGACTTAAGAAGAAGAACACAAGTAAAAAGATACCAAACGATCCAATAATTTGCTTGTGGATATTGGGGAACCCGAAAATGAGGCGTTCCATAAAGTAGGCGAACGGCATTAGCAGAGCAAGGTAGAACATCACACCGTTGACGACATCGTTACCGGTCTGTTTGACATCAGGGTATGCGCGTGATTCGTAACCCCAAGCGGCTCGGGCAAGTTTGAGTGCCTGCTGGTAGTCATTTTGGAGCAATTCGGTCTCCGCGCGCGCAAGGTATTCGCTGGCATACTGATGGAGTTGATCAAGTCGATCACTGGAGATACCGAAACGTTTATAAAGTCGTGAGCGGTTCTCGTCAAGCCACCACATATCTCGGACAACGACGTACGGAGTCATACGAATCCGACCGTTTTCACGCACCACAAACCCTTCCCCCGTATAGAGCGTCGGGTTCTTCATACCGCTCTTTGTCGCCTTGATAAGCAAAAGACGTTTACCGATCTGTCCGTAAGCCATGCCGATTTTAATACGGGTGTTCGGTTCACTATAGACGAGTGCGATCGGTTCTGCTGCGGAGACACCCTCCTGTTGCCACGGCTTGGACATTCCGAACTTTTCCGGCGCGCTATCGGTGAGTGCGTCATAAATTTCGAGTTCTCGCAAGGTCCGCAAGTAACGCTGATCAACCAAATCGTAGATAGTCGTGGACACACATGGGAATGTAACAACACGGCATCCGCGGCGACGGGTGTTGATAGGCACTTTATTTGGAAGCAACTTCGCGCCGTAGTTTCCTAAGTCGGGAGCATAGACGATATCGCCTGAATCCTTGTCAAGGATATATGCCTCTACCTCTTGCGCACCCCCGAGCCGACGTGTGGCTCTCCCCTCCATAGCTAATCCAGGCACCTCAAAGTTGCCTTTGTTATCTCCCATAACAAACAGATCACCACGGACACCCATCATAGTCTTGTGCTTTCTGCGAAGAGTCAATATTGGGTAAGGCACCGGTTTATTGGGGAGCGCGGATTCACGTGCGTCGAATTCCACGACATCACCAAAGAGGTTACAGTAGAAATTGCCGACCCGAGCGGCCGTCGGCATCTCCTCGTCGCGAAGGGCTTGAATGAGTACTGATGCCAGTGTCTGTGCCTGCTGATGGAGATTACCGCCTTCATGTAAATCGACGCGATCAATTGTATCAAGAGGCGTATCGGTTAAAACACGGGCATCTTCAATTGTCGCAAAAGCGATACCGGTTTTTCCAACAAGTGTGGCAACTTCACTGTCAAAAGCAATTTTACCCGGGATGTATGTTTTCCATGTTTTTCCGCCACTCGCGGATATGGCGTTCACGAAATTCGACTGTCCACCGAGACCAGCAATGGAAATCAAGGTTTTGATGTCCTCAATTTCGTCATCTGTGAAAGTGTCCGGATCTTCATGTCGGAGCCGGAGCATGGCATCAAGCCGCCCGCGCGTCCGAATGCTGTTTTTCCGATTCTTCTTCGCACTGCGCACATCGTTTCGGATGAAGCGTTCTACCTCTTTTCGGATATAATCCATATCTTTGAGCATATCCTCGGAGGGTTCGCCTTGATTGCGCCACTGCTCGAACTGCATCTTCATGAGTCGGCTCACGCCGCCGAGTCCAGTCAGTTTACCGAAATGTGAACTGAGCAAGGTTTCGAGTGTCTTCCCTTCAAGAGCTGCCTTATCAGAAATCCCGTTCGCAACATTCCACTGGCGTGCCATAACGGCTTGCCGGATTTGGTCATCTGTCCACTGCCAGAGTTTACGGATACGAACACCGAAATCGGCATCTTGTGCGTAAGTCGCTAGTTTATTACCGATACTCGCAAACTCACGACGGAGTACAAATTCGGGTTCTTGATCATAGAACCAACCTTTGTTGAATACACCGAACTGATCCGATTGAGATGAGAGGTCAACACTAATAAAGAGCGAGGTGTAGTAACGGTTGAACAGGTCCTGAAGTGCAATCGCCGCTTCAATCTGTCCGAGTTTTCGATTGTATTCGTCGGTATCAATGCGCAACATCTTTTCAATACGACTCTGAATGTTGCGGAAGCGAGCGTTCCGAAGGGTTAGCATGTTGTCGCGTAGCAAGTTTTTCGTCTCTTCATCGACATCCGTATTCAATGACGGAAGACGTTTGAGCAGGTTGTCAAGTGCCACAAGGTCTGTTTCTGCACGTTTTTTGACGGTTGCTAACAGCTCCTTTTCAGTAATATATGCTGCAACACGTGAACGGAGCTCAAGTGCCTGTTGCACTTCACTCTCCGATAGATAGTTTTCCAAGATAAGCCGTTCTTCAGCCAGATACTCACGTCCTAAAGTTTCAGATGTCGCAAGCAAATTCTGAATACGTGATCGCTCCAATCGAGCATTTCGGAGGGCAATTTCAAAGATCCCTTGCTTATCTTTGAGCAGATCCGCAACCAATACACCAGTATCAACGGTATCATCGGATTCAGCGAAACGTTGTCGGAGCTGCGTATCAATCGTGTTGAGGCGTTCCACACCAGCTTTCGACAAGTATTTTTCGCTGTAGAGCAGCTTTCCATCATCAGCTCCTTTCCACAATGCTGTTTCCTTGAGCTTGCGGATACTTGCCTTAATTTTATCTTCTTCGGGTTGGCTGTCAGAGATTTGTGAGAGCACTTTTTCGAGGAGTTGCGTCTCTTTTTCGACAGCACTCTCTTGGGTCTCAGTAGCAGCATTTAAGATGCTGCGTGCTTTTTTGGCATTATTGAGACTATGGAGGTCGAGGTGTCTATCAAGGACTTTTTCCGGAGTCCACATCAGCGCAAACTTACGTTTATCGCTCATCTCCCAATCTGCAAGGACTCTGTTAAGGGTCTCTATATCAGAGACGAGTTCTTCTGGAAGGTCTTCTGGCACAGGGATATACCATGTCGATTCCCGTTGTTCTGGATGCAGATAGGCATCGTTCGGATGCTTCGCATACTCATCTACCTCACCTGCTTCTATGGAGCGAATAAGTTTGTCGACTGCCCATACATCAAGTCGGGCAGTTGGGAGTGCGATTGTCTCAATTAATTCCGTTTGAGCGGTTCGGCTTGTGTTGAGCGCAACTGTACGGACTTCAGCGAGTCTCCCAACAACATCTCGAAGGAAGTGTGTTGTTTGCAAAGCCTCTTTCTTTGAACGCGCAAGATTCGCTAACAGGAGGCTCTTCTCTTCGCCGGTAAATCCTTGCTTCTCTCGTTTCCGATTCCTGTCCGCTTGCTTCTTTTGACGTTCCGAAAAATCGCGCTGTTGGTTCGTGAGATGGTTGATTTCGGAGCGCGTCTCCGCCAAACCGTCAAGCGTTATGCCGAGCGATTCGATATCAGCCTTTACTTGGTGTATACCGTGGAAGAAATTAGAAGGGAGATCGACGAGGACGCTCCGGTCAATTGAAAGTAGGAGTCTTCTACCGAGTTCCTCAAATTCGATAATATCTGTAGAGAGTCCGCGGCGGAGCCCGTGCATTGTTGGCGTACCCGGTGAGTCTGTATCAGCACCGACAATATCCTGCCCGATACCTTCCATAAATGCACGCATGCCAGCAAGTCCTTGGAAGTGTCCGTCAACTGCAACAAAAAGGACGGAATAGCCGGGCCGATACTGCGGTTGGCTAAAGAGACGTGCGAGTTCCATAAGTGTTGCGATCCCGCAGGTCGGATCTGCACCCGGTGCCATTGCCGGGACGACGGACATAGCATCGTAATATGCAGTGATAACGACGAGTTCATCGCTGAGCGTTGGATCGCCGCCCTCTAAAAACCCGCGTATATTTTGTCCAACGCGGCGTTCCCAAGTCATTTTACCACGGACACGAACATTAACTTGATTACCTTCCACATGTTGTTCTTCAAGGAGTGCTGTCAGGACATCGGCATCTGTTTTAGAAATCCAAAACCGTGGGATGTTAGCAGGGACGGTGCCAAATTTGTTTTCCGCTTCGCCTCGGATGGTCGTTTCCGGTTGGATGAAGATCACCGCAGTGCCACCGAGCATCGCAGCGTTGATATAGCGGGTACTGGAGTTGAAGTCGAGGAGGACGATCGCACCTTTCGGAATAAAGATATTGGATTCACTCGCAGCGACGAACTCGCCGGATTCATCAACCTGTCCATCCTTGTTGTTATCAATACCGTCTGTATCGTCACCGGGGACCTCATCTGTCCAACCGTCGGCATCGTTATCAATACCGTCTGTTGCCCATCCTCGAATCTCAGACAGCAGAGGGATTTCGCCATATTCGTCAATAGTGCCGTCTTCATCGTTATCAATACCATCAGACGCTTTTTGGAGGTGTTCATTGAGTATGTCGTCGGTAATGCTGGCTTCGGTGATGCGATAACGTCGTGCCAGTGTTGTGAGGGTATCTCCGTCTTGGAGTTCGTACCAAAATCCACCGATATTGGTGCCGTTGAAATCAGCGAGTTCAGCGTCATCACCGTAAAGAAGCGGACCGGATAACCCACCTGTCGGGATATAGACAGTACTCCCTTCTACTACAGGTGTCGCCAAAAATTGGTTTCGTTCGTGTGCGAGGATAGTGGCTTCATCAACTTGGAAACTGTTAGCAATGTCTTCAAGGGATTCCCCTGCTAATACAGTGTGTTTAATACCGTCTGCTAAAAGTGAAGTACGTACAAGGTTGGGCCAAAGCGGAGTGAGTTTAAAGGTATGCAGGACAGTGGCATCAGATGAGAGCACTTCAATGATACTGTCCCCGTGATCAATCGGCACGGTGACCGAGAATTCACGGCTCTCAACGTTTTGCAAACCGATTTCAACGAATCGGTCAAAGATGTACTTACTACCGCTTGCGGCTTGTGGATAGCCGGTTACACGGCTCTCAAGACTTGACAGACGGGCAATATCCTTTCGGATGTTGCCGATAGAGATGTCATCTCGGATCTGAATCGCAGCGGTTTTCATACCGGGGCTCGAAACTGTCTGTGCATACACAGTATCCGAAAGTCCAGCGACTAATAGCACAGACGCAAAAAATGTTAACGTTAATACGCTTATTACGAAAGCAGAACGTTGCGAGCGATATTCACATCTACTACGCATTCTCATATTGTAAAGTCCCTCACCTTTCCTTATTTTTTTCTCTTTTCTCGGTAGGTACATACGCGAATGTTGATTTATATTGAGGATAGCTACCAAGGCACACTTCGCGAAGAGAAGACACCGCTGTTTATCGTGATATGCGGCTCATTTATTTTTTTCGCATTCTGGCTTTTCTAAATGTCTGCGATACAGACTATTTTGCTACAATGTTGGTAATAATGTGTATATTTTATCCTAATATCACAATTTTTGTCAAACTAAAATTAAAATTTGCATTTCGAGGCTTTTTGGGTTAAAATATATTTCACGTTTTTGCCTCGTTTCGTAGCAAAAACTTCTTAAAACTGCATCTCTGTAATTTTGTTAGAGACACTGAAAAAATGAAAATGAAAGATAATCCAACGATGTCTTTCTGATAAAAGGAGTCAAACGTGACCAAAGAATCGAAACAACCTAACGCAGACAAAGTCGTTTCACGCATAAAAACACGTCGTCATGAATTGAAGTTGACACAGACGGAACTTGCGAAAGAGGCAAACCTAACGCCTGCTGCAATTTCGCAATTTGAATCCGGAACCCGAAAACCTTCCTTTAAAACACTCTCAAGTCTCTCTGACGCTCTAAAGGTTACCACCGACTATCTGCTCGGAAAAACTGAAAAAAGTTACAGTGATCTGTTGGCAGACCCGAAAGTCGATGCTATGTTCAAAGGAATGATGGAATTTACAGAAAAAGACAAAGAAACGCTCTATGAGTTCTATGAGTTCCTAAAAACAAAAGCGGAAACACAGGCGGTAGTTGAAAAGAGCGCGCCCTAACGAAAAATTTATATAAATTAACGCCGATTTTTCACCCAAAATCAGATTGTTTTTGCTTAGATCCGTGCATTCAAAAAAAGCACCCTCGTCCGTCGTTCTAAAAGGCTTAGCGAGATTATGCATTTTTATTGGAGAACCAAAAGATATATTTACACTTTGATAGACAACATCTCTCTATATCCTATTGCAGGCGGGGTTTGTAACCTCGCCATTGTAAAGGTAATTACGGGATCTACAATAAAACGACATAGGGATGTACCGTTCTAAGCATTAATCAAAACGACCTTACCGAAATTCTTACGATTCTCTAACAATAAGTGTCCCGCATCGGCACGTTCAAGTGGTAATGTCCGGTGAATGATGGGTTCCAATTTTCCCTGTCCAGCGAGGTTGACGAGTGTTCGGAGTTCTGCTGCCGTACCAAGGGCGGAGCCCATTATCGTTATCTGCTTTTGATACAATTTTCGGATATTAATTTCGCCGATATTGCCTGTTGTCACACCGCAAGAGACGAGCCTTCCGTTTTTTGCGAGGCTCGCGATGCTCTGTTCCCACGTCGCAGCACCGACATGCTCAAGCACCACATCCACGCCACGACCGTCTGTCACATCAAGCACGACCTCTGAAAAATCCATATCCTTATAGTTAATCGTGACATCTGCCCCCATTTGCCGAGCGCGGGCAAGTTTCTCATCACTGCTTGCCGTGGCGAAGACTCTCGCTCCACTCAATTTCGCGATCTGCAGCCCGGCACTTCCGACACCACCACCTACACCAAGAATCAAAACATCCTCTCCCACACGAAGTTGGGCACGAGCCGTCAGCATGTGCCACGCCGTGAGATAGGCGATCGGCATCGCAGCAGCATTAACAAAAGACAGGGCGTCCGGTATCTGAATCGCGTTTACGGCGGGTGCTTTTACATATTCTGCGTACCCACCGTTGGTTTGGAAACCGATCAGTACCTGTGCGTCGCACAAGTTTTCGTTGCCACAATGACAATCACTACAGGCACCGCACGGAATACAGGGGGCAAGTACTACCCGATCCCCAACCGCAATAGAATCAACTCCGGCACCGACATCAGCAATTGTTCCAGCGATATCGGATCCGAGTATATGCGGGGTATCCCCTCGGCGGAGTTTCGCTTCAATCTCCGGGCGGTTCCGGCGGGCATGGAGGTCGAGGTAATTCACCGCACAGGCTTTGACGTTAATAAGTACTTCATCAGCATAAAGTACCGGTTTCGGCACGTCTGTATAGCGGAGCACTTCAACGCTGCCCTGTTCTGAAAAAACAATTGCTTTCATATTGGGTGTTGGTTGTCAGTTATCAGCTCTCAGTAAGCACAGAAACTAACCGTAAGCACCGTGGTTGAGAAAACCGAGTAATCGACGCAAGCGCGGACTCGCGTCTTTATATACAGAATCGGGCATATTGTAGTTCATAAACGGATAATATTTATGCCCGACCAGTCTGCGTGCGTAAGTTACCTGTGTGATATATCGCGTACGATGACTCCGGTTCGGGCCGCCACGGTGCCACACCTGATTATTGAACATGATAACACTTCCGGCTTTTCCGAGGTTATACTGGACGTTTTCCTCCCATTGCGTCCCTTCAATCGGGTTCGGTGGCGATGCACCGAAAAGATGCGATCCCGGTATAACCTCCGTACCACCGTGTTCAATCTCAGTAACATCTGTAAGGTAGTAATTCGCTGTAAAGAGCAGCACCGGCAGCCGGACGTTCTTCGGCGGTTCACCGTCCGTTACGATATAGTGCAGTGCATCGTCTTGATGCCACGACGTAATCCCGCCGCCCGGAAATGTTTGAAACGAATTGTTGTGAATAACATGGCAATTTGCCGCAACAAGTGCTTCAGCAAAGGAGACAATCGGTTCCAGATCAAACAGGCGACGATTCGCTTCGCTGTGTTCAAACATCCGGTGGCTTAAGTGCATGTTTGCGGTGGCGTTCCCACTGTTTAAGCCGTTCGGGTTATTTGTCAGTGCCCACTCTAAATCTTGCCGAAGTTGTGCACAGAGATCAGGCGGCAAGACGTTCTGCAAGAACAAGCAGCCTCGCTGGTGGAAGGTCTCTACCCATTCTTGGATTTGCGCATCACTGACAACTTGATCTGCCAAGTAAGTTGTTTGTGCCATTGCTTCTACGCCCCTTTATCTAAAGTGCTGTCTGTTTGGAGACAGGTAGCTCGGCGGATGTGGACTGTCTCGTTAGGGCAGTTTTACCCCAAATAGCTGCCAAGTCTGGGGTACAGGTGTAATCCTTGAAAAAGCAAGAAATATCATCTGACTTTCTTTGTTCGGCAAGTCTGTTTTGAGTGATCTTGACATTATGTGCGTCAAGTTCGATTCCGATTGCATGTCGCTCTAGTTGTTCTGCGACAACGAGCGTTGTCCCGGAGCCTGTGAACGGGTCAAGGACAACATCCCCAGGATTTGTGGACGAAAGGATAATCCGAAGGAGCAATTGAATAGGGGCTTGTTGTTTGTGCAAGCGATTCCCCGCTGCATCACGCAACGCTTCATCGCCTGCAAAGTAGCCCGAGGTTAACTCGCGGATATCGTCCCACACGTCAGTAACGAATATGCCATTTTCGCGTGCATGTTTATAACCTACCGGCAGTGGCGGGTCAATGCGTAACCGGTGGAAAACGCGCGGTGTTTTCCCTTTCGTTGCAAACGCAATGATTTGGTAGTGTTTGCCGAAACGTTTCAACCCTGGTACGGCTGAGGTTTTCTTTTTCCAAATAATCAGGTTTTGGAAAGTCCATCCGGTATCACGCAAGCACTGCAACACAAATTCTGTGTTCTTTTCTCGTTGCATGAAATAAATTGCACCACCATCGGAAGTCAATGCATACACCTTTGCACAGACCTCGTGCATCCACGCCCAATACTCCGCTGGTGGTAGATTGTCGTCCCATGCCTTGTATGCTTTCTCTTGATTGAACGGGGGGTCGAGAAAAGCCAAGTCTATTGCCGAACAATGCATTCGAGCGTTAACGCTGTCGTGCAATTTTCATGCAGGATGATGCAATTTTTGCTCAATGAATTGTCCATAGTAGTTATGCCTTTGCGAACTACCCGCCCATCGCAGCGGCGACAATGATACCGAGTGAAACAAGGACACCTGCGACCGCAATCCCCGCAGCAACGTTGTTCTCTTCAGCGATCTGACGGTTCAGGTCGTAAGGTGTCGCTATATCAAAGACTTTGTAACCGACCATCAGAATTATTAGACCGACGATGCTAAAAACAATACCTTCAATGATGAAACCGCCCAAGATTTTGAAATTTACCATGGGGGCATCTGCAGCGGCTGCATCATCTTGCGCATCCGCATTATGTGCAAACATAACAAGGGCGACAATTGCTACCGTAACCAGAATGAATGTGGAGAAAACAATCTTTTTAGCCATTTTATTCGTCTCCTTACTTTGGCGAGAATCTCTGAAGAATCTGCGCCGGTATGTATTTACCTTAATGTGGCGAAACAGTACACGGCGTGTGCCTACGACTATCTCGAAAGTTCAAACTGCACATCCGGGGTCGGGTGCAGGTACTTTACCACTACGGCATCCTTATCTTGAATATAGGTCCATCCAGATTCAACGTTTTCGAGCGTTTCCACGGCTGGAATCTCAGTTTCAGCGTATTTTTTCACGGCATCGGAAGACGCATCCTCGGCTGGAGTTTCCGCCGCATCGGAGAGTATAGGTTCCTCCGGAGGCAGTGCGAATTCGTAGCGCGCCTGAAGTTTTTGCGGTGAATTTCCGTAACCGACAATGAGCGTGTAACTGACTTCGCCTTCCGCGTAACTGAGTTGCCAGTTGAGTTGACCCGAATCCGTTTGCGTGACTGCATCGATCTTTGCTCCTGAACTCAAGTGGACATCGCCAGCAATAGCGGTTTTAATGCCCGGATCAACTCCGCGGAGCTTGTAGACGTTGACCATAATATCTTCTGGATTCAGATGCGGTCCTTTACCTTCGGTACAGAAACCGTAGAATCCATCCGGATAGGTACCTTTGAGTTCGCCAGTGTCCCACTGTTGATACATGGCACTGACAGTAATACACTCAGCAATTTGATGCCAACGTTCGTCTCCAGCGTGTTGATTCAAGCGTTGGAGATAATAGGCGAGGACTAATCCGTTCCATTGGACAGGCACGCCAAACCAAGGGTGTGTATAGAAAGTTGTACCGAAAACTGGGATTGAGGCGAAATGCATGCCGGGTCGGTCAGGCAGATGCCAGTGATAAAGAAACGGTAGTGACGTTTCTGCCCAGTACGTCGCCTGTTTGAGGTGTGCTTTCGCACTCGTAAGCTCATAAGCCTCAACATAAGCACCGATCGCGTGTGCCGCCGCGAGGACATCAGGTTGATACATCGGACATTCCCACATCTGTGCCCCGCGTGGAATCGAAAATTTCTGCATGAAATCCAATGCTTTCAAACCTGCCTCACGTGAAGCTGGATTGCCGGTAATGCGTGCGTGCTTCAAAAGTAAAAGAGCCGCATCCGCACAGGTACCCAGGACAGATTCGCCGGCTTCGCCGAGCCTGGCAGTTTTCTCGTTTGTCGGATGCCACCGCCAACTTCCGTCCGATTCTTGGGTCGTGATGCGTTGTTGTGCCTCTGCTTCCATATGAGACAGTGCCGCGTCAACATTGCCGACATAGAAGGGGAACTCCCATCGTAAAATATGGCAGGATCCGCGGGCGGCTAAACCTTCTATCCCGCCATCCGCTACAGTATTTTTCGCAATTTGCTGTACCCGTTCTTTAACTGGCGCATCTTTTGTGGCGAGGTAATCGTACCAAAGCAGTGTACCGAAACCAGGTTCATTGTGTGCCGCCCAACCCACACAGTGCCGTGATTTACCGGTATCTTCGTCCCAAGTCGTATGCATGAACCCGTGTCGTGAAAGCAGGACCTCTTCCACATCACTACGCGGCGGGGGGAGTGATTCAGGGGTACCGTAAGCATCTGTCCAGTGCTTCACAGCATCTATAATTGAGGCTCTGCCGTCAACAATGATTTCAGCTTTGATAGAGAGCGGACGTGATGAAATCAGTGGGTACGGGATAGATGCCTCTGTATGATTCTCTTGAACCCATTCCGGTATAGTCGGTAGGAATACACCGAGCGCATGATTTTTCTGGTATTGGTGCCAGTTCGGTGATGCGAATACGGCAGAGAGCATCTGGTTCTCACCATCCCAAGCGTCAAGAGGATTCCAGATAATACCAACAACTGACTTCTGCATCTCAACTGCCATTACTGGCACGGTAATTTTGTAAGGATGCGGTACAAGGCGGTTGTTGAGTGGTGGGGCGGCATCACGTGTACTTGAAGAATGCTCGTCGTTCTCTAAAAATTCAAGTCCGGGGAAGAGTGCCGCCGTTTTCTTCTCTGGATTCCGTCCTTGCCCAGCATAAAGCATCGGCCCACGGAAAGACAGGAGCTCCCTGTCTCCATCGGTTCGCAGATGTGACTCTGTTTGTACCCGCGTTGCATCTTCAGCGAGTGTCCACTGCATCTCATAGTGCCATTTCACACCATCTGTGTCGATATGTGCGCCGCTGAGTCGAACAATAGATTCGCCGCGACTGTTTCCCGCAAGTTGATAGTCTGTAGGGGCAAGCCGAGTCGTTTGACGGTTCTGTGCAGCATCCAAATAAGTAACCTCGGAGAGGGCAGGACAGGCTGCAACCTGTTGATAGTTACCACCCTTCGCGACGAATAGTAGATAATAGGCAAAACCATTGTCGATAGGTGTTTCGTCATCAGTTTTGGCGGTGGCATCAGTAGAGCGAACAAAAACGATCCGAAGATTTTTGTTTCCCATCACAACGCTACCGTCTTCTGCTGTGTAGGTGTACAGTTCTTTCACAACCTTAGCACTGAGTTTCGGAGATGCAGGTTGGATTTCGATGTGACCCTGTGCCGTTTCCCGATCTTCACCAGCTGAAGTTCGGCATTTGAGCGAAACACCGACTGTCGTTAGCATCGGATGTGAAAACCTGCGCGCGACCCAAGAGATAGAGGATTCTTCCCCGGGGTCGAGTTCTTTAACAATCTGCCTCGGGCGTCCGCGTCGTAATTTCACGCCGTTAATAGAAATGCGGGCATCATCTGATCTTCCCAACGGCGCAGTGCCGACATTTCTTAGCGTACATTGTACCTCAAAGTCTTCACCTGCAGCAACAATGGCTGTTGTCGCACCTACATTCACAATTTCTAATTTAGGGAGTGCTGTATAGAGCGCAATTTTGACCGGGCGTGCTTCGGATTCCGAGGATTCAAGGCAAATGTCTGTTAGTTCGGAAACCGCTGTCCATGTCGGCAGGTTAAACGCTATGAATTCTGTCTTTTCGTCGCCGAAGTGTAGGATTGCCAAACCGCAACGGAGTTCCGGTTCCGGATCCCTTCTCCCTTTTCGGAGATGCGTCTGTTTGAGTTTCCGTAACTGTGGTTTGCCCCACAACGCCCACGCGTAGTTACTATTACCCGGTACATTGCATTCTGTTAAAAAAGATATGACGATCTCTTTCCCAGCATAGTGCGTTAGGTCAATCCCGTTCTCCGCCCATTGACACTCCCTAGAAACAGATTCAAAGCATCTATCTGCCGCAGCTTCAACGTCTACATTGTTTTGGAGGTCGAAGATTTCAATGGCGAACTTCACACCTCCAGGTTCACGCGCCGCGTCGTCAAACACAACACCATCGCGCAAACCGATGGAAAAGTGTAAACAGAGGTGCTCTTGGCCATCGACATCCGGGAGTGAAACCGTATAGTCAATTTTTGCCGTTTCCGTTGTGGTAGGATGTTCAAAGATTGCAGGCTTGGTAACACCGCCCGCGCAATCCGTTCCACTTACGGATGCCTGTTCCGTACCGGAGATAGTGCTTTGCTCGAACATCTCTACAAAGTCGTAAATCTCCTCAACAATACCGAGTTCCAATGTTGGTGGCTCGGGTTCGGGTTCCGTTTCGATATTATCCTCTTGATCCACTTCATCTGTTTTTTCTCTTTGAGTTTCTGTGGTTTCGCTATCGGCGACCTGCGGACTGTCGTCTACAGTGGCTTCGGCTTCCTGTTGCTGCTGGACATCTGAAATCTCGGACGTTGTATCGTCTTCGAGATCAAAATCAACGTCCACTAACGATTCATCAGGTGCATCGGTGCTATCTGAAGACGCTGCGTTCGGAACCTCGTTATCAGGTGCTTCTGGTGTGTCAGGGATATCATCTGTGTCGGATGTGTCAGAAGTGCTGTTCTCGCCTGCTTCGGTATTTTCATCTGCAGGAACAGGGGCGACCTCGGCGTGCGTCTCCGCACTCTCGTCTGCAGCGGTAGGTTGCGCGTCGTCCGTTGGAGGAGTCTCCTCCGGGACGGACGGTACATCATCTTCTCCGGATTCAGTGTGTTCGGGAACCGGAGTGTCTATAGGTTCAGTGTCATCGGAATTATCATCGGTTGCGATTTCTAATTCCGCTTGAGGTGCATCATCGTGCTGGACATCGTCGGGTTGATCGTTATCTTCCACAGTATTTGCGATGCATGCAGCTAAGAGTTGTTGAAAACCGGTGAGCATTTTTTAATTATTCCTTTCGGTTCGGTGAGATAGATTGTGATTTGATGTGCCTTTCCGTACGTCCGCCTTCCACTTCGTTTCAGGTTAAGTGCTTTGGCTTACGACCGGCTCCATTTTTGTTTCATCTGTTTCATCTCATCATTGAGCATAGGTTCTGCTGTGGGAGACAGTTCGGGCCATGCGCCAGATTCGTCTCTTAATACCGGCGCGCGCTGTGCGGCGGGTAAAATACCGAAGGGCGCGTGCGGTTCGATTTGGTACCAGTACGCGACGGAAGATGTCTCATTGCTAAGGTGGTTGCCGTGTCCGTGTTCAATCGTAACCCGAATTTCTTTTTCAAAACGGATCGGGTTTTCGATGTGATAGACATAAGAACTCTGGTAACCGTTTGTATTACTTTCGTGAATAGCGGAACCGTTATGTGCAAAAGCATTCTGTTGCATTCCCCACGCTTGGTTGAGATAGTCCTCTGAACCGGTGCCGTGTAAATCGGGGGGCCACTTATAACCGTCCACCCAGATCATATCATCACCTTCGCCCCACCATGTACCTTGGAAATTGGTCACCGATAGGTTACAACCTATATAATGACCTCTACCTTCGGCGGACAGGATGAGGTAGTTGTTATCCCACGCGAGCCGTTCCGCATTGATGATATTGGCTTCCGGGGTATTCACAGTGATTTCATGTCCCCATCCGTCACATGGGGTTTCGCGCTGGAATTGGGCATGGAAATAGGCGACATCCTCGTCGTGTGCTTCCGGGTACAACTCATAGTCAACATAGAAGTATTGACGGTGGGTCGTATCGCCTTCGTTGACGAGTTCAACTCTTGCGCTGCGATTAAAGGGCATTTGCAGATAGCAGTTGAGCGCGCAACCTGTGTTGAAATTATTGTTTTGGTGTGTCGATGCTGAAAAGAGTATGGAATCGTAAGAGTTAACGATTTCGTTGCCAAGACCAAAAAAATCGCCCAATGGACAGAGCACACTCGGATGTTCTTCGTCATCCCAGAACATCCGAATCAAAACATTCCGGTACCCGTTTGGCTGTGTCATCCAGATATGATTGATACAGCCCGGTCCTTGAATATCTGCGAGTACACGCGTTCCACCGGGTTCGATATTCCATGCATCGTTATTTCTGCCTGTCGTATCCCACGAGGAGGCGCGTAATGAGCGTGCTTTCTTGACACGCGTCAACGATGACAATAATCCATCAACATAAGTCATTCAAACTTTTCCTTCTAAAATTCTCAATTGGAAGAATGAGAATGCGGGTAAAATGTGTTTTGTATTATTATACCATATACGATGGAAAAGTCAACACTTTACTTTAAACCTCGTTCCCCACTGTGGAATATCACAATCTATTACAACAACGCTCAGGACAAAAAAGTCCACTAACTCTCTAAGACAGCTTGCATCTTCTCCAACCCAATCCGCGCAACTTCTGCGGGGTCTTGCTCCCAATAACTCGGGTTGAACAACTCCAGCGAGATAACACCCGAATAATCTGCATCTTTTAGGATAGAGATCATCTGTCCGAGGTCAAGGATACCGTCACCGGGGTACACCCTGTCTGCATCCGATTGCTCCGCACGTGCAGGTTCTGCAGGGGCATCGTTAAAGTGAAAGACTGCAATTTTATCACCCGGGATACCTTCCATATCTTCTATTTCGCCACCGCCGCGATAGATATGGAACGGATCAAGGACAATCGTACTATCGGGATGATCTGCGACCTCCATCACTTCCCATGCATGCTTGACTTGATTAACACCGTCCACGAAACCGAGGAATTCCATAGCAGGTTTAACGCCGAATTCACGTCCGAGTTCAAGCAGTTCGCGATAGTTCTGACCGCCTAATTGGAGGTCTGCTACCTCACGGGGTGGACTTGAGATGATATGGGTAGCACCGACAGCGACAGCCTGCGCCATCCGTCGTTTCGCTTCTTCAATCGCTTTCTGGTGTTCTGTTCCTGTGGTATTGAGCCAACCGTGGAGAGCGATAACGGTAGGCACCGAAAGTCCATAGTCGTCAAGAGTCTTTTTGACATCAGCGAGCGAACCTCCCTGTTCCTCGTAAGCCGTTAAATCGTCGTTCCACAACTCAATCGCTGAATAACCCGTTTCGGCAGCGATCCGAATCTTATCCATTAACCCGGCGGGACGGATTGTACTTGTATTTAAGCCTAACTGAAACATGTATTCCCTCTATTGTTTTTCCATTAAACCTCTAATGAAGCGGACATCTACACGAGCGAGATCGATAACGGTCTCCACGGGTTCGCCGCTGTATTCGCTATGGAAACTGACAGGACCAGAGAACCCGATGGTTTTTAATGTCGCGACAGTCGTTTCCCAGTCAACGAAGCCTTTACCCATTCGGACGACGCGACCGCCGCGCGCCCCGGGTGCACGTGCCAAATCTTTAAAAGCGATGAGCGCGAGGTGCGATCTGACGATATCGAGTGCCATGTTAATCGGTTCCCCAACGATCGATAAATGACCAGTATCGGCAAAGACACCGACGTGTTCGGGATCGAAACCTTTGACGAGATTCATCACGGCACATGAATTCAGTCCCATTGAGGTGCCTGAATGGTTATGGATACAGGTGCGGGGTCCGTATTGTTCGGAGAGTTTCGCGAATCCTTCTAACTGCTTGCGAATAGTATCAACCTGTGCCCAGTAACCGCCATTTTCGGCGTGCCAGTGCCAGTATCCTAATTTGATATATTCGACACCAGCTTCACCTGCAGCGGCGTAGACACAACGCGTCTCTTCCTGTGTCGGGTCGAGAAAATCGCCAGGTGTTGTGACGAGCGGAATCGACAACCCCGCATCGGTGAACTGTTTCGCAGCAGCAGGTAATGCCTCCGTTGCGTTTTCTGGGTTCACTGGATAACCCGGACGGACACATAAATCCGCTCCACTAACACCGACAGATTTTAACGCGGTAATGATCTCTGGAATTTCTAATCCTTCCAGATGCTTTGTAAACATGATGAATTTCATAATAGTTTTTATGAGTTATAAGTTATAAGTTGTAAGTTATAAGTCTGGTTTCTGATGTTTGATCATCCTTTGTAACGGTGGTTGTGCAATTGAAGCACCGATGGTTAGCAAAAGATATCGGAACCCTCTTAACTTATAACTTATAACCAACAACTTATAACTATTCCTTTACCAATCGACAACGGAACCGTCGTCTGGATGGTACGACATCGGATTCCGCCAATCGTGGTCGATTTTGTCTTCGAGAGCATCTTCATCGAGTTCGATACCGAGTCCGGGACCGGTCGGTAGCTCAACGAAACCGTCTTTGAAGACGAAAGGGTTCTTGAGATAGCCTTCGCCGAGTGTCGTATGTTCTTGCATCACAAAGTTCGGGATAGAGGCATCTAATTGGATACACGCTGCTAAAGAGATAGGACCAAGCGGGTTGTGCGGGGCAATACCGCCGTAATAGGCTTCTGCCATACCGGCGATAATTCGGACTTCGTTGATACCTCCAGCATGGCAGAGGTCAGGTTGGAGGATGGATGCTGCCTGTTTCTCTAAGATTTCACGGAACCCCCACTTCGTGAAAATCCGTTCACCTGTCGCAATCGGGAGATGCGTACTTCGTGCGATTTCGGCAAGCGTATCAACATTTTGGCACTGGATCGGTTCCTCAACGAACATCGGTTGGTACGGTTCTAACGCTTTAATCAGTACTTTTGCGGTTTGTGGACTGACTGCACCGTGAAAATCGATGGCTAAATCGACTTCTGTCCCTGCGGCTTCACGGAGTGCTGCGAAGTGATTCACAGCTCTGTCGATGAAGGCTTTATTTTCGATGATACGTGCCGGTCTGCCCCCAGCAACACCTGTCTTAAAAGCGGTAAACCCTTTATCGATCCACTCTTTAATCCCGTCTGGGTCACCGCCACCTTTGTAGAGCCTGATGCAGTCGCGCGTGGGACCGCCAAAAAGTTGATAGACAGGAACACCGAGCGATTTCCCAGCGAGGTCCCAGAGAGCCTGCTCTACACCGCTCAGCGCACTTGTCAAAATCGGGCCACCGCGATAGAACGCATGGCGATACATCGCCTGCCAGTGGTGAACAACACGTCTCGGATCTTCACCAATGAGATACGGCGCGAGTTCGTCAACGGCTTGCGCACACGTTTTCGCGCGACCCTCTAAAATCGGTTCACCGAGCCCTACAAGTCCTTCATCCGTATGGATTTTAAGGAACAGCCAGCGCGGTTTTACCAGGAATGTTTCTAATTTTGTTATCTTCATGAAGGTTCCCCAAACAACATAACTCGCAAGCAGCAGCCTGCAGTTCAAAATGAATTTTCGTGGACTTTAGACGCTATGTTACCATTCAACCTGAATTCTGTCAACGAAATTAAAGAGAATAAATGATTAATATTGACGATAACAAACACAAATGTTACAATTTGTTACAGTTATATCTGGCCCATCCAATCTTTTCGCTCCAACTTATACGAAAGGAGACGTTCATTATGAAACGTTCTTATAGAACATCTGCTGTAGTTATTGTGATGAGTATGGCACTTTTGTTTGCGACTTCTTTACCGGTCATAGCAGCAAGCTTTTCAGGGAGAGTCGTTGACGAGGACGGACAACCCGTTGAAGGTCTCATTATCGCCCTCCCATCATTCCAAGGTGATACACCTCCGCACCGACACCAGCGATTTCAAGGCATATTTCCACCAGCACCGCCCAGCGAGACAGACGCAACAGGCGCGTTTTCGATTCGTAATATCACTACGCCTTCCGTGAGTCGATTAACACTGTTCCCTGAGCGAAATTCAGATTACGAACTCCGCTCCATTGAGATTGAGGGAATACCCTTTTATTTAGATCAACACCAGCAGCATTTTGGCGGCTTGAATTTTGCTATTGCGCCAGAGGCAGATATTAAAAACGTGGAGATAACTGTCCGGCTTCGGATGCGGATCCGTGGGCGCGTTCTTTCCGCTGATGGTACCCCGCTCCGGAGCGCGAAGGTGGACCTCAGAGTCAGCCACCGCGATGTTGATGGTAGAGGCAGCGGGAGTGGCGGTGGCACAAGAAATCTTGATGAAGACGGTTACTTTGTAGACTATATAGATGATGGAAATGCCTATTACACGGTCACTGTAACATACCAGGGACAAACCGTGGAATCGGAGGAGATTTTACTTGAGGAAGGACAGCGACTTGATGGACTCGTTTTAAAACTTGAAGATAAAACTGAAGCACCTAAGCCTGAAAGGATCGTCGTAAGACCCCCTCAAGCCCGCGATCCTGCCCGCTTTGAAGCGGCGCGAAGGCGCGAACGCGAAGGCATGTGGGCAATCAATCCTGACAATCGACACGCCTACAAAATGATCCGTTGTGAAACACGTGAAGAAGCACAAGCACAAGCGGATGCCCAAGATGCACATCTCGTCACTATCAACGACGAAGCAGAACAGGAGTGGTTTCTTCAAGTTTTTGGAAGAAACGAAAACTATTGGATCGGATTGATCAACAGTTCAGAAGAAGGGAAACAACAGTGGGATAACGGTGAACCGGTCACCTATACAAACTGGATGTCGCCAAAGGAGGCTACCAAGATCGCCGAACCCATTCAAGATAGTGATGCCAACCCGAATTACATTGTCCTCGTCGGAATGTCAGGAAAATGGCAAATAGCACGTCCAGGGAACCCGCTCATCCGCATGACAGAACGAGCGATTCTGGAAAAAGAGAATCTCATCATCGGCGCGCCTGAGCCAGAAAGCGATGGCGAAAAACGTTGAATGCAGCAACACACAAGGAGATCTATAAATGCGTCGGACCTACACCACACAATACCTCATCGTTTTAATGCTCACCCTATTACTTACCATAACAAGCAATGCTATAGCACAGGTGCCTGCGGAACCAGGACCACAAGCCCCAAGTGGTATATCAGGTAAAGTCGTTGATGCGCAAGGAAACCCAATTGCCGGGTTTACGTTTACTATTCAACCTATGCGTCTACACGAAGGGCATCTACAACCTGATGCTGGGTTTCTAAACCGTTTCCAAAGGCCTCCGGAAGGTATGGAGGATCCAGGAATGCCTCGTATGACTGTTAGTGTAGAAACCGATTCCGATGGTACTTTCAGTGTCGCTAATATCCAGCCTGGTCTTGTCCAAGTGAATGCTGTTTCAAGAGCTATGGTAAAGGCATTTGAGAGGGTTGACCCTGAAAAAAATCGTCAAGGTGCTGCGGTCCCACCCGAATTCTTCATGCAGATGAACCGGCTTGAATCAGATATGAAGATTCTCTCCCTTCAGGTTGGGAAGGTCACCTTTTTTTATAATGATGAGAGACACGTGCCTTCTTTTATGAGAGGACTCACGTTCGCACTGAAGCCTGGAATCCCGCTTCAAAACGTCAAAATCACGGTCAAGCAGCGTTTGCGGATCCGAGCGCAGATCCTTTTTGCCGATGGCACTCCGGCTGCTAACGCCAACGGAAACCTTAGCATGCAGCACGGGCAAGAAGACAATCCGAGAAGCGGTGGAACGCATAGCACAAATTTTTCTACTGATACTGATGGTTACTTTACGCAATATAGGGATGAACCGGGGTTTTACACGCTCTCTATAAAATACAACAGTCTTGCTGGAGGGGCAGGACCCTTTCTGCTCAAAGAAGGCGTTGAACCAGAGAATTTGGTTATAACACTTGACGGTAATCCGTCTGATGTTGAACGACCAATTGATCGACAAGTCGATCCCGGTGGTAAACTTGAAAACGATAAAGCCCTGGCTGAAGATGTTGAAGTACCGCCTGAAGTCCGCGCGCGTGCGGTTGTCCCACTGCAACCACCAAAGCAGCCGAAAAGTGTGTGGGTTATTAACCCCGCAAACGGTCACGCCTACAAAAAAATTCAGTGTCAAGACTGGCACGATGCACAACAACAGGCTCTTGAAGAGGGAGCACATCTCGTCTCCATTAACGATGAAGAAGAGCAGCACTGGATTCAGATCATTTTTAGGTCCCATTCCACATGGATCGGACTTACCGATGTGGAGAAAGAGGGAGAGTGGCAGTGGGACAGCGGAGAGCCTGTTACCTATACGAACTGGGCAACCGAGCCGATTTTCGCAGATGGACAGCCGGAAACCGAAAAGGACTACGTTGTGATTACTTTTAGGGATGGTGAATGGATGTCTGTCGGTCCAAAAAGCCATTTCTGGCGAGCGACGAGAGAAGCGATCATCGAAAAGGATGGATTGGTTTCCAAAGTACCAGCCGTTGAAACGTCTGATGATGAGTAAGTTGTCGGACGGTTTCTAAAGGAGGAATATTGTGATACATCTGTGTTTCGGAGAAAAAACTGTTGCTTTTCTCATCGGTATTGCCGTGGGACTTTTCACAGTTGTTTGGAGCAGCAGTGCACAAGAAGGCATGCTAACCACTTTTTCTGGACGCGTTATTGATGAAACTGGCGATCCAATTGCCGGGTGCGTTGTAGCTATTGTTCCTGTGTTTGACGGTAATGGTGCTTGGTTCCCCATCATTCAAGAACCTAATGCCCCAATTGAAGGCCCTTTGCCATTTCGCGCGGAAAGTGATGCGGACGGACGTTTCACCTTCGCCACTGTTATTGATGGTCCCGTATTATTGTCGCTATCTCCATCACGTAGATCGGATGTTCGCATCATAAGGGTTAAGATTGGAGGGTTATCCTTCTATCCAAGCGGAATGAGGGAACGCGGCATTGTGTTTGCCACAAGTCCGGGTAGACGCATTGAAGACATTGAAGTTATAATACAGCAACCTCACATCCGGGGAAGCGTGCGACGCGTAGACGGAACACCGATCTCTAATGCAGATATCCGCCTCCGTTTACGATCAGAGAGTTTACACGGAAATTCTTCCAGTTCAGATGGTGGTATTAGGACCAATGCCAAGGGGTATTTTACATACTATGTGAATAGGGATTTAGAGGGGCCAACATTTTATATGATGTCTCTCGTATATCAAGGACAAACGGTGAGTGCGGAACCGATTGTCCTTAAACCCGGAGATAAAACGCATGAGGTTGTTTTTACATTCGACAACGTGCCAGACCCGCGTATCCCCGCGCGGCGCGGCAATTTTGCCAGAGCGTCAGCCTCAACAGGAGATGCCAGACCGATAGCGAGTTCCAGCTTAGAAGATGTGTGGGTCATCCGTCCAAAAAATGGTCACGCTTACAAAAGAATTCGATGCGAGGATTGGGAGGATGCACAAACGCAGGCTGTTGCCAAAGGCGCGTATCTCGTTACCATCACCGATGAAATGGAGCAGAAATGGTTGCAGACCGTCTTTGGCGGCCGACCGAGCTGGATCGGGCTTAATGACACTGCCGAAGAGGGGCAATGGGTATGGGACAACGGCGAACCACTTACCTACACAAACTGGGGGCTTCAGGAACCGGATGATACCGGTATCGAAGATGAGGATTATGTCATCTTTGGTCCTTCAGGGAAGTGGGAGGATTTTGGACCTGGACACGGCGGAATATCGCTGATCCGGACAGCTATCCTTGAAAAAGAGACGTTACCGGCAAAGAAATAAGCCTTGAGCTTAACACAATAGGAGAAAAAATTATGAAACGTTTTGGGATCAAAAACCGAGCTCTTGGTCCGCTTGTCGTGATTGTTTCACTTTTTATTGGTGCTGTTTCATCTAACTTTGCTGAAAAAGAAACAGGAACTTTTTCTGGACGTGTTGTTGATGTGGATGGGAATCCGGTCGCAGAGTTGCCTGTTATGATTGGAACTGCGATGGTTATTGGACCCGGAATTCAACCGGCCTTTCACCCGATGAGTTATCCGATGACGCAACGCGCACGCACGGATGGAGACGGTCGATTTTCCATTACAGGTATTGCATCAGGGATGTCGTATTTCAGCGCACTTCCACAGAATGTAGATGACCTCTTTCCGCGTGATCTCGAGGCAAAAATCGCGAAGGCTATAGAAGAGAGGGATTTCGCTACGATTTTCGCAAGTGGTGTTACGGAGATGGAACCAGAGGATTTTGAACCCGATGCTGAAGTTTTATCTATTGACATTCGAGGTATAACCTTCTATCCGCGCGACGATTTTAGCATAATCGCGTTTAATGTCGAACCAGGGACCCATGTTAAAAACGTACAAGTCACAGTGCAACCCCGGATGCGAATTCGCGGACGTGTCCTCTTTAAAGACGGCACTCCACTCCGCAATGCGCGGCTGCGTCTCAGATACAATGCCACTCGTGTAGATGAACAAGGACACCGGAGTTCAGGCGGGAATCCTCGAACAGATGCCAACGGCTACTTCCTGTTTTATTTCAATGAGAAAGATGATACCTCAAACTACACAATCTCAGTGGAGTATCAAGAACTTAGTGCAACAGCTGGACCCGTACGCCTAAGCCCCGGAGACCGGCTTGATGGTCTAACTTTAACGTTTGACAGTGAACCGATTGCCGCTGAACCACCACCTGATAAGCCTCCATTCATTCCGCCAACTACGCCACCGAAACCGCGACCCATACCGATCGCAGCATTTGACGCAGTTTGGATCGTCAACCCTGCAAATGGGCATGCATATAAACGGATACCGTGTGAATCTCGCGACGACGCTATTGCGCAAGCGGCTGAAGAAAAAGCGCATCTCGTCACGATTAATGACGCTGAGGAACAGGCGTGGCTCTCAGCGGTTTTTGGACATGAATTTTACTGGATCGGACTCAGCGATGCAGAAAAGGAAGGACAATGGCAGTGGGATAATGGCGATCCTCTTACCTATGAGAACTGGTTACCCGATGATTTTTTTGCTGAACCGTCTGATGTTAAAGAAAATCCCGATGAAAGAGACTACGTTGTTACAACATTCGCTGATGGAAAATGGTATGCCGTTAGTCCTCACAGCGGACTCCTGCGCATGACTGCGATGGCACTTCTTGAAAAGGTAGATGCGTTTGAGGGGCAGTAGTCTTTGTCGGACTGCGGTTTTTCTCCATTTGATGTTTCAATATTAAAGGAGAGTTTACATGTACCTCCAATGTCCCAATCTAAAGCTTGGAATCCTCGTCGGGATTGTGGTATTCTCTTTTGCTGTTGGCACTAAAGTGCAAGCAGATAATTACCCACAAATTCGCGCGCGAGTCGTCCACGCCGACGGAACGCCGCTTGCAAATGCGGATGTATATACCATGGTGCTACATAGAGATTTCGATGCACGTGGCGGTAGACTTTCAAGGCAGTCCAAACAGACAGATACCGCAGGGTACTTTGTGGCAGACCTTCACGGTGATGAGCATAAATTCTATATGCTTGGCGTTGCGTATCAGGGGTATCTGGCGAAAACACCGCCTTTTATTTTGCACGCCGGACAACCGGAAGTTCATCTACTTCTGACACTCAATGACAATCGCGTTCCCCTGGACAGATGGGAACCTGATCAAGTATTCAGAATATTAGAAATATTTTTTGAGCCACCGACGGTGTGGGTGGTGAACCCCACAAACGGACATGGGTACAAAAGAATTTATTGTCTTGATATAATGGATGCGATGACACAAGCCGCTGCAGAGAACGCATATCTGGTCTCTATGAACAATAAAGCTGAAGAAACATGGATACTCGGAGTCTTTGATCCAGATAGTTTTTGGATCGGACTCAACGATGTTGAAGAGGAAGGTCAGTGGGTCTGGGCGAGCGGTGAACCTGTTACGTATACTAACTGGCGCCCGCATCAAAAAGAGGGTGGTAACACCGAAGAAAAAGATTATGTCATCTCAGGCTGGGGAGACGAATGGGAGGCAGTCGCAGCCGGAGATAGACAACCACATTATTTTCACAACGAGGCAATTATCGAAAAAGTAGACCTGCCTGTTAAGCAGATGTGGAACTCTTTGGAGCAAGGTGTATGGGCTATAAACCCTGAAAATGGACACGCTTATATAAAAATGCCGTGTGAAAATTTGGACGAAGCGAAAGACCGAGCCGCTGCCCAAGGCGCGCATCTCGTCACTATTAACGACAAAGCAGAGCAGGACTGGCTTTTAGGGCTTTTTGGAAATCGGTTTTTTCAGAGGAACCGCTTGTATTGGATCGGACTCAGCGATGCCGAAAAAGAGGGCGAATGGGTATGGCAGAACGGTGAACCGCTTACTTATTCAAATTGGGGAGATAAACACGGGTTTCCACGCAGTAACCTCTCACCCGAAGAAAAAGATGCTACTGTCATGACGTTTATGAATGGACAATGGTACGCTGTGGGGCCCGGCGACCTGTTCTGGGATATAACAAAGTGGGCGATCATTGAAAAACCAAATGTCTTTGATAATTCTCTCCTTGGAGAGGAATGATAGTTTATTAACATTCAAAAAAGGAAGCTTAATATGAATTTTCAAAGTTTCAAACAAAAAATCCGCTATTTTGTCGGTATTGCGGTGCTCTGTTTTTTAGCATCCTCGTCCACCTTGGCAGAAGAAGGTGTAACTGTTTCTGGACGTGTTGTTAATGAAGCCGGGGATCCGGTTGCCGGTATTTCAATAGCGATTCAACCCTATAAAGTTATGGGGAACAGACGAGAAGAAGGGATCGTGCCACTCTGGGAAAGACAGACCGACGCAGAGGGGCATTTTTCGATCTGGCCCATTACGCCAATGGAATCCGTCAGATTTGTCCTAAAAGGTGCCGTAGGTGAACAGACAGCAATCCAAATCCTGTCTATCAAAATCAATGAAATAACGCTTTATCCGAACAGTCATCCACATCCGCCTTTCAACACAATACGATTTTCCTTAGAAGCAGGGATGGAAATCGAAAACGCCGTTATTACCGTAAAAACGGATATCCAACCGCAGGTCCGCGCCCGCGTCGTCTTTGCTGATGGAACACCGGTCGTCAACACCCAAATTCGGACGCGTATGCTACGGACGGATCTTGATGGAAGTGGCGGCGGGAGTTCAAGTGGTTCGACAAACACCGACGCTGATGGATATTTTGTGAAAAATCTTAGGGTGGATGGTGAACGTGAACCTCAATTCTATACGCTTGGGGTTGAACATCAGGGACTTCTCGCAAAAGCACCACCGTTTGTTTTACATGAAGGGCAGCCGCAGGTTCATCTACTTTTGACACTCAACGGCAACCAAGGACCACTCGCAGAACGTCCTCTGCCGCCTACATCCGATGCATTAACAGCATTTATGAATCCACCATCTGTATGGATAGTGAATCCTGCAAACAGACACGCTTACAAAAGGATTTATTGCGACAATATAGCGGATGCTATGGAACAAGCCACTGCAGAAAATGCTTATCTGGTTTCCATTAACGATAAAGCAGAAAATGAATGGCTCCAAGGGGTCTTTGAGCGAGAGGAATTTTGGATCGGACTCAGCGATGCCGCTGAGGAGGGACAGTGGACTTGGCACAGCGGGGAGCCTGTTACCTATACCGATTGGGGGGAGCATGAACGAGATGGTGGCAACACTGAGATGAAAGATTACGTCATCATGTCAGGATATGGCAATAGCAGGTGGGGAGCGACTGCACCTCAAGGTGGACGCGCAACTTTTACCAAGAAGGCAGTTATTGAGAGACCATATCTGCCCGTTGAGAAACCGGCTGAGGACAATTAGACAATCGAAGTAACACAGCATCGGGCTGATTTTAAATTCAACCGAATCTATACTTATTCGCTTTAAAGGAGAATTTACAATGGAGTGCTTGAATTTCAGGTATATTATATATCGTATCGGACTTGTGGTATTACTCCCGCTTATTGTCTTGCTACCTTGCATCGCACAAGTGGAGAGTGGTACTTTCTCCGGCACCGTCCTTGATACGGACGGAAAACCGATTTCTGGGTTTACCATCAATCTATCACCAATTTTTCAAAGGTCAAAGACTGATGAGAACGGAGCGTTCTCTTTCACTAATATTCCTGCCGGACCGGTGCAAATTATGATTCCACCACAGCAGGCCGGGGAAGATGGGAAGCCTTCATTTAACCTTGAGCCCGATTATGAGCTCATCTCAATCAAAATCGGAGGGATAACAATTTATCAAGGGATGGAGTTTCCTTTCGGAGGCACCAGATTTGCTATCAAACCGGGCAGCCATTTTAAAAGTGTAGAGGTTACCGTGCGGCCACGGATGCGGATTCGCGCACGAGTTGTTTATAAAGACGGGAAACCGTTAACTAACGCTTCTATTTCCCATGTTGTTCAAGGGGATGGCGGCACCTCGAGCGGAGGCACAACCACGGACTCCGAAGGCTATTTTCTGCATTACCTTGATAACAACGATGAACCTGTATTCTATAACGTCTCGGTGAAGTATAAAGGACTGTCAGCGAAGTCAGAACAATTTGAAATTGAAGCAGGCGGACGCTATGATGACCTGGTTCTGACACTTGATGGCAATGCCCCACCTACCGTAGCACCGACAAAATCAGAACGATCTAAGGAGTCACTACCCAGCCTACTCCGAAAATTGACGGGGACCCCGACACCGCCTGATAAACCGAAAACTACGAAGTCAACCGGCACCGCAACACCGACACCACCTGATAAACCGACTCCTGCTCCAACTCGCGTTGCGGTTGAACAGGTGCAAGTAAAACCAAATGGAACACGGACGACTATAAATAGACCGGTGCGCCGCCCCCCGTGGGAGAAAGACGCATGGGCTGTGAATCCTGCAAACGGACACGCATATAAAAAGATTCGGTGTGGAAGCCTAAAAGATGCGAAAGATCGCGCGGCTGACGAAGGCGCGTATCTTGTTACCATTAATGACGAAGCCGAACAGAAGTGGCTATCGGGGCTTTTCGGGAACCATCTCTATTGGATCGGACTTAGTGATGCACAAAAAGAAGGCGAATGGGTATGGCAAAACGGCGAACCGAGCATTTATACAAATTGGGGAGCCAAACACAGTTTTCCGCGGAGTACCCTCTCATCCGAAGAAAAAGATAGTGCTGTCATGACATTTGTAAACGGGCAATGGCACGCTGTAGGTCCCGGCGACTTATTCTGGCGTATGACGAAGAGGGCAATCCTTGAAAAGGAGATACCGCGAACTGACGGAACCGCCGAAGCCGAGTGAATCCATTATCTCAAGACTGTAGGTTTCCGCAATAAGCACAGGCATCTAACCTGACAGTTTCACCGAACGTTTCACGTTCAGCCGTTAGATATGTCTCGTGATTGGTAATGCAGTTTGTGTTTTCACACTGTTTTTCAGTGGTGGTGATCTCTCGCTTCGGTGGTTGCGTCAAGATAAGTTGTTCTAATCCCATGAGACTGGCAATCAGTGCCATCCGAACCGGGACTGCATTCGCTGATTGCTCGAAATAGGCAGCACGCGGGTCGTCGTCCAACTCATAAGCGAGTTCATTGACGCGCGGGAGCGGGTGCATGATCATCGCATCGGGCTTGGCGTGCTTCATAACCGATGCATTTAACAGGTAACTCCCACGGACAGTCGCTGCATCCATGTTCGGAGGAAGCCGCTCCTCTTGAAGTCGGTTAACGTAGATGACATCCAACCTGTCAATTACCTCTGTAACATTTTCTACCTCAAGCGGTATTTGCCCGTAGCAATGTTCAAGTTGCGCCAGCACCCACGGTGGCATCTGTAGCGGTTTCGGTGCGATATGGATCAGGTTTCCACCGAACCGCGCAACTGCAAGTGCGAAGGAGTGTGCTGCCCGTCCGAACTGCAAATCGCCGCAGATACCGACGGTTAACCCTTGTATCTGTGATTTCCGGCGTATAATTGTATAGAGATCGGCGAGTGCTTGTGTCGGGTGTGTGTGGCTGCCGTCTCCACCGTTGATGACAGGGACGTGTGCGTGCTGTGCGATGACACGTGCAACACCCGCCCAGTTGTGGCGAACAACAATGAGATCGGCGTAATTCGTTACCATCCGTGCCGTATCTGCAAGCGTTTCGCCTTTAGAAGTGGAGGTTGCACGCGGATCAGAAAAACCGAGGGTTCTACCGTTGAGCCGTTCCATAGCACTCTCAAAAGAGAGCCGCGTACGTGTGCTCGGTTCATAGAAAAGGGTTGCCAGCAATTTACCACGGCAGATCCCCGCCCATGTCTCTTGTTGCGACTGCATGCCTGCAGCGAGTCGAAATATTTGTTCGATTTCAAAATTCGACACATCGTCGAGTGTTACCAGATGCCGCATCTTCCTCCTCTGAGGTATTTTGTTAAGTATACCGGTTAATTGTTTAGATTTCTATCTATTGAGAGATTCCATAAACGCTTCGAGGCTGTCAGATTGCGGAACTGTAAGTAGCACTTGTTTGAGATCCTGCATATCGTCTATAGATTCAAGAGCTGGCTTTAAAGCATGAACGGCATCAGTCTTGAATTGCACCCCAAGCAATGTGATGATGCTTTCGATCATGCCTCTTCTCTCACCTTGTTCAAGACCTTGTTCAAGACCTTCTCGTTTCGCTTCTTCTTTTGCTTCTTGGATATAGTGTTGGAAGAAAGGGGATTCTTGCATGATACCCTCCGGTAAAAGTTGTTTGATTAATTGTGGTTCGTAGACTAAACCGCTAAAAACACCTAATGCTGCCAGTAAAGTGTCCCGTGTATGTTGGTCTGTGCGGGCTGACGCTGTTGCATCAACGCATTTTTCCAACCAACCATTTGGATCTATGCCTTCTGGGGACTTCATCAGTGGTGTGAAAGGCAGTAGTCCAGGTGCTTGCATTTCTAAAACTGATTGTCCGTCAATCTCAATCAACCTCACCACTTTGTAGCGCAGTGTATATTCATAACCGTGTCCTTTGTAAGCATAATAGCCTTGGTCGTCTCTGCCTGCCCTAGGATGCAGATAGAGGACATTGGAGTAGACCGGTAACTCGTGTAAATTCACAAGGAAGCCATTATATCCAGCGATACGGGCCCACATCGGTTTTCTGCTGGTATCTGTCTGCACTTCAGTATGAAGTATCACTGTTTCATTACCGAACTGCACCTTTAAGGTACTATCATTTTGATGTGTCTTGAGTGTCGGTTCCTCGGTTTCGAGTTTCTCCAGAACTATAATGTCTGAATGCCCCATCATGAATTCTGCGAATTCTTGTGAGTATTCCAACATGATGTATTTCGCTGCGTTGTCGTAGTACTGTGCCATACTGTTATTATACACAAAATTTTTAGAAAATACAATTTTTTGACGGTAATTATGGATCCACCTTCAGACTGCCCACTAGTTCTTCAATAGATTTCATATCCGCATTTTTGAGATAGGCGTGAATGCCTTTTACCACTTCCATTGATGCTTGTGGGTTGACGAAGTTCGCGGTCCCCACTGCTACAGCGGACGCACCGGCAATAAAAAATTCCACCGCATCTGTTGAAGTCATAATGCCGCCCATCCCGACGATAGGGATAGAGACGGTTTTGTAGACCTCCCAGACCAATCGCAGCGCGACAGGCTTTATTGCGGGCCCGGAGAGTCCGCCTGTAACGTTTGCGAGTTCTGGCTTCCGCGTTTCCGCGTTGATTGCCATACCGAGAAGCGTATTGATAGCGGAAAGTCCGTCTGCTCCTGCATCCTCAACGGCACGTGCGATGACGGTAATATCTGTGACGTTCGGCGAGAGTTTCACCAGTAATGGTAGGTGCGTTTGTGCACGGACCTCCTTGACAAGCTGATGCGCCAACGTCGCGTCAACACCGAAACTCATACCGCCGCAATCTAAATTCGGACAAGAGATGTTGAGTTCTACACCCGCAATACCTTCAGCAGTGTTGAGTTTCTCAACGACGGTTAGGTATTCCTCCACCGTTTTACCACAAACGTTGACGATTACCGGTACATCAAAATCGCGCAGGTAGGGCAGCTTTTCAGAAATAAAACCGTCCACGCCGACATTTTGCAACCCAATAGCATTGAGCATACCGGAAGGCGTTTCCATGATACGTTGCATCGGATTGCCGGGCCACGGCACACTCGTAACACCTTTAACGACCACCGCGCCGAGTCGGTTCAGATCCACGAAATCGGCGTATTCGGAACCGTAACCGAAGGTGCCAGATGCCGTCATGACGGGGTTCCGCATCTGGATTCCGCCGATATTCACACTGAGTGATACGTCTGTTGTATCCATCTTGTTTTTGTATCCGAAATGACAATAACCGCTTAGTGAAAAAATTCGAGAATACCCTCAAACAATAGTATAAAAATAATAATAACACATATCTCAATTGGTATTATCACGTGGGACCATTTCGTTGGTAATTTGTCTTTAAAAAAAGTTGCAACGGCTAAGATAGATAATACTATGAAGCTTGTCAGTCCGTCAACGATATTCCCTGAAAGGAGATTGCTCGCCGCCAAGCCTATCGCGCACATCCCAGCGAAAATACCGACAATGTGATGACGTTTCATAAGGTATGCTCCTACAAGTGATATGTTTTTAAATATGTGTTAGAATCAGGGCATCAATGCTATAAAAAATTTACCACTAACGGACTTCGGATGTCAAGCAATATTTCGTGTTTTCTAAACAAGCGGGTTACCAACTCAGGTAGACGACGCGAAAATCGAAAATCAACCCCAAAATGCTAATCATAGATGCAACGATTACATCACCGATAACCAAGCCGATGAAAAACGGGATAGAACGCCGGTATAAGCGCACACCGCCTGTTGAGAGCAAAATACGCTTGACTGTCCAACTGATTAAGAGCGGAAACCAGAGTCCAGTAAAGGTCCACCAACTCGAAACAACATATCCGACAGGATGTAGAGGCCACTGAATGAATCGCCACCGTAAAAGCAGCAGCCCAATAGCAAAAATGAAACCACCAGTCGTGTAGAGCATACCAGCGACACTCGTCTCACTGGGGTTGTAGAGCCATCCAGCAAGTCTATTGAAGGCGGCACGGGCATACCACGAACGCGCTTGCTCTAAACCGACTTCATACGAAAGATGCAGGTGTCCCCACGCGGCAGAGAGCGCACCTACGAAGATAGCAATCGCTAATACCCAGAGAAGGTGCGTCGGATTAAAACGGGTTTGATGTGCAAGTTTTAATCCCTCTAACTGGTGCGGCATCGGATGGGCGCGGTAAGAGAGATGGTTCAGCCAAAAGAAAAGTGACATCACCGAAAGATTCCGATTGCCAATTCGCCGAGTACCGAGTGCGTCTGTTAAGAGAAGATCGGGACCGGCGTTGTACAGGTCGTGTGCAGGCGGTCCGAGTTCAGCGCGGATACGCGTGATCGTCACCGACATCGCGGAATACAGAACGAAAAACAGGGTTGCGAACCAGAGGGACATCCCCGCCTTCAGACAGAACGCCAGAATCAAGATGAACCCGACGAGTACGCCGATTGAGGCCGTTCTATAGTGTAACGCCTCACCGTCGTCATGTACGGTGTTTTTGCTTGGGTGTTTCTTCAGGGGAACCTTGCTTCTACTAAAGACCGTTCGTAGCACGATCCTGACATGCGCACGTCCCATCCACAGCGTCCAGAGGAATAGAGCCAACCATACCCCGCGAATTTGTGCCATCTCCTTCGGGAACCCAATCGCGCCACGCCAACCGAAACTCTCACCCATAATCCTTTCAAAATGCCAAAATAGATGGAAAAACCAGCAGGAGAACCCTAAATCAAGAGGTATCAAGAAACCTACACCGACCGCAAACGGGAAGAAACTGATACGGAAACCCGGGTTATTCATTGCACTCCACGGTTTTTCTGCAAGCCGAAAACTGTGATAAAGCGGAATTGTTGGAAAAACTGGATCAATTTGATGTAAACTATAGAGCAGGTTCAAGACAGCAGCGATGCTTAAACCGACTACCATCATCCGTCGATTGAAGAATAGATGCGGTGCGGTTCTTAGGTTACCCACGTTTGATGCCGCACGCGTGATTTCATACGGGAGTTGCGCGATCGGATAGGTAAGCCGTTCATGCTCCTGCCACTGTTTGCGTAAAAGCACATTAAGACAGAGCATTGTCACCCCGATGACAAGACAGAAACCGACCCAGATAAGTGTCGGTAGGAGCCACGCGCTTATATGCGTTTGTAGATAGAACGTGCTTTCGCCTTCATAAAAACCGCGCAGGACCTCCTGCTTGCCAACAACAAGCCATTCCGGAAGATGCTGATGAAAGAGTTGTGCCCATTCGTTTTCGGTCGTCGCGTACCAAAAACCGTTTCCCATCAACGGGACCAGGACTTGTAGCATATCGCGTCCGGCAAAAACAGAAGCTTGGCACAGCATCGCATAAATCGTTAGCAGTTCTGCCTGCGTAAATGCCAACGTCGGACGTAAACGGCGTAGGATTGCGCTTAACCCGATAAGCACAAGTAGCGTAAACAGCACGTTGAACAGGAGTGCGAGACTCGTCGGGCGGTTGGAGTCCCAGATATAACTCAGGTGTAGAATCCAGTAACTATTGAAGGGTATGAGGAGGAGGCCGATCAACGTTGCGCGTAGGGTAACGGGACTTTTTGATGGGTGTCTCATATTACTATAGTTTGGACAGTTTGATCAGATTATAAGTTATGAAAAGTTGGCAGTGTTCTCCCGTTAGGGCTCCCGAACAGATGTTAGGATTGCCTTCTAAAACTGTTTTTAGGCATCTATTGTGTTAGAAACGACTGCTTT
>JAJEET010000124.1 GCA_022820835.1 Candidatus Poribacteria bacterium
AGGAAGTTATTCCATGCAGCATCACTTATCATCACAGGTAGGTCTTCAATGGGGTTTGTATTTTCTGTTTTCATAACACAGAGTCTACCAAGACCTACGAAAAATGTCAATAACTTTCACAATGTAAACACTACCTAGTCAGTTTTTCGCGCCTTCCGCGCGCTCTTTAAATGCCGCTGCACCAGACGTAATCCATCCGCCGACACCTGTCATCAGAAACCGCACACCTGCCTTGACATATTTTTCTACCATGGCATCAAGTGTCAAAGTGCCGGCAACGCGTCCCGCTGCTTGGATACGCGCAAGCGCAGCATCTATTGTGCTCTGAACATCTGGGTGCGTCAAGTTCCCGATATGCCCCATAGAAGTCGCTAAATCTGAGGGTGCGACGAAAAACACATCAATATGGTCAACGGTAAGAATCTCGTCGAGATTGTTCACGGCGATAATATCTTCGATGAGCACGATGATAAGTGTCTGTGCGTTTGCCACGTCGAAGTAGTTGTCTACACCGTAGCCTTGGCGGCTGGTGAACATTCCGCGATGTCCAATCGGCGCGAATTTCGCGCCGTCCACGACGTTTTGCGCTTCCGCTTTCGTGTTGACGTGCGGGACACAAATCCCCATTGAACCACAGTCAAGCGTACGGTAGATAAGTGCCTGATCGTTGCGGTTGACGCGTGTGATAGAGGTCATACCCCAGAGGTCGCATGCGCGTGTCAGATCGCCGATTCTCGATGCGTCGGCGGCACCGTGTTCGCCTTCCAACCATACGCCATCGAATCCGTTCGGTCCGAAGATGTCTATATCGTCGGCGTTTGTCAACCCCGAAATGACGTACGCGAGATCGCCAGCTGCTAATTTCTCTTTAACTCGGTTGGGTCTTATTTCCATAGAATTCTCCCATTAGATTGTTTAGATATAAGCATATCAGGAACTTTGAAAATTGTCTATAAAAAAGTAAAGTGCGTACTTGGAAAGCACGCACTTCACATTCTGGTTCGTCATAGATATGTCCTACTACAAACTCGTCAATTTCAAAAATAGGCTCCGTTGCCTATTCATTGGCACGCAGTAGGTGGATACCCATCGCTATGTTCAACGGTGGGAGTATCGCATCAAAGAGGATCCATACTAAACTGCGGGCGTCCATACTAACAGCAGTGAAGTCCGATCCGATACCCAGAATGCCGAACCAGTTCCAGAAGAAAATTATGGCTGTGAAAATGAACCCATAGAATAGCGTGTTCGCCGCTATGAATTCCTGAACGCTTGAATCCGCTCCGACGCGACGCATGCGCATGTAACCGAATATTAACCCCAGAATTATCGAAATAGCGGAGAGCCAGTTGATGATGTCCCAAGCCGAACTGTGGGGACTGTCATCGGTGGAGGTGTGGTAAACCGGCTCTATGATCGTTTGGATGGCGACTATCGCCGCAATGACGATAAGCACAATCCCTATAAGTCGCTTGAGGCCTCCCATGAAATTTCTCCTTTTCCCATATCGGGTCCAGTTAAATCCTATCTGAAAACGAAATTTCAGACAGGATTGTTAATGGATGAAGTTTGAGGTTTTTGACCTCTCGTTAACGAAACAAGAAATTACCTTCACTTCTCAAATCGGAAAAATTTGCTACATTCTTCTGCAGATTCTTCTGCAGTATACATTTTATAACATAAAAAGTCAAGTTTTTAACAGAAAAGTATATTGGCGTGTCTAAATCTGGGATTTAAAATGCATGAGAACCACGCTTTGACGTAATCGTTGTATTTTATTGAGATGCTTTGGAAATAAACGTCCTAATTTCCGTGGCGTGTCTCTCAAAATCACGCTCGGCGAGAGATTTGAGAGTGTCCAACTGCGTAAGGTTATCTATCTCCCAGCGAGCGATTTCTGGATTGATGCGTAAATAATTGCCCTTTAGCAATAGTTTCGCTATATGTGCGGATGCTTGGGCTTGCAATGTCATCACGTAGGAGGTTAGTTTCGCGCCACCCCATCCGGTGATAAAGCCCCAGCCGCGTCTTTGCTGGTACATGTTTGTTGAATGTCCTGTCCCGATGGAGAGCATCCGAATCTTTCGCGGTTCTTTTTTAAACACCGAGAGTGCCTCTGTTGCGGCAATTGTGGAAGGATTGTTTGCCCATAAGCAGCCGTCTGCTAACAAGAGATTGTCAACGGACTTTGGCGCAAAAAATGTGGGTGCAGCACAAGAGGCGAGGATAGCATCTCGTAAACAGACCTCTTTACTTGTGGGAGCGATCTCCGAATCGTGACTTCCGTAATTGGATCTGAAAATGTGGACCTCACTTCTGGTGATCTCTGAACTTGTTATCATCAATGGCGTTGCTATTTCACCGAGAGGCGTTGCTGGAATATGCTTGGCAATGATCTGTGAGAGTTGTGTATTCGGATATTTACTGGAAAATAGCGGGATACGATACCACCGTTTTCGGAAGATATAGGGGGTCTCCGTTTCAAAGAGTTCGACAATATTCGCCATTGGGATATCGGAGACGGCAGCACCGGCGATAATCGCACCTGTGCTTGTTCCGGCGATGAGGTCAAAGTGGGTTTTGATACGTGTCCCCAAAGCCTCTTCAATTTTGGCGAGGAGTTGGGCAGTGTACATGCCGCGGGTGCCTCCGCCATCTAACGCGAGGATGTGGAAGGTGTCAGTGTTATTCATTGATTGCCTATTCATCATCTTCGTCTTCAGGAGGTTCCCAGTCTGCTGCATTGAGGATTTTGATGCGTGGACGGAAGACTTTATCAAACAACTCCAGTTTTGAAGCAAGCCATTCGTGCTGATTGGGCCAATTGCTTTCATCTGTTAGGTTAACAACGTCCAACCACAAAGCGACGTTGTGGTGTTCTTCCTGCCATTTAAGTGAGTCCCCAAATTCATCTTCAATTTCCCCTTGTTGCTCCTTCAACAGATGAAAGTGTGCTGGTGCATTTTTTCCTGTCATATAGAGTTCAGTGCCAAGTCCGCCCCTGCGCTGATTTATCCATGCTGACATCGCGAAACTTTGGCGTCCTATGTCAAAAACTATGTAGCGTGTTGACTTCCGCTCCCGAGGTTGAAGTTGACTGCCTCCCTGGATTATATAGTTCCGAAATTGTGCCCAAAATTTTTTCCTTTGTAATCGTGCAGGAGAAACGCTTTCTATTTCAGCGCGCTGTGCTTCCTGACTTATCTCGCGTCTCCAGTCGTTAGGACTTGAAACGACCTCAAATTGAGGAGCGCGGGCCGAGTCTCCTATCTGCCAGACCTTAACCTCAACACCAAAGCATTTTAAACATTCATCTGTAATCTCGTTTAGGTGATCAAGGGCAGCACGGTGTTCCTCTCGGATTTTTTTTGCAATCCAAATAACAGTATGAGCATCCAAACCAGCTGCATACGTCAGAATTTGACCGAGATGACTATGATTTGTTTCTTCCAATTGGTTTTCAATTAACACCCACGTTTCATGTTCTGGATTTTCTATATTCCGGCACAAAATATCAGCACGGAAGTCTCCGACATTTAACTCTTGACCCTCAAGTTCAAGCTCCATGCCCAGCGTTTCACCAAGGAGGGTGAGATTTTCTTCCTCTGCCAGCCATGGTGTAAAGTCTGCAGCTTCCTTCGGCCAAATATCACGGAGTTCAACAGGTTGAAGACGGTCTAATTTAAGCATAAAGTAGTTCTCCTTTGTAGCAATGTTGCAATCAACATACCACACCTCTGCGTTAAAATCAACGGAATTTTATATTGACATAAACCCACAATTTCTGTAAAATGCTACTCAAAACAGCAGGACTAAGGAGAACACATGAACCGTAGAAAATTTCTAATCCAAGGAAGTACCGCAGTTGCAGGGCTGCTGCTCGCGAACAGTCCACTGCGTCTTTACGCAGATCACCACGAGCAAGCGCATAGCCATGTGCACTCGCTACCGGCACTAAGTTATTCATACGATGCACTTGAACCACACATTGACAAACGCACAATGGATATCCATCACGGAAGACACCATCAAGGCTACGTCAATAAACTCAATGCAGCAATTGCACATCATCACGATTTGGAGCATTTGTCAATTGAGGATCTACTTCGGAATATTGATAAAGTGCCGAAGGACATTCGTCAAGCCGTTATCAACAGCGGCGGTGGACACGCCAATCACGCGCTTTTCTGGAGTATTATGATTCCCGGTGGTAGAGAACCGACAGGTAAAGTCGCAGAGGCTATCCAATCCAAATTTGGTTCGCTTGATGCTGGCAGGGAAATGTTCGCCACAGCAGCGAAAACGCATTTCGGGTCAGGGTGGGCATGGCTCGTCGTTGATGAAAACAAGAAACTGCAGATCTATTCGACATCGAATCAGGATAGTCCTTTTATGAAAGGTCATACGCCTATCCTCGGTCTTGATGTCTGGGAACATGCTTACTATCTGAACTACCAGAACCGGCGCGCTGATTATGTTGACGCTTGGGCTAAAGTCGTCAATTGGAAACAGGTTAACGCCAATTATCTTGCGGCGATAAACGCTTAGACAGCGACCACCAAGAATTAGGAGGGACCATGGAGCGTAGAGATTTTTTGCGACGTAGCGGTATGACGCTCACAGGACTATTGCTCAGTCCGTGGGCAGTCTACGCCTTCCCAAACCGTGAGGATGAAGTGCTTGTGCCGTTCGTCGATCAACCGCCTCCAGAGCAAGGACGGCTGGATTGGAATAAATTTGATACTTTTATCACCCCGAACGATGAATTCTTTAACGTTTCACACTACGGCAAGCCTGAAGTCGATCCCGCGACATGGAAACTCGAAGTAAGCGGCTTGGTTGATAATCCGATGATGCTTACGATTGACCACATCAAAGCGCGACCCCGTCAAGAAGTAACCTTTACTTTGGAGTGCTCCGGCAATCACGGGTTTCCAACGTTCACAGGCGCGATTGGCAACGCAAAATGGGCAGGTACACCCCTCGCACCGATCCTCAAGGAAGCCGGTATCCAAGAAGATGGTATTGAGGTGATTTTCTTCGGACACGATGTCGGCGAAGAGGAACGGCGAAAGGTCAAGATGCGCCAAAACTTTGCCCGGAGTATGTCGGTTGAAGACGCATTGGAGGACACGATGCTCCTCTGTTATGAGATGAACGGTGAACCCTTACCACACGCCAACGGTGCACCGCTACGCTTGATTGCTCCGGGTTGGTACGGTATCGCATGTGTCAAATGGCTTAAACGCATTGAGGTGCGCGATACTCGGTATATGGGCCGGTTCATGGGACGCGATTATGTCACGATGCGTGAAGAGAAACGTCCCGATGGCGAATCGGTCTGGATGGAGACCTCGGTCGGCAGGACGCAATTGAAATCGTTGGCAGCGAAGGTAACGCACATCGAGGACAAATATCGTATCTACGGTGCCGCATGGGGCGCGCCTATCAAAACTGTTGAGGTTAGCATTGATGGTGGCGCGTGGCAAAAAGCGACGATTGACCCGGAAGAGGACGCGGAATTCGCTTGGAAAATCTGGCATCTCGACTGGAACAGTCCGACGAAAGGCAAACACACCGTCGTCTCCAGAGCGATTGACACAAAGGGCAACATCCAACCCGCAGCCGATTCTGACTACATCACCGGAAAGCATACCTATTGGGAAAGCAACGGTCAAGTCGTCCGTCGGGTCAATATCGAGTAGAACCCTTTTTGTAGGTCGGAAATTTACAAACCGATCGCACCACCGAAACTTAATAATTGGAAAAACATGCATATAACTGACGCACAGAAACAGCAATTCCAAGAGGAAGGCTATCTCATTTTAGAAAACGTTATCCCGGAACCGCTACTGGAACTGCTTCGCGGTGAATGCGGGACCTTTATCAATCAGGCGGATGCTGAGATGGAACGGCAGGACACGGATGTACTCGGTCTCAACCATCGTGGCAAGCGATATTTCGTCTCAAACTGCTTCAGGAAACAACCGAAGCTCCGCGACTTTCTGTTCAGCGACCTGATGGCGGATGTCTGCCGTGCCACCTTAGGCGAGACAGCATATCTCTTCTGGGAACAGTATGTTGTCAAGGGAGCGGAAGAAGGGATGAAGTTCAGTTGGCATCAGGATTCGGGCTACGTCGGTTACCCCGATCATAAGCCGTATCTCACCTGTTGGTGTGCGCTTGACGATATGTCTGAGGAGAACGGGACAGTCTACGTCATGCCGTTCTCGCGCATCGGTATCCGTTCATGGGTGAAGCATATCCGTGACGATGAGAGTAACGATCTGGTCGGCTATTTCGGACCGGAGAAGGGTGTGCCGGCTGTCGTACCTGCCGGGAGCATTGTGGCGTTTACGAGTGTCAACTTCCACTGTAGTGGAACAAACTATACGAACAACTTCCGCCGCGCCTATCTCGCACAATATTCGGCAGAACCGCTGCTTTCACACGATGGGAGTCGTTTGTGGGGGAACGCGGAACCGTTGTTGAAGGATGGCAAATCAGTCGTCGGAGAACCGCCACCAGAGATTACGTCGCGGTTTGATTAAGGTAGATTGTGCGGCGGAGGGATCCGCCGCACATATTTATTCCGTGTTATCAAGTTGTTGAAGAGATCGCTCGATCTCGGTCTTGAGTTCTTGACCTTCATCTTGTTTTGCTAACTCCAACGCTTTCTGGAAATCGGCTTTTGCTTCTTCCGCTTTGCCTAAGAGACGATAGGCTTCACCTCGCGTGTGATATGCTTCAGCCAAATCGGGATTTCTCCGAATCGCTTCGTCACAGTCAGTAAGCGCAGCCTGGTATCTTCCTAATTCTATCCTTGCACGACCTCGCATGAAATGGACATACGATGCCCCTGGATTGAGTTGAAGACTTTCATCAAAATCAGTAAGCGCAGCCTCATAATGTTCTAATGCTACCTTCGCACGTCCCCGTATGAAATAGGCATATGCATCATCTGGTTTGAGCTGGATGCCTTCATTAAAATCGGCAATTGTATCCTCATAGAACCGTAGTGTGTATTTTGAATAGCCACGCAGAAAGTAGGCTATATACATTAGGGAGTCGTCTATATTTAGTTGGATACTCACATCAAAGTCAGCAACTGCGGACCTATAGCGATTCAGTATGACTTTTGCGAAACCTCGCAAGAAGTAAGCCTTAGCAAAATCTGGAGCAAGTTGAAGCGTCTCATCAAAATCAGCAATCTCAGACTCATGTTGACCTAATGCTCCTTTCGCTATCCCGCGATTGTAGTAAGCATGAGCATACTCCGGATTCAGATGTATCGCTTGGTTGTAAGCGTAAATTGCCTTCTCTTCCTGATTTCCATCTAAAAGGGAGTTACCGATGGAGAAAAATGCTTCTGCGGCAAGCGTATTTGTGGGTTTCTCTGGTACCTTTGTAGTATTATCCTTGCACACCTTATCTTTTATGTGTTTTGGATTTACACCTTCCATCAGTTCGCTGAATAGGTCTGTCAATTTTGGAAAATGTTCGTCTTCATACTTTGTGATAAGGACACCGATGAAATCCATTAATGGTGCCAAGGGATGCTTTTCATCGTCACCAACGATATAGATTAGCTCTTTTAGCACAGCATCCAGTCTTTCATAATCAACTTCGGTCAGCGTAGCGAAACTGTTATTTGCCTTCCGACGCACTATATCGGTTAACGCTTCAAGTACCTCTACAAGCCATTGGTGTACCTCTACAAGCCATTGGTAGTCCTCTTCTGGGTAAGCGTCAAATTCAGTCTGCCGCTGCACCGATGCTGGCATCAGTTCGGAAAGAGACTTGGAACTGAAATCAGCAATTGCTTGCTCTTGGAATAGGGCATTAATATTTGTTTTCTCAAATAAGGCATTAAGTTCCAGAGAAATTGGTGTTGACGATGTATGCTGTGTAGGTGGTCTTCCAGTTAACATGGTTCACTTTCTCCAATTTCCTGTATCGTACTCATCATGCGTTAGCACTTGATCGATAATCACGACCTGTTTCGTATATTGTACAACCGCAATGAGGCGAGCATCATTGCCGCTAATGTTGAAAACAGTCAGTGTTATTGACTCGCGATTAAACCTTCGGGGTCGGACCTTCACGGGTGAAACGCGTCCAAACGTTTCACGCAAGTCAATAATTGACTTGAAACTTCCTTCTCTCATCAATTGCACCCAATGGCAAGAAAATTGCTTTGATAGAATAACATGCTCAAGTTGTCCTTATTCGTCTTGGGTGAGTTGACCGTTAATGTTACTAACCGGATGACGACTGAACCCAGTCAAATAACTCCCAATCTGATCTTGAATATCCCGCGCAGGTGTCGCGGAACCGACGTAATGACTCATCAGAATACCGAACGCAACAACCTCACCATCCGCTGTCGTTGTGTAACCTGCCAGTGCAGAGACACCGCTTAACGTCCCCGTTTTCGCTCGCAACACCTTTTCAGAGGACATCCCTTGCATCCGATTTCTTAAAGTCCCATCAACACCAGCAATCGGCAATGATGCCAAAAACTCCGGCATCAACTTAAAATCGTGGTGCATGGAGACAAGCAGCTGCGTGAGTAGTTCAGCGTTGAGGAGATTATAGCGAGAGAGTCCAGAACCGTCAACGAACCGATGCACTGGCGGTTCACCCGTGATTTCTTCTAAGAATTCATTGACAGCATCCCTCCCTTTCTGCCAAGTTCCGGGTTCACCCATCACTTCAGCACCGATGGTTTTGAAAAGCAGCTCGGCGATCCAGTTGTTACTCGGTTTGTTCATTAACTTGAGGATATCAGCAAGTGGTGGCGATAGGTGTTTGGCGACCATGCGTGCATCCAATGGTACTGTTCCCGGGACAACATTACCGGTCACCTCAATCCCTTTTTGCTCAAGCTCATTTTTCAGTAAATAACCGCACGCGAGGGCTCTGCTCCTTGTACCGGGCTCAGGTTCAATTTGTCTGATGCTTAAAGCACTAATCCGAAGCGGTCTATCGTCCCACATCCATCCGGGACCTTCACGAACGGTGTCGAGATATGTTGCATCAACAACGATGTCGCCTTGTATCAGATTAACATCGTTTTCGAGCAACGCGTCTACCAATGTTACGATATCATGCGGTTGAAGGACCGGATCGGCTCTACCTTTGAAATAGAGATTCTGAACCACTTGGGTATCCGCATCCGCGTCAACATAAAGGGTTGTTTCAAACCGGTAGTCTGACCCTAACCTTGCCAAAGCGGTTGCTGCCGTGAAGAGTTTTGTTGTGGAGGCAGGATGATGTAGTTTACGCGGATTCTTTTCGTAAATCACCTCACCGGTCTGCACGGCGACAATTTTTATGCCGATGCTTGCGGTTGTGAACAACGTCTCTTGTAAAACAGTATCAATATCGGCATGTAATTTTTCGAGCGTATCTGCGGGAGTTGCTGGCAGTTGCGTCCCAACGGGTTTTGCTGTGAATACTCCGCAACTTGAGAGCAACAATGCACTGCAGACGAGTAAAATAGCGTAGATTTTCATAATTTTTATTGTAAAATCCGAAAGTATGTGAACACTCCATTGTAGGTAACAGGTACGGTTGCCTGTCTCAAATCGTGCCTACCGAAGTGTAAATATGATAAACTTTGCTATAAATCATAACACAATTTCACAGATTGTCAAAGGAAAACAGAGGTATTCAGTTTTCAGCAATCGGTTTCTACCGGCAGTTAGCCATCAGTAAGCATGGCGAGGGACTTCGTTTGAACAAAAATAGACTACGACTGTCGAAACCACAAATATCTTGACTTTTGCCCTAAAATGTGATAGAATTTCAGCAATAGAACAAACAGGTATTGCTAAAAGGAGACACCGATTTTTTTGGCGTTGTAGGGTGAAGTTTGCAAACCCATATTTATGAAGTGTGAGCCAAAACTTGCAGTGAAAATAACATGGTTGAATTTTACGATACGACACTCAGAGATGGCAGTCAAGCAGAAGGCGTTGCGTTTTCTGTTGAAGATAAACTCATCATCATAGAGGCGCTCGATAAGTTAGGCATCCGCTATATTGAGGGTGGTTATCCGGGTTCTAATCCGAAAGACATAGAATTTTTCAAGCGTGCAAAAGGGATGGCACTGGAAACAGCGACGATCGTGCCGTTTGGTAGCACACGCTATCCGACCTACACCGCTGATACCGATCCGAATTTGGCAGCCTTACTGGATACAGGTGCGAGGACTGTCACGATCTTTGGAAAAACCTGGCGGCTCCACGCCACCGATGTGCTTCGTGTGACAGCGGAAGAGAACTTGGAATTAATTGAGAGTTCCGTCCGCTATCTCGTAGAGAACGGTCGTGAGGTGATTTACGATGCCGAGCATTTTTTTGATGGGTATGCCGATGACGCTGCGTATGCGATAGAAACATTGCGCTCTGCTGCTGCAGGTGGCGCGAGTTGCCTTGTTCTTTGTGATACCAACGGTGGTAGGTTACCGTTAGAGGTCCAGGAAGGCGTTGAAGTCATTCTTTCCGAACTATCGTTGCCGGTTGGCATCCACACGCACAACGATGCGGGGATGGGTGCGGCAAACTCTGTGCTGGCTGTGCAAGCCGGTGCGACTCATGTCCAAGGTACATTTAACGGCTACGGCGAACGGTGTGGGAACGCGAACCTCGCTTCTATTATTCCGACTATCCAGCTCAAACTCGGGATGCAGTGCCTCAGCGATACGCAGCTGCAGTCGATCACAAGTGTATCACGTCTTATCAGCGAATTGGCGAATCTACCACACGATGAACGTCAACCGTATGTCGGACGTTCCGCTTTTGCGCATAAAGGCGGTTTACACACCGACGCAATCCGTAAGAATCGGCTTACTTATGAACACATCGTGCCGGAAATGGTCGGAAATACGCAACGAATTCTCGTTTCCGATCAGGCAGGACGCGGTACCATCATGAAGAAAATCGAGAAGGAATATCCGAATTACGACAAGAACTCGCCGCAAGTGTTAGAACTTTTCAAACGGCTCAAGGAAGCCGAGCAGGAAGGTTATCAATACGAAGCCGCTGAAGCCTCTTTTGAACTTTTAACGCGTAAGGTGTTTAACGGATATAAATCCTTCTTTGATCCGGTCGGTTTTCGTGTGATTATAGAACAATTCACCGATTTCGCGATGCGTTCCGAAGCAACTGTAAAGGTTACAACGCCAGATGGTTTAACAGCACACACCGCTGCAGATGGTGATGGTCCTGTCAACGCTCTCGATACAGCCCTCCGCAAAGCACTTGAGCAGTTCTATCCTGCTTTGCAGACAGTTCGACTCATAGATTACAAAGTTCGCGTGTTAGACACCAAAGCCGGCACAGGTTCAAAAGTCAGGGTGCTTATTGAAGCGAGCGATGGTGAGCGGAGTTGGAGAACCGTGGGTGTCTCAGAAAATATCATCTCCGCGAGTTGCGAAGCACTTATAGACAGTTTTGAATACAAACTCTATATAGACAAGAGTTCCCCTCGTAAGCCGGAATGACGGTAAATGTGTCACCAAGGAGGAGACATGACGCATTTAGACACAATCGAGAAAGCAGCAGAGAAACTCATTGCGCTCTGTCAAAAAGAGAAACAGACGAAAATCGACAAGGCAAAGATGCTTGAGATACATTCAGAGATCTTAGAAAGCATAGAGAACCTTGCCGAATGTGAACTCTGTGGTGCTATCAGCGAAGTGATTGTAACGATGACTTTGGCTGATGTTACGGCGAAGTTGTGTAAAGCGTGTGGTGTTAAATCGCTGGAAGCGGGGAAAATTCAGTCGTCTAAACAGAGAACATCTCGAAAACGGACGCGTCGTACGCCCCCATCGAAAACTGCATCGGCAAAAGCGAAACCGAAAGATGGAAGTAGCCGTTCCAAGCGCGAAGTAGCCGCTGAAGCACCAGAGACCCCTGCCATGCTACATACCCGCGTTGAATCAGAAACCGGCATCAAGAAAACCGACATCAAACGTCTCCATAAGATTATTCAAGACATCGCTGCGCCGATGAGTCAAGAACATACACTGACGTATGTGCAGCGTGAAGCAGAGATTGCGAAAATAAAGGTGGAGGCGGATGCGTTAGAAAAGGCGGTCACACTCCTGAGCGACAACAGGGGTTCACAAACAGCATCGACGGTTTAGCCTGTTTCGATGTTCTTTGCCCATTCCCGATTCGCCTGATACCACTCGACAAGTGTTGTTATACCTTCTTTAAAAGTCACCTGTGGTCGCCAATCAAGGAGTTTTTCTGCTTTTTGGATATTTGCCCACGTGGCGCGGACATCTGCCGGATGAAACGGCTGATGTGAGAGTTCCGCTTTCTTACCAACGAGTTCCTCTATCAATCGAATTGTATCAATCAGCACGATAGGGCTGTCCGAACCGAGATTGATGACCTCGTACTTGATCGGTTTCAGCCCTGCTATCACACCGCGAGCGATGTCTTCAAGATAGGTATAGTCGCGCGAGGACTGTTTGCCGTCGCCGTAGACGATAACCGGTATCCCTTCGCTAATCCACTTGACAAAACGAAATGCACTCATATCGGGTCTGCCAGCGGGTCCGTAGACAGTGAAGAAACGGAAGATCGTCACGTCAATGCCATAGAGATGGTGGTAGCTATGGCAGAGCGATTCGGCACCTTTTTTTGAAGCGGCGTAAGGGGATAATGGTCCGTCTGTGTTCGATTCTTCGCTGAAAGGGAGTGGGTTGTTCGCACCGTACAGGCTTGATGTTGATGCCAACACGAATTTTTTGATTTCATATTCACGACAGAGTTCAAGGAGGTTCAGCGTTCCTGTCACGTTTGTATCGACGTATACCCATGGATTTTCGACAGACTGCCGTACACCGGCACGGGCGGCGAGGTTAATCACTGCGTCATAAGGGGTGTTGAATAGTTTCTGCAGTGCCGTTCGGTCGCAGATGTCAACGTGATGAAATTGGAAATTCGGGGTACCTTCTAGCTGCTGAAGTCTCCACTGCTTGACCTGCGGATCGTAGGCGGCGTTTAGGTTGTCAATCCCAACAACGGTATGCCCCATCTCCAGCAAGAATTCCGTCACTTTCCATCCGATAAACCCAGCACAGCCGGTGACGAGGTATTGCATAGGCGATCTCTTTGATCCATCCTTTCGGGAAGTTAAAACTCACAACTCGCTTTAAACTCTCTAAAACGTTCTTCAAATATAGAGAGTGCCATTTTTGACATTTCATACCGCGTTTGAGTTTCTGTTTCTAATTTCAGCAGTTCGGCTTCGTGCTGTGAGGTTAGCGCGTCAATCTCCTCAACTTTTGTTTTCAACGCTTCAACGGTATCAAACGTGTCGATTTCTTTGGTACATGCTGTCAATAAGTCGTGATAAAGTGTTACGCCAGAATCAAGTTTTTTAAAATCTTTCCGAATTCGATTCAATACGCTACGGTAATCTTCCGGTGACGTTGGACTTTCCGTCTCAGCTAATGTCTTAAGGGTGGTGTCGAGCTGCGTCAACTCAAGCTGCTTCTCTGACCAGAGAATTTTCTTTGCGACCCCATCCACGCTATCATTGTTCATAATAGGGGCATACTTCTGTAGATTATCGTGGAGTTGTGTTTCCGCTTCAGTTACCTCAGTTTGAAACGCCTTGATGCGGTCCTTGAATTCCTCGGAATGCGTACGGACATCGGACATTTCCTCGTGAAGGACTTCATGCTTCTCTTTGAGTTTATGAACCTTCAGGATATACGTAGGGTAGTGTACCTTCAAGTTTTGAGAGAGTTCACGCACCACTTGTAATTCCTTTTTAGAGAGCGTTTTAATGGGTCTACCCTCTAATGTTCCCATGAGTCCATAGGCAGCAACAGAGAAGCCAAGGATAATTAGAATCAACGCTAAAGAGTGGAATAGCGCATCGTCTTCTGCTGTGGACATCGCGAGCAACCCGAAGCTGCCGAGAAGTAGACCAACAACAAGCGGAAAAAATGGACTCGACAAATCGTCTTCAACATTTTTTCCGATAAACATTCTACCTGCCTTTTTTTCATCTGTTATCCTGAGGAATCCATATAGTGTCAAAATGATACCAGAAAAAGTTAAGATAAATGCCAAAAAGACAAATAATATGTTATGTGCGCGCATTGAAACGCCCAACGCTAATATACCGGTTCCACAAAGCAGCAGGCCGAGAACAAGCGTCGAGACTGGTTTGGATAAATAATTTTTGGCTTTTGTTTTAATGGACATATCTTTCTCCCATCCCAGCGGATTATGTGCAGCAAGAGATAGACTGGCACCGCGGTAACTTCACGGTAAATTACTTTGCCTTAAGTATTTCAGGAGTTACTAACAGTTTGTCAATTTCCTTTTTGAGTTCGGCATAAGTTTCTTGTTTGAAATTCGCTTTTCGATGGAATACAACCTTACCTTTCTGTGAGATGAGGTAAAGCACCGGTTTCTCTTTTTCTGTCTGATACCGTTTGTGCACCGTGCCTTTCCAATCAAGTAAGAACTTCACAGGTGGCGGATTCTTCTTCAACTGACCTCTAATAAATCCTTTCGGTATAAACCCAGGAACGCTCCGCATATCCGCGATGATATAGGCGGTAACCTGTGCGTTTTTTCGGTAATCCTTCTGGAACGCCTCTGCCCATTTGTCGTCCTCTTTCCGAATTTTCCGATTGCCGAGAATCAGAAAGACAACTTTACCGCGTAGTTTTTTCAGATTGTGTTCCTTCTCTTCCACATCTTGAAGCACCCAATCTGGGGCAGTGTCGCCAACTTTTGGGGGAGCTGGTTCAGCCTTTTCGTCGGCGAAACTCGCAAACATCCCGAAGCAGGTGATACTGATAATAATAACAATGGACAATCTCATAGCACTTCTCCATCCATCCTTGTGTTCCCTATCTATATTCTAACATAGAACTCTAATAATTGTCAAGTTGACTTTTTAGCGGAAACCTGCTATTCTATTATTAGGCGTTGACAGTTTGTCTATCGTTGCAGGGGTTTCTCACATCTATCCAACCTTTATTTTTGAATTTGTAATGAAGGATAGTGCTTATGACGTATCGCAGAAAATTTTTACTTGGCTTATTGGCTTTCGGATTTCTATTGATGTCTTGCACGCAGACTCCTGAACAGCGTGCTAAAGCGGCTACAGTACTGATAATTACAGGAAATGCGGACAGCAGTATTGGAACTGGTAGCGGCTTTTTTGTGAAACCTGATAAAATTGTGACGAATATCCACGTTGTTGATAATGCCAAAATGGTTTTCGTTGTTGGAAGAAAAAAAGTTTACAACATTGAAGGGGTCACCGGATATGCTCCGGAACATGATCTGGTTGTCCTGCAAGTCTCAGGTAAAGGTGAGCCGCTTGAATTGCGCGAAGGGCAAATAGGTGATAAGATTTCTGTTTTAGGTTACCCCGGTGGAGGATACAAGGTTACGAAGGGCAAAGTACATGGCATCCGAAATAGCGACAAACAACTTAGGTTAGTAGCCAGGGAGTTTCCGAAAAACAGGGAGCCTGTTACTGTTGGTGGTAACAGTGGCGGGCCTATCATAAACAGGGAGTGGCAAGTTATAGGGGTTGCCGTTTCCTCAAACGAAGAGTTTAGTTCCGCGAGTACTTCAAGTGCCCTCAAGGTATTGCTTGATTCGGCGAACAAGGAAAATTTGTCAGAGTGGCAAAAGAAAAACCCTATACTTGCTTATGTTTATGCAACTTGGGCCAATGAGAAGTTAGACACTGAGCATTATGAAGAAGCAATTAAAGGTTTTGATAAAGCGATTGCAATATACCAGCACGCTAAAACCTACAATAAGCGGGGATTAGCGAAACGCAGGTTGGGTCGGTACCAAGAGGCGATTCAAGATTTTGATAGGGCGATCGGACTGATTCCAGATTTTACCATAGCCTACTACAACCGAGGCAATACCTACTATAGGTGGGATATCGCGAATCGGAAAAGTAATGATACAAGGATTGTTCAAGACTTTGCGAGACCTATTCAAGACTACAACAAAGTGCTTGAATTCAATCCGGATGATACCGAAGCCTACGCCAACCGAGGCGTGGCAAACGCGAAACGACGTGACTATGTAGCGGCGATTCAAGACTATACCGATGCCATCAACCGGAACCCAAAGGCTGTCAAAAGTTACTCTGACCGGGGCGACGCGAAGCTAGAAATTGAGGACTACGCGGGCGCGATCCAAGACTATACGGAAGTCATCAAGTTAAATCCGGATGATGCCGAAGCCTATATCGACCGAGGCGTGGCAAAAGTAAAAATGCCTGACCCAGATTATGCGGGCGCGATTCAAGATTATACGAAAGCCATCAATCTGAATCCTGATGATACGCTGTTGGTGCAGGCTTACTATGAGCGAGGTGCCGCGAAGCAAGCCTTGGGTCAATATGAAGACACTAAACGAGACTATGCCAAAGCTTACTACTATTTGGGTAAAATAGATGCGAATAAAGGTAACTATCAAGAGGCAATTGAGGACTTCGATAAATTCATTGCAGCAGATCCGGATGACGTGGAAGTTTATTATTTTCGCGGCAATGCCAAGCAGAAAAGCGGAGACTATGAAGGCGCGATTCAAGACTATACCCTCACTATCAAGCAAAACCCGGATTTTGTCGAGGCCTACTACGCACGCGGTATGACGCAGCTGCGTCTTGATAAATACCAAAAGGCTATTGAGGACCTTGGTAAAGCGATTGCGTTAAAGAATCCGGTGATTTATGCTGAAGCCTACAAAGCCAGGGGAGATGCAAAGGAGGGCTTAGGCAAGGATACAGACGCTAAAACAGATTTTTCCGTAGCCTACTACCATTGGGGCAACGAAGCCCGTAAACGTGACCAGTATCAAGAAGCGATCGAAAATTTTGACAGAGTTCTTGCGTTAATCCCAGATTTTGCCATGGCCTATCACGTTCGGGGTAATGCGAAAATAAAGCTTGGTAAATCTAATGCTGATTTAGACGAGTTAGAAGCGGCGTGGCAGCTATATCAAGAGGCAATTGAAGACTGTGATAAAGCGATTCAGTTGAACTGGGAGAATCCGCACTTCTATGGCAATAGAGGTCTGGCAAAGTTCCTACGCGGGATTATTCGCGACCCTGACGAGGCAATTGTAGACTACCAAGCAGCTATTGAGGACTTTACCGAGGCTGTCAAGCGGAAACAGGATTTTCTTAAACAAGCTTACTATCTACGCGGTTGGACGCGGTGTCTACTGGGGTCCGCGAAAGCGAGTCAGGGTCAATCAAAGGAAGCACGGAAGCAGTACAATTTAGCACTTAAAGACTTCAAGACTGCTAATAAGTTGGACACCGATGATGCTTCACACTACAGAGGTTTAGGGCTTGCCAACGCGGCCCTTGGCAAAGCGAAAGCGGCAATAACGGCTTTTGAAAAGGCGAAGCACCTAAAAGCAGCGTCTGAAAAACGAGCAAATTAAAAATATGAACATTGAACGCACTGTCCCTACACTTTTGAATCAGATACGGGAGGAACTCCTTCCACATATTGCACGTTCCTCGGAAATCCAGACGGTTGAGAACCTGCATCTCTTTCGGAGCCGGCTTCACAGTCTCCACTACTCCTGTGTTCGCGCACAAATTCCCGACACCGTTTGTAATCGCGTGGAGGTCTTGCTGTCAACGAGTGCCGACTATTGGCGGCTCATCGCAGAAAATGAAGTGTTGTTGACAAATATGAAAGATTTTAGGCGCGTTCGCACTTTTTCAGCAGAAGCAGAAGGTATAACAAATTTAGAAGAACTGCTCTCTGGCGAGGATACACTTCGTGATGTGATTATCAACAGTATCGCCTTTATGCTGAATTGGAAGGCGAATACTATCTGGGTAGATTCCGCGAAGAAAGCACGCACCGCAATGGCAAAGAATTATATGCTCGATATTCAGGATCGCTTGTGGCAGTTTATCAAGGAGAGTACCCCAGAAACAGAAACGGACGATCTGGAGAAAGCCGAGCAGGTCCGTGAACGGACGGACAGGTTACTCGCCGTAATTTATGCCAGCGACCTGCCGACAGAAGCACAAGTTACCCTGCTCACGCAAATCTATACGCTACTGCTACGGCTGCAACTCGGTCGGCTTATCCTCCAATTAGAATCCCTTCAGGAGGCACCGTAGAGGCATGAAAACACGTCTTTTCGATGCACTTTGCCATATCAAACTTATCTTCTGTGTCAGTAATTCGCGCCTGACTGGAGAGATTATAAGCTTCAGCATACCCTTTCTACTTCTGTTTTGCAGTGTTCTCGCCGCCGATGTACCGATGTCCAACGCTGAATTGTTGCAAAACAAGAAATCCGGACGCAATAAAAGGAGATCTATATGTCGAAAGACCTGTTTAAGGAGTTAGTTGACGTTATAGCGACACTACGGAGCGAAAACGGCTGTCCATGGGATCGGGAGCAGACCCATGAAACGCTGAAATCTACACTCATCGAAGAGACTTACGAGACCCTTGAAGCGATTGATGCGGGTAATCCGAAAAAGTTAGAAGAGGAACTCGGTGACCTTCTTCTGAATATCATGCTCCAAGCACAGATCGCAGCAGAACACAAAAATTTTGATGTCTACGGTGTCATTGAGACGCTAACAGAAAAACTGATACGACGGCATCCGCATGTATTTGGTGATGTCGATGTTGAGGATTCGGCTGAGGTTGTGAAGAATTGGGAGGCGATCAAACGTTCAGAATCTGGTTACGAGGATCGGAAGTCGGTACTTGACGGAATCCCAAACGCACTGCCTACACTGCTTCGCGCCCAGAAGATACAGAATCGTGCGGCGCGTGTCGGCTTTGATTGGGAGGAACTCACCGATGTCATTGCTAAGGTCGAAGAAGAACTCGAAGAAGTCAAGGCGAGTATCAACGCTGGTAAACCGGAAGCAACTGCGATGGAACTTGGGGATCTGCTGTTTGCTATTGTTAATCTGTGTCGGTTTATGGAAATCCAAGCCGAAGAGACATTGCGACAGGCGAACCGAAAGTTTATGTGGCGTTTTAAATGGATGGAAGCGGAATTAGAACGCCGCGGCACAAATTTTGAAGCGCAAGATTTAGAAAGTTTAGACGTACTCTGGGAAGAGGCGAAGAAAGCAGAAACCGACACGGATTAGTCCTGCCTGTATTCACACCTTTTGACACGGGTGAACGATCATGACAAACGCATCATTGAATCTGTTGATACAAAAATGCAAGGAACACCCGGACTATAAACGGTACGCTGACCTCTTTGGCGGATTGGATTCATCGGCACCGCCGCGGATAGAATTCGTCCACCGCGCGATGCCACGAAATTTTCAACAAACTAAAAAACTGGGCATCTTCTCAGGTTCTTTCAATCCGTTGACACTTGCACACATAAAAATGGTGGAGGATACGGTTGCTAAATACGAGTTAGATGAACTACTCCTACTTCTTGCGAAGGCAAACGTTGATAAATCGATTTTCGGTTTGCCGCTTGCAGCGAGACTCTTAACGCTCAAGAAATATGCCGAGAGCCAACCACGGATTTCAGTTGGTGCGTCAAGCCACGGTAGGTATATTGACAAGGTAACGGCGTTAAAGACGTTATTCTCTCCGGACACGGAATTCAACTTCATCGTTGGATATGACACCCTTGTTAGGATTTTTGACGCAAAATACTATACAGATTTTCACGCCGAATTACAGGCGTTGTTTGCTTCGGCACGCTTTATTGTCGCAAACCGCGCCGAAGCTGATATTAAAACGATAGAGACCTTCATGGCACAACCGGAAATCTACCGTTACGCTCCTTATGTGTCATGTATCGTTTTGCCTGATGTTTATGCGTATATGTCGTCAACCGAGGCACGTGATCTGTTAGAACACGGCGAAACCGTTGAACATCTCGTGCCACCGAGTATCCTCAAAATGTTTGACTAAGATTTATTGAACTCTGTCAGTATTTCGCTCATGAAACTGTCCGAATGTGTTTCTAATTTGATACAGTTTCCCGAATATCCCTCCCGTGTTGTGTCTAATCACACACACTTTCCTCAATTATCCGCCTATTTTAGCATTTCTGCGTTGGCATGATTCTTGCACAACATTTCATATATTTGTGTGAGTTATACCGTTAATCGGCAAATTTTTCACAAATTTTGAAACGGATTCATAAACAGTCTCGTATTAAAAAAACACTAATTCTGACAACAGGTTTTTAACTTGATAATGTCAACGGCTCATATAGGGCTATAATAAATAAACGTAATACTAAGGAGAATGGACAATGTTGTTTAACGGTGTCGAAATAATTATCGGCAGTTTAGGTGCTCTCATCGGTATTGGTGGCGGTTACCTCGTCCTTTCTGCTTTTTTTGCTGGCATCCAGCATATCACGAAGATCGGTGCTGTCGAAATCAAAGAGACGACTTCTGAAAAATAGTTGTTTCTATGTATAGACAATGCTGAAAAGGACTTGACAACTGAAAGTTTTTGTATTATAATGTTATTAGGTATTTGACGGGGAATTGCCACCGTGTTTTGTGATACAGAACATTGTAAGGCAAACGATTTTACATTGAAAACGAACAGCGGCAGCTATGGAATATCGCGCCCTCCACTCGTGGGATGTTACATCTGAAGAAGCTAAGCGACTCCAGAACGAACTGCGCCCTCAGGTGATTTCAACAGACCAGTTTGGGAGAATCAACACCGTTGCGGGAGTAGACATCGGGTTGAAAAAGGACACTGCAATTGCATCTGTGGTCGTCCTGAGTTTCCCTGAACTACAGGTGGTAGATAGCGTGGTTACAGCGAGCCCTGTTCGTTTTCCTTATATACCGGGGTTGTTATCCTTTCGGGAGATCCCGCCGTTACTGACAGCATTTGATCAGTTACAAACGGCACCGGATCTGATAATCGTAGACGGACAAGGGATCGCACACCCCAGAAGATTCGGGCTTGCCTCGCACTTAGGGTTGATCTTGGATAAACCGACAATTGGTTGTGCTAAATCCCGGCTCTGTGGACAATACAACGAACCCGACTCCGAACAAGGTGCTTATACGTATCTTAAAGATAAAGGAGAAGTCATCGGCACTGCGGTCCGAACGCGGACAAACGTTCGAGTTGTCTACGTATCTATAGGACACCGAATCTCCTTGGATTCAGCCCGTATGTTGACGTTGGCATGTTGTCGTGGCTATCGCTTACCTGAAACCACCCGCCATGCCCACAACGCCGCATCCGGTAAAACTACCAGAATACGCACATGAATGCTAAAAACAAGCATCACTGGTCGTTTGACTACAATTACGGTGCGCAAAATCCCCAATTTACACAGGAATTGATTGGAACTCTCCGCAGTTGTTACACGGACTCCGACGCTCGCGACATGCAGTCAGGACGGATTGTCAGGCACGTCTACAATATCTTACCGAACTATTGGCGCGGTTATGGAGGCGGAGGTCAAAATAAAAAACTACAGATCGGTGAAGTTATCGTTGAACGCAGCAAAAACGACGGGCTATGGCACTATACCGTCCAATACGAGAATATGACAAGCGGCGAACACCTACGGATGCAATTCTGCTGTCTTGATGATAACGACCGCTCCCTCAGAGATAGTTGGCGCGTTGAGGCACGTAATAGCGGAAGTGATACCTATTCCGAATTAACGTTCGAGGGGTATCTTGCTGGAGATTCGGAGGCGAGACTCCGCATCAACGGTGCTGAGATTCTTGCTGGCACAGTAGACGCATCGACCAAACTGACGTGCAATTGGGCACTTTTTGATATAATTCCGTCACTTGCCCAGACAATCCGAGCGTCAGGCAGTGGAATAGACATCGTACTCCTTGAAGACCTGGAACAACTCAGACCGAAAGGCAAGATCGGTTTCCTTGAATCAATACAGACCCCTATGCCACTCAACGGTTATTACGTTTACGGAGCAGGACTTCTGCCCTCGTATTGGTGGCTTGATGCAGACGGAAACATTGCTATCGCTTCGACGTTTTTCGAGACATTAGTGCTGAGAGAGAAGATAGAGGGTAGGGCATGAACGAAAGACCCAATATCGTTTTCATCAACACCGATCAGCATTCGTGGGATGCGATCTCGGCGCACGGCAACCCGCATCTTCATACGCCTAATATTGATGCACTTTACAGGAACGGAACATCTTTCCGTCAATCATATTGTACGGATCCGGTGTGTGCCGCTGCACGTTCCAGTTGGGCAACGGGGTTATACACCTCTGAAACAGGTGTCCCGTTCAACGGCGGGCATCTGCATCCGGACATTCTGGATATCGGCCAGGTGCTGAGTGCTGGTGGCTATAAACCCTTCCATTGTGGTAAGTGGCACGTTCCGGGTAGAAATGTCCGTGAAAGTTTTCAGACACTCTACTACGGCAGACGCAATATCGGTGCAGGCGGTGCCGCGTATTACGATTCTGCAACCACGCACGCAGTTGCGAACTTCTTGACGGGTTACGATGGCGATGAGCCGTTTTATCTACAGATCGGATACGTTGATCCGCATGATGTCTGCGAATATCTGCACAACCATGAGGAAAAACGGATTCCGAATCCAATAGAACAAGGGATTGTTTCGGAGGACACCTTACCGCCACTCCCTGAAAACTTTAACTACGATGAACGGGAGACGGTGCTACACCGCGTCTGTCGCCGAGTTGATGACGCATTGATCCACGCGCCTATCCTTAGAGCCGTCCGCCAGTGGGATGAGCTGCAGTGGCGTTACCTGATATGGAACTATTACAGATTCATCGAGAAAGTTGACGCTGAGATCGGTCGTGTCCTTGCGCTGCTACGTGAGACATCTCTGCACCACAAGACGCTCATCATCTTCAGTGCTGATCACGGTGAGGCGTGCGGAAGCCACCAGATGTTTCAGAAGTTCACGCTTTACGAAGAAAGCATACGAGTGCCGTTCATCGTGGCGTGTTTGGGAGACGGGATCCCTATAGAGAAAGATCGGACAGACGAAACGCATTTCATCTCCGGTGTAGATGTATTCCCTACCGTCTGCGATTACGCCGGTATTGACGCACCCGAAAAGTTACAAGGTGCGAGTGTGCGTCCTCTGGTAGAAGGCAGAGATGTCTCGTGGCGGGATTCTGCCTACATCGAGAGCAATTATTGGGGACGCGCGGTTGTCACTGATCAATATAAATACGTTACAGAATATAAACCGAAAACAGTGGAGGATTTCTTACCTCCGGGACCGGATGCCGAACAGCTCGGACTTGCGCAGCTATTCGATCGGCAAAATGATCCGAAAGAGACAGAAAATTTAGTATCAGCACCCGTTAATGGTGAAATTGTCAAAACGTGTGAAGATAAACTGCTTGTCCAAGAATCGAAACTCCATCGGCAGGAAATTGTGCATCCGAATCCGAAACGGGTCATATCAAATTGGGGTGACCGGTTACGGGCATATTGGCAGCACGATAGATAGGAACACAAATTTGTTGATACAACTAAAAAACACATCAGGACCTCGGAAAAATGAATATATTTTCAAAACGTTTAAATCGACTCCCCCCATATATGTTTGGTAAACTCAAACAGTTAACGCATGAACGCAGGCAGCAAGGGATAGACATTATCGACTTGGGGATGGGGAACCCGAATCAACCTACCCCGCAACCTATTATTGATAAACTGACAGAGGCCGCGCAAGAACTTCGAAATCACCGCTATTCCGCTTCACGCGGCATTTACAATCTACGCAGGGAAGTCAGTTGGCATTATGAACGCCGGTTCGGTGTTGACATTGATCCGAATGAAGAGGCAATCGCTGTTATCGGTACGAAAGAGGGACTTGGGCATCTCGCTTTGGCTTTGATTGACGAAGGCGACTTGGCGATGGTGCCGAATCCGACGTTCCCGATTCATACGTACAGCGTCGTCCTCGCCGGTGGTAGTGTTGTGAGCATACCGCTCACAGAGGAGAACGATTTTATCCCTTCACTCACTGAGATTACACGCGATATCTGGCCGAGACCTAAGATGTTAATCTTAAGTTTCCCACATAACCCGACGGGAGCTGTCGTCGATCTTGGGTTCTTTGAGGAGATCGTCGCGTTCGCGAAACAACAGGACATCGTTGTCGTTCATGATTTGGCTTATGCGGACATCGTGTTTGATGGCTACAAAGCACCGAGTTTTCTGCAGGCGAAGGGTGCGAAGGATGTCGGTATCGAATTCATCTCGCTGTCGAAATCTTATAACATGGCGGGTTGGCGGTGTGGGTTCGCAGCTGGGAACAGCGAGATTATAGAGGCACTCGCTCGGATTAAAGGCTATTACGACTATGGGATTTTCGCACCGATTCAGGTCGCTGCTATCATGGCACTCCGTACGCCAGCAGACACAGTGATGGAAAACGCTGCGATCTACCAGAAACGCCGCGATGTGCTCGTGGAAGGGTTAAACCGGATCGGATGGACCGTCTCGAAACCGCAGGCTTCCATGTTCGTCTGGGCACCGATTCCCGAAGCGTGGCGACACTTGAGTTCTCTGGACTTCTCAATGAAACTCCTCAATGAAGCGGAAGTCTGTGTTTCTCCGGGTGCAGGGTTCGGGCATAACGGTGAGGGTTATATCCGCATAGCACTTGTAGAGAACGAGGATCGTATCCGTCAAGCAGTTCGTCAGATCCGGCGTGCGTTGTTTGGTTAATGCACAATCAATATGTATACAAATTATACATATCAGTGCCGATATGTATAGAAATTGCCAAAAAGTATACATGTCCGGATCGATATGTATACAAATTATACATATCAGTGCCGATATGTATAAAAATCGCCAAAAAGTATACATATCCCGATTATCAAGGTTGGTGACAACGATGCCTCAATTCAATCCAAATCTTCCATGGAACGATATTCCTGAACTTCCGCCCGCTACAGACCTCGAATCGCGTGCCATCCTCAAAGCATGCATATCGGCAATGACCGAACTTTCTAAGGCAAATGCCTTGGTGAAGACACTACCAAACGAAGAGGTTCTGATAAATACACTACCACTTCAGGAGGCACGTAGGAGTTCGGAAATCGAAAACATCATTACGACTAACGATGATCTGTACCGAGCGATGACATCTGACAGAAACCAGATTGATTCCAACACCAAAGAGGTACTACACTACCGCGAGGCATTGTGGGAAGGTGTCAGGAGCATCCGAGAAGGCTCAACTCTGAACATACAACTCTTTGAGCAAATCTGCTCACGTATTTTTGACGAAAAAATGAAAGGGCGTAGTGGGCCGGTGGTGATTGAAAACCGAGCAACACAACAACTCATTTACAGACCCCCAGCCGGATACGGAAATCTTATCAGATTGTTAACGAACCTTGATCGATTCATTAATGATAAAACTGATGGATTTGAACCGCTTGTCAAAATGGCCGTAATGCACTACCAGTTTGAGGCGATACACCCTTTCATGGATGGCAATGGACGAACAGGACGTATACTCAACATCCTCTATTTGGTACAGCAAGGACTGCTTGATGTACCGATACTTTATCTCAGCCGTTTTCTTATCCAAAATCGGAATGCGTATTATCAATATCTCCGTGAAGTCACGGAAAACGGAAGTTGGCAGCAGTGGATTCTCTACATCTTGAAAGCAGTGGAACAGACCTCGAGAGACACAGCAGAGAAAATAGAGGCAATTAATCGTCTTATCGATAACGTTATGATAAAAGCGCAAGGCAGAACGAAAGCTGTTGAGCGCGAAGGGTTTGTTGATCTACTTTTCAAGTGGCCCTACTGCAAAATTGGTATCGTTGAACAAGAACTGGCGTGTAGTCGCATTACAGCTACAAGGTACTTGAACGATATCGTAGCACTCGGTTTGCTTGAACAAGTGAAGATAGGACGAGAGAACTACTACATTAATAGCGACCTCATGGAATTGCTATCAGAATAAACTTCTGGCAAAATTACGGAAAAAACCGGGAACCCAAGTAAGCGCGCTATTTGCGTATTGTATGGGAGCTCTGCCTTGCGTTATTCCAATCCCCACTGTTTCTTCGCTTCCTCAAACGAAATCTTCTGGCTGCCTGTGTGAGAAATCGGGTTTTTGCCGACCCACCGCTCATCGATCGGATGTTCTGCCGGTTGGAAACGGATGTCACAACTGATGCGCCACCGATCCGAAAGGTTCTTGGTGGAGGTGTGCATCGTGTGCATCGTGAAGATAATGACATCCCCCATCTCAAAATCGGCAGTCTGCCACTCACCTCCGTATTTATCGCTGATCTCAATTGGATCGCGTCCGAAATGCCCCGGAGTCCCGTCTCTGTCAACATCTGTCTTGCCGTAGGTATCCCGAATCGGTGCGAAACTCGGTAGGTTATGTGACCCGACGAGTACCGTCAATGTACCCATCGTTGCAGGCACATCGCCGAACGGAACCCAACAGGTGTGCAGCTGCTTCGAGCCTCTCCCCATATAGACGAAATCGAAGTGTGGTCCCGACCAACCGTCAGGGCGGACGAACCGGAGCCACTTGTAATCGAACGTTCGGGTATCGCCGCCGAAGAAGTTGCGGAAGAATTTAAAGAGTTCATCGCCTTCTAAAACGGACTGAACATTTGGGTGGTGTGTAACAGCGGGTGCTCCCATCGTCCGTCCAGGGCTTCCGTTCCCTGCGACTGCCTCCATGATGTCGGTGTCAGCCTTGAATACCTCATCTTTTCCGTTCCCTTCAGCGTATTCAAGGATGGCGCGCCGCCCCGCGATAATCTTTTCCTTGTTAATTAAACCGCGGACGAGTAGATACCCGTCCTCTGCTATCTGTTCGTGCAAGCCTTCTGGTGAGTCGAGCACAGCGTTACAGTCCCGCAGCACACCGATGTGTGGACCGGGGAAGGTCAGTTCATGGTCTCCTACAAAAACGGTTTTCGCCATCGTTTTCCTCCTCAAATATGCTATTAAGGTGTGAGCACATGATAAAGTTGTATCTTTCCATCTCTGATAATGTTGATAACGGCACTCTTGATCGCGTGTCGATTTTCATTAAAGTGCGAAAGTATTGCTGCACCCCTATAGTCCTGAGTCGCTTGAATTTGGTCGCGAATCGCCGCTGCAGTCAAGTTAGGCGCACGTTTCATCGCCGCAATGATAATGTTCGCTGCATCATATCCGAGTGATGCTGGCCCGTCAGGGGCAATTCCAAACCGTGAGGTATAGTCGGTAATAAATTGCGTTGCCTCTTTGCCTAACTGTTCTGGGGTACCTTCGGCTGAAAAGTGGTTCGCAAAGAAGCTGCCTTCAGCTGCTGCGCCAGCGATTTCAACGAGATCGGGTCGATCCCAGCCATCGCCGCCGAGAAAGGTTGCAGGAATATTAATATCGGCAGCTTTCGCCTGCTTCACAGCTAACAGGAATTCGGGACCCAAGCCGGGTAGAAAGACGACATCAACTGGCGGATCAATTGCGGCAATTGCGGTGAGTTGCTCGGTGTAATCAGTGGTCCCAGTTTCGTAAAATTGGCGGATTGCGATTGTGCTCCCTTGCGCGGTAAACGTTTCAACGAAAACATCCGTCAATCCTTGCGAGTAAGCACTATCGGTTTCTGTAAGTACCGCCGCTGTCGTCGCGCTTAATTCCTGAACAGCAAAACTCGCCATTACACCTGCTTGGTATGGATCCGTGAACGCTCCCATAAACGAAAAGTGCCTATTTTCGGAAACTTTCGGATTCGTGGGATAGGTTGTTACGATAGGGATGCCGTGTTCTTGGACAATATCTCCTACGGGCATTGCCAGTGTGGAGTAATCTGGTCCCACGATTGCGGAGACACCGAGATTAATCAGTTCCTCCGCATATTGGACGCTGAGTGTGGGGTCTCTTTTATCATCTCGGATGAGGAGTTCTATGGGCAATCCGTTAACACCGCCAGCCTCGTTCGCGAGCATGACAGCCAGTTCTGCACCGTTTCGAGTTGTGCCTGGGTCAGGCGGACTATACAAAAAACCGATTTTGACAGTAACCCTATTGTCTGGCGACTCTGAATCCGTTGGTTCAACAACCTGTTGAACTCGTTGACATCCTAAAAAGAAAACAACCATCAAGCAAAATGCGCCCAGAATCCCGGAAACCGCCCAGAATCTAAGTGCTCTTTGGTTTCGCCTACGTATCATATAATTCCTCCGATGCTTCTATCGTTTAGGCGGATCCGTGTGTCCACCCACGCTCTATGGACGGACTGCACGCCGAACTCAAAAAGATCCCTATTTGCTGGTGTATCAAAGGTAAAAACGGGTTTACCCCACGACACCATCATCTGTGCGAATTCCAATGTCTTGCTGTCTTCGGCGGCATGCACAATACAGATTTTGTCCGCAAGTGCTGCGACGAAAGCGTTGCGCCGGTTCGCCAACGCCGCGGTCTGTCGATTGTGGCGACTTTCAAACGGTGATAGAATTAACAACCGTTCTTTAGCGAATGCGTCTTTCCATACCGATTTCAGTCGCATATTTTCGATGCTCCGTGCCGGACATAAAAGGATCGGTTGTACACCACGCAGCAAGACACGCAGACATTCCTGTTCAATCGGCGAATGATAGCCTCCGATCGTTGGGATACCTCGCTCCTTAAATCTCTGTGCCAAGTCGTGCGTCTTCAATATCAGTTCCCCAGGACACTTCTTGGAACAGAAGAGTGCCCAGAGGTTTCCGTTAAAAGCGGTATCTATTCCCGGTAACAAGTCGATATTTCCGCGTGCCCAAATTGTTTCTGGAGCTTCTGTTTTTAGGAAATCCTTTAGTTTTTTTGGATAATTCGGGTCTATTTGTGTGATGCGTTGAATTGGCGGTATCACTTCTCATCCTTATAATAGGATCCAAAATATGTTTACCCTTCGCGATATGAACTTCACATGACAGTTTGTACGGGTTGGGTTACCCAATTCCTACGATCCCTACCGCGTGTAGAAATAATTATGGGTTTTACTATAACAAAACTTGGTAATTAGTGCAAGAATATAACTTACAGCGAACAGCGTCATTCAATTGTCCAAATCACGCTTGTCGGAGGGGTTTCTAACCCCGATTCTTACGATTATCTGTGATCGGCACTCACAAGCAGAACCACCATCTTCCGTAGGAGCAAGCTGTGCTCGCGATACTCATAACAAATACTGTATCAAGCGGAAAGTTGGCGATGTGCTTCAGGGGGCGCGCCGTTTTGGAGCCAAGTAATCGGTTGTTCTTCTGCTGTCCTATCTGGGTTGACCCAGATGATGCCTCGGATTTCACTAACGCTTTGGGAGGCTCGTTTGAAAAGTCCTCGGACAGTTTCATCAAGTGAAATGACGGTTTGATCGGTTGCGAGTGCTGCTTGGAGAAGGCGAAAATCCTTTCGCAGTGCTTCAATATTTCTTTCCCTGTTTGCTGTTATTTCGATTTTGTCGGACAACGTGCTATTCTGAGGAGGATTGACATAAACAAATCTCTTTCTGGCAATCATTGATTTCAACCAACGGGCTGAAAAATTTGATTGATGCTTATTCCATTCCTCGGACAATTCTGGTGTCATTACAACATGGTGTGGAGATTCCTCTTGAAAAGTTTCAAGAAATTCGGTGCAGTTGACTGATACTGACGCGGTTGCCCCTTTGCCACCAGCAGCGCGAGCGACGGAGGCATTCACAACGAGTCGTTTTAAATCTCTGGCGCGCATGCTATGTCCTTTCAATGAAACGCGACTGTGCTGCTTTTATGTAACGACTCTGTGTTTTGAGTTCTACATCATCAAAATCCATGGGCCAATCACCGTAAGCTCCCGCTTCGTCTAAGTCTACGCTGCTAACTTCGGTTACGCCATCTTCACGCCGTGTAAACCAATGCAATTTCACTAAATCCGGCGAAAGTTTCCCTTCGGCAACAAGCGTTTGGATCCCTAAAAGGAGGAGGGAACTATGCGTTTCAACAACGACACGTACACCCCGCTTTGAAGCATTTGCTAGTATTCGTGCCAATGTGACTTGTGCACGGGGATGGAGATGCAACTCAGGCTGTTCAAGATAAACAAGCCTCCCTGATTTCGCGACAGCCAGTGCCACTAAAACAGGTAGAACTTGGGATACACCGAATCCTACGTCGGCAATGCTGACCATGTCCGTCTCGTCAAAGTTATCGTGCGGAAGACGACTAACCTGAAGTTCAACGCGAGCATCATCAATTTTGTCAGTACCCACTTGTCCTGCTAGCTTAAGTACACGCAGTGCTGCAGCTATTAATTTCAAGTCCCTATTCTCTTCTGCCTGCCACTTATGAATGACACTCGCAACATAATTTTCAAAGGTGCCAGGATATTTCGGTCCAGTACCTATCATTTTATAGTTACGTTCTGGGTTGCCGCGCAATCCTGGAAGGTGTATGCTGTCGCGAATACTAGTTGCAAGGTTAGAGGTAATGTCGTGGACTGCATAACCCTCTTGAGAACTAAGATGCAAAAAGCATCGCGAGCGTGTTACACCATCCACATCCTCGGGTATAAAATTCTGGCGAATATGCGACCTAAATTCGTCTAGAAATTCTTCCAACCGCCTTACTTCTTCAGGCAGTTCATCAGGAGAATATCTCGGTATTATGGGTTGGTCAGTCAGTGATTTGATATCTTCGGGCGACATATCAGGAGATAGGGTAAAGCGCATAGAAGGCGATGGAGTTTCTAATTCTCTTTCAGCTGTCATTTCAGCAATCTCAATCCGCTCCTGCCCTTTTCTAAAGATCGTTGTCACCGAATCAAAGACCTCAAACTTATGGGTCTCAATCCGAATTTTAAAACTATCTGTTCTCCTGTTATCTGGTAATGTGGTCAGAAACTGCGCTGCCTCAGTAAATTGAGCATTTGGTCCATCAATCAATAGGGCCCCTGGATCGTACGATGCATCCAGCGTTTGCTTCAGCATCAATAGCGGTTGCATGATGCTGGATTTCCCAGAACTATTCGCACCGGCAAGAATCGTCAGCGGACGGATATCAATTTCGCATTCCTCCGCAATGGATTTGAACCCTTTTACGGCTATTTTGGTGATACCTTCGATCATTTTTTCTGACATATAGGACATCCTCCTTGTGCTATTCGCTTACTTAATCGTTCACTTAATCGTTCACTTAATCGTTCATTTTTTGTACGTACTTGGTTCCCCTTCCCTTCCCTTTCACAGCTAATAAACTCTTATCCGCCATATCCCGTAGTTCCTCATAGGCAGTTGTGTTTGAGACTTGATTAATCTCTATGTATTCCTTCCTCGTGATTTGCCCGTTTCTTTGGACATAGAAAAACGCATTCCTTTGGCGTTCATTCAACTGCTCTGAAATATCATCGATCTCTATAAAAGTGCTCTCTTGAATCGGGGAATCAAAGATGATTTTGGTTTCAATGGGGTGAAACTCATAACGCGGTGCTTTGTTTCCCCACTCCCTACATAATCTTTGCATCATCCTGATACCGGCACCGTACCGTTCAATGAAACCCACATCAAACATGAATTGACTCAAAGTAGGGTTTACAGGGTTGTGAGTCGGTTCATCTGGACTAACACCTTCAGGAAAAGTGCCAGGACTGATAACCTCAACGCGGTTGTCAAATATAAAGACCCGGACATCCGCAGTTTCTTGATAATAATGTTGTTCAAAAACGCTGCCATGTTCATATCTCGCGGTGTAGACACATTCCGGATTGTCTCTCGACGGGTCAGATACCATTCGACTTTTTTCTTATCTATATCATCAAGTCCAGCACGTGTAACTAAGAGTTGATCCCAGGTTTGTCCGGTAGCGTTGAGGTGCATCTGTGCAATCTCTTGTGGCGACATGACGCGGTTGCTATTCCCGACTCTCTTATAGCATCTACCCCTAACAGCAACAGGTTTTATGGAAGCTTCCGAGATATGCACCAACAGCACTGATTTTCCTTCTACGTCAACTGATGCAACGTCCAGGACCGCCCGCGGTTCAGTCGCTTGCGAAATCCGGTTTGATACATCTCTTAGCGTCTCTTTGCCGATGGTAATACCTCTGATTTCTCCGCTATCAGACACGCCAATAAGAATCGTACCGCCATCGGTATTCGCAAACGCGGCAGCAGTTTCAATTACCTCTTGATCGAAGTTCTCTTTGAATTCGGTTGTGGTATTTTCGACTTGTGCGATGCGTTGTTTGAGTTCTGCGGTTTCCATAGTCTTTTTCGGTTATCTAATCGGGACGATGGTTGTTCGTGCGCTGAACTTTTCCGTTTTTGTGACAGATGACGAATTCCGGGTTCTGATTTCGGCTAACTTGTTGTCAATTGTTTTGGCGAAGGTATTGATCTAAAAGTCTCTCTTTACAAATGTGATAAGTGTTTGCGTCAACCACTCTGTGTCGGGGAGTTCCACAAAGGCTCTATCGTGGAGGGCTCCTTCCAATTCTGCGATGTAGCGTTTTTCTTCCTGCAGACCGGTATCTTGTTGCCACTGTTTGAATGCTGTGCGTTCCCCTTCTTCAAGATAGTATATAGCTGCGCGGATGAGTTGCGTATGCGTATCCACTGCCCGGATATATTCTATTGGGTCGCCCGAAAGTTTAACAAGCAACTCCCCAGCGAGATGGCTCCAGGTCGTCAACTTAGCGAGCGCGAACATGTTCAACTCCTGCCGGTTCATTTTGAGCACATGGAGCCAGGATGCGAGCTCACTTGCCGTATACTGCCTACCTTGCAGCGTTTTCAGGTTAAACCTGAGAGTTGTAAAGGGTGCCGTTGGATCGTCGGCACCTTGTCTGTAAGGTAGGTATCGAAGTCGTCTGAGTCTAAGCCCGGTTAGGGTTGTGCCGATAAGTGCGTTCGGGTAAACTCCCTCTGCAGGAAAATTGAGGGCGGAAATATGTGGCAATGTCGCTTTTTCAATACGCGCGAGCATGGCGAGCGAATCGCCTTCATAGTCGGCTACCTCAAGGTCATCAATAACGCGGGGATCCACACCAGCTATCTCTCCGAATTCTTCTTGTGTTTGACCGCCGGAGGTACGTAAATCATAGACATGTAGCGAAATCTCAAAATTAACCGCTTCTTCCTCTAGCCGAGCCAGTTTTTCAGGATCCCCCTTAATGAAAAGTTGGTGCATAATTTCTACTGCCTCTGTCGTGGTTCTTTTATCATGCATAATCGATCTCCTGTGTGTGAAGAGCAGGATTTTGTTCAAATTGCCGTTTTCGGTTGCGTGAGCGTTGGACATCCCGTTGTGAAACAGCAGAGGTCTTTTTCGCGATCCCATCCGTGAGAACAGCGATATTGCCGTCATGCCAGAAGTAGAAGAGTCGGTACCTGATCGTGCCATATCTCGCCCGCAACTCATAGATTTCCGCTGTGATTCGGTGGACATGTGGATGTCTGAGATAGCGGCCCCTCTCTTGCAACTGCTCAATTGCGTTCAGACATTTTTCTTGGTGTTCCGCTGGCAACCCATCAAGCCAGTTTTGGATAGGAACACGCCCACTCCGCTCGCGATAGAAGACGACTTGCGGCGGTTGTGTTTCTGCTTGTGTCATGCGTATAGTTTATCACGTTTGGGTAGGGTTATCAAGCAAATTTCGATAACTGAAGAAGGGAAGACTATTAGGTTCTACGTGTTAGGTGTGTTTCGTCTGAATCACTGATTTATCGGATGACGCGGGTTTTAAGCTTTCGTGTATTCAACATTTTTGGTATAGCGTTGGATTTCACTCGATGCCCTGCAGCAACAGGAGGTGTGTTGTCTGTAGACTATTTCTTTTAGATGCTCATGTTTCGATCTCATCCCTTCAACCCAACCTACGATGAGCATCTTCCCTAAATCTGCACGTATGGCTGCATCAATTCCCCAAACCCATCCGATATTTGATGTCGTAGTTGATGATGAAGTCCAATTCCTCGTCGGTGAAATCGTAATGTTGAGCAAGCACACGGTCGATCTTGTCTATGATGGGTTTGGAGTGACGTGGGAAAAATTCGTCATAGACGACTTTGCCAGTGGTTTTGTAACTTGTTTCCTTACGGTGCGCGTGGTGTTTTAAATCCGCCATCAAGTCAGCAGAAATTTGAGAAAGACTTTGCTTTATCTTCGCCTCCATTTCATCAATTCCGATGCAAAAACCTCTAATTTCGCGTAGATTCAAATGGCGACAATCAGAGAGAATAACATACCACCAATAAAAGAGTGAACTATTCAAAGCTGCTACGACTACGGTCGCATCCAATTCTGCTGTTAAGTATAGGGGCTTGACCTGAGTTGATATTTTCTCCCCATCTCGCTCGTTCCAGAAGTAAGGTGCGAAGTCCATTGCCCGAATCCAGTAACGCGGTGCATTATGGAAATGTACTGTGTAAGGAGTTCTGCTTCTAATGAGGTAGTTACCTAAAACTGAGAATTGAGATAATTTCTTCCATAGGCTTTGTTCAACGTTACTGTATATTTTGGTGACCGAGTTTTTAAACGACATCTGCGTAACATCTGCATGTTCCGTAACTGCAAAGAGATGAGAGCGAAACTGTTTATGCCATCTGTGATAGCGAGAAGCATATAAAATATCAGACGGCTTTGAACCTTGTTGAAGAATATAAATCGCTAACCGTTGTTCGGCTCCGACAAACAATTTTGCCGGACGGATGCTATATGTTTGAACCCACCCCACTCGCTTAGAACAATGAAATAGATTCTGGATGGATTCCATTCTATCGGTACAGTACACTGAGTGTGGAACTATCATTGATTTCCAACCATTGCGCTGAAGAAGACGGAAGCCTCTTTCAAACACAAATGCGTATAGGTTACCGCAACTTTCTGTTTTATAACCTCTAATCGTGTACTCATCCTTCACCTCACTATACTCCACATACGGCGGATTGCCAATAATCACATCAAATCCACCGTCTTCAAGAATGCTGTAAAACGCAATGAACCAGTGAAAAGGTTTATGTGAATTTAGCCAGTTTTCGTAATCAGATTGTTTGTTCGGATCAACGCCGTATTCTCCAGCGAGGTATAAGTTGAGCTTATCTTCCAATTCTTGGAGTCTACTCTGCAAATTTTGTTTGTCTGCAGGTGTCACGGCACCACCTAATGTTGTCTGTTGCTTGCGAAACTCCTGAAATAGAATCTTCACATCCTCAGCTTTTTCTCTAATACGCTTCATTGCATTTTCAAAATCAAGCCTGTTTCTCTCCGGCTTTTCCACCGCATCATAAGTGGCATAACCGACGAGGGTATTGCCTGCTTGGATGTTAAAATCAATGTCGGGTAGTGGTTCAATCTGTTTCACATCTTCAACCTGTGCTACCATTTTGAGAAAGAGACGGAGCTTGCAAATTTCGATCGCCTCGTCCATGATGTCTACGCCGTAGAGATTGTTGATGATGATGGATTTGAGGATAAAATATTTGCGGTTCGGATGTTCATCAATGCGGTCAAGGAGTTCGCGAAAATCGCTGTATCTACGGGAGTTCGGTTTTTTAGAAGTATCCTCTAACCCCCCTGCCCCCCTTATCAGGGAGGAAACCGTTCCTGTCTCATCAAGGAAAACTTGCATCCGATCAAGACACGCTTCATAAAGCGGTTCGAGGATGTTGAGCGCAGCAAAGAGGAACGCACCGGAGCCACAAGTCGGATCGAGAATTGTTACTTCGGTGATGGCTTTCCAGAAGGCGCGGAGCAGTTCGGGGCCCTCGCAATTTTCGATGACATCCTGCGCGAATTGACGGATATTAAGATTGTAGGTAATCAGATCGTTGATGTCGCGTACCTCTCCGTTTACGAGTTTGGATCGGACGGTTTCATAACGCTGGCGGCGTGCGACGGTCTCCCGCCAGATTTCTGTTGGTAAAGCATAATTGGGGTCCGCAAGTGTGTTCCAATCGGTGCGCTTGGAGACATCATCAATTCCAATAGCAATCTCTGGTGGGAGATCTTTTTTCACGCCTTTTTTCTCAGAATCGTAGAAACCCTTTTTCACAGCATCGTAGATGTAGCGGTCAGGGTCTTCTTGTAGCAAGTTCCAGACGGATGCATCGCCTTCAAACGCTATTTTGCACGCTTTTTTTGCCTTGTCAAAAAGGAACGGAATTATCGTGTTCTTACTGATGTACTCGGTGATGTCCTCTTTGGTGTAGTACGCACCCATCTGTTTCTGGTTGATGTACTTTTCAAAGATATAGCCGAGGACATCGGGGTTGATTTCGTTGTCGTTTTTGAGTGGACGGTCATCAAGGTGCCAGTCGTATTGCTCAAAGAACTTGAAAAGCTGTTCAAATGCTGTGTCGGGGATGTCAATGTTTTCGCCGTGGAGGGTCTCCAATTGGTGTTGTTGGAAGATGCCACCGTTGAGGTAAGGGATTTTACCGAGCAGGCGTTTCATCTCTCTGCTTCGCTCATCTTCCGGTTTCGCAAACCCTTCAAAGAAGAGCGGACAGAGGAAGTCTTTGTAGTATCGGTTAGTGCCATTCGATTGACTCTCTGTCAGTTTGGTTCGTAGATAGTTTATGTCGTTATCAAGGAAATTTTTCTTTTGGATAAAATAGATGAACATCAAGCGGTTGAGCATCACAGAGACGTACCACTTTTGCATCTCTTCATCGGGGATGCCTTTGAGGAATTTAAGAAAGGCGTCATGCTCTTTCTTGAAACGGTCATAGAATTTCTTGGTAACTCGTTCAGCGTAAAAGGCAGTCCCAACGCGTCCGGTTACATCAATAAGTGAAAGGTCCTCTTCCTCTTGAAAAGTAAAAGCGATGTTTTGTAGTTTTTGAATCAGAGAATCGCCGGACTGTTCGTCGCGGTTATAGCGGTGTTCACGGCATGCGTCGGGTTTGCCTTGCTCGCGTTTGACCCACTGCCAAATGTCTGTAGTTTTCTCAGGGTCGGTGTAGATAATGAAGTTCTCATGGACTAATTTCGCGACCTGTTTTTGGATTTTGCGTCGGGTGGCGTAATCCGGGATGCGCGTAACCCCCCTGCCCCCCTTATCCGGGGGGAAAACTTCTGCAGGACATTCAAAGACGACCATTCCGCGTTTTTCGGCGATAGCGGTGAGTTGATATGCTGTTTCGTCTACTGTGATGTTGAGGGTTTCGTTGTGGTTGTCCCAACCGAGTTCTTCAATAAAGAGGTCTTCAAATTCGGATTCTTTGAGGTATTGGCGTGTATTTTGCTCGTTAAGCATTAAAGGTTCCTATAAGTTTGCATGCTTTCAAAGTGTAACTGTCAGATTTGTGTAAGTTTGTATATGGATAGTGATTTACAGCCCAATCTCCTTCTTGATTTGGGGCCACGGTTTTCCGCCACCAGCGTCCAATTCCTGTTCCGCCTCAGCAATATCAACTAAGACATCCGGTTCTGTGTTGATTAGAGCTGTCTCACGCCATTCAGAGAGAAAAATTGTGAGTGTTGCAGCGTCTTTCTTTCCTTCTGAGATTTGTGATAGTTGTTTGAGCAATTCCTCGAAAAATTCAACGAACTCTTCTGTTTCCAGGCTTTCGATCCAGTCAAGTGAATTTGGCGGCACGATGGATTTGACAATTAACCGACCGTTCACGTGGTGTCCGGCGACAATTTCGTGCTTTTTCATTTTGAATCTCCGTGTAGTAAGATATTAGGTTTAGGTGAATTATACACAATGTGTCAGTAAAATTCAAGGTTTTTTCAGATGTTACGTCGTGCGAAGTCCGAGTGAACAGACGATCTGCGGTTCTTGTGTTTGCCGCTCCTGCTCAACGATGCAGAGTCGTTCTGTCTCCCACCGTTCAATGACTAATGCAGCAAGGTCGGCGTTGGAGATACCACCACGGAGTTGACGATTGAGGGTTTCAGTGGCTTCTCGCCGCAGTGGATAGCGATAGATGGCTTCAATGACCTGCTTAAGTGCTGGCGTGCTAAGCAGTGTCCCCTCTACCTCCGAGGCATAATCCTTCAGACGTTCATAAGTACGGAACCGTGCGCCAGAGGGTCGTCCGAGCTGCCCACCCACGGATCGCTCTTCAGAGAGGATCAACTTTGCGGCTGCTTCCACAAGGTTATGATGTTCTTCAAGCGGTAGGAGTGCCTCCGTGTCAGGTTGACAGGCTGCGGCTTGGAGGATTGCAAACTGCGACTCCGTTACGCTTTCGCCGTTTCGATCTATCCATGCCAGTGCGTCGTTTTCGTGTCCTGTTCGGATGTAGACGAGCGCGCCTTCGGGTTCAGTATCGGTTGGTGTGTGCGGTTGCGTTGAATAGACAACGGACGGGAGTGCAGGCACAATTTCTTCTAAATCTGGATCCTGCGTAACGGCGTTTTTCCAAATTTGGTAGGCGTGGGAGGCGAGATCTACATCGTTATCTTGGGCATCGTCAAGTAAACCTGCTCTTTCGTTATAGAGATCAACAATTCTCTCATTGCCTTCCTCACCGTCATCTTCAAAAAAGGCTTCATCCGTGCCGATAACTTCTCTGTTCTGCTGGAGGCGTGCACGGACGCGTCCACGCAAGTCGATAATGCGTTCTACACCTTCAGCAGGTAAGAACGAATAACACAAGATATCTTCTGCTGTTTGCCCAATCCGGTCAACTCTGCCTGCACGTTGGACTAACCTTATGATTGCCCATGGAAGATCGTAGTTGACGACGATTGCGCAGTCTTGTAAATTTTGACCTTCACTGAGGACATCCGTACTGATAAGTACCCGCAGCTCGTCTTCTGAATTGATTCTATCGCGTTTATCGTTACTCACCGGACTGAAGCGGTGTGCCAAAGCGGTCGGGTCTGCTGAGTCGCCGGTTGCATCGGCGATATGTGTCATGCCACGTTCTGAGAGTGCCTGTGTTAGGTATTTCACGGTATCCGCAAATTGCGTGAAGACCAAGACCTTATCGTTCGGGTGTGTCTCGGTTAAGAGCGTCTCAAGGGCATTGAGTTTTTCGTCTTTTTCGGGGTCCCATGTACCGTACTGTTGTAAGACTTTAGTGAGTGCGATTGCGTCTTCGGTAAGATTTTCGTGAAGCAACGGGTGGAAGAGGTTCGTACGGAGCCACTTAAACCGGCTTTTATATTTCGTTGTGTAGCGTCTGTAGATTTCGGCGGCACGTTGTTTATAGGCATCGGGTGTGTATGTGCTTGCCTGTGAATCTGGGTCATCTATCTGTGTGTCATCGGCATCACCGGAAACGTCTAAGATGAGCGTGGCATCCTCTGTATCTCTGTCTTCAAACCGAGAGTCGAGCATCTCAGCGTTTTGCGACCCGATGGGTAAAGGCTCACCGTTCTCAATGGCGTGAAGGAAGATATAGTTGCGTAGAATATGGCGATCAACAGATTGGATAAACGCTTGTCCGCTGCTTTCGAGGCGTTTGAAAAGGTTCGTCCGGCAAAACCCCATCAACCGTTGTCCACCGCGGAAGAGGTCTTGTAATTGCTGCTGTTCTGATTCCGTTGGCCCCTCCCCAGTAACGGGCGGGGACCCCGGTTCTGACGGTGTGTCAACAATATAATTTGCAAGTCCGTATCGAGCGAGTTTCAAACTGCTGATAACGTTCACGACAGAAGGAGAATATAGCTGCGCATAAGTGTCATCCGGGTCTTTATCATCAATTGTGAACGTAATCGTTTTCGGTACGCGTGTCGGGAAGTAGGAAGGCGTGCCGTCTGAAAACAAAAGGAACTTCCGTTTTGTTTCAGGATCCGTTTCAGCGTAGTTGTCCATGATGAAGCTGCGGGTTCGGCGCACAAGGTAGCGGCGCATCAGTTCACGCCAATCGTCAATATACTCGCTGTGTTCAAACGCTTGAAGTGTGCGGATACCGCTCTGATGTTTGCTATTAAATTCGATGACACCGCCTAAGGATTTGATGTATTGCTCGGGACGGATACCGAGGTCTTCGGTTTCATCGACGAACAATCGGAGTTGATTAGAGAGGTCGAGATAGGTTTTGTTGTAAGGCGTTGCGGAGAGAAGAATAACTTTGCTTTCGTTTTCGTGGATATATTCCTGAATGGCTTGGTAGCGTTTGCCTTCACGATTTCTGAGGTTATGGCTTTCGTCAATCATAACAAGCCGATAGCGACGAAGGTCGGGCAACGTATTGATGACTTGGCTGATGGAGAGGACTCTCCCGCGCAGGCGATATTCCTCCCGATAATCTTCCCACATATTGACGAGGTTTTTCGGACAAATAATCAGCGTTTCGAGGTCGTAATCGTCTTCCTGTATCCGTGCAAGTGCCGTTCCCATGAGCGTCTTACCGAGTCCGACGACATCACCTATGAGTACGCCGCCGCGTCTGTTGAGGTGATGCGCTGCGATCTTCACGGCGGCGGTTTGGAATTCAAACAGTTTGTCCTCAAACTCGCGTGGAATCCGAAACTCAGTTAATCCAGCGCGTGCTTCCTGAGACAGATGATACGCCATTTTCACGTAGATGTGATGCGGCGGAATCGGTTCCTCACGTGCCCAACTCTGCTCAATAATTTCGGTTAATTCTTTGGAAATATCGATGCACCATTTGTCGTTCCACCGGTCTTCAAACCAACTCTCTAACTTCTCACAAGAATCTGAGTCAACGACATCAACGTTGAGCTCTCCCTGTTGCGAAAGTCCGGAGACGGTTAGATTGCTACTACCGAGGTAACCTACAGTGGGTGTGATCAGGTCAGAGCGATAAATCAGATAGAGCTTTGCGTGGAGCGTGTGTCGGAGAAAGAGTTTTACCTGGACCTTCTCGTCGCGAAGTTGGCGTGCTAATTGACGCAATCCTATTTCATCTTGGCGCGTCGGTACGCCTATGGTCAGCTGCTCGCGAAATTCCTCTGCCAATTTCCGTTTAAGACGGAGGGCTGTCTGGTTATCAATACCACCCTCCTTGGCAATTCGCTTGGCTTCTCGGAGTTCTTCTTCAGGTAAGCGTTGCATGCCGACGAGCAGGCGGCAGCAGCCGCCTTCGCCGCCGGCCCAATTCTCAACATAAGGGGCGAGCCCTCGCCAACCGCGGAGATTGAAATAGCCAACGCAGAAATCTGCATGTGTAGCGGTTTCAAGTGTCTGTTGAAGGGCGGGGAGGAGTGATTGGTCAATATTATCAAAAATACGGGGCATTTAGGGATAGTCCCTTTTCGTGTCTAAATATCCGATATCTGCTCAATTCGCGTGGGTACTGTGAGTAAGACAAACTTTATGACTGATGCTGCTTTATATGCGTTGAAGCGTTTTGCAGAAGTATCAAATTAAAGCAACATGAATCGTTTCTTGTGTTTCTTGCGTTGATTTTGGGCGGACTCGTATTTCAATATGATGA
>JAJEET010000032.1 GCA_022820835.1 Candidatus Poribacteria bacterium
TAAAAGTGGGATGTTGGGTTTCGCTACCGCTATTTAGGCAGAAAGTGCCTTGAAAAGCGGCATATTTGTCTAAATTATACGGTTTTTAGTGTGTATTTACCGCTCAACCCAACCTACAGATTTATTTTCAAGTTCACGTTAAATAACCATGACTGGCGACTAAAAACCTTGTAGAAAAAGCGCGTAACAGGTAAACTGATCGAAGGTGAACTTCATGATAGCAACACTTATCCGCCGAGAACTCCTCGATAATCTAATGACTTTCCGATTTGCGGCAGCCGTTTTCATTACGTTGTTGCTTGTCGTCGCCAATACTATTGTACTCCTCAAGGATTATGAGCAGCGACTCACCGCTTACAACACGGCTACCCAGGAAAGTTACCAAAAATTGCGTAAGGAAAAAGTCTACTCCCGTTACGCTATGGATTTAATTGTCCATCGCCCCCCGAACCCCTTGAGCATCTTCAATTTGGGGTTGGATAAGCAGGTGGGTAACGAAATTGCTGTCTACCACGCGTTTGTGCCGACAATTTGGGATGCAGAGAAGCACGGGGCAGATAACCCATTTCTCAACCTCTTCACTTCCATTGATATTGTGCTTGTTTTTCAGGGCGTACTCAGTCTGCTCGCGCTGATTTTCGCCTACGACGCGCTCGCTGGCGAACGGGAACGCGGCACGTTACGCCTCGTGCTGACGCACCCCATCCAGCGCGGACACATCCTACTCGCCAAGTACATCAGTGCGATGCTCTGTCTACTTGTACCGTTGTTGATAAGCCTTCTCCTATCTATCATCTTGCTGACCACATCCACTACGATTTCCTTGCCTGCGGATGACTTTCTGCGCATCGGCGGGATTGTGCTGACATCGCTGCTTTATGTGTCGCTGTTCTACCTGATCGGTATGTGTATTTCTGCGATGACGCGTCGCACCAGTACTGCGCTCATGCTTTGTATGTTCGTCTGGGGTGTTTTAGTGCTTGTGTATCCAAATTTGATTCTTACCGCGGTTGATATTGTCCCGAAACCCGAGACGCAAATCTCCGCCTATCATCAAATCAAACAGATGTGGGAAGAATGGGATAGAGAAAATAAGCGACTTCTCCGCAATGATACCGTCTTAGGTCCGCTATCGCGTAACGGTGAAGATTGGGGATTTCGCTTGAAAGGCGGTGAATATTCCTTCTTGAGGGATAAAGACAAACCGTCAACACTGCTCTATTTCTACCAAAGCGGATTCTATGCTGGAAAAATTCAGGCAGAATCTGAACCGCATGTACCACTCGTCCAGAACTATTACGGCTTCCACAATAGAGAGATTGTCAGTACCGTCAACCGAACGTGGCTTGTCCGGAAACCGGCACTTGAGGCGATCTATGTCCAACCCGCAAATCTCGGTCAAATGCTGTTAAAGTTTTCGCCGGTCGGATTATATGATGCGGCAACGGAAGCCTGGGCAGGCACCGACTTAGCGGGTACTCAAGACTTTTTCAGCACGGTTCAACGTTACCGGCGCGCAGTTGTTGACTATTTCTATGATAAAAAGATATTTGAATCGCGACAATGGTTCGCTGCCGACGAAGGCACAGCGGATTGGGATGCCCTCCCTCAGTTTTCCTTTCAGAGAAGCGATACCGGTATCAATGCGAAACGTGCACTCCCGGACATGCTCCTGTTGCTTACAATGAATGTTATTCTCTTTACAGTGATAATGTTGATTTTTATCAAAAGTGAGGTGTGAAGTAGTTAACAGTTATAAGTTATAAGTTAAGAGGGTTCAGGGACTCCACGAAGAAACACCTAAGCAAAAACACCGCTCTTTCTTATAACCTACCACTTATAACCTATAACCAATCTTCTGAAAACTGTTAACTGTTAACTGGTTACTTATGTGGCATATTACAAAACGTGAAATCTATGACAATCTCAATAGCCTCCGATTCGCGCTAACAACCGTGTTATTGCTCGCACTGATGGTAACCAATGCCGTTAAACATCTCCGCGAGCATCCAAAACGGGTACAGACGTATCGGGACGCTGTCACCGAATCTTCGGATCGCTTAACGGCTCACGCCGATGGCAGCCTCTATAAACTGGCACAATACGGACCGGGAAACTTCTACAAAAAACCGTCTTCCCTTCACTTCTGTGCAAACGGAGGCGAATCCATTTTACCGGATACGATCAAGGTGGGCGAACCCCCGGTGTTCGCGACCGATTCAGAAAATAGAGTGATACTCCAAGGTGTCTGGAGCCTCTCCTATCCAGATGCTAACCTCCAGAATAAGAACGTTGGACCGAAGGTTTCACAAGTGGATTGGGCATTCATCATCGGTTCCATCTTGAGTTTGATAGCTCTCTGGTTCACCTTTGACGCCTTCTCCGGTGAACGCGAGCGCGGCACACTCCGATTGATGTTAGCCAATTCAATTCCGAGACACACGGTCCTTATCGGCAAATTCTTCGGGGCATTGATCAGCATTAGCATCCCGTTTGCACTTGCCGCGCTGGTGAACCTTTTATTAATTTCTACTGCAAGTACTGTTCACCTGACGACAGAGGCATGGGGACGCTTAGGGATCATTTTCGCTCTCGCGCTTTTATACACGAGTCTGTTTGTGGCGTTAGGGCTGTTAGTCTCGGCGCGTGTGCAACAGAGCGCCGTGAGTCTGATGATACTGCTGTTGATGTGGGTAACTCTTGTCGTTTTTATGCCGAGTACCCTCGCTTCAATTGCAAGCAGTTTCTCGCCTGCAACATCCTTTGACGAATTTTGGAAGCAGCGCAACCCAATTGAAGAGGATTTATGGGATAAATACGACGAGTGGCTCTGGTCAAGTAAAGTGGACGACAAGACGTTAAGGGGGAAGAGCGCGTTTTTCACCGAAAACGCTGAAAGAGAGGAACGCCGGCACGAAGAACGATTGAGGTATCGGAGTTCTCAGGTGTATCGTGCGCGCGCGATCACCAGCATCTCACCCGCTACACTTCTGCAGCATCTGATTGAAGGGTTTGCTGGAACTGGATTTGAGCGGCATTTGCAATTTGTGGAAAACACACAACGTTATGCCCGTCAACTTCGTGAATTCGTTGCTGACACCGATAGAGCCGATCCAGAAAGTCCGCATATTTTGGGCGTGCGTGAAGGCATGTCCAAGAAATTTATCACCCCAGAATCAGTTCCGAGATTTGAAGATACGCTTAATCTGAGCAGGGATTTCAATACTGCAGCGATGGAATTGTTACTGCTAACGTTATTTGTCTTAGTGCTTCTGTCGGGGGCGTATTTGGCGTTTGTGCGCGTTGAGGTGTGATAGAAAATGCTTAAAACACTCATAGGCAGGGAACTGCTTGACAATCTAATGACCTTTCGCTTCGCAGCAGTCCTTCTTATCACTTTACTGCTTGTCGTTGCGAATACTGTTGTCCTCATTAAAGATTACGAGCAGCGATTAGAAAGCTACAACACCTCTGTCCAAACACATCACAAGGAGATACAAGAGAAGGAAACCTATTCAGCCGGAGAGGTCGAGGTTGATCGCCCCCCGAATCCGTTGAGTATTTTCAATGTTGGCTTGGACAAACGGCTCGGAAACGAGATTTGGATTGCACATAATAATGTCCCGACGCTCTGGGAAGCCCGCATGAACGCCTCAGATAACCCGTATCTCAACATCCTATCTTCAATTGATATTGTCTTTATCTTTGAGGTTGTTCTGAGTCTGATGGCGTTGCTTTTCGCTTATGATGCCCTTGCGGGTGAGCGTGAACAAGGTACGTTACGTCTTGTGCTGACGCATCCTGTCCGTCGCGGACACATCTTGCTTGCGAAATATATCAGCGCGATGCTCTGCCTGCTCGTGCCCCTGCTGCTGAGTCTAATTTTGGCAATGCTCTTGTTGACGACAACCACCACTATCTCTATGGGTGCTGATGATTTCGGACGTATCGGCGGAATTGTTTTAACGTCGATTGCCTATCTGTCGGTGTTTTACCTGATCGGACTGTTCATCTCGGCGGTGACACAAAGAACGGGTACCGCGTTAATGCTTGCTATGTTCGTTTGGGGAGCTTTGGTGTTGGTGTATCCGAATCTAATTCTGGCGATCATTCGTTCATCAGATATCCCAGAAGCGAAAGCAGTTTCTGCGTTTAATGAGATAAAACAGGTTTGGGATGAATTCGATAGAGAACGGAAACACTTCCTTGCGACTGATGCGTTCCCTGGGGAGGATCCAACTTTTAACATCAACGGGATGGGATTTTTCTACGAGCATTTTCCTGAGAATCGATTAACGCTCCTCTACCTCTATAACAGTATGATGACTTTTGGAGAGCTTGATGAAAAATTTGAAGAGGAAGTGCCCCATGCACAGAATTATTTCCAATATCTCATACCGTCAACTATTAACACAGCAGAGCGTGCATGGCTTATCCGAAAACAGGCATTAGAGGACACGCTTGTTCGGAAGTCAAACATGAAAAGGACACTCTTGAAGTTTTCACCTGTCGGGATGTACGATGCGGCGACACAAGCGTGGGCAGGCACTGATTTAAAGGGTGTCCGAGATTTTTTTGACGCGGTTCGGCACTATCGACAAACAGTCATCGACTATTTCTATAATAAAAACGCCTTCGCCTCCCGAAAATGGTTCGCTGCAGACGAGGGCGCGGCGGACTGGCGCACGCTTCCCGCGTTCTCCTTTAAAAGAAGTGGTGTTGAGATAAATGCGAAGCGAGCACTGCCAGACCTATTCTTGTTACTAACGATGAACCTCTTTCTCTTTATGATGATATTTCTTGTTTTCATTAAGAGTGAAGTGTAGAGTAGTTATAAGTTAACAGTTATAAGTTATAAGCTAAGAGGGTTCAGAGACTTCCAACCGCTCTTTACTTAACGTGAGTTTGATAAAAGTGGGATGTTGGGTTTCGCTACCGCTATTTAGGCGGAAAATGCTTTGAAAAACGGTATATTTGTCCAAAGTATACGGTTTTTAGTGTGTATTTACCGCTCAACCCAACCTACAGATTTATTTTCAAGTTCACGTTACTTATTATCTACCACTTATAACCTATAACCAATCTTCTGAAAACTGATAACTGACAACTCATGTGATATATGGCACTTTTAAATATAACTTGGCGTGAACTCTACGACAACCTGAATAGCCTCCGATTTGCATTGGCAACGGTGTTGCTGCTGGCGTTGATGCTGACCAATGCGGTCGTCCATCTCCGTGAGCATCCAGTGCGGATGCAGAAATATCGGGATGCTGCGACACAATCCGTGAACACGTTAACATCTCGTACGGATTTGTATGATCTTGCGCAAAAGGGACCAGGGAGGCTGTATAAAAAACCTTCACCGCTCCGTTTCTGTGCCGATGGGGGTGATAGTCTGCTGCCAACCCTTACTGACGCAGCGAGCTACTTTTGGAGCACCAACACTTCAAAAAGTTTCTGGCGGATGACCTATCCATCTGCCACGCCGAATTTGAAAAATATTGACCCAGATGCGACCCAGATAGATTGGGCATTTGTGATTGGTTACGTCTTGAGTTTGATCGCGCTGCTTTTTACGTTTGATGCTGTGTCCGGTGAACGTGAGCAGGGCACACTACGATTGATGCTAGCGAACCCAATTCCCCGGCATACCGTACTCATCGGCAAGTTTTTAGGGGCATTCATCAGTGTTAATATCCCTTTTGTTATTGCGGTGCTGATGAACCTCTTGGTGATTTCCACGTCAAATGCTGTTCACCTCGGTGTCGATGAATGGGGACGCTTGGGTATTATCGTCGGTATCGCGCTTCTTTACTTATGCCTTTTTCTGGCGTTAGGACTTTTGGTCTCTGCATGTGTGAAACAGAGTGCTGTGAGTCTGGTGATACTTCTGCTTATTTGGGTGAGCTTCGTGATTTTCATGCCGAACACACTCGCCTCAATTGCCAGTCGTTTCTCACCAGCGAGGAGTTACGATGCGTTTCAGGAAGATAGGCGGCAAAAGCGTCGTGCGGTTCTGGAGGCATATTACACACAGCGGGAAAAGACAGAGGATCCGTCGAAAAGAATGCTGATACAGAGTGAATACGTCACCGAAGACGCAATGCAAGATGGACGGTTGCGCCAAGCGTATTTAAGCGAACGCATTGCTCAAGTGAGCCAAGCGCAGACAATAACCCGTATCTCTCCCGTAGCGATCATTCAACATCTGCTTGAGGTATTTGCTGGAACAGGGTTGGAGCGACACTTACAATTTGTGGATAACGTTCAACTTTACGACCGTGAATACCGCGAATTCATCGCCGACACTGAGCGGGCGGACCCAGAGAGTCCGCATATTATTGGCATCCGTGACGGGATGTCAAAGAAAAAAGTCTCACCGGAGGCAATTCCGATCTTTGAAGATACACTGAGCCTTAGTAAAGATTTCAATGCAGCGGCGATGGATATGCTGTTACTAACCCTGTTTGTCGTCGTTTTACTGGCGGGGGCGTATTTGGCGTTTGTGCGTGTGGAGGTGTGATAGAAAATGCTTAAAACACTTATTCGTAGGGAACTGCTTGACAATCTCATGACATTCCGTTTCGCGGCGGTCCTGCTCATCACGCTGTTGCTTGTCGTTGCAAATACGGTGGTGCTTATCCAAGATTACGAACAACGGTTGGAGAGTTACAATGATTCTGTCAAAAGGCATCAGCAGGATTTGGACAATTCCAAAACCTATTCTACTGCGTACTTGTTTATTGACCGGTCACCGAATCCGTTGAGTATTTTCAATGTCGGGTTAGATAAACGTTTAGGAAACTACATCGGTATCTATCACGGATTTATGCCGACACTCTGGGATGCCCGAATGCACGGTACGGACAATCCGTTTATTGCTTTCTTTTCTTCAATTGATATTGTCTTTGTCTTTGAGGTTATCCTGAGTCTAATGGGGTTGATATTCGCTTACGATGCGATTGCGGGTGAACGTGAACGCGGCACGTTGCGTCTCGTTCTCGCACAACCTATCGGACGCGGGCAGATTTTACTTGCGAAATATATCAGTGCGATGGCGTGTCTGTTGGTTCCGCTGATATTGAGTCTGCTTTTTGCGTTACTGTTGCTAACGCGCTCGATTCCGCTGTCAACTGCCGATTTTCTCCGCATCGCCGGGATTGTTTTGACATCCTTCGCGTATCTGTCCCTGTTCTACCTCATCGGGTTGCTGATTTCCGTGGCAACGCGTAGAACCGGTACAGCGTTAATGCTGGCGATGTTCGTATGGGGGTTTCTAATACTCGTGTATCCGAATTTGATTCGGGCGACGGTTAACCCGGGGGGTGATATTCAAGCGCGTGTGAAAATTGCTCATAACCAGATTCAACAGATTTTAGATGAATATGAAAGGGAACGTCAAAAGTTCCTTGAAAACGAGGGAATCGCTGGAGAGACATCGGAATTCAGCGAGGCGTTGGGGTTTTATCACCAAGCGGATGTGAACCCAGTAACCCTGACGACTTATATTGAAAGTATAAGTGTTCTTTCAGAGATCCGTCCGGACTTTGAGAAGTACGTCCCCGTCGCTAAGCGATATTACAATTTCATTGGACCGTTGACTACCCGAACAGTAGAAAAAGCGTGGCGTATCCGCAAGCAGGCACTTGATGAAATTTACGTTAAACAAGCCGCAACGGATAGGATATTGTTGAAACTCTCACCTGTAGGTATCTATGATGCAGCGACGCAAGCGTGGGCAGGGACTGACCTATCTGGACTCAGAGATTTTTTCTCTGCAGCGCAACGTTACCGAAAAGTCAAAATTGACTATTTCTATGCAAAAAACGCATTCGCATCACGAGAGTGGTTTGTCGCTGATAAAGGTGCCGTAGACTGGAGTACACTTCCAACGTTTACTTTTCAGAGAAGTGATGTCGGAACGAATGCAAATCGGGCATTACCAGATATGTTTTTACTGCTGATATGTAACCTTGTACTGTTCATGGTAATAATTCTTATTTTTATCAAAAGCGAAGTGTAGAATCGTTATAAGTTAACAGTTATAAGTTACAAGTTAAGAGAGTTCAGGGACTCCCAACCGCCTTTTCTTATAACCTACCACTTATAACCTATAACCAATTTCTGAAAACTGATAACCGACAACTAATAACCAATGTGGCATATAGCAAAGCGTGAACTCTACGACAATCTGAATAGCCTGCGTTTCGCATTGGCAACAGTGTTACTGCTGGCATTGATGTTGACCAATGCGGTCCTATATCTGCGCGAACATCCGAAGAGAACACAGGCGTATCATAATGCCGCTGCTGGTGCTATAGAGACCTTAGCATCGCGCAGCACCAACTTATATAGCCTCGCGACCCAAGGACCCGGCGATCTCCATAAAGCACCTTCACCGCTCCGTTTCTGTGCAGAAGGCGATGAGGCGTTTCTACCAACACACGTCAGCGGCGCGAACTACGGTCGCAGGATCGCTGACATGACACCCATCTGGCGGATGTTCTACCCACAAGAGACACCAAATCTCCGCAATATCCGTCCCGATTTCACAACACTCGATTGGGCGTTCATCGCCGGTTATGTGCTGAGTTTCATCGCGCTGCTGTTCACTTTCGACTCGATTTCCGGCGAACTGGAACGCGGGACACTGCGGTTGACATTGGCAAATCCTATCCCGCGGCACATTGTTTTGGTCGGCAAGTTTTTAGGGGCGTTCATCAGCATTAATATTCCGTTCACGGTTGCAGTGTTGATGAACCTACTCCTGATTTCTACCTCAGACGCGGTACAACTCAATGCCGAGGCGTGGGGACGTTTAGGCATCTTGTACGGTATCGTTATCCTCTATACGTGTCTCTTTATCGCTTTGGGACTTCTGATCTCGGCAGCGGTACGAGAGAGTGGTGTGAGTCTTGTCGTTCTGCTGTTAATCTGGGTGAGTTTTGTGGTGTTTATGCCGAATACGTTGGCATCTATCGGCAGCCGAACGTCGGTACCGATCGCTTACGAGAAATTTTGGATCCAGCGCATGCAGCTTGCAGATGCGGCACGCGAAGCATATCGGGATAAATACGGAGATTCACAAACTCCGCCGTCAGTGCATGTACGGGGCGAATATGTTACCTCAGAAGCAGAAGAATACGAACGCTTCAACGAGGCATATCTGAAGCAGCAGATCGAACAAGGAAAACGGGCGCGTGCGATAACCCGTATCTCACCGACAGCAATCGTTCAACGCCTCTTTGAATCTTTTGCCGGGACAGGGTTTGAACGGCATCTGCAATTTATTGAGAATGTGCAGCGTTACGCCCGTGAATACCGAGAATTTGTTATTGATACGGATAGGACAGACCCAGAAAGCCTTCACGTCGTTGGGATTCAGGAAGGTATGTCGCAGAAACCTGTTAGCCCAGAAGCGATTCCCAAATTTAAGGACGCACTCAATCTCAACCGAGATTTCAACACAGCAGCGATGGATTTATTGCTGCTGGTGCTATTTTTGGTAGTGCTTGTGTCAGGTGCGTATCTCGCTTTTGTGCGGCTTGAGATTTAAGGACTGCAGATTTCAGGCTGGAATACGACACAGGCATATCAAATAAAGAATAGAGAAATAGAAAAAACTGTTTGACAAGTCAAGGCGAAACGTGTTATCTTTTAATCAAAGTTTCGTGAGATTATCTGTGCCCATAGATACACAGACGAAAACAGGAAAACTTGCAAAATCTGACGCTTGCGTAAGTTCTGAGGAGGTTATCCTAATGCTACAGATTGAAATTCACTCACCTGCTCTTGAAAAAGAGATTAATGCTCTTATTTGTGCTGGGCTATATCCTGATTCCCACACCTTAATGGTTGACGCTCTTGAAAGCCTTCTCCAGAATAAAAAGAAGTCTCGTCTTGATGCTTCAATCCAGCTCTATCAAGCAGGAGAAATAACACTCGGGAGAGCCTCGGAGCTAGCTGGTATGCATCGTTTTGAGTTTGAAGAGGTGTTAAAAGCGAGAGGCATCTTGAAAATCGTTGAGGTTGGGTCGGTAGAGGAATTGAAGGCGGGGGTCTCGCGCATCAAAAGTCTTCACGGAGAAAAGGATAAAACAGAGGTATAGCAAGTTTGGTCTTTATTGATACCGACATCCTCTCAATTTTCGCCAAGATTCAACGTTTGCCACTGTTGTTCGCTGTTTTTGATCAAGATGTGCTTAATATTGCCACTGCTGTAGAAAACGAAATTACTATAGGTGTCTCAAAGGGATTTCCTCTTACCAATGCCCTCATGGAATTACAAGCAAAAGGACAACTTCAGACACACCATCCGGTAACTGTAGACGAAGAATTCATGTTATCTCTGCCACATACGCTAGATGCAGGTGAACGTGAGTCTATGGCGATATGTAAACGGCTCGATGCACTTTTCGCTAGCAATGAACGCCGAGTGATGCATCATTGTCAAGCATATGAGATTCGTTGCACCAATCTGGATGAAATCCTGCGAGCACTCTGGGAGTTAAAAATTTTGGCAAAATCCGATGTGAGGAAAGTCATCACTGAAATTGAGACGAAAGATTCTCTTAAATTCCGCTCCACAACTACAATTTTTAAATCAACCTAAACATAATAGGATAATCAACAGTAAAAATTAACCCATAACTTGCCAGATCGGTTCGGCCCCCTCAACGCCGACGAGTTTTTGATCTAATCCGCTGTGGAAGTAAGTGAGTCGATTCGGGTCTATTCCGAGTTGATGGAGGACTGTCGCGTGTAGGTGTCTGACATGAAATGGATCTGTGGCCGCCGCGCTACCGAGTTCATCGGTTTCACCAACGCTGATACCGCCTTTGATCCCACCACCTGCCATCCACATCGTGAAACCATAAGAGTTATGGTCCCGACCAGTGCCTTTGGCATATTCTGCTGTCGGTTGGCGACCAAATTCACCACCCCAGACAACGAGTGTTTCGTCGAGTAGCCCGCGCTGTTTAAGATCTTTCAGCAGCCCGGCAATCGGTTTATCAGTCGCCTTGGCGTGTTTGTTGTGGTTCCTCTCAATGTCGCCGTGCGCGTCCCAATTGTCGTCGTTATGTGCGCCGCCGGAATAGAGTTGAATGAACCTAACCCCACGCTCAACCAACCGTCTCGCCAAAAGGCATTTCGTGCCATACTCTTCCGTCTCCTTTTCGTCAATCCCGTAAAGCGATTTGATGTGTTCCGGTTCGCTCTCCAAATCTACGGCTTCAGGTGCAGTCGCCTGCATCTTGTATGCCAATTCATAACTCGAAATCCGAGCTGCGAGATCGGTGTTGTCGGTGCGTTTAGAGAGATGCGTTGTGTTGAATTGACGGAGATGATCAAGTAATCTGCGCTGTTCGCTGCTGCTCATGTCGTTTGTGGGTTCTAAATTGAGAATCGGCGCGCCCTCCGAACGAAAAACCGTGCCTTGATAGATAGCAGGCATGTATCCGCTACTCCAATTCTTCGCACCGCTGATGGGACCGCCTGTCCGGTCAAGCATGACAACATATCCCGGAAGGTTCTCGTTCTCACTGCCGAGTCCATAGTTCACCCAAGATCCGAGCGACGGATGCCCGCTTAGGATACGCCCTGCGTTCATCATCAACATCGCTGAGCCATGCAAGGGTGAGTCTGCAGTCATCGACTTAATGAAGGCGATGTCGTCAACGCAGGTTGCGAGGTGCGGGAAAAGTCCTGAGACCCACTGTCCCGATTCGCCGTACTGTTTGAACTCCCACTTCGGACCGACGATCCGTCCCTTTGATCTTTCGCCCCCGCGTCCTTTCGTTTTGACCTCAACAGTCTTATCGTTGAGTTTGTAAAGCATCGGCTTGTAGTCGAAGGTATCTACATGGCTTGGACCGCCATACATGAACAGGAAAATCACACGCTTTGCCTTCGGCGTGAAGTGTGCCGGTTTTGGCGTGAGTGGATTGAGATAGGGCGTTACACCGTCTGCCGCGACGGCTTGTGAATCGAGAAAACCGTCAGTGGATAGAAGTCCCGTCAGCGCAAGCGATGCGAACCCACCCGCGATGTTGCCGATAAATTCTCGGCGGGTTTGACCACAGAAATCCGCCGTCGATTTTATGTCTCGCTTTGCCTTAGATTGACTGTTCATTATGTCATCTCCAATGTTAGCATCTCTATCTTCTAAAAACGGTTTGTATCAATCCAAAAAGATAAATTCATTTAGATTCAACGCCAATAAGGCAAATCGGTCCAGCGCGACCTCTGCACTCACACCTTCATGGTGTTGAAGTTCTCGCATAAAGGTCAACGCCTGCTGAATCTCATTTGGTTCCGGTTCACGACACAGCACAAGTCGAAGTCCAAATTGCACACGGTCTTCGACTGTTGCGCCGCCTTCCCATCGCATCCTATTTGCAAAAGCGACTGCTTGGTCATTGATAAATTTTCCGTTGAGCATCGTCAACGATTGCGTTGGTACCGTTGTCGAAAAACGGACTGGGCAGCTCGAATCGGTGTCTGCTTGATCGTATTGGTTCAGGATAGGCACAAGCAACGAGCGTTTGACCTTTACATAAATACTGCGTCGGTTCGCCTCATCCGGCGGTGATTGTCCCCACACGCTCCTCGGTCTTGAAGACGTTGCCAATACCTCTTCCGGCAGTTCAGGAAAAACACTGGGTCCACCCATTTTGAGGTTCAGTTTCCCAGTCATCCAGAGTACTGTATCACGGATTTCTTCGGCAGTCAAGCGTCGCATATCGAAACGCCAGAAAAGGTCGTTATTCGCATCCTGTTGAGCGCATCTCGGATTGCTCAGTGCCGACATCTGATACGCGTTTGAGGTCATTATCAGCTTGTGCATCGCTTTTAATCGCCAACCAGACGCGATGAATTCAGAGGCGAGCCAATCAAGAAGTTCGGGGTGTGTCGGTGGTGTGCCGAGTTGCCCGAAATCGTTGGTTGAGCGGACGATCCCGCGTCCAAAATGGTATTGCCAGATCCGATTGACCATCACACGTGCTGTTAGTGGATTCTCGCCACTTGCAACCCATTCCGCGAAGACTCGCCGTTTTCCAGATGACTTGGCACCCTCTGGCACAGGCGGTAGGTCAACAACAGGCGGATTCAACACCGCAGGAAATGCCGGTTTAACCTCGCGTCCGGCAAGGTGTGGATTGCCACGTCGCAAGATGTGTGTCGGTGTCTGTGCACGTTCTGAAACCGCCAGTGCCTGATGCTCGTAAGGTACGCGCCGCCGCCGTTTCTCATCTCGCTGTTTCTTCAATTCCCGCTGCTGATCCACCAACGCCTTCAACGATGCGTTCGCTTCAATAAGCTCAGCGTGTGTTTTTAGCAGCGCATTGAAATCGACGGTAGCGGTTGTCGAAAGGGGTTGTTTTTCAAAAAAGTTCGCAGCAGACCATGAAACTGCTAATTGCGGCTTATCTATATCTTTGTTGAAGTATTCAAGACGAATTGGCACCTCACCATTTGTGAGCGCGACCTCTACATCTCGCGCACCGATCAATTCGGCGACTTGATAACCGTCGATAATCAATCTACACGCGCCCTGCAGATTAATATGGAACGTATAAGTCGCATCTTCTGGGACCTGTAGCGTTCCTTCAAAAACCAGTCCGATGTCTTTTTTCCGGCTGGCAGGTGCAAGAGAGAATAGGTTGCTAAAGAGTCTCCCTTCGGCAGTCGGTTCGAGGAGATTAAAATCAGTAGGAAACTGATCAAAGGTGTCCCGATAGAAGCGATATGTCAGATCATGCATCGGGGACGTTGGTAGATCCGGGACTATCGCCTCGACAATATGTTGAGCGAGTTCTATTTTGATGATTTCTTGTATCTCAAAGAGTTTATCCTGTGCTTCTTGTTCTGCGAGTCGCTTTTCAGCGAGTTGTTTATCTCGCACTGCCTGCTGCTCAGGCGTACCGATGTCAGCAAGGGGACCGTGGTTGTTCGGGGTAATGTCGTGGAAAAACGCGAGGAGGCTGTAGTAATCGCGCGTCGAAATGGGATCGATTTTATGGTCGTGGCATCGGGCACAACCGACGGTCATCCCGAGCATCACCTGTCCAGTCGTCGAAACGATGTCGTCAAGGTAGTCGTATCGTGCGAGTTTACGATCGGCAGGTCCAGTGTCCCAAACACCGAGTTTGTGATAGCCGGTCGCAATGACGGTCTCAGTTGTCACGGCACCCAGTTCATCGCCTGCCAGCTGCTCTTTGATGAATTCGTCATAGGGTTTGTCTTGGTTGAAGGCGTTGATGACGTAATCTCGGTATCGCCACACGTACGGCTTGTCTGAGTCGTTTTCATAGCCGTTGGTTTCTGCGTACCGAACAAGGTCGAGCCAGTGCCGTCCCCACTTTTCACCATACCGTGGCGATTTCAGAAGTTTATCGATGCGTTTTTCGTAAGCGTCGGGTGCTGTGTTGTTCAAGAACGCTTCCACCGCCTCTGGCGAAGGTGGTAACCCTGTCAGGTCGTAGTATACACGGCGGATAAGCGTGAGTTTGCTGGCGGGTGCGGCGGGGGTTAAACCGTGTGCCTCCAATTTTGCGAGAATAAACGCGTCAATCGGGTTATTGACCCAATCGGATGCTTGCACCGATGGCACTTGGGGTCGTTTTAGCGGACGGTATGCCCAATAATCGGTTTCGGTGTCAAAAGTCGGGTGAACGTCGGTATCTTGAGTTGGGTAGGGGAGTCCGATGTTGATCCATTTCGCGAGAATCTCAAGATCGGGGTCATCTAATTTGCCATCCGGTGGCATTTGTGCTGTTTCTTGACCGTAGCCGACCATCTCAAGCAGGAAACTGTCGGTGGGGTTTTCTAACGACACCGCGGGTCCATAATTCCCACCTTCGAGAATCTTCTCCCGCCCTGTCAATTCGAGTCCACCCTCCACTGTGTCCCCGCTGCCGTGGCATTGGAAACAGTTCTGTTGGAGAATAGGTTTTACTTGAGCGTTAAAAAATTCTATCTTTTCTGCGTCAGTCAGGTCGTTTGCATAACAGAGATTGAGAGAGGTCAAGACGCATAAGAGAACGGCCGCAAGAAAACACGAACGATACGAATGTCGCATAGTCTTCTCCATTCAAAGATAACGCTTCGGAACGCTATGCACGGGCAAAGACTTTTGAACTGTGAAGCCTTGGCATCAATTCTAAAAAAACCGATTGCCTATTTGACGTGAATTCGACTTAAGGGTTTAGTCAGAGGTTTTTGCAACCTCGCCTTTTGCAGCACTTGTTAACAGCGTCAAATAGTATTCTGCCCGATTTTTGTCTGGGAGATCTTTGTCTGGTTGGTGCCTAATCATCTCGGCTTCAGGATTTAGCACCTGAATATCCACTGGATAGACGAAATGGTCTTTGAGCGTTTTGGCGAAGAGACTGACGCGTGCTGCGTCTGAACCGTCTATCAGTTCTGACAAATCGCGGAGGAGCACGCAGGTATTCACAAAATTCTCGTTGAGTACTTTTATAACTTCCGGATTCGAGAGCGGACCCGCTCTCAGGTTTTTACCGTTCGCTCAGCAAGATTCGTCGATTAAGGGACCCCAAGTAAGCACTGCATGGATCGGACGCTGCGTCTCTTCAGATTCTGCGACTGCTGCCGCAAGTGGTAGCCAGTTAATTTCAGCGAACTTATAGAACTTCAATTCCAATCTTCTGCGTGCTTTTTCCGGTGTAATCACATCTTTCCACTTGATGTCCTTCGATGTCGGTATTGGCGTGGTAAGGAGCTCCATGCGCGGCACGAAGACCATATCAGCGTACCCGAAGTCATTGATGTCCACATTGCTATTGCGTGGTGGTAGTGCGAGCGAGAAGTCGCAGATAACGCCTGTTTTTAAGTTGATTAGCAACCGTCCGGCAAATTGCGATGGGATAAAGCGGGCTTCGTCTATCAAATGTTCGTGGGTGTCCGGTTTCCATCCGGGTTTGCGGCGGGTTGCCAAAGTAAACTCCGCATGAATTCGGAACATGATGTCGGCGTAATCAGCGGAAAGTGCACGTAAGCAGGCAAAGGCTCCTTTCTGTCCGTGGCGTAACTTCCCCGTAGCACCCGGGTGGAACTGTGAAAGAAATGGAATAACGCTATCCCGATCCAGTTCCCAAACATCCCCAACTGTCACACTTGATAATGGAAGAAAAGCGTTGAAAGCATCGCCTGTATATTCCCTAACGGGTTCGTTTGGTGAAAGATCAAAGAGTTCCGCATTTTCTGGTGAGTTTTTGTGTAAGTTGTAAGTCGCATCAGCAATCGGGTCCCAGTATGCATGGACCTGTAAAGATGGTGAATTTTTTAAGGTAGTCCTAAAATCTTTCACTGTTTTCTCCATTACATTTCCAATGGCAGTTGTGCAATACGTTCTTTTCCGGTTGGTTGATGAATCGGTTTGCCTAACGGACGGAGGGGTAATTCTCCTTGTGCAAATTTCTGTATTCTCTCGCGGGTAATAGCCACATAGGTTGGATCCTGTTCAGCGGCGATAGCTTTTCGATCGTGCTGTAATGCAGCAATAATTGTCGATCCGACACCACCATAAGGGTCTAAAACAATTCCTTCGGGATCCGTGAGTGCCAAAACACACCGTTGGACTAATTCAACAGGGAACTGGCACGGATGCTCGGTTTTTTCCGGATGGTTCGCTTTCACGTTTGGAATGTCCCAAACTTCATCTTCCCAGTCTTGTTTGACAATGTCCCAGATGTCAGAAGGGTTTTTCCCAAGTGGGTTCCCTGAAAGTTGCCCGCGTTTCGGACCTTTAAAATGCCGTTTACCCGGGTACTTTGCTGGGACACGTACAGGATCAAGGTTGAAAATGTATTCGTCAGTTTTGGTAAACCACAAGATAACCTCATAACGACCAGAAAAACGATTTTTACAATGTAAACCGTGATTAAATCGCCAGATAATCCGATTCCGTAACTTTAATCCAAAACGTTTAAAAATCTCATAAAAATAAATATCAAGCGGAAAAACCTCGCCCTTTTCGACGTAATTTCCTACCTGCCAGCAGAGGCTTCCAGTAGAAGCAAGTACCCGAACTAGCTCCGCGATGACTGGTTCCATATCTTTTAAATATGACGCTAATGACGTTTTTTTCTCGTACTTTTTGCCTATGTTATATGGCGGAGATGTGATAATCAAATCTACTGAATTTGACGGTGTGTTCTTTAGCAGCTCGTTACAGTCTCCTTCAAGAAGGACAACGTCTACATTAGTATCATAGATGTCTGAGACCGTAATTTGACGGGGTTCGTTGAAAATATCCCCGCTTCTACCGATTACATGCGCTTTCATCAGATTTCCCCGTTCCAGTCCTTTTATCCCCCGATCAAATGGTGCGAGGGTGGCACGACAAAAAATCTTTTGAAGCCATAACAGTACCACCCGAACTATTTTAAGCAGTATATCACAAAAGGAACGAAATTACAACTTCCGAGCGATCCAGTTCCAAACCTTATGGCAAGGGCTCGCCCTCGTTAGTCGTCCGTTCCGCATAGAGTTCCTGCAGCCGCGTTGTCACAGGACCGATGTCTTCTTCTCCAATTTTTCTGCCATCAACTTCTAAGACTGGACTCAACTCACCCACAGTTCCTGTTGTGAAGACCTCATCTGCGGTGTAGATTTCAACGAGTGAGACGTTCCGTTCCGTCAGTGGGATGCCGGCATCGCGCGCAATTTGAATGACCATCCCGCGTGTAATGCCCGGGAGGCAGCTATCGGCGTGCGGTGTCAGGACATGCCCGCGTTTGATGGCGAAGACATTCGTCGCATTCGTCTCCGAGACGTACCCGTGGATGTCGAGCATAATCGCATCGTCCACACCAGCGACGTTCGCCTCAATCTTAGCGAGGATGTTGTTAATCAGATTGTTGTGATGAATTTTAGAGTCAACACACTGTGGCGGGTTCCGTCGGATCGCCGAGGTGATTAAACGGATACCACTCTTGGCATAGATGGGTGGTTTCCACTCCGCAAGCACGATCAGGGTGGTGCCGTACTGATTGACGCGTGCGTCCATACTGGAGGTCACCTTTTTCCCGCGGCTGAGTGTCAGGCGGATATGAACGCCGTCCCGCATCCCGTTGGCAGCGAGCGTTTCAAAGATCGCCTTTTTAACTTCATCGCGCGTCGGGATATTTGCGAACACCATAGCGTGCGCCGAGTCCATGAGCCGGTCGAGATGCGCGTCTAAAGCAAAGATTTTGCCGTTATAGACACGCAGACCTTCCCATACACCGTCGCCACCTTGAACGAGGCTGTCGAACACAGAGATTTTCGCATCTTCACGCGGTAAGAGTTCACCATTGACGTGGATTAAAATGTTTTCATTTCTTGAATCAGGTAATTGTGGTTTCATAGTTTCTCCATAAATTGGCTTTCGGCTTTCAGCCGTCGGCTTTCAGCCATAAGAGGTTTTTGATTGTGTGGCAATCGGCAATCGGCTATTGGCTTTCAGCCACAAGAGGTTTCCGATTAACAGCAAACTTTCCTTTGCTGACGGTTAATGGCTGACTGCTAATTAACAGAAGTCCTCTTTGCTGACGGCTGATTGCTGACGGCTGACGGCCATTCTACCATGTATCTCGGACGCTTACACCTTCGTCTGTAAGATAGGTTTTGATGCTTTCAATCGTGAATTCGCCGTAGTGTGTGATGGAAGCAACAATCGCGGCATCGGCGTTACTTTCGACAAAGACATCGCGTAGGTGCTGCGGGTTCCCCGCACCGCCGGATGCGATCACCGGCACCGGCACCAGCGCCGCGATGGCACCCGTCAATTCGAGTTCATACCCGGCTTTCGTGCCGTCTGCGTCGATGCTATTGACAACGATTTCGCCTGCACCTAAGTCAACACCGCGTGCTGACCATTCCAACGCATCCCACCCGACCGGTTTTCTGCCGCCGTCTATATAAATTTCATAGCCGCTTGGGATCTGTTCACTTTTCGGGACGCGTTTCACTTGCATACTCAACACGACACACTGACTTCCGAACGCTCGCGCCCCTTCCGCAATGAGTTCGGGATTCCGTACGGCACCGGAGTCTATGCTCACCTTCTCCGCACCTGCGAGCAAGGCGCGTCGCATATCCTCAAGCGTCCGTAATCCGCCGCCGACAGAAAACGGTATAAAAATCTCGGCGGCGACGGCAGAGACGACATCAATCATTATATCGCGCCGCTCATTGCTCGCCGTGATGTCGTAAAAGACGAGTTCATCGGCACCGCCTTCATAATAAAAACGCGCCATTTCAACGGGATCGCCGACATCAACATTACCTTGAAAGGCGATGCCTTTCGTAACCTTCCCAGCACGCACGTCTAAACACGGAATTATACGTTTGGTTAACAAAAATCCCTCCCCTCGGAAAGCCACTACTTTCCGAGTCGCTGTTTAAAAATATTCAAAATGTCATCGAATTCCGAGACCTTTAGAAACTTATACATCGCTGCGAGTGTTAGCAGACTGAATCCGATCGGAACGAACACGCCGATAACACGTGCAATGATCCCTTCCGTGCCGAGCCAATCGCCTTCAATGACTCCGTTCGTTAGCCAGCAGACGCACCCCATCACCACCGATGCAATCAGGATTTTAAATGTCAGTGGTGCAACTGATCGTAGCCCCAAACCGCCCACCTTACGGCGGAGCAGTCCGAGTAAAACCGAACAATTGAGTGTCACGGTCAAAACCGTTGAGAATACCACGGCGCGCGGATCGAAAAAGAATCCTCGGTAGATAAACAGATAGTTGAGGCAGATATTGAGCACGACGGCGCAGATACTGACGATAACAGGGGCGCGGATATCTTTGTAAGCGTAAAATCCATCTGTGACGATCTTCAGCGTTGAGAACCCACACAGCCCGAACGCGTAGACGAATAGGAGACCGGCTGTTCCGATTGTGTCCTCTTCAACCGTTTTCCCCCATTCGTAAAGTAGCCGACAGATCGGTTCCGATAACATTATCAATCCGATCGCAGCGGGGATCGTCAGGATAAGCATTAACCGAAGCGCGTAAGAGAGCGCATTACGGAAGTTCTCTGTCTCTCCTGCTGTCGCAAGCCGCGCGAGTTGCGGGAGTGCGACCGTTGAAATCGCTACACCGAATATCCCGATCGGAAGATGCATAACGCGATAGGCTCTCGTAATCCACGTCAACCACGCAGACTCTGAAGTAATAAAAAACGTGTTCGTCAGTAGATTCACCTGCACCGCCGCGACCCCTAAAACGGCGGGTCCAATGAGATGCACAACTTGGAGCACCCTTGGATCCCGAAGGCTCAGCATCGGACGATACCGAAACCCGACGCGGGACATAGACGGTACCTGAATCAGAAACTGTAGGATACCACCGACGATGACACCGAACGCCATACCGGTTACAGGGTGGACCTCAAACATCGGTCCCAAATAGTAGCCCCCTATCCCGACAGCGAGAGAACTTATATTAAAGAAGGTGGACGCATAAGCCGGAATGCCGAACCGTCCCTTGCTGTTCAACAGTCCCATCGCAATCGCTGCCAACGACACAAACAGTAGGTATGGAAACATCAACTGCGTGAGATAAATCGCCAATTCAACTTTATTTTCAAATCCGAAGTGTGTAGCAGTGTCTAAACTCTCGTTAAAATTGTCTCGTGCAAGCACATCGACCACAATAGGTGCGAAAACGATGCCGAGTGCTGTGATACCGATTAAAACGAGAAAGGTCAGGTTAAAGATACGATTTGCGAGGTTCCACGCTGCCGCTTCGCCGTCTTCAGCCTCTGTCGCGAGGAATGTCGTGATAAACGCCTTGCTCAAGATACCTTCGCCGAACATATCGCGTAGGAAGTTCGGTATACGGAAGGCGAGATAAAAAGCGTCCGCACTGCCTTTCGACCGAAAATAGTACCCTATCGCGGTTTCGCGGGCGAGACCCAATACGCGAGATACCATGACAGCGATGCTGACAATGCCCGCTGCACGGGTGACGTTTTGATGCTGTTGGTCAGTGGATTTCGTTTCATTTTCCATTTTTTGAAATAGTCATCAGTTATCAGTTATCAGTTTTGGGGTTCTGATAGACGCGCAATTTCTTTTCAGTGCGTTAGCGTTGCAGATATGTTAGCAGTTTCAAAGGGGATTTTCAATTATCAATCTTCCCGCCAAGACCCCATGCTTTAGCTTGCGGGATGTAGGCGGGCATTGGATTTGTTTAAAAAAAGATTTGACTTTTACCTAAAATTGTGCTACGATATTTGTATCAAGTTGGCAGACATTTCCAGCGTAACCGCAAGGTTACGTGTCTGCCTACCCACTGGAAAGGGGTTAAAGGAAACCTGATACTTGATATACCATG
>JAJEET010000151.1 GCA_022820835.1 Candidatus Poribacteria bacterium
TTCTTGGCTAACGACCCTGTTCCGGGAGATGATCCAACGTTTGATATGGACAGTCCGAGTGGATGGACAAGCGGCGATGGATTTATAGAGAATCAATTAACCCTGTTGTATTACTATTGGAATGTTCTATCCTATAACGACTTCTATGACAGACACCTTTCTAAAATTCCACACGTCCAAAATTACTACGGTTTCATGGGACCTCGGATGATCAATATGGCAGAACGAACATGGCTTATCCGAAAACAGGTCCTTGAGGACATTTTCGTGCGTCCAGCGTTCATTGATAGAATATTGTTGAGGCTTTCGCCAGTGGGGATATACGATGCTGCAACACAGGCGTGGGCGGGCACCGATTTGAAAGGGATTCAAGATTTTTTTAATGCAGTTCGACAATACCGACAAGCAGTCGTCGCCTATTTATACGATACGGAGGCATTCGGCTCTCGACAGTGGTTCGCTGCGGACAAGGGTAAAGTGGACTGGGACACGCTGCCTCAGTTTTCCTTTCAAAGAGATGATATAGGCGTAAATGCCAAGCGAGCATTTCCAGATTTGCTCCTACTGCTGACGATCAACCTAATCTTGTTTGTAATAATATTTCTGCTTTTTATCAGGAGTGAAGTGTGAAGTAGTTAACAGTTAACAGTTATAGGTTAAGAGGGTTCACGGACTCTGAACGGCTTTTTCTTTTAACCTACCACTTATAACCTATAACCAATTTTCTGAAAACTGATAACTGACAACTGAAAGGATTACGCAGTAATCCGTACTGATAACTAATAACTCATGTGGCATATCGCAAAACGAGAATTTTACGATAACTTAAATAGCCTCCGGTTTGCCCTGACAACCGTGTTATTGTTGGGATTAATGCTAACAAACGCAGTTGTGCATCTCCGAGAACAACCCGTTAGCGTACAGAAGTATCTTGCTGCTGTCAGGGATGCCCGTAATGTTTTAGAGGCGCGGGCGGATAGTTTATATGAACTTGCACGGAAGGGCCCCGGAAAGCTTTACAAAAAACCGTCCACTCTCCATTTCTGTGCAGAAGGCGGCGACCCCTTTCTGTCAGGTGCTGTTGAGTCAAATCACTACTTTTGGGGAAACGGCGATCTAAGGAGTTTCTGGCAGATGCGGTATCCAGCTGCAACCCTAAATCTGACAAATATTCGCCCGGACGTTACGAAAATAGATTGGGCATTTGTGATTGGTTATGTGTTGAGTCTGATAGCACTTCTGTTTACGTTCGATTCCGTTGCTGGTGAACGTGAACGCGGCACCCTTCGATTGATATTAGCCAATTCAGTGCCGCGCCACACCGTACTGGTCGGCAAGTTTTTAGGGGCGTTGATGAGCATTAGTATCCCTTTCGCACTAACTGTGTTGATAAATCTTTTGGTGTTATCCACATCAAGTACAATCTCTCTCGGCACTGATGCATGGGGACGCTTAGGTATCATCTTCTTTGTTGGTCTCTTGTACATAAGTCTGTTTCTGGCGTTGGGGTTGCTTGTGTCTGCACGTGTGCAGCGCAGCGCAGTAAGTCTGGTCATGCTTCTACTGACTTGGGTTACACTTGTGGTTTTTATGCCGAGCGTTCTTGCGCTAATTGCCAGCGGTTTCTCCTCACCGATGTCGAAAGATGAATTACGGATACGCCAGAAACAGATTAATGACAAACACCTTGCGGAATACCGGCGCGCACTCGGCGGACCTAACTCAGAAGCTTTAGAGGCAGGAAGCAAGTATGTCACACATGAAGCAGCAGAACAGGAACGCTTGATCGAAAAGCGGTTGGACGAGCAGATCGTACAGGTTCAACATGCCCGTTCTATAACTCGCATCTCACCGACTGCAGTCCTTCAACATCTTCTTGAATCCTTTGCTGGAACCGGTTTTGAGCGGCATCTACAATTTTTAGAGAATGCGCAGCGCTACGCCAGCGAATACCGCAAATTTATCGTTGACACCGATAGAGGGGACCCAGAAAGCCTCCATCTCATAGGTGTTCGGAGAGCCATGTCTAAAAAACCTGTGAGTCCAGAATCCATCCCGATCTTTGAGGATTCGGTTAGTCTGAGTAAAGATTTCAATGCAGCAGCGATAGATTTATTATTGTTGACACTATTTTTCGTTGTTCTTTTTTCTGGAGCGTATCTCGCATTTGTGCGTGTTGAGGTGTAACGGCAGTTACGCAGCCTCTTCGCTGGTGAAATCTGCAATCTCACCGACTGGGTATAATATATAGGGATTCAGAAAAAAATTGCGTAAGTCCGGTTAAAAAACGTTGACGCGAAGTTGGAAAATTGATAAGATACACAAGGAAATTGAAATTACATTTCGTGTTAGTATTGGAGAAATAGATGGCAGCAGCCCCGACGAATCGAGAAGTGATTGCACAGTGGCGTGATGAACCCGCCCCGCTGCTCGCGTTGTTACACACCTTCCATGACCGAGACGGGTTTATCTCGGAAGCAGCTCTTCGCGATATCGCCGTCGGGCTTCGGATTCCGCTTGCTGAACTTTTTGGCACGCTAACATTTTATCACCATTTTGCACGTGAGGCACCGGGACAAGACGCGCCGCGGGTCTGTACCGGACCTGTCTGTCGGTTGCAAGGCGGTTTGGAAATTCTTGAGGCACTCAAAGACGAGGGGGCGACCGAGATGCCGTGTGCTGGAAGGTGTGACGATTGTGTGCCTGTCCTGAAAGGACATGAGGTATTCGTTGGGAAGCAAGCAGACACTCTTTCTGTACAATCCTCCCCTTTACCCCCACCCTATCCGGGCGATGGTGAAGAGTGTATCTTCGCCGAGATTCGCGAACCTGAACAAAATACACTAACAGGCTACCGACGCACCGGTGGTTATGAAGCGTTGGCGCGTGCAGTGACGACCCTCACACAGGTAGATGTAATTGAGACCCTCAAGGAGAGCCAACTTGCGGGTAGAGGGGGTGCCGGATTTCCGACGGGTATGAAGTGGGAATCGGTCTTGAATGCCCCAGGTGAACCGAAAACGATCGTCTGCAATGCCGATGAAGGTGAACCGGGGTGCTTCAAGGATCGGGTCATTCTTGATTATATGCCGCACGCTGTGGTTGAAGGGATGACGCTTGCTGCTTACGCGACGGGTGCGACGCGCGGCTTTATCTATCTCCGATATGAGTATCCAGAGACATTAAAGACACTTGAACGCGCCTTGTCGGAAGCGGAGGCAGCGGGGCTGCTTGGGGATTCAATCCTCGGTGAAAATTTTGATTTCCACATCTATATTCGACGCGGTGCCGGGGCTTATGTCTGCGGTGAAGAGGGGTCGCTGTTGAATAGTCTTGAGGGGAAACATCCGTTTCCACGGAACCGTCCACCCTATCCTGTGACGCATGGATTTGAGAACCTACCGACTGTCGTGAACAATGTGGAGACGCTTGCTGCAGCGACACAGATTCTACGACACGGTGCTGCATGGTATAAAGGTCTCGCTTATGATGAAGACTTGGCAGGTACAAAGATTATTAGCCTCTCTGGTGACATTCAGAGACCGGGGAATTACGAAGTACCCTTCGGACTTCCGTTGAAAACGCTTCTCTACGAATGGGCAGGCGGTGCGCCGGATGGACGCGAAATCCAAGCGATTACGACGGCTGGGCTTTCTGGCGGATTTATTGCAGGCGACGATCTGGATATTACCGTTGATGAACCGAGTTTCCAAAAAGTGGGTGCGATGCTTGGTGCAGCGGGGATCATGGTGTTCGATAACACACGGGATATGTTTGGCGTGGCACGCAACGCGATGGAATTCTTTGCTGAGGAGTCTTGCGGGAAGTGTTTTCCGTGCCGTATCGGTACGCAGCGGTTGACGGAACTTTTGTCTGAACCGTTAGGCGCGAATTCGGAGGCACTGATCTCGGAGATTGGGGCAGTGATGAAGGCAACGAGCGCGTGTGGACTCGGCACCGCTGCACCAAACATCACAGACAGTCTGATACGCTATTTTTGTTAATGGCTATCGGCTATCAGGTCGCTTTGCTTTCGGCTATCGGTAAAGAGGGATCCTGATAAACCAGAGTTTGTTTGCTGACTGCTGATGGCTGATTGCTGACGGCTTTAAATATGTGGAGTCGCGGGTTCATACTTCTTTGCGCCATCGTGTTTGTTGTCGGTTTGGTTACGGGACCGGTACAGATGCTATTTCCGGTCTACGCGGAGACGATTTTAGAGGAGAGCGCGCTGTTCGCAGCACTGTTGCGCGCATTACCTATCGGGCTCGGTGGTATCTCAGCACTGATTGGCGGAACACTCTGCGACCGGTTCGGACGGAAACCGACGGTGCTAATCGGAATGACAGGGGCAGTGGTAATAGGGGCACTGTTCACCGCAGAAATACCTTTGTTCCTTTGGGGTATTCTCTGCTATGAAGGGATTGCTTCCGGTTTCAAAACTGCTGGCGGACAGACTTATCTTATTAGTGCTGTGTCTCCTGATCGATTGGGATTAGCGACTGGACTCTACTTTATCAGCAGTACTATCGGGAATGCGATTGGGAGTGCTGTTGCGGGTGAAGTCATTGATCGTACCAGTTATAGTACTTTTGGGATCGGTGCGGTGGTTCTGGCGGGTGTACTGTTTGTAGGTGCGTGCCTCTTTCTACCTCGGTTGGTACAGTCTTCGGACACGCAACGGAGGCGAGATGGGATATGGAAGTCAACACTTAACGTTGCGGCATATCTGAACCTGATTCGACGGCGGGAGATGCGGATGCTGATCGGTTTACGCGTTTTTCCGACCTATTATTGGGGTTCCGTGAACCTGCTAATGCCGGTCTTGATTGAGCGTATCGCTGGCGTGAAGGCGACGGGTTATTACGGGGCAGTCAGTCTTTTGTTCGCTTTCGGGTGCCAATTGGCTGTTGGACGGATATGTGATGTGGTTGGACACCGTGCGCCTGCGCTTGTGGCGAATGCAATCGTTACACTCCTCGCTTTTGGTGTGGCGTTCTTTCATAATTCTTTCATTGCATTGCAGGTTTTTGGGATCCTCGGGGCAGGGGCGGCGTGGGCACTTTCGACGACGATCCCGCGATTTATCAATGAATTTACTGAACCTGATGAGAAGGGACACGGTGTTGGATTGACGCATTTGGCGTGGAGTACCGGGTTTCTGCTTGGTTACGTCGCAAGCGGTTTTCTGGTTTATATCTCTGTTCATGTTCCGTTTATTGTCGCAGGAATTTCTCTGATTTTTTCGACAGGTATTGCTTATAAACTCTGGTGGACGAATATTGGGGTACAAACTAAATAAATATTTCGGTAATCGTTTATGGCGGTAATTTTTAGGGATCGCGAGCACAGCTCGCTCCTACTATAAGAGGCTGCTGATGCACTACCGAATTAAAATCTTACTAAGAAGGGAATGCTAATGATTATTGCAGAACTTGATTTAGAAAATGCAGAACATCTTGAACTCACAGATGCCCAGTGGCGTTTTGGCGAGGGACTTGTCCCGGGTGAACCCAACGGTGGTTTGGTCGATCGGTTGGCAGAAGTATCTGCCCGCCTTGCTGATTATGACGATTCCGGGTGGCCAGTTTGTGAGAATATTCAAGAAGTCATCTTATCGGGACTCTGCTTCGGCTGGTATCGGATCACTGTTACAATTCCTGAAGAGGTTGATGGAACGTCGGTCGCGGGTTCAAAGGTCTGGTTTCACACGTGCATTGACGACTACGGCGAAGTCTGGGTTGACGGTGAGATTGATCTGGCTTTCGGAGAGTCAGGAAGGGGTGCTGCCTCCGGTTTCAATGCGCCGCAACGCGTCGTTGTTACGGAAAGCGCGGAACCAGGTGCAAAACATGTCCTCGCGTGTTTGGCGATTAACGGTCCCCTCGCCAGACCGGGTGGAGGTATTTTTCTCCGTTTCGCGAAATTAGAGTTTGAATCTTCTTAATTATGGTCCCTTGGACTGCTCTCCATTACATTACGAGCAGGTTTTCGATTAAGTATTTGATTTGCAGAAACATTAGCCCGTAACGTAGTGGAGGGCGGGCTTAAGGAACGCATCCATTAGGCTAAACGCGCCTTGTTTCCCCGCAAGGTAAAATAAAAAAAGGAAATCAGTGCTTAAAAAGGCGGTCGTCTTACTGAGTGGCGGCTTAGATTCAACAACAACCCTCGCTATCGCGCGCGATGAAGGTTATGATACTTACGCGATGAGTTTTCGGTACGGTCAACGGCACACGGTGGAGCTGCAGTTTGCAGAAAAGGTCGCAAGGGTATTTGGTGTGAAACAACACACAATCGTTGATATCGACTTGCGTATTTTCGGTGGTTCCGCCTTAACTGCAGATATTGAAGTGCCGAAGGATAGGGTTGCGTCAGAAATGGGTGATAGTATACCGATAACTTACGTCCCTGCTCGGAACACGATTTTTCTTTCCTACGCGCTCGCTTGGGCTGAAGTACTCGGTGCGGATACTATTTTTATCGGTGCTAACGCTGTGGATTACAGTGGGTATCCGGATTGTCGTCCTGAATATATAGATGCCTATCAAAAGATGGCGAACCTTGCAACCCAAGCGGGTGTTGAAAGTAAAACAACCCTGAAAATCCTCGCCCCACTGATTAATAAAACGAAAGCGGAGATCATCCAAATCGGGACTGCACTCGGTGTCGACTATAGCCTCACTTTAAGTTGCTATGACCCTGACGCGGAAGGTAGGGCATGTGGTGGCTGTGATAGTTGCCTACTTCGGAAAAGAGGCTTTAAAGAGGCAGGTATTCCCGATCCGACGCGCTATCGCTAAATGTGGTATTACGATTTTCTTGTAGAGTTGCTCTAATGTTTGGTACTTTATTTTCTCCTTGATATTTATCAACGATCTATCCTATAATATCTCTATGGCGCAAGAATACGATAAGAAAGGATACTCTGGAGGAACGTCCGTATGGAATTTGATAATCAAACAATACAGGCAGCTGACAGTTTTATTACCTGCGATAGTGAGATTATGAGCGGGACTCCGGTATTCAAAAATACCCGAGTTCCAATAAAAAACCTCATTGACTATTTAGAGGTTGGGGAAACTCTTGATGAATTTTTGGAGGACTTTCCATCTGTCAGTCGTGAGCAAGCGATTCAAGCATTAAAGCTCGCGAAGGAGATGCTCCTAACACACGCCTATGCACATTCTCATTGATGAATGTTTGCCTAAAAAATTAAAGCGCGAATTAACAGAGCATACCGTTTTTACCGTGCAAGAAAAGGGCTGGGCTGGCATGAAAAACGGGGCGTTGCTCCGCCAAGCAGAAAACGAGTTCAATGTTTGGGGGACTGCCGATCAAAACATTGAATATCAGCAGAACCTCAAGCACTTTGATATCGCTGTTGTTGTGTTAGTCGCGCCTCGCAATGAATTAGAAGCTCTGCTTCCTCTGATACCACAGCTGCAGGAAGTACTACAAGTTATTCAACCCCACGAAATAATTTACATTCGCTCCTAAGAAATTCAACATGATTCTTTTCATGGAGTTTTCTAACTGCACCTAAGGTTCATAAAGTTATGGTAAAGGCTGTTTTCTTTGATTTTTACCAGACATTAGGCGTTTGGGGAGAATCACTTAGACCGAGAGTTCAAAAAATCGCAGATCGGTATGCCTGTGAAATTGAGTGGGAACGCTATGACACAGCACGCGGGAACCTCTATGCGGATGCGTCGGGATCAAACCCAACGACCCACGATCTTCTGGAGACGATGCAGCAGATCATTGATAGTTACCGAGATTTTCTGGCGGCACTCGGTGTTCGAGACTACTTAGACCAAATGACATGGGAGTTGCTACAATCTGAGCACTCCCTTTTTGCTGCCAACGCTGCTAAGCTCTACGATGACACCGTCCCGACGCTTGTGTATTTACGAGATGCCGGTTTCAAGTTAGCGATTGTTTCCAATTGGGATACGCCGTTGGACCCACTCACCGAACGGTTAGGAATTGCCGACTATTTTGACGTGATTACTTCTTCACATGATGAACGCGTCCGGTCTGCAAAGCCGGATCCACACATCTTCAACTATACACTCGCGGCAGTCGGCGTTTCGGCGGAGGAAGCCGTGCATGTTGGGGATACTTACGAGGCGGATATTGTTGGGGCGCGAGATGTCGGCATTCGTCCAATACTGATTGACCGGGACGGGACACAGGTCGGCAGATGGAAGGAGACAATTCGGAGTCTGTCTGAGTTACCTGAAATGCTGATGCCACATTAGGTTACGGTAAAATCGGGTCGCCCGGCTGCCAACTTGGAACGAAGAATTGTCGAAAAAGAAAGAAAAAAAGATGCAAAAGAACGGACCCTAATGCTTCGCTTAAAACCCAATAGATAGTATAAGAGATGCATGTGATAAAAAGAGCCTGGCCCGACCTGATTTGAAAAAAGGTTTGAACCACTCCTACAAGGATAACTCCGAAACAGATGTACCCCGCAATGTTAATCCCTTGGACTGGCAGTTCGACTGAAGCTAACGCCTCAAGAGTCGCTTCTGATAGCTCTTGTAAACTTGTTGTGTTGTTGTATTCGAGCGTCGTGAGATCGGGAGGCGAACTGAGTAAAATGAAAATGAATTGACCTAATGAGACTACCAAGAGAACGAGGTGACACAAACCTATAATCTTAAAGAAATTTCGGAAAACGCCTTTGCTATCGCACAATAACCGACATCCAAAAAAGAGGAGAGTGCTTATCAGAATCCAATTGATCAATGCCGTGGCGATACCGAAAAATCCACCGATAATCTGAATATTACCGGAGATTTCAAATAAATCCGCAAAAATATATACCCTGTCTAAAAAGTTAATGACACCATTCAACAGAACAATTGCCAACGGTAACCATATTTTCGGTGTCCAGTTGACAATACTTTTGAAGAGTCGCATGCCGTTTTCCTTCTTTCTATGGGAATTCACTTCGGCGTTACAAACCCCGCCTACCAAACCGCAAGTGCAACACCCACAAATCCTGCTCAGGGTTAGTGGGTGTCAAATCACTCTATTTTTAGGTGCATCTACAGGAAAACGAGGCATCAGACATTCACTTCGGTTACGAAAACGTCTAAGGCGGGTTCCTCAACTTCGAGCTCTTCTTTTCCAAAAGTCTCAATATAAAACCGAATTGCAGAGGTTACGTCCTCAACACTTTCCTCATAGGTATCGCCTTGTCCTATGACAACACCTTTCAACCCAAGCGGATAGGCGACATAGCCATCGGTATGTTTTTCAATGATAATCTTGAAGGGTTGCATGCTGTCCTCGTTTACGGATGTTTGAGTCCCGCCCAAGTGGTTGCTAATTTTCCACGCGGTTTGACGGGTGTCGGTCCATCCATCAACTGAAGAATGTCGTCTTCGCTGAGTGCACGCGCAAAGACTCTCAGCTCATCGATAAGTCCGAGCCAAGTTTGCGCATAACCGCCATTTAGCGTGCCTATCCACACCGGGGAATCACTGTCACCTACGGCTTGATGCGGGTGAGAAAACGTTCCTTCGAGCGTGCCGTTGACGTACATCTTTCCTCGCTCTGCTTCCGGCGCAGTCCCGTCGAAGATGATCACGAAATGATACCACACATTACTTTCGAGTACTGTCTGGGAAACCATTTGGGTATTTCCACTGTTCTGGGCATTGACGCGGGCGTACATCTTGACATCGTTCCATGAGAAGACCTGATAAACATCGGCATCGTTGAACCCGACGCGTTTGGAAATAATGCCTCTTGCCAGGGCATCAGCGTTTGTTGTCGTTGCCCACACTGCGATCGTCAATGCTTCCATACCGGCAAGTTTGCTGGCATGGGCGACTTCGATGAAGTTTGCACTGTCACCGTCAAATTCTATTGCCTGTCCGTTGAATTGATCATCAGCCTTGTTTAATGTTCCGTGTACTGTGACATCCGTCGGATTATCTGAGGCATCGGTCGGATCGCCCTCTTCATCGAACGAGAGATAAAGGACCATGCCATCTTCGACGGCGGTACCCGCTCCAAGCGGCACTATGAGTGTGATTGCTAAAGCGACGAGTAATAGACGGAATGAGGTTTCAATGAATCTCTTGGTCATAAGTGATCTCCTTGTAATTTGTTTAAACGTGAATTGGTTCTGAAAAAATTGATCTATTTATCTTGCCTTGATTTGTCCCCATGTTGTTGTGGCTTTTCCATGAGGTTGGACGGGTAGCAGTTCTCCAGCCATTGACAATTGGATATCGTCTTCGGTGAGGACACTGCTCCAGATTCTGACTTCATCAATGAGACCGTTCCATGTTTGCGCGTACCCTTGATTGAGGGTGCCGATCCAGATCGGTTCTCCACCTTCGCTAACTTCGGCTTCGGGGTGATCTACTTCGTTTTCGAGTTCACCGTTGACGTAGAGCAGTTGCTTTTTTGTTTTGCCGTCATAGACGTAAGCGAGATGCATCCATTTTTTATCTTGTAAGATGGATGTTGATGAAATTTGTTGACCGTCTTTAGCGTTGACTCTCGCCCAAAACTTGCTCTC
>JAJEET010000144.1 GCA_022820835.1 Candidatus Poribacteria bacterium
GTCATAGAACGTTTTTTTCAGCGTTTGAAACAGTATCGTCGGGTTGCCACGCGCTATGATAAATACGCGGTCCGATACCTCGGATTCGTCTATTTTGCCGCTATACTTATCACTACTAAAAAAATGTAAACACTACGTAGATAAACGGTGCATCGCCCGTGAAGTCCCACGTGACAGCGCAGTGGAACCATGTGTCCTTTTTGATAATGCCTGTCGGGTCGAATTCAACGTCTTGCCAATCGCCGTCGTCGGCTGCTTCAAAGTAGAAACCGAATTCTGCGGGTGTAATGTCCGGGTGCGCAGACCCTTTTCCTAAAAAGAAGTAGATCGCGCCGAGACTTGCATCGAAAAGCCTATAGTCGTCGTCATCTTTACCATCCCAATCTGGCTTGAACCAGAATAGCACACTGCCTGCTTCCGTGACAACGTTTGGAACTTCGAGATAGGTTTCCTTACCTCTGAGAACAATGCCGGCATTGTATTTGCCTTGACCAGCAACCCATTTTGCGGTACCACCGAATGTTCCGTCGTTTCCGTTTCCTGTACCATCGGGTACTGAATTTCCGCTGCCCTCACCAATCCATAAAAGTAAGTCCTCGTCATTCGGGAGATTGCTGGCAAATGCAGACATGCCAACAAATATGCTCAGTACCAAAATACAATAAACGTGTCTCATCATTTACTACCTCCAAATGTTTGAATTTTGTTTGGAGGCATTTTAGCAGCATTCGTGAATTAGGTCAACTACTTTTCTTGGGTGCTGCGGATCCAGAATCAAGGGTTACCTCTGGCGAAGTGTTCTGCTCCGGTTTTACTGTTGTTGATGGCGCAGTTTGTTTTTCTGTAGTCGGTTGTACTCGGCTTAATTTCGGGCGGGCACGAAACTGCGGAAGCGGTCCCGGTGGCTCATAAGTCGTATGTATGGGCCGCTGACCTACCGAGTGCTCAATACCATTTTCTCTGGTTTCAATAGGTTGTGCTTTCATACAATCATATCTCCCATCTGTTGATTCAATTTTTCCTGAACCTGCTGGCGGCGACGGCGCGTCAAAAGGAAATCTTCCTTTAGCATTTGCGAACCGACCAATAACCATTCTCGATACTGTTCAAATGTAATTTTGAATTGTTCCAGCGGAAAATCAGGATTCACTTCCATGTCATAGATGAACCGTTCCAAATTGAGGCGTAAACTCTTGAAGTACTGTGCATTGTGACTCAAATCGGTTACACGGTCTGAAATTTTAAGGATAATGTGCAAAAGTGCTAAGAATGCAGCACATCCAGCTATAATCAACCATGTTAATTTGCCTGTGGGTGTTCCCCATAACATCCATCCTACCATAACTGAACCGATGGTTGTAAGCGTCACAATGCTCTTAATGAACCCATCTATCGGTCTCCAGATCTGAAGCACCGAAGTCATGAGACTTTCGGCGTAAGCGACGCGGTAGAAGGTTTCAAGTGCTGTCTGCCAGAGTAGGTCTTTCTGATATTCTTCAGCAGTTTTTTGCATATAAAAAGGTCTCCTTTTAGAGATGCGTTCCACCACAATGGCAGGCACATCTTATGTGCTGGCGCATAGATTTTTGTAGGTTCTACGTCCATTGGTACTTAACGAAAGAAGTTGGGATTCGGTGACACGTTCCCTCGTTTCTGTCTTCGAGCAGCGAGAATATATAAAATAAACAGGACTTACGCAATTTTGACTGCAGTCTATTCTGTTAGATGAGGTTTCTTGGAAAACACAGCATTCTGGTAGCACGATGCACTTCGCATGAATCAACGGTATGAATGCCTTATGGCATTCCCCGGGGCGAGTACGCCGCAAAACTGGGAAGTTTATGCTACAAAAGAGCAGCATGCGTAAGTCCTATAGAAAAAATTAAGACGCGGAGATTGTTCCTCCAGTTTTGTGATTACGCTCGGTGGTGCTTTAGCAAGTCCCAATTCGGCTCAAAACCGATGCCGGGACGAGATGGAACGGTAACATATCCATCAGATTCTAAAATCATCGGGGGCAGAAACATTTCGCCACGCAGCGGATCGACAGCTGGTGGGTAATATTCTAACATCAGTCCGTTTTTTCGGCTTGCAGCGATATGGATTTGTAATTCTTGTGCGCCGTGCGGAGCAATTAGCTTTTCGGCGGTCAACGCTTCCTCAACGACCTGCATTGCTGGATCATATCCGGGCAGGATGGCAACATCCAAATTGAATACATCCGCGCCATCGTAATCAATGAGCGTTTGGAAATAGTGTAACCCGTATCCGTTTTCTCCGGTAGCAATGCGTATACCATAATCCTGTCCTGTTTCCCGTAACGCCTTATGCCCACGGTAATCGTGGCTACGAATCGGTTCTTCAAACCAGAAGATATTGTTCGCCTGAAGTGCGGGTAGAAACGCGCGCGCCTCTTCAATCGACAATGCACAATTCGCATCTACCATGACAGTAATATCGGAGCCGACCGTCTCGCGAACCACCTCAATCCGTTTGATGTCTGTTTCAAGTCCAGTATCGGGGTCTCCAATCTTCATCTTAACCGCAGTGGCGTTGAATTCGTCTATGTTGCGTGCCATCTCCTCACAGAGTTCGTCAAACCCTTTCCCTCTGCCGTAGTAGCCACCGGCAATATACGTGCGTATGCGTTCCTGTGTACCACCAAGTAAGGCGTGTACTGACTTCCCCTCCAATTTCCCGCGTATATCCCAACACGCTTGGTTGATCGCTGCGATAACCTGTGTGTGATACCCGCCCGGTCCGTAGATTTTATAGTTCTCCGCTAACCGTGAGATGTAAGCCGTATCTGTCACGTCGTGTCCAATCAAGGCGGGACGAAACAGCTCTACGAACTTTGGAAATATGGAGAGCGGACGCGTCGCAGCGGTGCCGCCGTTGAACCCGTATCCGATTATTTTTTCTGTGCCGCTTTTCGCAGTCACTTTTACCAGATGGAGTCTGCCTTTGTCGTAGACGTGCATGCCGTTCCAGATAGGCGGCTTCTTCCATTCGTAGAGTTCGCTTTCAACGGTTGTGATTTTGAATGGATGTGTCAGCATTGTTTTCCTATTTCAAGAATTCCCAAATGGATCTCGATGCAAAAATCGTTAGACGTAATTCTTCGTCAATCCAATGTTCCAATCCATTCACGAATAACCCGTGCCATCTCCACGAAAACGTCTTCTTCCGTTTTACGACGTTTGAGTACCTTGAACCCGTGATCTGCGGTATCCAATAGATGTAACGTTGCCTTGTCGCTAAGTTTCTCACAGACAGGTTCCAATAGGTCAAGGACTGCCAACTTGTCACGGGTGCCAGAGAGGAATAGCATCGGGATTGTGACATCAGCGAGATGTTCGGCACGCTCCGTGCCTTTTTTGCCAGACGGATGCAGCGGAAACGCGAAAAATACGAGACCTTTGACGTGTTCAATCGGCTCCTTCGCTGCAGACATTGAGGACATACGTCCGCTATAGGAGTGTCCGCCGACGAGGACGGATAAATCGCTTGCCGCCTCGTGCGCAGCAGCCGCAGCAGATCGGACAGTTTGGAGTGCCACCGCCTCTGATTCTCTACCGCCGCCACCGCGTTCCATATACGGGAACTGGTAACGGAACGTCGCGATGTCGATGTCAGCTAACCGTTCGGCGATCGTCTGGAGTGTTGAATGCCGCATATTTGTACCTGAACCGTGTCCGAGTACGAGTATCCATTTCGCGTTATCTGGATGCATCAAGATTGAGGAGACTTCACCTTTTTCTGGCGTCGCGATAAATTTGGATTCAATTGTTTCGCAGCTCATTTTTGTTACCTCGAATTCCTTGTTGTGAAATAGATTCTATTCTAGGAGATAGTTGTAAAGTGTGCGAAAATCTGTAAAGTTGTGAAGTTGACAAGAACCATTGATTACGTCAAAAATTTCTTCCCAACTTTAGCACACTTGCAAACTTTCCAAACTTCCTTAGTTACTGGATTAAGCATTGTTGCACGATGTCTTGATAGGTTTCTAACTTAGCAATTTCTAACCCGCTTACCTTCGCCAGATCGTCCCATCGCCGTAATGTGAGCGCATCTTGGAAGTGTGGGATCTGTTCAAACACCTTACGCTCCGCGTCCGACATCACGCCTCCCTGAACAATGAGACTCTTTTTTGAAGCATCGGACAACCCGTCGTGATAAGAGGCATCCGTCGCACACAAATATCGCTTCGCTGGCACATGCAACCGAATCGGTGTCGTGACGGATTCAGGAAAAAACGGTGCCAAATACTGCGCGCCGATCTCCTCGTGGTTCAGGTCTATTTCGAGAAACGCTTTATCGGCGTTATGTTCATCTAAGATAATATGTCCGAGATCGTGTAATAAAGCACTCGTAATCAGGGTCGGACTTGCGTTGTTTTGTTGTGCAAGGGCAGCGCACTGGAGCGCGTGCTCTAACTGCGTCACCACTTCATCGTAAAAAGACTGTCCACGTTTTTCCATGTAGTTAAACAACGCGCCAACCTTCTGCTCCGATGTCGCGTTGTGCATTTCCTCTGCGAGGCTTTGGTCAACGTAATTTTGCATGATTTACAGTTTTTCCTTGAAAATGTGCGATTTTGCTGATTTGCTTGTCTCGGTTAGAACCGTCTTTCGCGTATGCTGAGAAAGCTTTTCTTTTATCGGTATAATACCGCTCGCGCCAGTCGCCTTGCGAACTGGCGTTGTAGGTGAGATAAATAATACGTCTCGGATGATCCGAACGATTTGCTGGACTCTTATGTGGTATGTAAGACCCAAAAAGGAGAATATCTCCCGGATTCGTTGGTGCTTCGACCCACGCCATCTCTGCGGCGGCTTCGGGGGCAACGCACCCCTTTTCATCAAGAGCGATGAACCCCTCCCGATGCCGACCTGGTGCGAAATAGAGGCAGCCGGTTTCCGGTGTCGCTGAATCTACCGAAATCAGACAGGTGATGTGGTAGTTAACGAACTCGTAAGCGGGAGCGTCCTGATGCGCAGCGTAGCCGCCACCTCCCGGGTATTTGTAGTTGATTTTCTCTTTGTAGAGGACAGCCGGTTCCCTCATTAACTCGGAGACAACATCTAACACCTTACCGCGCGTCACAGTCGCTTTCATACCAATATGGTAGGGCACAAAATTTTCTGAGCGCGATAGCCGCGGTCCGTTAAGTGTGGATTCGTAGTGGTGCATCCACTTATCAGATGTCGGTTTCCATCGCGAGATTTCGGAGACCCATGTCTGTAAATCAGTAACCTCTTTGTCAGAGAAAAAACGTGGGATTCTCAAATAGCCGTCGGTTTCCCAATTTTGATGGAGTTCGCTGTTCAAGTTTGGCACAGTTCTCTTCCTCAATAATGATTCACTTGTGCGTTAGTATAGCACATAGACAGTCTGTTGTCAAATTTTGAGAAGGGACGGGCGGCTGTGAACCGGCCATACCTATTAGTCTTGGCGATCAGTGTTTTTCACGCTAAACTGGAGTGCTTTCGTTGGATCTGCAACCTCCATCCGGTAATCCCATCCACTTTTGTAGTCACCGCTCTGAACCACGACCATGTTCCAACCTGCCTTCAACGGCAGCTCAAAGTGTGCCCATCCGCGGTATAGATGTGTACCGGGTGCAGACGCTGCAGGGAGCTCAACGCCATTGAGGAAGAACCTGCCAAGGTTAGACCCCCACCCAATCTGTGCAAACACGCGCCGTTCATCGGGACTCTTGATATACGTCATGCCGTACCCGAATGCCCAATCGGGGTTCCCGAAGGCATCATCCAAGTTAATTCGTTCCGTTTCAGAAACGTGCTCCTGCCAGACGATTTCCCCCGCTTGTCCTTCGTAGGTTGCATCGCCACCAAATTCCGGTAGAAGTGCTGTCTGGAAATTTGAGGGAACGTCGTTCGCGTCGGCGGGTGCTTCCGTTACACCAAGGTCAAAGGGACCCAGCAGCACCCAATCTTTAAGCACACGCATATTGGATTTATCAATAGGATGAAGCAGGTTTCTACCACTTCGGAGTTGTTCACCGCCATATATGACAGCGTAATCATAGATAGGGAACGGTGTTAAGGCATCAGAGGGAACACTAAGGGCGACTGTCCCTTCTATAGATTGCCCGGGTTTGACTTCAAAAGTTAACTGATGTGGTGAAATCTGCCAATGTTCACTCGGATGGAAAGCGATCTCGACGGTTACGTGTTTTTCAAGGCTGTTGTCAATCGCAATTTCAAGGTTACCCGTGTTAATATCTTCAGCTCTATTTATGTTGAAGTGAGGTGTAAAGGTGAGTAAATTCCCCAGTCGTTCTTTGAAAACTGCAGTTGAGATGTCAGCGGGATAAATGTTCCCCGGTTTGATAATCGCGACCGTTACTTCGTCACCATCTACCGTCACAATGCTGTAGTGGTCGAACGCGCCTGCTTCGGGTACATCTTGTGGTGTTAACCCGCCACCGGTTGCGCTGAGGACAAAGTAACGACGATCATTGCGAGTATGCAGCGTCAAGTTATGGTAGTGTCCAGCGAAAACGGTGTATGCCCGATCACCAAGCGCTTCTTCAATATGTTCCCAACCCGAGCTTTCGTACAACCATATAGGTCTGTGCAGCATGACGAATGTATGTCGTACATCGGGATGTTGCGCCAATTCATCTGTGACGTATTTTACCTGTGCCGTTCCAAACCAACCTTCTTTCTCCCAGTCCCACGCTTCGTATTTAGAGTTATGCCACTCTTCGGTATTCAGCGTTATAAAGAGGCAATCTTTGTAGACAAACGCCGAATAGGTGCGTCCGAGGTGTTCTTTCCAGTAGTCGTACATCACTGGGTTGGTAATGTCGTGGTTGCCGGGCAGGGGCAGAAATGGAACGATTAAATCGGATTCGTGTTGCCAGAATTCTTTCCACTCTGCTGCGAGCTGTTTAATGTCTGTTGTATTCCCTTGAATCAAATCACCGACCATGATCGCAAAATCAGGTTTTAGTATGTTGATTTCATCAATTGAACGGTCAAACACGGGCCACTTGTCCAAACCGCCGCCAGTTTTATCGCCGATGATAGCGAAACTGAACTTGTCAGGATCTTCCGAGAACGGGCGTTCAACGATCGGCATCCGGTCTGGAAATTCGGGACTTTGTGCAGTCGCTACGCCAATTATCGCAACGCATAAAACGAACGCTGCTGCAGCCTTGGTGAAATTCGCAAATTTCTGTTTATGTATACGAAACATCTATGTGTGCATCTCCTCTGTTTAGGAAATATAAACGATTGTAGACATCATTTCACACTGCAGGTGGGGTTTGAAACCTCACCTGCAATACTTGTTAATTTGACTATAGTATACCACGGAATTATGGCATGAATGCAAAATTTGTATTCTATTAAAGTAGCAGCTTCGCCATCAATTCGCAAGATAACTTTCACACAAAAATTAAGATTATGCAACATTTATTGTGTATAATTAATGAAATTCACCAATTTCTGATCAAAGCCGCTACATGGCATCTGTCACTTACCCCCATTTTTTTATGAATGTTCTTGTGTGAGGTGTTTGGTAAAAGAAATGCGGGAAAATCAGGTGAGTTATGATAGAATACCTCCTGAGAAAAGATATTTTTACACAACGCAGGAGGTATTCTGATGAGATA
>JAJEET010000104.1 GCA_022820835.1 Candidatus Poribacteria bacterium
ATATTTGTGTCTCGGTTTGATTTTAGGCTTGCCTACTTTGCGAGGGGACAATCCTTTCTTTTTCGCTTTAAGATAACCGAAGAACTTATCATAACCGAGGTGAATACGCTTGGCAACTTGTTGTATCACTTGACTTGGCAACGCGTTCCAATGCAGTTTTGTCCTCTGTTTCAACTTCGTTATATGAGCACAGATACGACCAAAACCCGCATATTTGCCATACATACGATAATAACGCCTTTGCAACAGAAGCAAGTGAACATGCACTTCATAAAGATCGTCAAGCAGATTGCCAAGGCATATTATATTACACTGATGAGAAAACTCATATTTAAATGTTTTCATAGTATATCAAGTATCAAGTCTTTAACCCCGTTCAAGTGGGTAGGCAGACACATAACCTTGCGGTCACGCTTGAACTGTCTGCCAACTTGATACTATAATTATACAACATTTCAGACGGATTGTCAAATCTTTCTTGACTTTTAAACTCAACGCCCGCCTACATCCCGCAAGCTAAAGCACGGGGCTTTGGCGGGAAGATTGGTAAAAACGATGGAACATCTCATGAATCAGATCGCTGCGCACTTCAATACAGAAATCGACGCTCTTGCGCTTGAACCGATCCAACACGGTATACGACAGCGGCACAACGTCTGCCGCCTGAAGATCGGTAGCAAATACTACATCCTGAAACAGCACGACCTGACCGTACCTGTCGTTGAAGCAGGTAGCACACCACTCGAAATTGAAGCAACTGTTCTCGCACTTTTATATGATAAAGGTTGCCGAGTACCACAACTCGTCTGGAAGTCGGAACGTCACCATGCACTCCTGTTAGAGTGGTGTGGTGAATCCACGCTTGACGCACTTGCGCAGCACCGCGAGAAGTCTTCTCAAGATTTGACCCCTCTCTTGTTCACGATCCTTCAGGAAGTGTGCAAAATTGAGACCTGTCTTACGACGCACGCTGTACAACTCGCGCCTTACGTCTTCCGTTTTAATGCACAAAAGGTCCTGCGGGACTTACTGTCGCGCGGCAAAAAAGTGGTCGGCTATCTCTCTCACCTTAGGGATAGACCCATGTCATCTATTGAAGAAAAGACGTTCGCTGACACGTGGAACGTGTTCTCGACGCGTCTACGGAATGCGCCGACGACACTCGGTAGCCTGGACAACAATGCCCGAAACATCGTTATTCGCGGGGAATCTCCGTTCTTTATCGACTTCGCCAGTATCGGTTGGAATTGGCAAGAGATGCGTCTCGTGCAGCTCCTCAATAGTGTCGGTGCTTTCCTCGTCTCCCCATCTGAAACAGGTAATTTTATCTCGTTGTTAGATAGGAAATTTAGCAACGCTTATGCCGAGTGGGTAAGTACGCATCGTGAGAACTGCCCACCTGACGAGGTCGCTGCACGGGTTGACGGGCATCACCTGCTATTCTACTTGTCAGTTATTGACCAACTGTCGCGAGCCGTTGCACAGCCTGACGCGACCAAAAACAGGATGTTACTTGAAGCGTGGGGGGACCCACAAAAGAGGTTCCGAAGTGCTATAGCACATATTACGGGGACGCGTTTAAGCGATGACGTTTGCACACACCGGATTCGGGAACTGATAACCGACCTCTCATCCTAAACGCTCACATGCCATTCCATTCACTCCTACGCTTCAGGTTCAATAGGACTTACGCATTTTTTATCAATCCTCGCACACCAATCACTACTGGTAGACTTCAGCGCAAGGGGCGGTACCCATCACACGTTATTCGCTATGAGTACCCCGGTTTCACGTTTGCCCGCATGGGAGTCTGCGTGAATCCTATATATTTTTTTTCCCATACACGCCTCGTCGCACTCTGACAATTTCCGCTTTCTTGACGAGTCGCATGAGTTCATTGACAATAGATTTCGGGTGCCCATCAACGTGTTCTATGAGTTCCGCAGTCTTCTTTTCACCGTCGGCGAGTGACGCAAGGATCTGATCGCGTAAGGGCACGCGCAGCAGGGCACCATTTCTAAGTTCCATAAGCACCCGATTCGCCTGCCTTGATGAGCACCCCAAAATCCGTTCAACTTCCCTTCTCTTAGATGTACCGGTGAGCGCATTTCGTTCTGCCTCAAAAGATTCACGGGTTCGGATCGTCTCGGCGAGGTTATTAAGATTACCAGCAATCTCGTAGTCTACCCAGTCAAATAAAAGCGTCTCCGATCTATCTGTAACCCCAGGCACCGGAAGGGCAGTGAGTATGACAACTTTTTTGTTTGGTAGATATATCTGGAAATTCTGGATGTGTTTGGTGATTGTAGTGGTGACCAGATGTTCATAAAGGGCTTGGATCCGTTTGTCTACAAAATAGCCTGAATCATCGCGTTCATAGCAAATCGGGACCTCATCAGCACCAAAAAGAAGTTGTGCTCGGAGCCAGAGAGAACGGAACCCGCATTCAGGGATTCCGACAATCCAAAACACATCCGCGTCCCGGATGGGTGTGTCCCAATCCTTATTGCTTTTGAAAGAGCTTAGCGGTGTGAGCATTGCATGCTTTATGCGGGTATCGCGCGCAACTTCGGCTTCAATGGCATCTAAGAAGGTCTTGGCAATTTGTGTCTTGGTGAAGTATTTACCGATGTTATAGTCGAAGAGGGATTGGTACCCATTGTACCCGTTGCGGATTTGGAATATCTGGTTCTCTGGATGACAAGTTACCGGTTCAGATATCGGCGTATCCATCTTTCCCGTCGGGAGATAGTATGTTAACAGATTACCATCCCATTGCATCGGTGCATCAGCATTCCGCTTATAATACGCGAAAAATTTATTAAGTTTATGCCAGTATTTACTATCGCTCTGCATTTGTGCGAGGATTTCGGATTCTTGCCACTCAAAGGTATAAACAGCACTTCGGACACGCTGAACAGCATAACTGTGTGATCGGCTCTTGATGGCAAGGACTTTTAGCAGTGTTTTCGCGAATGCACCTAATACGTCATCCTTACCGCGGACACACCAAGCCTCAATCATATTGATAGAAATTTCGTATGGCTGGAACTGTTTGGTAAAATTGTATGTGTCCGCGTTGAGTATCTGCTTGTTTAACTTCGGTGCCGGACGTTTGATCGCCAGTGGCGTGAGTTTCCCTGCTCTGACAGCGATGATTTTCGCCTCGTGTTCTGGGTCGGGTTCTTTATACTTGGGTGCCGGCGGTTCAATTTTTTCTTTAATCGGATAGGGGGCGGGTTGATGTAATTCCGCTTTGAGTTTATCAAGTGGGGCGAAAAGGACATCTTTTTCAAAGGTCGGCGGTTCGATGAGGTTCCCGATCAGGATTTCGTGACGTGCGTCCCATGGCGTATAAGAGTCTTCACCGGAGATAGCAAGGTAGATATTTCTATGATCCGCGTTTTCTGGAGTCGGTGTATGTTTATAGATATAGATCTGTTCAGGTTTGCGATGCAGATAATCAATAATACGACACGAAAAACGCAAACCACCAGATGGCGTCATCGTCAAAAGCGGGTTTTCAGTGAGGCTGATGAGTGCTTCAATACAGTCTAAGGTCGCTTCGGGTGCTGTCTTGATAACTTGGTTGGTGAACTCCAGATCGTGCCAGAGTGCACCATCACGTTCGGAGGGTGTCCCTGTATAGATACGGATACCCCAAGACGCATGCCACTGGAAAATACCCCATTGTCGGATAGTCTTGTATGGATAGTGATATGGACACTCCTCAAAACCGCGTGACATATCAGGTTCCGTTGGTATGCGCGCGAGGGGCATACAGGCGATAGAGGACCGTTCAAGGTCATCAACCAAAACTGTATAGCCGTTTGCCAAATTAATGGTGAGGTGATAGAACTCTTTACGGAACGCAGGCGAGATTACGGTTTTTCGTTGCCTTGAGGATCTGTTTTCTTTTTTTCTGCACCGTTGTAGGATAGTTTTCAGCAAATCCATATATGATATACTCTACGTAGTGTTTACATTTTTTTAGTAGTGATAAGTATAGCGGCAAAATAGACGAATCCGAGGTATCGGACCGCGTATTTATCATAGCGCGTGGCAACCCGACGATACTGTTTCAAACGCTGAAAAAAACGTTCTATGAC
>JAJEET010000117.1 GCA_022820835.1 Candidatus Poribacteria bacterium
GCTGAACATGCTTGCCAACTTGATACTATAAGTATACCACATTTTTAGGCTAAAAGTCAAATCTTCTTTTACACAACTTGTCACCCGCTACTACATCCCAAACCTAAAGGATTGGGTCTTGTAGCGGAAGATTAGATAAAAGATAAATTTGTATAAACTGCATGCGAAAACCGTTAGCGGAGAAGAACGTATGAAAAGCTTGACCTGTTCGTTGCTAATACTCAGTTTAGTGCTCCTCGTTTCGACAGCAGGCTACGCCCAAGAAGAGACGGATATTGAGACCTTGCGGGCAGCTGATGTCAACAACGACGGCATAATAAATATCCTCGATCTGGTGCTGGTTGCCTCACACATCGGTGAGACAGTCGCTGAGGATCAGACCCCTAATCCAGATGTCAATGCTGATGGGAACATCAACATTCTTGACTTGGTACTTATTGCGAACCGTCTTGGCGCAACCGTCAGACCCCCGGTGGCGTTCATTAGCGTGGATCCCGAAATCGGTTCACAACTCGACATAAACGGGACGATCACGCTCACCTTTGACAATCCACCAACGGATGTCACTGTCAGCGAAGGCACTGCCACAACCGATGGCAACAGTGTCAAGATCACAGGTCCCTTCACTCCCGGCGATCTGGCGTTGACCCTTACTTGGGCAGACGGAACCGAAACCCTCTCTTATACCATCAGACCGCCTGCAGCGTTCGTCGGCGCGGATCCTGAAAGCGGTGAGGTGATTACCACAAACGACAGCATCACGCTGACTTTCGACCATCCACCAGAAGATATCACCGTCAGCGAAGGCACTGCCACAACCGATGGCAACAGTGTCACGATCACAGGTCCCTTCACCACCGGTGATCTGGCGTTGACCCTTACTTGGGCAGACGGAACCGAGACCCTCTCTTATGCCGTCAGACCGTTTGTCGCATTCGTTGGTGCGGACCCGGAGAGCGGCGTGGAGATTACCACAAACGATAGCATCACACTGACTTTCGATAATCCGCCAGCCGATGTTACCGTCAGCACAGGTGTCGCCTTAACCGATGGCAACAGCGTCTCAATCACAGGTCCCTTCACTCCCGGCGATCTTACGTTGACCCTTACTTGGGCAGACGGAACCGAGACCCTTTCTTATGCCGTCAGACCGCTGGTCGCATGGGTTAGCATTGACCCGGCAGTTGATTCGCTGTTTACGGTAGACGGTAGTCTCATCGTTACATTCGACAATCCACCAGAGGATGTCACCGTCAGCGAAGGCACTGCAACAACGGAGGGCAACAGTGTCAAGATCACAGGGCCCTTCACTCCCGGCGATCTTGAGTTGATAATCACTTGGTCGGATGGAAGTCTACCCTTCACTTACACGGTAGCGGAACCGGATACGGAGGCACCCTCCATCACCGGCGGCACCGTCAGCGATGGCGATACAGGTGTTGACCGACGCGCGACGATTGAGATTGAATTCAGTGAAGAGGTAACCGGCACGATCGCGCTGCACACCGAAGCCGGTATAGATGTCGGGTGGATAGGCACGGTTGAAGGCGACACAGCAAGGCTTGAACTCGTCGAAGGCAAAGAGCTTAATCCAGAAACCGAATACGTTGTTGCTGGCACAGTCGAAGACGCTGCCGGTAACGAGACCGAGATTAAAATCGCCTTTACCACTGCCAGTGCTTATGACGGTACCCCAATTGAAGTCACCGATGCGAACTTTGATACCGTTGTGCTTGCGTCTAAGGTCCCTGTCGTAGTCGAATTTTATACGGACTGGTGACCGACTTGTAAAGCTATGGCGCCAGTTGTCGCCGAAATTGCATTAGAGAACAAGGACACATTTATCGTCGGGAAGTTGGACATGGATGAGAATCTTGACAGCGTCCGAAAATATAAACCTAATGGGCACCCTGTTTACGTTGTGTTCCAAAATGGAAAGGAAGTTGAACGTATCAGAGGCAGGACCGCAAAAGATGTCTTCCTCCAGAAGGTTCTTGATGCGATAAATTAAGCGATCCAAATCTCTTTGCAGGCGGGGTTTCAAACCCCGCCTGCATTACTTACTCTATTATGAAAAAATTGGTTCTTTCGTTGCTCATGCTCAATTTAGTGTTCGGTTTTTGGACGACCGGTTACGCCGAACACGAGACTTACGACGCTCGGCGTGCAGCCGATGTCAATACCGACGGCTTTGTGAACATCCTCGATCTCACATTCATCGCCTCACACTTTGGCGAGACACCTACCGAAGATCAGGTTCCCAACCCAGACATCAACAGTGACGGCACCGTCAATATTTTAGATTTGGTGCTTGCAGCGAACTACCTCGGTCAAACGTCCGGTATCCCATTTGAAGTTACCGACGAAACTTTTGACGACATCGTTCTCGGTTCCGAACTCCCGATCGTCGTAGAATTCAAATCCGAACGCTGAATATACTGTATACTGATGAAGCCTGTGGTCACAGCGGTCGCATTAGAATATCGGGATACTTTCACCTTCGCAAAGTTGGATGTCAACACGCAACCACAAAAGACACGTGAGTATAACATCCGCGGAACACCGACCTATATCGTATTCAGAGATGGAGAGATTGCAGGTGCGCTTGCAGGGGCAATGCCGCGTGACACTTTGGTGGAACGCATCCTCGAAATTTTGGAAATCGACGAGACGGAATAGATTCAGGACTTACGCAGTCACTCCATCAAACCCTCTCCGAACAAACACCCCGTCGCGATGGTAAAACCACCACTCCAATAGTAGCAGAACACATGCGAGCAGTGCGGGGAACCGCCACACCTCTTGCGTCATCGGTTGGAATCCGTTCTCTATGGATGCTGATGTATCCGTCGCTGTTGTCACCGCCGAATGTGAAAGTGTCGATGTGTCAGCGTCAAGTAGGTTAACCGTGAACCGCTCAAGCGGACTCTCATCGGCATAGAGGGTATAGACCCCGACCTGATCCGTATCAGTGAATACGGAATCTACCACTTTAACTGTTCTATTATCCGGTTTCTCAACATGCAGGGCAGCCCCTTCGGCGATAGATGTAATCCTTACGGGTTCACCCGTGCGGAATGCGTGTCGCGTCCGTCCATCTTCAAATTCGAGGGGTCGAAGCGTTGCCGTTCCGGACGCAAATCGCGTCAAAGACTGATAGACAAACAGCGGCGCATCGGGAATAGTCATTGCGAAGTTAGAGGCTTCTGGGTTGAACGCATCGAACTCAAAAACGAGGAACTGGCGACCCGACGCTTGCGCGATCCATATCAATGTCCCTTCCTCCGTTTCGACAAGTGAGCGTCCGAGAAGCGGCAACGTTCGGGATGTCGATTTAAGGACCCGTACGTCTTGTAGCGACACGTTTGTCATGAGTGGATGTGCCTCAGCCGTGTTGATAACGCGCACCGGTGCTGTCACCGCTTCAACGACACCCTCCGTTTCGCCGATAAACGGTAAGTTTTCCCCCGGATTGATAAAGATCAGGTGTGTTCCCGGTGCAGCATGAGTGGAACGTTCCAAAGCCTCGCGTCCGGCAGGTGTGCCACCATCGAAAATCGCTATATCCGAATCGCCGGTGCCGAGATAATCTGCGGGGACAACCTGATGCAAATCTACATGTTCACCGTATGCCTCCAAAAGCGCAGGTAGCAAAGACTTCTGGTTGTCACTGACGAGCAGAATCCGGAGGCGCGACACACCTGACAAGACGGCAGCGGCACTGTTATCCAGTGGAAAATCGTCTTCTATCGGAAGGCGGACGCGAAGAACCTTCCCGATTAAACCCGCCGGATCATCTGAAAACAGGACCGGCTTCGTCGCATTTGAAGCGATAGATACCGTCTTCCTATCGAAAGTGGCGTTTTCAACCGCCAATTCGACCTCTACTTCTCTAACGGTATCTGTGAAATTCTGAATACTGACCAATACCTCATAACGATCTCGGACGACTTCGACGCTGAAGCCGACGATACCGACATTCTCAGCATCACCACCGACACCGATTTTATGGACGGAGAGCGAGGTATCCGGTAAGTTTTCAAAACTATCGCTAATCAGGAAAACTTTGTCTTGTGCGGACGCTACATAGCGAGATGCTGCATCAAAGACGGGACGGAGATTGCGTGGGGTATGGCTTTGTGGTATATTTTCTATTGCGCTGTGGAGTTTCGCTGTCTCTGTCGTGAAGGCTTCTCGGATATAAGTACCAGATTCGGTAGCACTTGTCACCATGAGCATCATCCCGCCACCTGCGGAGACCTCTTCAATATGTTTGCGTGCCGCCTGCTTTGCCAAATTGAGACGTGTTTTTCCGGTCTCTGTTGACAACATGCTCGCGGCGTTATCAACGATGAGAATTGCGCGCCCCGGTATAAATCCGGGTCTCCGCAGTGCCGGACGCGCTGCGCTGAAGATCACAAGCAAGAGGAATAGCACCTGTAGGATCGGGAGGAGGAGGTTACGAAGTCGTTGGAACGGGACATTCGCTCGACGGTCCTCGTCGGCGGAACGCCAGAGCATGAGACTCGGAACGAGGTGGGTGTGGCGGCGCAGCTTCAGGAAGTGAAGTGCCACCACAATCGGGATAACTCCAAGTAGGTAAAACGCGGCAGGGTTCAGGAACTGCATTTTTGCCTCCCCGCGGTTTTGGCGCAGCTCACAGGTTTCCAGCCGACCTTATCGAACCGCAAGGAATATTAAGAATCCTCTTTTTCTTTCAGGCTTTCCAGGACCTCTTCGGCATCCAATTTACCGACTTCGCCGTAGTCTTGGAGACGTTCACACGCTGCGCGTACCTTATCGTGCTCGTCAAGTTCCATGTAGATGTTCGCCAAATTTTTATGCATTTCTCGGAACACGCCGGGCCAATTCCGCTCACCCTCTTTGTCAACAATGCGGTTCGCATTCCTAAGCGCAGTTTCGACAACGGCATCCAAAGCAGCCTGTTCCTCATCAGAAATACGAAAATCGGGTTGTTTACGTTTCTCGTTATGGGCTTTCAATCGCCCAAGTGCCTTATCGCATTGGTTGTATGTTTTTTCGATGCTCAACGCGCCTTCAAAAATTTTTGTTAAAAATCCAAATTTCATAAAAACTCCGAATAGATGTTGGGTGAGAAGCACACCTCACCCAACAAATCATAGTGTTAGAAATCGGTCTTCAGTTCTCCCCACGTCACAGCCAACTTATCACGCGCTTCGACTGCAAGCACCCCCGGAATACTCAGTTCCATGGATTCTTGGACTTCATCTTCAGTCAACGCCTTGGCGTAAATGACGACTTCGTCGATAATGGCATCCTCGACTCTGTGAACGTTCGGATTCTCGCCTGCACCGATATAGATCGCTGCCTCTTTGAACGCGGGCCACTCAAAATTCTCTACCTGCGCACCGATAAATTCGCCGTTGACATAAATCTTGCCATCTTTGCCATCAGCGACTAACACATAGTGGTACCACTCATCTAATTCAAATTGGTAGTTCCCGAGACTCTTATCAGCGTGATGCCCGGCATCCCAGAACGGATTGAAGTTCGGGTTCACCATTGTCCGGAACTCGCAGCACCCAGCGTCAACAGCCTCAATTGAGATGATGCCATCGTACGCGTTGTGCTCGTTGAGATAGAACCACGCTTCCATCGTAATTTCACCGTTTTCGCCGATCGGGACGACGAAATCGTTGGCTGCCATCTGCACGATCCCACCGTTGAGACGTATCCCTTGCTTGAACGCGCCATCAACGAGTGAACCTTTTCCAACGAGTTCAGCATCGTACCCGTTCCCGGAATCATCCGGCACCGTATCGCCTTTCAGTTGATCGAAGGAATAGTAGACAAGGATGTCCCCTTCCTCGATAGCATGAGAGAGCGTGACAGCGAAGACACAAATCGCCGCAAGCCCTAACAGGAATAAACCTTTAAACATATTTATACCCTCCTTGAGTATTTTATGAAGCAATTCTAACACAAATAGGTAATAGTGTCAAAGCATTATTTGACTCTCTATGAGTCCGATAACTTTGAAAAAGGTTCATTTCTCTAAACACGACTCTGCAATTTTTCTTGCACATATTCCGTTGTAAATGATATAGTATTGTAAACAATTTCAAGAATTGCTATAGTGGCTGACAATGTGCAAGGCGTACCGTATTGCTTGCACTGATAAATGGGAGGAATATCCTGTAATGTTACCGACTCAGCTCTCACGTTTAAATGCTTCAGTATGGACACGCATCGGTTGTATGGGTCTCATCGTCGTCCTCTTCGGACTGACAACGGTGTTGCAACCCGCCGATGCCGAGAATCTTCAGTTTGGCAGAGATATCCGACCGATCTTGTCGGATAAATGCTACGCATGTCACGGTCCCGATCCCGCGACCCGCGAAGCCGGATTACGACTCGATACCAAAGAAGGTGCGTTCTCCGCACCGAGCGGTTACCCGATCATCGTCCCCGGTGAACCCGAAAATAGCGAACTCGTGCTACGCATCACACACGAAAATATAGATCAGCGGATGCCACCACAGATCGCAAATCGCCGGCCGACACAAAAAGAGATTGACACGCTCATCCAGTGGATCGCTGAGGGCGCGGCGTGGGAAGAACATTGGGTCTATAAACTCCCGGAGCGGGTTGAACCGACTCCCATCGAAAACGCAGCATGGGTACAAAACCCGATTGACGCGTTTATACTCGGTAGACTACAAGCAGAAGGACTTACACCGTCACCCGAAGCCGACAAGCGGACGCTCATCCGCCGCTTGAACTTCGACCTGACTGGACTCCTGCCGACACCCGCTGAAGTAGAACACTTCTTGAGAGATGAAAATCCCGATGCCTACGACGCACTCGTCAACAGGCTACTTTCTAAACAGCAGTACGGCGAACAGATGGCAATGTATTGGCTGGATCTCGTGCGTTATGCGGATACGAGCGGATACCACGCCGACGAAGACGTGAGCATCTGGCCCTATCGCGATTACGTGATAAAAGCGTTTAATGACAACATGCCGTTTGACCAGTTCACACTCGAAAACCTTGCAGGCGATCTGCTACCGAACGCCACAGTTGAACAGAAAGTCGCTTCCGGTTACAACCGTCTGAATCAGACAACCTCAGAGGGCGGCGCACAAGCGAAAGAGTACCTCGCGATTTATGCCGCGGATCGCGTCCGAACGACCGCATCCGTCTGGTTAGGCGCGACTGTCGGCTGCGCACAGTGCCACGACCATAAATTTGATCCGTACACTGCGAAAGATTTCTATAGTTTCGCCGCATTTTTCGCTGATGTTCAGGGACCGGGTGTCTACCCGGGTAGAAGTAAGTGGGAACCTGTTGTCATGATACCCACACCCGCACAGGCATCAGCACTGCAAGAGATTGACAACGAATTGGCAAAGTTGGACCGGGTATTCAAGGCATCATCGCCCGGATTGCAAGCAGAACAGACGGAATGGGAAAACGAAATCCGTTCGCAGCTCGTGTCAACAGAACCGACCGATTTCGCATGGGTGGACGACGTACAGTCAAATGGTGGTAGAACCGAAGGTACATGGAAATTCGTCGGTAGAAACGAGGCACCCGTTTTCAGTAAGCAGTTCTCACGTCAACAGATAGCAGAACCCGAGAAAACAGTTCAGCACTATTTCCACGCTGCGAAGCGTACCTTCACACTCGCTGAAGGCGATAAACTGTTCGCTTATGTCTGGCTTGATCCCGAAACACCACCGGAGACAGTCATGCTCCAATGGAACGACGGCGATTGGAACCAGCGCGCGTTCTGGGGTGAAGATAAAATTAACTTCGGTGAAATCGGGACAGATGCGCCGGATCACAGACCGATGGGACCGCTACCGGAAACAGGGAAATGGATACGGCTTGAAGTGGATCCCGAAGTCGTCGGTTTGAAACCTGAAACGGTTCTCAACGGCATCGCGTTCGTTCAGTCCGGCGGGATCGCTTATTGGGATGTCGCAGGCATCGCAACGACGCGTGCCTCGGCAGTGAAATACACGCATACATCACAAGTGATTGACGCCATTCATATCGACCCCACCATCAGAACGGCGAGCCAGCGCGAACTCATCGCCGCGGCGTACCGCCGCATTACACCCGCACTTGACGGTATCCGAAACCAGATGGCGGACCTACGGAAACAGAAATCCGAAATCGAACGGCAGGTCCCGTACTCACTCACTACGGTATCCACGCAACCGCGCACGACACGCGTACTACCACGAGGCAACTGGATGGACGATTCCGGTGAAATCGTCGAACCGATGATACCGAACTTCCTCGGCGACCTGAATATCAAGAACCGCCGTCCAACCCGAATCGACTTCGCACGATGGGTCGTCTCAAAGGAGAATCCGCTGACAGCACGCACCTTTGTGAACCGACTCTGGGCACGCTACTTCGGAACCGGACTCTCACGGGTCTTGGACGATCTCGGCGCGCAAGGTGAAGCACCCGTACATCCTGAGCTACTCGACTGGCTCGCCGTGGAATTTATGGAGAGCGGTTGGAACGTCAAACACATCGTGAAACTTATGGTCACCTCAAATGCGTATCGTCAATCCTCGAAACCGACGGAAGTCCTACAGGAAAAAGACCCGTACAACCGTTTGATCGCACGTCAATCTCGCTGGCGACTCGATGCAGAGATCATCCGCGATAATACGCTGCTATTGAGTGGGCTCCTCGTTCCCAAAATCGGCGGACCGAGTGTGAAACCGTACCAACCGAAAGGGTACTACGCTAACTTGAACTTCCCGAAACGCACCTACGTCCACGACAAAGGAGAGAACCAATATCGCCGTGGTCTCTATACACACTGGCAGCGGACTTTCTTGCATCCGAGTATGATGGCGTTTGACGCACCGAGCCGTCAGGAATGCACCGCCGAACGGGCAACCTCTAATACACCGATGCAGGCACTCACGCTCCTCAACGATCCGACTTATGTTGAGACGGCGCGGGTGCTCGCGACACGGATTATCCGTGAGGGTGGCGAATCTGTCACAGATCGCATCAAATGGACATACCAATGGGTATTGTCTCGTATGCCGCAACCGCAAGAACTGGAGGTTATGACGCATCTCTATAACAAGCACGAAGCCGAGTACACCGCCAACCTTGATGCTGCGGGCGCGTTGGTTGCGACGGGTGAAGCCCCTGTAACGGAAGGTCTCGAACCCGACGAACTCGCCGCATGGACTTCCGTTGCACGGGTCATATTGAACCTGCATGAGACGATTACGCGGTATTGATCATGGACAATTTGGGTCTGTGTTAGTAGGGATAGGTTTGTAACCTGTCTGTACCGGAAGTGCTATCACGTGCCGAATCTGTGAGGTCATCAATGAAACCCATAAATTGGAAAAAGGGATTTTTTAGGTTTACGCTTGTTTTATCTTTATTTGTTGGCATTTTTTTCGTTGTAATCGTTGGATTGCTTAACGGATTTCTTGACGATGATTGGAGTTTCTTCTTTGGCGGTCTAGTATGTTTCGGTTTAATTTGGCTCATTTACTTCATCGTTGGTTTTATTTTAAGGGGTTTTACGAGTCAAGATTGATAAATCTGGTGAGGAAATCCTATTGGATAGAACCCCGGCTACCTTAAATTCTGGCAAATTACATAAGTTCCAATCGAAAAAACAAGAGGCACTAAAAATGGAACAGACAACACGAATCGAACTTGCAAATCAGAGCGATCTGATTTTGGTAAGAGCAGGTGTTATGAAACCCGAAGATGTTCGACGATTGACCGTTGAAGACGCACTCGTTGATACCGGTGCCACAGGACTTTGTTTACCCGCACCGCTCATCGAACAACTCGGACTTACGCCACTCAGAAGGGTTCAAGCAGAAACCGCTAATGGTACGGTAGAACGCGTCATTTATTCAGAGGTGGAATATACCGTTCTGGAACGGAGCGACTCTATCCGGGTAACAGACCTTCCTGAGGGGATGCCTGTCCTCGTTGGACATACGGTTTCGGAGGCTCTTGACCTCTGTGTTGATATGAAAAAAGGATTAATTCATAATCCCGCACACGGTGGGGAATGGCGGATAAGGATTCTCTGAAAGGATTCACGAAATTAAGAACGAGCAACTGGTTTAGCAAAAAAATCGTTTGTGGGAAGGTGTTGTTATGGCTCTTTCACAAGTTTTGGGTGTACTCGTAATTGCGATTTTGGTGTTTTGTTTCATTGTGGTGGTCATAGCTGCGCTGCGTCCGTCCCTTTCTATTTCTCTCATTCGGGGGTTTAGGCGTCAGGATGCTGAATCTGACGATGAGATGCAAGCAGAAATTAAGTCCCTCAATTGGAAAAAAGGCGTTTTCAGACTCACACTCGTTTTCTCTATTCTATTCGGAATTTTTTCCGGAATAATCAATGCAGATATCCATGATTCCGGCAGCGCTTTTTTAGAAGCGTTTTTCATGTTTTTTGCGCTGACATGGATAATTTACTTCGCTACAAGTTTTGTTATCAGAGGTTTCGCCACGAAAAAATAGCACTAAACCCAGTGTAAGAAACCCAATTTGGACACAGATGATCTGAAGGAATAGGAGGTTTTAGATATGGCTATAGATATTCACGAAGAAACCAATCTTCGTCTTACGAGACGCACATTTCTTGGAAAAACGGTGCGGAGTGTCGGCTCCCTTGCACTCGCATCTCTGCTGACACCCTCACTTATCAACGCTGCACCGGAGATCGAAAAATGGCACGGCATCATTACCGAACCACATGTGCCACCCAAGGCAAAAACCATTATTCATCTCTGCATGGCAGGCGGTCCCTCGCATCTGGAGACTTTGGACTACAAACCGAAACTCGCAGAACTCCACGGGCAACCGATGCCGAAGTCGTTCACCGAGGGACAACCGATCGCGCAACTCCAAGGGCAAGCAAATAGACTCAAATGCTTAGGTCCCACACACGAATTTCAGAAATTCGGAGAATCCGGTCAAGAGATGAGCACGGCGTTCCCACATATCGGAAGCCTCGCCGACGATATCTGCATCGTGCGTTCCCTGAAAACCGAGCAGATTAATCACGATCCGGCACACACCTTCATGAACACCGGTACTGCGATTGCTGGCAGACCGAGTATGGGGTCGTGGTTACTCTACGGACTCGGCAGCGAAAACGAGAACCTACCCGGTTATGTTGTCCTGATTTCTTCTGGTGGAGGACAGGACCAACCGATTGCGACGCGGCAGTGGCACAGCGGATTCCTTCCGGGTCAGTTTCAAGGCGTACAGTTCCACTCAACAGGCGATCCTGTTCACTATGTTGCCAATCCTGGGGGTGTGGATACGGAACAGCAGCGCGATGTCGTTGATGCCGTGCAAACGTTGAACGGTATACTTGACGAGACTGTAGACGATCCGACAATCGCCACGCGGATTAGTCAGTACGAGATGGCGTTCCGCATGCAGACGAGTGTCCCCGAATTAACCGACCTCTCTAAAGAGCCTCAGCATGTTCTCGATATGTACGGTGCGAAACCGGGGGACGGTTCTTATGCTTCAAACTGCTTGCTGGCGCGACGGTTAGCGGAACGCGGTGTGCGGTTTATCCAACTCTATCATCGCGGTTGGGACCATCACGGCGGTATTGAGAACGCGATTAAGACGACCGCTGGCTATGTCGATAAGGCAACCGCTGCGCTCGTCAACGACCTCAAACAGCGTGGCATGCTCGACGAAACCTTGGTTATCTGGGGCGGTGAGTTCGGACGGACACCGATGGCGCAAGGCAGCGGACGGGACCACCATATTCAAGGGTTCTCGATGTGGATGGCAGGCGGCGGAATCAAAGGCGGCATCAGTTACGGAAACACGGATGAATTGGGATATAACGCCGTTGAAAATATCGTGCATGTACACGACTTCCACGCCACAATGCTACACCTCTTCGGGATTAACCACGAGAAACTCGTCTACCGCTTCCAAGGTCGGGATTTCCGGCTCACAGATGTCCACGGACATGTCGTCCAAGACATTTTGGCTTAAGGAGTTGTCGGCACACTATAGAGATTGAGAGGTTGGAAAATAATGTATAAGAAAAAGATGAACCGGATTTTAACTTACATCTTGTTCCTATCAATTCTAACGGTTCCTGCCTTCAGCCAGGATTTCCCGATGGTGGAGCCTGAGGCAGTTGGACTTTCTACCGAAAGACTCTCAAGAATTGATAAGGTCATGGAAAAGCACATCGCTGAGCAGAAAATCGCTGGTGCTGTTACACTGGTGGCGAGGCACGGAAAGATTGCGTATATCGGTGCTTATGGCATGATGGATGTCGAGGCAGAAAAACCGATGGCACCCAATACCATGTTCCGTATCGCATCAATGACGAAACAGATCACATGCGTCGCTGTGATGATGCTATATGAAGAAGGGCATTTCCTGCTACATGAACCGGTCTCAAAGTTCATTCCGGCTTTCAAGGAGATGTATGTCCTACCCCCGGAAGATGCCGAAGCCGAGGCATCACCTGTCCCGGCAACACGCCAGATGACCATCCGGCACCTACTCACCCACGCATCGGGCTTAACGTATCACTGGAATGAACGGCTCGGTCCGCGATACAACGATGCCGGTATCACCCACGGGCTTCTGCAGGATGAAGGCACGCTCGCTGAAAAGATGAAAGTATTGGCGACGATCCCCTTGCTACATGAACCGGGAGAAGATATTGAGTACGGTCTATCTATAGATGTGCTCGGCTACCTCGTCGAAGTCGTATCAGGGATGCCGCTTGATCAGTTTTTCGCTGAGCGTATCTTCAAACCGCTCGGTATGACAGATACACACTTTTTTATCTCAGATGCGAAAAGTGAAAGGCTTGCGACGGTATACGAACGAACCGGTGACGGACCGATAATGCGAAAACCCAAAGAACCGACAGTGAACGGTTCGCTGATCTATTCAACGGACTATCCATACAACGGTCCACAAACCTATTTCTCTGGAGGTGCCGGGTTAGTCTCTACTGCGTCTGACTATGCTCGTTTTGCACAGATGATACTCAACCGCGGAGAATTTGGCGGTGTCCGATTGTTGAGTCGAAAAACTGTCGAGTTGATGACCACACCTCAACTTGATGAGACGGGAATCGGTTTCGGTTTTGGTATTGATATCAACGAATCAAATCTTAGGCAACTCGGTTCCACAGTGACGTATAACGGCGGCGGTTTCTTCTATACCAATTTCTTTATTGACCCTCAAGAGCAGATGATTGGTGTCTTTATGGGTCAATTGCATCCGAGCGGCGGTTTGGATCTCGCGGGGAGAATTCGCATCCTCATCTACCAAGCAATCGCTGATTGAACCCTCCACCCCGCCTCGGATGTTGGGTTTCGCTAAACTTATCTACCTCAACGGGTGATTCAAGAACAGAAGGTTGTGGATAGCGAAAATGCACCTATGGTTTTACCGCTCAACCCAACCTACAAGAATCTATCTCTTTTATCAAACTCACGTTTATAGTGGCCTCTAAAAATAATGAGACACACTTTGAAAGACGGGCGAGGGGACCTCGCCCCTACGAACAGTCTTCTGTAAAGGAAAAGTGTCTGATTAATTGTTGGTTTTACTATAGTATTCTAAAGTTTGCTATAGTTTGGACAATTTTTAGACATAGCACTCCGCTGGAGTGCAGGATTGCTATGCTTCACGGCTATAGACATATTGCTCCGCTGGAGCAAAGACCCATAACTTATCCGTGTGCCAGACACAATCAATATGCAACTAACG
>JAJEET010000058.1 GCA_022820835.1 Candidatus Poribacteria bacterium
AGTTACACCAATGGGCATTCTCTAAAATTAGAGAAATGATCACCTACAAAGCCAAAGCCGTCGGTATCCAAGTGGATACCCAAGACGAAGCCTATACCTCTCAAACCTGTCCTTCCTGCGGACATAGGAAAAAACCGAGTCGTAGAACTTACTACTGCTCAAAATGCGAGTGGCAAGGACACCGAGACGTAGTAGGTGCAAGTAACATTCTCACAGCGTATCAGGGTTTTTTATTCAACCCTGTAGTCGGGGCGGTGGTATCCCCCACAGGTGTGCGTTTTGACCCACACTTGCGTAGACTTGATAAGTGGTCACCGTTTTCGGGACTCAAATCAAGTAAGCCTCCTACAAGGAAGCAAAGAAGCACACGGCTTTAGCCGTTGTGAGTATCACCCCACCAAAGCAACGAGTTACATTTATCACAGAGACAGTGACAAACTTGATGCTGAGGTAAACGACATTCCCCATATTGAGCAGACGGTTATGAACTTAAAGTTCGGCTGGGACGAATGCTGTGGTGCCAGATATTTCAAAGGGTTGATCGACGAAGTGATAATCTATGATTGGACGTTGAACGCTGACGATATCACAAGGTTAGCGACCCTTGGATTGCCTGTCGAGAGTAAAGGTAAACTGACGGTAGCTTGGGCGGCACTCAAGAGAGATTAAACGCAGCGTAACATGATTTTGACTTATAGCACTGACCGACATAAGTGGAAGTTTCAGGATAAATAAACATAGCACTCCAGCGGAGTGCTATGTCGCTAAAGCGTTGCTGAAGGCACCCAAGCACTCGTGTTTGTGGAGGAACTTTTACGCACATTATTGTAGGCGCTACAAATTTTACACTAACCGCAAAGGACAACCTTCGATTTGGAAAGAGTCCCATTTCGGCAATACGCCGCACTTCTTTCACAATACCTAAAACCGCAGTGGGTGCGCGTGACACTGCTCGCCATCTTCATGTTCAGCGGGATCGGTCTTACCCTACTCAATCCTCAGATTCTTCGTTACTTCATCGACACAGCAAAAGCGGGAGGTACACTGCGAAACCTAATCATTGCCGGTGTTGCGTTCGTCGTAATTGCCTTCCTTGGACAAATCGTGATGTTGGTTAGTTCTTATTTGGGACAAGATGTCGGTTGGCGGGCAACAAATCAGATGCGTGGCGATCTTGCACACCACTGCCTACAACTTGATATGTCATTTCACCACGAGCACACCCCCGGCGAAATGGTTGAGCGCGTTGACGGCGATACAGCGGCACTCTCAAACTTTTTTTCCGAGTTTATCCTTCAGGTATTAGGTAGTTTATTACTGCTCGTCGGTATCCTGATTTTGATCACCCTCGAAGACTGGCGCATCGGTGTGGCACTAACCGGTTTCGTGGCAATTGCTATCTATGTCTATAATCTTACCCGGAATATCGCCGTTCCTGCCTACACTGCTGAACGAGAAGGTTATTCCAGATTGTTCGGGTTTCTTGAAGAACGGCTAACAGGGATTGCAGACCTTCGCACAAACGGCGGGATCGGCTATACCATGGATCGGTTCTACGATGTGAATCGGGATGTATATGGTCGAGCTGTGAAGGCACATGTGATGGGGGAACTCCTCCGAACAATCAATGGTATCCTTTTCACCTTAGGCATCGCGCTGACGATGGGGATGGGTATCTATCTTTACCAGATAGACGTGTTCACAATCGGGACCGTTTACCTCGTTATCCATTACACGACGATGCTCCGAGGCCCCTTGACTATGATTAATCGGCAGATTAACGAACTTCAACGGGCAACCGCGGGTTTCAAACGGATTGAGGAACTCTATCGCATCACCCCAAGTATTGAAGATGGAACAGAGACACTCTCTGAATCAGGAGCACTCGGTATCGAATTCGACCATGTCACATTTGGGTATACTGAAGACGAATCGGTACTCAAAAATGTTTCATTCCAATTGCAACCGGGAAAATCGCTCGGATTGTTGGGACGAACCGGTAGCGGCAAAACAACGATCACCCGTCTCCTATTCCGGTTTTATGAAATCAATAACGGACATATCCGCGTCGGTGGCAAGCAAATTGAACGAATTCGGTTGGACGATTTACGGAACCGGATCGGTATGGTCACGCAAGATGTACAACTCTTCAGCGCAACGGTGCGCGAGAATTTAACGCTCTTTGATGCCGAAATCACCGATAACCGGATTCTGTCGGTCATTGAAGAACTGGGGTTGTCCGAATGGTATCAATCGTTGCCGAACGGGCTTGATACCGTTCTTGAAGGTACAGGTCTGTCTGCTGGAGAGGCGCAGCTGCTCGCGTTCGCAAGGGTTTTCCTAAAAGACCCACAGATCGTTATCCTCGATGAACCGTCATCCAGACTGGACCCAGCGACGGAACAACGCATCGACAGCGCAGTACAACGGCTACTGAAAGGACGGACCAGCATCATCATTGCCCATCGACTCGGCACGGTTCAACAAGTCGATGAAATTATGGTCCTCGCCGATGGTGAAATTCGGGAACACGGGGAACGAAAACGACTCGTCCAAGACCCTGATTCGGTTTTCTCACAATTGCTGAAAACAGGCGGGTTGGAGACTTTTAATTAATTGTGCTGCGGCCGTTGTCCTTGCGGGTTTCTGGTTAATTCGGAACTGGATTTGGGAATTTGTACCAAAGCATCAAGCCGGCAACAACGGCGCAGGCGGCTCGCACACGAGAACTTTCAAACTACGCAACACAATACTTATCCGCAAGGTAAAATTAAAAAATGACAACAGGGCAAGCCTCAATTCGCCTCATCCGTTACCGTCCACTCCTATTTCTCGGCACTATCTTTTTCCGGGGGTTAGATGACCTCATACCATTTTTTGACGGACTTATTAAGCAGGCGTTTTTTAATGCCCTTGAAGGCACCACTGGTGGAACGGGTGCCGGACTTAATCCTTGGACATTTGTCGCACTATTTGTTGTCGCTTATTTTGCCGATCACGGTGTACTCATATCGTCAGCATTTGTATGGGCGCGCTGGCGTTACGCGATTTCAACACTCCTCCGAAAAAACCTGATGACGTCCATCATGAATATGTCGGCACCGCAGCGTGTGTCAACTGCCTCTGGTGAAGTGACAAACCGGTTGCGCGATGATGTACAATCAATCTTGAGTTACCTTGAACAGTACATCCATCTATGGGGGAATCTTATCTTTGTGATCCTGGCAGTCATCTGGATGGCTCGGATCAATGTAACAGTAACACTAATTACAGTTATCCCAGGTATCTTTATTATCACGATTGTCAACATGTCAAGGCGGTATATCCAGAGGTATCGTACAGCGCAACGTGTTTCGACAGAACAGTCAACCAATTTTGTTAATGAACTGTTCCAATCCATCTTAGCAGTGAAGGTTGCCCGGACGGAACCGAGTGTGATCGCCCATTTTCGGAAACTCAACGATATGCGCCGTAAGGCGACACTGGTAGATAATCTGTTCAACCAAGTCCTGCGATCAATAAGTATCAATATCGGTAACCTCGCTACCGGTGTGATTTTGATTCTGGTCGCAGAACAGATGAAAGCGGGCGTATTTACAGTCGGCGACTTCGCGCTGTTTGCTACGTATATCGGTGATGTTGCAAGGAGCGGATCGCTCATCGGCAGTACAATGGCACAGCACCAACGCGCAGCGGTCTCATTCTCCCGTATGGAACAGACTGTTGAGGAAATGCGAAAAGAAAATTTGGTAGAACACACACCGGTATATCTCCGAGAGGAACAACCGCCACTCGTCACTCCACAACGGACAGAGGCAGACCGGTTAAACGAACTTACCGTTACTGGACTTACTTACCGCTATGACGACGACACATCCGGGATCGCCGGTGTCGATTTGAAAATCCCAGCAGGCTCGTTCACCGTTGTTACTGGACAGATCGGTTCAGGCAAAACAACGTTGGTGCAAGCACTCCTGGGTGTCCTACCGAAACAGGCAGGCGAGATCCGCTGGAACGGTGAAATCGTGGCGGATCCGAAGTCGTTTTTCGTGCCACCGCGTTGCGCTTATACACCACAAACACCGAAACTTTTCAGCGAAAAACTGAGTGCAAATATTCTCATGGGAATACCGTGGAACTGGGACGACCTGAATCGGGCAATCCGGCTCGGTGTTATGGAGAAAGACCTACCCACACTCGAAGACGGTCTCGAAACGGTTGTTGGTCCGCGGGGTGTCAAACTGTCAGGCGGACAGATGCAGCGCACCGCAGCAGCACGGATGTTTATTCGAGACGCAGAACTTCTGGTCTTTGACGATCTCTCATCTGGACTGGACGTAGAGACAGAACAAATTTTATGGGAACGTCTCTTTGAAACCAGGCAGACAACCTGCCTCGTCGTTTCTCACCGGCGACCGGCGCTGCGACGGGCTGACCAGATCGTTGTTCTAAAAGATGGTCGCGTTGAGGCGGTCGGAACGTTGGACGAACTGCTCGCTTCCTCCGAAGAGATGCAAAAATTATGGGCAAGCGATTAAAACTAACGCATTATGAATGTGCCTTGAGAACAAGAAACTGTTTGTTTCTTTCGTTTGACTTGTATGATTCCACATGGTATTATACTTAGGATTTGTCCAATCTATGTACAATCTATTAAAATCTATCTGCATAAGTTTTAATATTATTAAAGTATCATATAAGTCCAAATTGATTTATCCATTTTAACCTATCGACTTCTTAAGAGCAACCGCCGCTTACCAGTAGACAAGAAATCATCAATGCACAACGCACATCCGCGAAATTTACAGGTCCATCAGACCTCAAATGGGCGAGAACCTTTCACGGAATGGTTTGAATCAATTCAAAATACAAAAACACAAACTCGGATTGAGGCACGACTTAACTCTGTCAAATACGGCAATTTTGGGGATTGCCGATCTGTTGGCAACGGTGTCTTTGAGTTGCGCTTTCACTTCGGCCCCGGCTATCGTATCTATTTTGGTGCGGCGGATAACACGATTGTTTTGCTGCTTTGTGGGGGTGATAAGTCTTCCCAAAGGAAGGACATTGCACGCGCAAAAACCTATTGGTTGGAATACAAGGAGAAACAACAATGAAAGAACTAAGAACGTGGACTGATTACCTAATTGAACGCTTTGCCGCTAATAAGGAAGAAGCTATCGGTTTTCTCCACGCTGTCATGGAAGAATATCAAATCTACGGGAATCCAGCCGCAGTTGCTGGTGCCCTCCGTACTGTTGTGGCATCGCAAGGCGGAATTTCCGAACTTGCCAAGAAAACTGATATCGAGCCGCAGGTCCTCTCAGAAATCTTATCAAGTGATGAAGCACCACGAATTGACGAGCTTAAGATTGTTTTGAATCTGATCGGATGTCGGCTTTCAATTGAACCGCTGGAGGCCGCAGAATCCAATCGCGAGCTAGACGCAGAGGGTGCTACAATTACACCACTTGAAACGCAGAATCTGGATGAACATGGCGTGTCTGTAGGGTAGCACACAGAAAATTTGGACGTAACTCTAACTGAAACCTACCGATAATAAAAACCGTAGCCTGTGCATGCCTAAGGAAATTCACATGAATTCAGATACCGTTCACACACTTGACACCGGCACAGAACCGTTCGTTGACGACGGGTTAATCGCTTCTAAACACGGCGTGAAGCGCACATTGCATCAATGCAAAAAGCATGACGTTTCCGTTCTCAAACCTGACCCCGATAACCCGTGGGAACACGGCGGACCCGACCAGTCCAGACGCGTACACCTCTACGGCACCACAATGTACGATGCCGCGTATGGAAAATACCGCATGTGGTATATGTGTCGTATGGGACCGCATTGGCGGTTTCAAGCAAATGAGATTCCTGGACTTTACGTCCCCCGCACAGATCGAAACCCATCAACATACAAAGGAAAAACACGCGACGCGTACGGACGGAAGTTCGTGGAAAATGACCGCGGTGACCTCACCTGTTATGCAGAAAGCGACGACGGATTGACATGGGTGAAACCGAACCTCGGTCTCTTTGAATTTAACGGAAACCCAAACAATAACATCGTGTGGGACCTACACGGCGCGTGCGTGTTCCGTGATGACGAGGAATCAGATCCCCAGAAACGGTATAAGATGATCGGTTTCTGTAGACGGTATCGCAACATCTTCTTGCTGACATCACCCGATGGGATCCGATGGGACGACTCAGACTATCTGGAGCCGGTTTCGGATCGAAACAACGAAGGCGCGTTCAACGTCATCTACGACAAAAAGACAGACCTGTTCCGCGCGTATGCACTGATACGTGGAAACGATAAGGACGCACGACGCATGATCGCATACACCGAAAGTCCACGTCTCGAAGGACCGTGGAAACCGCTTGAACCGATGTTCGGTGCAACGGATGCGGATGACGCAGTTGGTGTTCAACGATATGGCGCAGATCGCGCTGAAATCCACAATATGTCAGGTTTCCTCTATCACAATATCTATATCGGTATCGCTGGGGTGCTATATGTAACGGGACCGGGTGCAGCCGAGCATGAAATTCCGGTTGACGGACCGATTGATGCACAACTCGTTTGTAGCCGAGATGGGTTCAATTGGGACTATCCCGATGAAATTCGGACACCAATTATTCCGCGTGGTGAAAACGGCACATTCGACACCGGTATGATTATGGGAACTGCTATAGAACCGATCATCACCGACGATGAGATTCATTGGTACTATACGGGAACGGTTCACACCCACGGTGCTATGATGAAAGATAGGCACAAGGAGATCGGGCTTGCGAAATGGCGATTGGACGGCTTCGTCTCACTTGATGCCGAGGCAGAAGGTGGCATCGTTGAAACCGTTCCATTGCAGCTTCTGGACGGAGAGCTTGAAATCAACGCAGATGCAAGTGATGGTCGGGTTGGTGTTGAAGTGCTAACGGCTGATGGGCAGGTCCAACCCGGCTTTTCAATGGATGATTGTGTTCCCTTGACAGGAGATAATGTCCGGCATTCGGTGCAATGGAAATCGGCGAAATTAAAGGATGCAGAGCAACCGCTGCGGCTCCGTTTTATTTTCAACCGTGCAAAGCTTTACGCCTTTCGTCTTGAGTAGCTGCTTTTTGAATTAAACATAGGAGTTAAAATGAGACATACTAAGCGAATTGAACTTGAAAATTTATACGATCTGGTTGCTGTAAGCTTGGTGTTATGGATCCTGAAAATGTGCGGAGCCTCATTGTCATGGATGCCCTTGTTGATACTGGTGCAACCGGTCTTTGCCTACCAACACCACTCATTTAAACCCGTGCATGATGGAGAATGGATTACAGAGATCCTCTAATCGCGAGCGTGATTACGTAAGTGCTAAAGATGTTCTCTTGTCCAATCACTTTCCGACATTCGGATTCAATTCCCTAGCTTTTTGAAAATCTGCTTTTGCGGCTTCGTGTTGTCCAAGTGCCTCTTTCGCATGCCCGCGATTGTTATAAGCACCAGCATGTTCTGGATTAATCTGGAGGGCCTGCGTAGCATCGTCAACCGCTGCTTGATATAAACGCCGTGCTTTCTTAATATTGCCGTTAGCAGTTTCAGATTCGCCAAGTCTGAACTTCAGCCCTGCTCGATTACTATAGGTAATCGCATGCTCTGGATTGATTTCGATGGCTTTGTTGTAATCAAGTATTGCACCTTCAAGGTCATCAAGACCAACCTTTGCCGCGCCTCGATGATTATATGCATTAGCATGTTTTGGGTTAATCTGGATAGCTTGCGTAGCGTCTTCTATCGCTGCTTGATATAAACGCTGTGCTTCTTCAACATTCCCGCGGGCAGTTTCGGATTCGCCAAGTCTGAACTTCGCCCAGCCACGATTACTATAAGCATCAATATGCTCTGGATTGATTTGGATGGCTTTGTTATAATCAAGTATTGCGCCTTCAAGGTCATCAAGACCAACCTTCGCTGCGCCTCGATTACTGTATGCATTCGCATACTCTGGATTGGTTTGGATGGCTTTATTGTAATCAAGTATTGCGCCTTCAAGGTCACCAAGGTTAAACTTCGCTACGCCTCGATTACTGTAGGCATTCGCATGTTCTGGATCTATCTCAATGGCTTTATCATAATCAACTATCGCCACTTTGTTATCCCCAAGTTTGAACTTCGCTAATCCGAGATCAAAGTAAACATTGAAAATTCTATCATTTATTTTTTCTGCTTTATCATAATCAGTTATCGCTGCTTCATAGTTGCCAAGGGCAAATTGAGCGTCTCCGCGTTTGTAGTAAGCATAAAAAAATTGAGCGTTTATTTCTATGGCTTTATTAAAATCGGCTATCGCCTCATGGTAGTGATTCGCATTATATTTCATCTGTCCTTGAACGAATAATGCATACGCCCGAATAAGTTCTCGCTTCTGCCATTTCGCTAAAGGTTCTGTTGCCTCCGACTGTGCCAGTAACGCCTTGAGTATACTTGAGGGGATAGCGTAACCGTAATGCTCATTTCCAGCTGCATTAATTCCGACGACCTGCCCACCACGCCTATTTAGCACAGGGCTGCCACTACCGCCACTACCAACATTAGGAGTCATCCAGAGCCATTCATCGCCATTGGAGGCACCACGTATCGTTCCTTTGACGACTTTGTATTTTTCGTCAGGGTATCCGACAACAACAACAGGTTCACCACTTTGAATCGCTTCATTATCACCGACGGATAGCGGGATACCTTTACCCCTAATCTTAAGGATCACGAGATCATTTTCCGCATCAAAAGCAGCGACTTCCTCAACTGCACAGATTTCCTCTTTATCTCTAAGTTTGACGAAAATAGGACCTGGTTGGGCTACAACATGGACATTGGTTACCACCTTGTCTTCCTTCACAAAAAAACCGCTACCATTATAAAAGTCACCAACCCAACTCATCACACGGACTGTAGAATTTTTGACTTTTTCGGATGCCAAATCCGCTGCTGACTCGTTAACATCCTCTGGATTGTTTAGTTGGATGTATTCATCGTAATCAGTGATGCCGTCGTGATACAACTTCCGTGCTTTTCCGACATTACCGCGCGTAGATTCAATATCGCCAAGTTTACATTTCACTTTTGCCTGATTTTTGTAAGCTTTAGCATACTTCGGATTAATCTTGATGGCTTGTATATAGTCCGCAATCGCCGATTCATATAACGCTTCTGTTTTCTCCACATTTCCGCGGGTGGATTCTAACTCACCAAAGGCAGTCTTCGCAAACCCTCGATTGTTGTAAGTTAATTCATCTGGGTCTATCTGGAGGGATTGCGTATAATCTTCAATCGCCGATTCATATAAACGCTGTGCTTCTTTAGCATTCCCACGGGCGACCTCGGATTCCCCAAGTTTAAATTTTATCAATCCTCGATCATTGTAGGCTGAATCCTCCTCTGGGTTTACCTTGATGACTTGCGTAAAATCTTCAATCGCCGATTTATATAAACCTTCCATTTTCTCAGGATTTCCGTGGGCCGATTCTAATTCACCAAAGGCCAACTTCACGGCACCACGATTGCCGTAGAAATCAACATTCTCTGGCTCTATCTCAATGGCTCTATTGAAATCAAGTATTGCCCCCTCAAAATCGCCAAGAGATGCCTTGGCGGCACCACGATTGCCGTAGAAATCAACATTCTCTGGCTCTATCTCAATGGCTCTATTGAAATTAAGTATTGCCCCCTCAAAATCGCTAAGAGATGCCTTGGCGGCACCACGAAAATTATAGGTATTAGCATCCTCTGGATCAATCCGGATAGCTTTATCACAATCGGCTATCGCTGCTTCATATAAACTTTGCGCTTTTTCAGCGTTCCCGCGTGCGGATTCGGACTCTCCCAATCCGTATTTTACACCGCCCCGATTACTGTAAGCATTGGCATGGTGGTCATCAAGCGCAATGGCTTTATCAAGATCAACGATCGCGTCGGCATATTCACCAAGACGAGCCTTCACATTCCCACGGACATAGTAAACATCAGCGTCCTCCGGATCCATTTTGATAACTTGCGTCAAGGAGGCAATAGCACTGTCATAGTCACCAAGATAAGCCTGTGCCCTCCCACGTTCATAATAGGCACGGACATACCCTGGACTGAACTCAATGGCTTTATTAAAATCAACTATGGCTTCAGTATAATTTTTGGCATCTGATTTTTCTATACCGAAACTATAGTACGCCGTAGCACGTACCTGTTCCCACTGCTGCCACGCCGACAAAGATTCCATTGGCATAGCTTCATCAAGCAATGTCGCAAGCGCGCTGGAAGGAACCGCGTAACTACTGTATGGCACAATAACCCCGATGACTTGTCCGTTGTTGTTAAGCACAGGACTACCGTCAGTCTCTTTAGCTGCCTTTATCCGGAGCCATTTATTATTTTCTCCGATGCTTTGTATCTTGCCTTCCACGACTTTGAATTCGCCATAGCGATAGCCTGGGATAGAGACAAGTTCACCGATTCCAAACCTATCGTCTAACGGTAGCGGCTTGCCTTCACCTGTGAGTTTCAGGATAACAAGACCGTTTTTCGCATCAAATCCGACAACACCTTCTATTGTCCAATCCTTTTCCTCGTCAGGAGATTTTACAGAAATGGTTCCAAGGTGAGCAACGCTATGGATATTCGTTGCAATCTTGTCTGGCGCGACGAAGAATCCTGTACCTGATGTATTTTCATTCTCAATCAATACAATAGAATCTCTGATTTTTTTCGATGCTAAGTCTACTATAGATGTAGCGGGTTTCTCGGAAACAAGCTGCTGAGGTGCCTGCGCACAAGCAAAGAGAAGACCCAATGCTAAGAAAACCAATAAAAATTTGCTGTTCTGTTTCACGAATCAATACCTCCACTCTTATTATTCACAGTTATTTTCCAACATTCGTATCCAATTCTTTAGCCTTTTGAAAATCCGATTTTGCAGCTTCGTGCTGCTCAAGTGCCTCTTTTGCACGCCCGCGATCGCGATAGGCGATGGCATCCTGTGGGTCTAACCGGATGGCATCACTCAAGTCGTCAATCGCGCCGTCGTAGTCACCAAGGGCAGCCTTTACAACACCTCGCGTGTGATAGACAGCATTACTAGGACTCAGCCGTACAGCCAAGTCGCTGTCGGGGAGTGCCGCTTGATAGAGCCGCTGTGCTTCTGCTTCATGTCCCTGCTCGGCTTCAAGTTGCCCCACAAGATAATTATACCATGCCCGATTATTGTAGATAGTGGCATCTTCAGGGTTAGGGTTGCGTTCAATGCTTTGCGTCCAGTCGTCAATCGCCGCTTGATAATGCTGCTGTGCTTCTGTTGGATGTCCCTGATTCGCTTCAGAATCTCCAAGGTCAGACTTCGCAACGGCGCGATTGTTGTATGCCTCAGTGTATCCAGGATTAATTCGGATGGCGTTATTATAGTCATCAATCGCCCCTTCAGTGTCTCCAAGGTGTCGCTTTGCGATGCCACGATTGTTATATGCTGCGGCATCCTCAGAGTTAATCCGGATGGCGTTATCATAGTCATCAATCGCCCCTTCAGTATCTCCAAGATGAGCCTTTGCGATGCCACGATTGTTATATGCTGCGGTATCCTCAGGGTTGCGTCTAATAGCGTTATTATAGTCATCAACCGCCCCTTCGGTGTCTCCAAGGTGTCGCTTTACGATGCCACGGTGATTATATGCTGCGGCATCCTCAGGATTTAGTTCAAGGACGTGCGTATAGTCATCAATCGCCGCTTGATAATATTGTTGTGCTGTTGTCGTATGCCCTTGACTCGCTGCAAATTTACCGAGGTGACGTTTTGCGCGCCCGCGGTTATTGTATGTTGGGACGTGTTCTGAATCCAATTTGATAGCCTGTGTCCAATCGTGAATAGCGTCTTGGTAATGCTGTTGTGCTGCTGTTATTTCCGCCTGATTCGCTTTAGACGCACCGAGTTTAGCCTTCTCAATGCCACGATGATTATATGCTGCGGCATCCTCAGGGTTGAGCCTGATGGCGTTATCATAATCCGCGATCGCACCTTCAGAATCTCCAAGCTCGGACTTCACATGACCACGGTTGTTGTAGGCTGTGGTATCCTCAGGGTTGAGCCTAATCGCGTTATCATAGTCCGCGATCGCACCTTCAGAATCTCCATGGAGGTCCTTCGCAAGTGCCCGACTGAAATAGGCACGAGCGAAATTAGGATTAAGCGTTAAGGCAGTATCATAGTGCGCTATCGCCGCTTTGGGTTTCTCTTGTGCTAGCTGCTCGTCTCCTTGAGCTTCCTGCACATACGCCTGTATCAGCGGTCGCTTTTGCCACGTCACCAAAGGCTCCGCTTTCCCCGAGTTCGTTAACAATGCTTTGAGCGCAGTTAAAGGAATGACAGTACTTGAATCTGTGGTCGCGGTGACTTCATCACCATCGCTTGACACCCTTACTGTTCCAGAGACAGCAACCCCGATGACTTCATTTTTGCTGTTTAGCACGGGACCGCCACTGTGCCCACCACTATAGTTTGGAGGAAGCTCGAATGTTATCTTCAGGGGTTTGTCGCTATTCGGTGCGCTAAGGATAGTTCCTACCATGCCCTTATACTCACTACCGCCGGAATAACCCACGCCGTAAACTTTCTCGCCCCTCTGAAGCACATCGCTGTTGCCAAGCGGTAGCGGCACGCCTGTCTTGACAACCTTGAGCAGCGCGAGGTCGTTCTCGGCATCAAACGCCGTAACGCCTTCAATTGTGTATACTGCCGTCTCCTCGCGAACCTGAAGGCGGTTGCCCTGGACCAACTGAAGAACCGTGTCCCGAACCACCTTAGCGATCCGATGGTAAATGGGAGCCTTTTCGGTTTCAAGTTGCTTTGCGGTGATTGCGGTGACTTTTGTTTTACCTGCAAGAACGTGGATGTTCGTTACAATCTTATCCTGCTCTACGAAGAAGCCGCTCCCGATTGACCATTTCTGTCCGGCACCATATTTTCCTTTCAAGCAAAGTGTGGCTGCTTTACTGTTCTCACCAATTTGTTGGAGTACCTCATCTTTTTTCGCTTCCATAATAGGGTCTCTCTCCATTGTTCGCGGGCATTCACGCGTCTCGCTTAATTTGCCACACTCGGATCTATCTCTTTAGCCTTTTGAAAATCCGATTTTGCAGCTTCGTGTTGCCCAAGTGTCTCTTTCGCACGCCCGCGATCGTAGTAGATTTCGGCGTATTCGGGGTTAATTCGGAGTGCCGTATCAAAATCCGCTATCGCACCTTCAGCGTCACCAAGCGCAGCTTTCGCAACACCACGATTCCCATAAGCATAAGCACTCCCTGGATCCAATCGTATCGCTTGTGTACAGTCTTGAACGGCTGCCGCATATAATGCTTCCGCATCTGCTATATTGCCCTGATCCGCCTTTGTTTTACCGAGTCGGAATTGTGCATATCCGCGATTGATGTACGGTTCAGCATACCTCGGATTCAAGCGAATCGCTTGCGTACAGTCTTGGATCGCCTCCATATACAGTGCTTGTGCATCCGTTATGTTGCCCTGTGCTATCTTAGATTCACCAAGGGTCGCCTTTGCTATGCCGCGATTGTTATACGGATCCGCAAGTTCGGAATTGAGGTTGATAACCTGCGTCCAATCCTGAATCGCGCCTTGATAATACCGTTGCACCTTCGCTACATCTGCCTGATTTGCCTTAGATTGACCGAGTCGAAACTTCCCGCCAGCACGATTGTGGTAGGCGTAAGTATCCTCTGGATTGAGTTTGATTGCCTCCGTACAGTCCTCAATACCTGCCTCATAGAACCGCTGGGCTTTCTCTGTATGCCCGTTGGTCGCTTCGAGATCCCCGAGTCTGAACTTTGCGAGTCCTCGATTGTAGTAGGCATCTGCCTTTTGAGGATACAGTTTGATGGCTTTATCAAAATCCGCTACGGCATTGTCGTATTGACCGAGATTGTATTTACGTTGCCCCCGAACGGAATAGATATAGGCACGAATCCGTTTTCGTTTACGCCATGTTGTCAAAGGTTCCGATAACTTGGATCCGTCAATCAGTCTTTTTAACGCGTTTGAGGGGATCGCATAACTGTAAGGGATTTCTATAGCAGAGACGATCCCTATAACGTGTCCTTTACTGTCTTGTACAGGACTGCCGCTGCTGCCACCGGAAAGTTTAATTTCCATCTGAAGCCATTTGTTGCCACTGCGCACACGATGGATAACGCCTTCTGTGACCCTGTACCTTCCGTCGGGGTAACCTGTGGCAACAACCGTGTCGCCTATCCGAACAGCATCGCTGTCCCCGAGCGCGGACGGTGTTCCATCACCGGAGATTTTTAAGACAGCCAGATCATTTCTGACATCAAACGCCGTAACACCCTCTACAGTCCAGATTGTCTTTTTGTCGGGAGATTTTATGAAAACGGGTCCGGGGTGCGCAACGACGTGAATGTTCGTCGCGATTTTATCCGGTGCCACGAAAAAGCCACTCGCAGCTCCATATCTCCCCTCTACACGGACAACCGTAAAACCGCCTTTTTCTTCAGGCACTTCAACAATCTGTTGGGGAGCCCGCGCACATGAAAACAGGACTGCTAAAGTTAGCAAACTGAGTAAAGATATTCTGCTCACTTTCATAAAAATATACTATAGTTTGGACAATTTTAACTTTTTTACAGACAAATAGCAGAAAAGAGGGTATCCTTTCATAATAAACCTGACATTTATTGAAAGGATGTTTTTGATGAATCCTCTTTCCCGCTTAGAAGACATGTTATCAGAC
>JAJEET010000028.1 GCA_022820835.1 Candidatus Poribacteria bacterium
ACACCCACACTCTTAGAACCGGCAGGCATCGCAGTCTCGAAAACTGGGCGGGTCTATGTGAGCGACGCTGAGGCGAACGACATAAAGGTGTTCCAAGTTTTTCGTATAAGACTTACGCACCTTATCAAATACCTGTTGTAGGAGTACGGAAGTCCACAGAAATACTGTTTTGCTTCGGTGTTTCTTGTAAGCAAAATACTCCGATTTCTGACGTTCCTAAATCCGCGTAATCCGCTATTTAGATTAACGCTCACTGCAAGGCAAACTGATAACTGATAACTATTCTTCTGATGGCTGACTGCTAATCCTCTGACAACTATTAATGCGTATCCGATTCTTTTTCCTTGTTGCCTTCTGTTTGTGCCTGCTACCACGTTCGAGCAGTTCAGCACAAGAACCCGACGATTGGACCGAAAACCTCGACTCCGATATTTTGATAAGGCACGAGGTTTTCGATCCAGCAACCGATGTGCTCGAACTCCCTACCTTTTCCGTTCTCCAGAAGACAGAGACCGTCGAACTGAAAGCCGATGCACAAGAATTCACGGTGAAGTACGCACCGATTCTCCGAAATACTGAACGACTAACAGAAGCGGACGGAAAAATCCTTATCCGAAATGTAGACTACCAAGTCGATTATTATTCCGGCAAAATTACGATAAAACCGACGATAGAACCGCGAGATGCGGCGACCTATCCATACAGCTTGAAGATTACCTATCAGACGCTGCCCTTCGCGATTAAAGAGGTCTATAAACGCGATTTGTACGGCGAACAAAATCTGAATAGCAATCAGCAAGCAGCAGTCAGCCGTACGGGCGAGGTCCCCTCGTCTACACAGGTTGGGCAACCCAACCTCTACGAAGGTTTCCGAGAGCCGGAAGCTGAAAGCCAATTAGAGGTTTCAGGGAGCCAAACCTTCGGAATTTCGCTTGGCAGTCATCGCGGCGTAACACCGAACCAAGAACTCCGCGTTAATGTTGAAGGTAAAGCCTCCAAAAACATTACCGTTCTTGCGTTGCTATCCGACCAAGATTTACCAATCCAACCGGAAGGTACGACAGAAAACATCCAAGACATTGACCAGAAGTTGATTCGTATCACGCATCCAAATATGAGCGGTACGTTAGGCGACTTTGAAGGGTCGCTCGGGCCATCGGAGTTTATCTTCTTCCCGCGCGCACTCGAAGGCGTACAGGTCGAAGGTGATTACGAGTGGGGGCGATTCCATCTCATTCCGAGTGCTATTCCGAAAGGACAGTCTACCAGTTTAGTCCTCCGCGGCGAGGAGGGACGCAGCGAATATCGACTCACGGTCGATGGGCAATACGTCATTGTAAAGGCAGGGAGTGAAATCGTCTGGCTGAATGGCGAAAGGATGCGGCGCGGTGAAAACAACGACTATATTATCCGTGAATACGGTGACCCCATCGTCGAATTCAATAGCAAACACCTGATAACGAGCAACGACACCATCCGGATTGATTTTGAATACATCTCCGAAGAACGCGCATATCAGCAGAACCTTTACGGATTGAGTAGTGTTTTTACACTATTGGGGGATCGCGTAACCTTCGGTGCCTCTTATGCCGTTGAGACAGACCTGAAAGAACCCGATCAGGCTTTGATTGCAATTACAGAGACAGACTTAGAGGCACTGCGCCAAAATATTATCGATCCAGAGGAGGGCGGATCGCTGCTCATCGCGCCACAGCAACATACCGTATGGGGTTTAGAGAGCCGACTCAATATCACCGAAAGCGCGTGGATTGAAGGCGAACTCGCCTATAGTAATCTCGATACAAACACCTACTCCACAATAGACCGTAAAAAGGTGAGTCAGGCGTGGAAACTGATCGGTTCCGCGGATTGGGATTTCGCAACATGGACGGAGCGTAGGGGCGAGGTGACCTCGCCCCTACTCACAACGAACCTTGATATACGGGCAATGGATGCTGACTTTGTGCCTGTCGGTGCGTCGAGTAGCAATCGTACCCGTTCCCGATACGAGACGCAATATGCCAAGGAGGGGTTTGATGACGCGTTTCTGTTCGATACGGCGGGGTTCTCAGGCGTCGCGCGAGATGAACGAACCGTGAACTTCGACATCCAATTGGCTCCGATAGATTGGTTGGCGTTTGATGCGGGTGTCGGAAGGAGCGAAGAGCGAGAACCGCAACGCCCCAAAACAGTTACGACGGCAACCGTTCCGCCCAAAACTGTTGCAACGGAAACAGAGATGTCCTCCACGGGAAATGCGACAATCCGTAACAACTTCAATTGGGGTGTAAACTTCAATCAACTTTCGGGCAACAGTCGTGTAGGCGGGGCTTCCTTGGGTGTTTCTTCAAGGTTACCTCGCCCCTATCAGAACACACGGACAAGCAATCAGCGAAGCCAAACATCAACACCAGAAGAGCGTCCGACTCAGAAAACATCGCTCCTGAAAAAGTTGCCAAGTCTCCGATGGAATGACTATCGAAGCAGTTCGCAGACCGAGGGCGAGGATTCAACCCGGACACAATCGCAGCAGAAGTCAAGACAGCAGGGCAACCTGTCGTACCCGATCGGTCCGTTCAGGTTCATCGGCACATTAGGAAAATTAGAATCTACAGAGGCACGCAATGCGACGCTCAACCGGAGACGGGATCGCGCAATTGGGCGTATTGATCTTGTTGACTTCAGTTGGCTGTCCGTCAACACCAGTTACGAACTTGAAGAGGCTTTCGCGAAAGAGCCGTTGCTCACTGTAGACGACACACCGATCGGTCTGTCCGACTGGCAGCGGAGCACGACGGCGCGAACGTGGAAGATCGGCGTGTTTTCACAACAGAAATCTTTTCTTGGAGGTGGCGTGAATCTGACTGCCAACCTCGCACGCCGGATGCTGGAAGCGCACACCGATTTCGGGTCAGATTCGACGACGCAACTCGCCGATATTAACCTGCAGTTGACACCGCTAAGCCGCGCCATTGACATAGAAGTCCGTTATGAATTGGATAAGAAGTTGACGAGCCAGCGGCATGAGATCTATACCAATATCCACCCGCATACCGGTGTTCTGCTCCAACCGGGTGAAGGCTATTACGTGAAGTTGGACGATCTGCACTATGTGGAGGATGCCGAGGAAGGCACTTACATCAAAATCTACCAGAACGTCGGGGATAAACCGACCACAGCCGTAGATGCAGACTTCCGAATTCGTTTCCAACCGCGCCAATATTTCGCACGACGCGCCCGAGCACGGCAACAGCAGCAACGTCCGGGCGAGGCCCCCTCGTCCCTACAACCTGATAGTTTACGTCCAACACCAAATGGTCGTCAACCGTCAGTCGCCAGCCCTCTTGCCGATAGCCGTCGGTTTCCGACGGCTGACAGCCAATTAACATGGTTCCTGAGCGCGCTCCGAGGTCAAATACGGTTCTGGCTGACAGAAGAACAAGAGGTAGAGGATGCCGTGTCTCTGTATCTGCTCCAGAGTTTACAAGGTTCAGATACGCTTTTCGGACGGTTGAATCAGCACCATCGGCTCGAATTTTCACCCTCACCGGCGTTCAGTCTTGAGTTCAATCTCCGCAGCGGCGAGACACTCAACAAACGAATCAATAACCAAGAACGTCATAGACAGCATCGTACTTGGGATACCGCTTTCTCTGTAAATCCGACACAACGCCTCTCTGTTGGTGCCAACTATGAGCAACGTCAGGAGACAGAAAGTTACAACCAATTTAATTTTCAAGAACTCGGGCAGGAAACCGATAGTGAAGAAGATATGTTAGACCGTTCTGCAACACCTATCTCAGACCTACACCAACTGGAGCAGATGACCGCACTGAGCCTCCGTTATCAACTGAGCAATGTCCTGCGATGGAGCGGTATCGGCGGCTATAAACAGACAACCGATGAGGAACAACTCGACGAGGAACCGGAAGCGAAGACACGCACCTTCTCTTATGAAAATCGGATTACGTACAGCCTTATCGGCAAGGGACGGATTGATTTCAACTACAAACTCGGCTACGGCAAAAGCAGTGGCAGCATACCCTTTGCGCAATACACCTTCTATGAAGGTATCAGCCACGAAATCCGGACGACAGCAGACTACAGGTTGCGGAGATTCACCGACCTATTATTTCGCCTCAATTACCGGTTGCTCTCCACGAAGCATCGCAAACCGGAACACCGCTTAGAGATGACAGTCAGCGCGGAACTCTAACGTGAAATTGATGTGCTCGTTTCCGATAATGACACTTGCTCTAATTGGGCTGTTCGTCGGTATTAGTTGAACCGGTGATAGCCTCATTCCAATCCCACAAAAAGATTGTGCCATCTTGTGCTGTGCTAACCAGCGTTTCCCCGTCAGGCGAAAATTTCAACGTCTCCACTTGCTGCGTATGCCCATCAAGCGCAGCGATTCTGTCTCCAGTCTTGGCATCCCATAATTGGATTGTACCGCTACTATGCCCATTGACGAGAATTGCACCATCCGGTGAAAACACCAACGGTTTTGGATAATCATGGTATGTCCGCCAACCGCGTTTATGCACAATGCTCACCGAAAAAATTTTATGACCGGTACGCACGTCCCATAAATGGAGTTGTCTCTTTGTACTCGCAGCGAGCACGGCGCGGTCTGGTGAAAACGCCAATGCCGAAATATGCCCCAGATTCGCTTCTTCCGTTGATGCTCCAAAGACAGTCAAAGGTTCACCGGTTGCAACGTCCCACATTCGGATTTCGCCTTCTGTAGTGCCACTTACAAGCCATCTACCATCCGGTGAAAACGCCAATGCCAAAATCGTTGGTATATTGTGGTGAATGCCGAGCGGTAGGTCATCATGAACCGGAATTACCAATTCATCGCCTGTTTCCGTGTTCCATAAGCGAATGGCACGCCCCGAAATAGTCGCCACTGTTTTAGTTCTATCGTCAGGAGAAAAGGTAAGTTCTCTTGCATGTTTCTGCCAAGTTGTGAGTTCGTCCCCAGTCGATACATCGGTCAACCGAGTTAGATTATCTGGTTTCGTAGCAGAGAACGCAGCCGGGAACCCACCGAAAACGATAGTACCATCTGCCGCTGCACTGACGAGTTTCGTGCCATCTGGCGAAAACGCCACTGCTGAATACCAATCCCGATGTCCGCTATTTTGGACGGTGGACTTTTGCGCTGTTTCCACATCCCAAAAGGTAATTTCACCGTTAAACGCCGCACTGACGAGTGTGGGCGAGGTGACCTCGCCCCTACGATCCTGAAAGAAAGTCGCCGCTTTTATGGATTGTGTGTGTCCAGTGATAAGATTCTCAAGCGGTGTCTCGGTCTCTATATCCCAGAATTGGATTGTGCCATCCGTACTCCCGCTGACGAGTGTACGACCATCGGGTGAAAATGCTAACGCAGCAATACCGTTGATATGTCCGGTGAGTGTCGCGCGAGGGTTTCCCGTGGTGGTGTCCCACAATTGAACTGTTTTATCCGTGCTGCCGCTGGCAAGCGTTTTTCCGTCGGGTGAAAACGCCAGCACATTTGTCGCGCCAGTATGTTTCTGCAGTATCATCGAATTCCTGTCACCAGTCGTATCCCACAATCGGACTGTCGTATCTGGACTGCCACTTGCCAGACGCGTGCCATCTGGCGAAAACGCCACTGCTAAAACCCGATTTTTTTTGAACATGCGCTGCACAGGTTTATCTAACGGCTGAAGCGGTAAATCTATGTGTCCTCTAAGCGTCGATAGCTTTTTACGAGTTGCTACATCCCACAACTGGATCATCCCGTCCTGTTTTCCAATCGCGATTTTATCGTTTGTCATCGCGTAAACACCCTGAAAATCCTCAGAACTAAAGAGACCGATCCCGAATAGCCCAGTTTTAAGGTGCTTTGTTTTCCCTTTCCCGTTCTCAATATTCAATCGGGTAATTGCGGCATGCCCGGAACCATACAAACCGATAAGCGTTTTCCCATCTGATGAGAATCGCAGGACAGAAGCATCCGCGTACAAGTCAATGAGCGGGACTTCGCGCTCGGTAGCGATCTCCCACAATTGGATGAGGGTCTCTCCAGAAGAAGCGGTAAGGAAACGGCTATCCGGTGAAAAACTGAGGGCTTCACACACGCCGTTGGAAAATAAAGATTTCTCTTTACCTGTTTCCACATCGTACAGCCATACCCCGATATTGCTACCGACTGCGAGTAGGGTGCCATCTGGTGAAAACTGGATTGTGGTAATCCCACCTTTTCCGAGACGCGCTTTTGCCGCTTTGGGCAGCTTCCAATGTGCGTAGTTTTTAGCTGTCTCATCTGATTCTGCGTCTGCAACCGATGCCGAAACATCGTCAGGCTTCTGACTGGCGGTTTCTCCCTCGCTCGGTGTGTTCACATTCCCGAGTTGCGTCCGAATATCCGGTTTGAATTCGAGGTTCCGCACAACGGGTGCTTCAATGAGTTCAACCGTCATCTCTGAGGGTGCATCGAAACTATACGGCTTTTGGAAACGCGACAGGTATTGATGGTTTCCGATACCTAACATCAATAGAACAACTGCTAACGTGGAAACACCGACTGCCCACGGTACCAACGGTTTGCTGCCTGATGGCGCAACCGGTTTCAGACGCGACACCTCGCGCATAATATTCTCTGTAAGGTTTGGCGTAATTTGGAAATTCTCTAAAGCCTCTCGTATCATCGGTTCCTCCTTCTTTAAACGGTGGCGCGCACGGCTGAGACGACTTTTAATCGCACCGACCGACACACCCAGAAACTTGCTGATCTCTTCACACGTCATCCCGCCGAAGTAATGGAGTGTCATGACTGTCCGCTCGCTTTCCTGTAACTTCGCAAGCAGCTTTTTGACGACTTCGCGCTGTGCCTCGATCGCTGTCCGTTCGTTCTCTTCAACGACGTATCCAGAATATGTCGCTTTCTCAAACTGCAGGCTGTTCGTTGCCTCCAGCGACTGCATCCACAAACGCTTCTTACGAAGCCACGCAATGCAGTGGCGCGTCGCTATTACATAGAGCCAACTCGCAAAACTTTGCGGCTCTTTCAGCGTCGTCAGGTTCTGGTACGCTTTCAAGAAAGTATCTTGCGTAATCTCCTCAGCGATATGAAAGTCGCCGACCTTCCGCCACACCAGTGCGTGAACCGGTTTCTGGTACTTTTTCACCAATTCGGCGAAAGCCGTATCGTCACCATCAAGGACGCGTTGAATCAATTGACTATCGTCACTTCTCATCAGATATCTCCAGACGGGGATGTTTCAGTATTTCACATTGACACATAGTGACGCGTGTTAGGGCAAAAACGGTTGCATAATTCTGCATAAAGAAGGGAAAATGTCTGTTTTGGAAACTAATTTATTGCGGTGGCACGTCCCATAGGAGTATCGTTCCAGCAAAGCGAGAATGCAGATTTGTACTCGCAAGGGTTTTCCCATCAGGTGAGAAAACCAATTCCTTAACGGGGCTCGCGTACGGTTGAAGTGTAGCAAGCTTGTGTCCTGCAGGCAGTGACCACAGATGGATTGTCCCACCTATATCACCACTTGCGAGAAAAGTGGCATCGGGTGAAAACGCTAATTTACAGACTTCATTCGCATGCCCTTTGAGTTCTAAAACAGGTTGCCGCTGTGTTATGTACGACACATAAATGGTGCTGCCTGCATTCGCGGCGATGATTGTGGATTTTTTGACTCGCGCTACCGCTACTGCACGGACAGGTGTATCAAAACGGTGCGAATCGAACAGTTCCTGCAATTTATCCATCAAATTCAGATTCTTCTTAGGGACGCTAAACGTGGCAAATGTTTCACCGGTATCGGTATTTGATAAATGGACATCCGTTCCTTCACCAATCGCAAGGACTTCGCTATCCTGTGTGAATGCCAATGTAAACGTCAACGCGGGACTCCAGTTTGGTACTTGTCCCGGGAGCGTACATAAGCGTCTACCGGTAAGAGCATCCGTTATCTCCATTATACTGTCCCGGTTTTTAACAACCAGTTTCTCACCATTTGGCGAGAAGGCGGCTGCATGGAAAGCATGGCCTGACCTCTCAAATGACGTTGCATAGATGTGGTATACTGCCGAAGTTCTCCGCAACGGTACAGTGTCCAAACCACCTGTTAACGGACCATACGCTACTCTGCGTGGCATCTCCGGAAGCGTGTAACCGGCATCGTATTCCTCAGCAACGACATCCCACATTTCAACTTTACCGGAAACCGTAAAAGCGGCGAGGGTCGTCGTATACCCCAAAGCGGCGATCGGCGTGTTGTACTGGGAAAACGCTAAGCCAATAATCTCACTTCCACGTTCCATCGGCACAGCGGCTCGTAAATTGGGTTCAACCTGTCTGTTCGCTTCTTCAGTATGTCGAGGGAGTTGTATCCGAAACTTTTCGGTACCGGTATCTGTATGCCAGAGATGGACTTTGCTACCGGTGCTGCTGGCAATAATCTTTCCATCGTGTGCGAATGCTAAGGTCGTGAATCTATTTGTATATCCTGTGGTCAAGGTACGTTCATGCTTGCCTGTGGTTGCCGACCACAAATCCACTGTGCCGTGGTGGTTCATAGTTATAACGGTTGCACCATCTGACGACAGCACAAATTCCCACAAACCGCCATCCGTATTTTTAAGTGTAGCAACCCGCGAATGCGTATCCGTATTCCATATCTCAATATCGTCTAAACCGGCAATAGCAAGTGTTCTTTCATCCTTTGAGAATACAAGTATTGATGGATTCCCGGAAAAATTTGCGACCCGCTTTGGAAATGTTAGCACCTGTTCTCCTGTCCCAAGGTCCCAGAGATAGACGTTTCTGGCAGTCGCAGCGCCAAGCACTTTGCCATCTGGCGTAAAACTGAATGCTCTTACCTCCGATTTAGGTTTCGGGAGCGTGGCTATTTCGCGGTTCGTGCGTCCGTCTTTGATGCTAATCGTTCCGTCTCTGTTCTCGAAGGCAAAGATAACACGATCATTATTAGCAAGTGCCTTTACCATGACCCAGGTACGCACATCTTTCATCGGATTGAATCTCGGCAGTTCAGTGGTGAAAGTGTCTAACAGCTTTCCAGAAGCGGCATCCCACATCCAGACCTTCGGAACATCCCACCTCCAAGGGCCACCTCCCAGTAGAGGATGTGAAATCTTGTCAATCAACCCCTCACCGACGAGGGTTTTTCCATCATCCATGAATGCCAATGTTTTGATCCAATAATCAGGCATCTTGAATGTTGACAGGAGTTTCTGGGTTTCGACATCCCAGATGTGACATTTGTTGTCTCCGCTGGCAGTCGCAAGCGTTGCCCCGTCGGGAGAAAAGGCAACCTGTCCGATGAGAGCCGTATTCTCTGTGATAAGCGCAATCTCGTCGCCTGTGCTGACATCATAAAGCCAAACACCTGTGGAACTCGCAATCGCCAAACGCGTGCCATCGCGCGAGAGCTGCATATCCGTGAAGATCCCTTTCCCGATTCGCGCTTTGGCTCCCTCAGGTAACCCCCAAGAGGTGTAATCATTTTGATTGGCTAACCCCTGATTCGTTAGTATCAGTAGAACTACCACTATCAAAGCAGCAATTGCTGATGGCACTAACGGTTTAGTAGATTTGGCACATAGTATTCCACGTCCTACGCGCTGCATGGCATTTGGCGCGAATTGAATATTGTCTAAAGCATCGCGAATCATAGGTTTTCCTTTCCTGAGTGATAGCAGGCACAACCCAACAACTCTTACTTATATTAAAAATATTATACCACAAATGCAGCTAAAAGCGCATCTGATCTGGAAAGGATGTGTAAATATTTGCGTAAATTATTGAGGATTTGAATACGGAGAGAATGGGCGGTATTGTTGCACCGCCCAGATGAGATATACGGATTTTTACTATTCGTCAAGATTGAAGTAAAGCACGCCACTGTTCCACGTGCCGACATACAACACGTTCCCATCAACAGCAAGCGAGCTCACCCGATCTGGTGCTTCTGACACGATCTGTTCCCACGTGTCGTTTTCGTTCTCCAACCGATAGACACCTGTCTTGGAAATGCCATAAAGGGTTGTACCGTCAACTGTCAAGTGTTCCATAATGAGAGACGTTCCTGCTGCATCGGTGATCGTATACCACTGTTTGCCATCGCTGGATGCTGCAACCCCTGCGTCGGTTGCTACATATACCGTGGAACCTACAAATACTGTGTCATAAAAAACTTTAACAGGAAACGGCAGTGCCGGTGTGAGGTCAAGCCAATTATTCCCCATATCAAACGATGCAACGAGGTGTGCGTCCCGTTTGCCGACGTAGACGGTGTTCCCTGAAACGGCAAGTTTGAAACCTTGCTGTTGAGCGTTAAGGATTCCAACGATCTTTTCTGGTGGCATGCCTGCTTCTTCAAATACCCTTGCGGCTTTTTCCATGGAGAGCTCATGCGTCTCTTCTACACCTGTGTCGTACCATTTTGTTTCACCGGGTGTCCACCGAAAGAGTTTAAAGTTGTATTCCATATAAAACGTATTGTCCGCAACAGCGAGCGCGCCTCGCAACCCACCACGCAGAAGTTCTTCAGTTACTCGGAAATCCCCTTCTGCTAACTGCTTAAAGAACTCGGTTGCGCCGGAAGTGCCTTCTTGTAACTGCTCAACGAATGATTTACCTTGCATATTAAAAGAGAGCCCTCTGTTCACAGGCAATTGATTCAATAAGACTCGCGAGTGAAGGACCGGGATTTCTTGGATCCGCATTAGTGTATTACTATCCTGAGAAACTTGGTACAGACGCACTTCTTCACCAGGTGCTTTTCCCTTTGCATAGATCACGCCGTTAGACTTCACTATAGCAAAAATTTCTGGGGGTTCTTCTCGATAAACTTCGGTGATTTGTGTTTGCGGGTTAACAGGATGCCACGTTTTACCGTTATCAATGGATTTAACGACTTCCCTACTGGTTGCAGCGTAGAGTGTTGTAGGGGTGTTTGCCTCGCTGTTTGTCCTGAAGGCGATTAAATCCCGCACGTAACTTCTCGTACCTGGATTAAACCGTTCCCACGACTGACCGCCATCAATAGAGCGATGAATTCCGGAGTTACCCCGCGTATAAAATGTGTTTTCATTCAACGCCTCAATTCCGGCTACAGTGTACCACGTAACTGAAATCCCCGTATTTTCCTCGCGTGTCCATGTGTCTCCGTTATCAATTGATCGGACGACTGCACCGTCACTCCTACCGATCACCAATACTGTCTTGCCCACTGCAGCGAGTTCAACAGATGGCGTATGCCCTTTAATGGGCCATGCGTTTGTAGGCGTTATATCTGTCCAAGATTCACCTTTATCGATTGAGCGGAAAATCCACCACGACCGTTTCTGTCCGCGACCCATTTGCACCAGCACATTGCCATCAACTTTGCCCCAGCCCAATCTTGTCATAACATAGAGCGTGTTCTCAGTCCCCACCAACGCATCAATCCGTTCGGCTTCAGGAACAGGAAATCGCAAACGTTGCCAGTTATCAACATCAAGGCGATAGAGTCCGATGTCCGCTGCATGTCCGATGCTTGTTGTCGCGAATAACGTATCTTGCACGACACGCAAGGTGCGTATTTCGCCTGCCAATCCATCGCCGACTGCCATCCATGTCTTCCCGTTATCAAGTCGGTAGATACCGGTGGTCGTTGTAGCAAATAACGTGTCTCGGATGACACGCAAGGTGCGTATCTCCTCTTCCAAATCGTCGCCGACTGCCATCCATGTCTTTCCAGCATCCGTAGAACGGTAAACCTTATGTGTTTGAGCGAGGTAAAGCACGCCATCCATTGTCACCAACCCCACGGCTTCTCCGCTTGGACGGTCACTGACTACAATCCATGTTTTACCATCATCTGTTGAAGTGAAGAGTTTGTTAGACACAACCATGTAGAGGGTATCGTCCCACTTCGCCATCAGCGTTTCACCATCCCACCAAGTTTCCGACAGTGACTTAACGTTGTTGACATATTGCCACGCTGTTGCCGCATGAGATGATTTATAGATTGCGCGCATAGTGTCAATAACGTAAATTTCGCCTTCAGGCGTAGTGAGTAAAGTTTCCGTCGATGTGTTTCCAGTAGCATTTCCGGGAATCCACTGCTGTTTAGGGACAGATACATCCTCTCCTTCTGCTTGTGCGGCGGCGAATAAAATATCATCGGGTTGCTGACCGGTACCGTCGTTCTGACTCGGCGCGGCAGTGCTTCCAATTTGCGTCCGAACATCCGGTTTAGATTCGAGATTCAGAACCACGGGTGCTTCAATGATCTCGACTGTCATCTCCGAAGTCGCGTCAAAATTATAAGGTTTCTGAAAATAGGATAAATATTGGTTCCCGACCCCTAATATCAAAAAGACGACTGTTAGTGTGGAAACGCCAATTGCCCACGGCACCAACGGTTTGCTACCAGACGGTGCCACCGGTTTTAGGCGAGATACCTCGCGCATAATATTTTCTGTAAGATGTGGCGTGATTTGGAAGTTCTCTAAAGCCTCTCTTATCATCGGTTCCTCCTTCTTTAACCGCTGTCGTGCTCGGTGGAGCCGACTCTTAATCGCACCGACCGATACACCGAGAAAGTTGCTGATCTCCTCGTACGTCATTCCCCCGAGATAATAGAGTGTGATAACAGTCCGGTCGCTCTCCTGTAATTTGGCAAGCAACTTCTTGACGACTTCGCGTTCTGTTGCTGCTGTCATCCGCTCGTTCTCCGCAATGATATGTCCAGAATATGTCGCTTTTTCTAACTGCGCGCTGCTCGTCCCTTCCAACGACTGAATCCACGTCCGCTTCTTCCGAAGCCACGCCTTGCAGTGATTGGCAGTTATGACATAGAGCCAACTCGCAAAAGACTGCGGTTCTTTCAGCATTGAGAGGCTCTGATACGCCTTCAGGAACGTCTCCTGTGTAATATCCTCGGCGATGTGGAAATCTCCGACCTTCCGCCACGCCAGCGCGTGAACGGATCGCTGATATTTTTTCACAAGTGCAGAGAACGCCGTATCGTCGCCATCAAGCACGCGTTGGATGAGCTGAACATCGTCATTTTTCATCGGACACCTCTGAAAAGGGAAGGTTCATTATTTAAATCAACACTTAGTGACGCGACGAGCGATTAAAAAGTTTCACAATTCTGCAAACTTTTATTTCACAGGCTTCACAGCAGGATGCTGGTTCATGAAAAGTGGGTCAAGATTCCGTCTTGGTGATAATGAGAGGTAAGGAGGACTTGTAGTTGCTTCTTTCTATTAGGGGGATTATAGCACAAATCGAGCGAAGAAGCGTAATAGAAATGAGGGAGGTTAATGCTAAGACAAAAGGGATCAAAGATACGGAGGCAATACACTTGCAATCCGCAAGTGATTACCTCCGCTATAATCTGTTTTACCGTTATTCGCTTTTAGAGGAACCCGCGAGGACTTCATTCCAATCCCACAAGAGAATCGTGCCGTCTCCGCCTGTGCTGACGAGCGTTTGAGCATCCGGTGAAAATGCTAACGTTTCCACTTTTTGCGTATGCCCATCAAGGACAGCGATAGCGTCCCCTGTTGTAACATCCCACAATTGGATGGCACCGTGGGCAAGTCCGTTAACAAGGATTGTCCCATCTGGTGAAAACATTAACGGTTCGGGATAGCTCTGGAACCGCCTATTACCTCGCTTATGCTCAGTGCTAACTGATAGAAGTGTATTGCCGGTATCCACTTCCCATAAACGGATCTGACTGTGTACCCCGGCAGCAAGCAAGGTTCTGTCTGGCGAGAATGCCAACGCAGAAATACCCCCGGGATTCTCTCGCTCTGTCGGTTCTGCGAAGGCAGCCAGTGCCTCACCGCCGGTCGCAACGTCCCACATTTGGATTTTCCCGCCTTCGGTTCCACTCACAAGCCATCTACCATCAGGCGAAAATACCAATGCCGAAACTATTGGTATATCGTGAGGAATACCGGCTCCGAAATCCAGGTCGGCGAGAGGGATCGCCTGTTCATCACCGGTTTCCGTGTTCCACAAGCGAATTTCGCCAAGACCGGTAAACGCCACCGTTTTGCCATCTGGTGAAAAGGTGAGTTTCTCGGCTCCCATCGTATATTGCAAGGTTGCCAGTTCACGACCTGTCTTTACATCTGTCAGGCGAATCAGATGATCCGGCCGCCAAGAAACTGGACTCCCTTCTGCCCCTACACTCACGAGTTTCGTGCCATCCGGTGAAAATGCTAAAGTTGGGAACCAGTCCCGATGTCCCGCAGCTTGGATCGTGGACTTTTGCGATGTGTCCACATCCCAGAAGGTGATTACACCATTAAAGGCCACACTTGCAAGCGTGGAACTATCCTTAATGAAGGCCGCTGCTCTCATCCATGACGTGTGTCCGGTGATACGGTCAGCAAATGCAGCACCACTTTCCGTATCCCAGAACCGGATCATACCATCTGCACTACCACTTACAAGCGTGGTGCCATCTGGCGAAAACGCTAATGCAGTAATGCCCTCAATATGCCCCGTAAAGGTCGCCAGAGGTTCGCCGGTGGTGGTATCCCACAACTGTACTGTCTTATCTTTACTTCCACTGGCAAGCATTTTTCCGTCTGGCGAAAATGCTAACACATTTGTCCAGTCCGTATGTTTTTGGAGTGTCATCCCCTCATTCTCGCTGGTGGTATCCCATAATCGCACTGTCTTATCTTTACTTCCACTGGCGAGACGGGTGCCATCTGGCGAAAAGGCTAACGCTAAAACCTGATTTTTAGACCGTGATCCACGAGGCAAAGGTTTATCCAACAGCTGAAGCGGCAAATCCATATGACCCCTGAGGGTGGATAATGCTTTGTGAGCTGTTGTGTCCCATAACTGAATTTTACCATCCATCTGCCCAATCGCAACTTTACCGCGTGTGATTGCGTAGGTTTCGTCTCTCCCTTTAAACGCGCCAAAGGCTCCGCCATCGGTCTCCCTCGTGAGTTTAATTTTGACTTCGTTTTTCCCTTTAAACGCGCCAAAGAGGTTACTCTTGAAAGGCTTGGCAAACGCCTTTCCACTTTCAACATCCAAATTGATAATTGAATCCCCCCAACGACTCACACTGACAACCCTTTTTCCATCTGAAGAGAACCGTAATACGGAAGCAGAGTCATACGCATCAGCGAGCAACACTTCACGTCCGGTGGCTATCTCCCACAATTCAACTTTCGACACGTCAGAATATCCACCACCATTGGCAAGGAAACGACCATCCGGTGAGAAGGCAAGGGCTCGGCATCCGCCCATAAACAGGGACTTCTCTTCACCTGTCTCCGCATCGTACAGCCATATACCGATGTTACTTCCAACGGCAAGTTGTGTCCCATCTGGTGAAAACTGAATTATATTAACGCCGCCTTTTCCGAAACGCGCTTTCGCTTCTTTGGGCAGGTACCATTGGGAATGGGCTGTATCCGTTTCTGCTGATTGTGCCTCTGCAACCAATGCCGAAACCTCGTTAGGCTGCTGATTGGAAGGAGCGTTCTTGCTCGGCGTGTTAGCATTTCCGATTTGCGTTCGCACATCCGGTTTAGATTCAAGGTCTAACACCACGGGGGCTTCAATGAGTTCAACTGTCATCTCCGAAGTCGCGTCGAAACTATACGGCTTTTGGAAACGCGATAAAAGTTGATGGTTTCCAATGCCTAACATCAAAAACACAATGACTAACGCGGGAACACCGATGGTGCCCCACGGCACTAACGGTTTGCTACCAGACGGTGCAACCGGTTTCAGACGCGATACCTCGCGCATGATATTCTCCGTGAGATTCGGTGTGATTTGGAAATGCTCTAAAGCCTCTCTAATCATGGGTTCCTCCTTTTTCAGACGTTCTTGAGCACGGTAAACGCGATTTTTAATCGCGCCGACCGATACACCCAAAAACTTGCTGATCTCTTCGTAAGTCATTCCCCCGAAGTAATAAAGCGTGATGACGGTCCGGTCGCTTTCCTTCAATTTTGTGAGTAATTTCTTGACGATTTCGCGTTGTGTTTCAACCGTCATTCGCTCATTTTCTTCGATGACATATCCAGAATAGTTTGCTCTTTCTAACTGTGCGCTGCTTGTGTCTTCTAACGACTGCGTCCGGAAACGGTTCTTACGGAGCCATGTGTTGCAATGGTTCGCAGTTATTACATAGAGCCAACTCGCAAAGGATTGTGGTTCCTTCAGTGTTGAGAGTCTTTGATATGCCTTCAGGAACGTCTCCTGTGTAATATCCTCAGCGATATGGAAATCGCCAATCTTCCGCCACGCCAGTGCGTGAACGGATCGCTGATATTTTCTCACGAGTTCGGAGAACGCCGTGTCATCGCCATCAAGCACGCGTTGGATAAGTTGAGCATCGTTGTTTTGCATCGGATACCTCTGAGAAATAAAGAATGTTCATCATTTCAAATCAATACATAGTGACGCTATTTGAGATGAAAAAGTCACAGAATTCTGCAAACAAAAGAGGCAAATCCATGTAAAGGAGGTTTGAGATGCTGTTCTGTTGATTACGAGAGGTAATGAAGACTTGTGGTTGCCAGATTTATTTTACTTCTATCTGTCAAAGAATTTATCATTTTGAATCTTCGGGTGTGGCTAACACGTAGGCGAAACCTTTTCCAACTGCCAGACTTATCGGGCGATTCGCCTGAAGTGGGGTGACAGATAAAAACTGCGCGTCATCGCCTTGAAGATATTCTTTGACTGTAATAAGGCTTCTTATAGAAAAGAACCCGTTTGCGCTGACGACGTAAAGCAGACCGTCCAAGATTTGAAAGTCCGTGACGGGACCCACAGGGAGTTCTAATTGTTTGTCGTTGAGGACTATCGTTTCTGGTGGATATTGCGTGATTTGCTGCATCTCTCCAGCACTGACAGCATACGCAATTTTCGGTTTTCCGCGAGTGAGCGTCATTCCTTCTTTCATCTTGAGCGGATCGTTTCCTTCTTTTGCTTTGAGATGGTGAAGACCTTCTGCACCCACGTAATAGAGTTCTGCAGCCAGGGTTCCACTACCAGCCGGAAAATCCTTACCGAACATGTACTTAAAACGTGCTTCGTTCTTTTCCTGTTCATTATAACCTTTTGTATATGCTGAGTAAATCAACAGGTCACACTGCGCGGATCTCATAGGGTTTTGTATCTGCTCCATGACCAAGCAATAAGGCGATGCGCGGACTTTCTGATTTTTGCTGCTCCGAAGTTGTAAAAACCCGCGTTGAGACCGGAGGGTTTCAGAGATGCCACTCGGTAGACGTTCTAACGTTGATGCCTCAATCTGTTGAACGTTGGGACGGTCAGCTTTCGGACTGAACAACCACCAGCGAGGCGACAATTCAACAACCTTGACGAGTTGCGCGTGTCCACGAGGTGCGTAAAAAATGTACAGATGGTCATTTTCTCCCTGAACATAGAGGTGATCGTCAAGAACATCAAGGTCTTTGATTCGGTGTTGCTGTGGTAAATGCATGGTAGATTCAAGCACCGGACGTAAGGGTTGTGAAATATCTACGAGATGAAACTTTTTTTCGCTCGTTATAACGAGATGATCTCCAGAAGGGAGGACTTTACCGATTTTATCAGGAACTTCAAGGGTTGTTAGATAAGACGGACGTTGTGGAAGCGAAACATCAATGACGTGCAAGTGCTTCTCAGTCGTAAGATACGCGTGTTCGCCTGAAAGGACAACGGTGTTGTTTGGACCAGCCGGATACGGTAGTTGGATAGAAGCGGCGAGTGTCGGATACTCCATATCTTCAATCTCTATAACTGTGAAAATACTCGTCTCTTGCGGTTTTGTAGAAGGACTCGTCTTTTGAGGCTGCTCAGATGCGTTTTTTTCTTGAGGCTCAAGAACGTCTTGCTGATTCTGTTCAAGACTCTTCAAGCTGCATCCGATGTTTACAACAGAAAGTAGTAGCATCACTATCATAAACGAAAAGATTGATTTGGCAATAAGTTTTAGCATAGTGTTTTCTTAACGTGGGTTTGATAAAAGTTGTACTTATGTAGCGTCCACTGTTAATTTTGCGCTGTATACGGCACAAACTGGGAAGTTTGTGGTACGATTCCCGGCTCTGTGATGCGGAAATAGAAGCAGCAATACATCCGAAATGATTAATCAAACTGGCGTTATAATATCATAAATCCGTTTACTGTTGTATACATTTGGGGTGCGTGTTGGAAAGAGGAGCGGTTACAACCTCCGCAGCGAAGGTAGGAAAGATCAGAAAATGGAGAATTGAATGGTTTTGGAAAGAGAGAAGAATATGAGGTGAAAAGGGCGGCGTTGTCGCACCGCCCACGCAAAATATACGGGTCTCGGTTATTCGTCAAGGTTGAAGTGCAGCACGCCGCTGTCCCGCGTGCCGACATATAACACGTTCCCATCAACAGCAAGCGAGGTCACCCGCTCCGGCACTTCTGATGCGACCTGTTTCCATGTGTTATTTTCCAACCGATAGACATCTGTTTTGGAAATGCCATAAACCGTTGTGCCATTGATTGCTAATCGGCCAATAATAGGCGGTGTTCCCGCTGCATCGGTGATAGCACGCCACTGTTTTCCATCACTGGATGCTGCGACCCCCGCATCCGTTGCTACATACACCGTGGAACCCGCGAACACTATGTCATGAAAAACTTTAACGGAAAACGGCAATGCCGGCGTGAGATCAATCCAATTGGTTCCCTTATCAAACGAGACGACGAGGTGTCCATCCCGTTTGCCGACGTAGACGGTATTTCCTGAAGCGGCAAGTTTGAGTTCTCTGAATGCTAAGTCCAGAGTCAATTCAACGGTTTCTTCCTGTTCGGTGTCGTACCATTCAGTATCCCCGGGTTCCCATCGGAAGAGTTTATAGTTGTATTCCATATAAAACGTCTTACCACTAACAGCAAACGCACCACGCAGCCCCATTCTAATAAGGTCATTTTGTTTCAGATTATCCGCTTGAACCAAATACTTAAAGAACTGGAATGCTCCAGAATAGTTTTCCTGCAGCTTTGCAACAAAGAGATTTTGAGGTAATAGGCGTTTTAGCTCCCCCGAATCAAAAAAAGGCATATCTTGAATTGGCACAAACGTCCGAGCATCGGCAGACGCGCGATAGAGACGAACTTTTTCTCCGTTTTCGTAATATTTTACACCTGCATAAATAACACCCGCAGACTTGACTATATGATTAACCTGTGGGTCTTGTTCTCTATGGGATTTCGTCATCGGTATTTCAACGGGAACATTCACCCAAGAGTTACCACCATCAATGGTTTTTACGACATCTCCTCCAACTTTTCCGTAAAGGGTTGACGGCAGGTTTTGTTCATTAAACACGATTAGATTATCAATGCCGCTCTCATTTGGTGTAATGTTTACTATCTCCCATGACTTTCCACCATCAGTGGAACGATGGAGACCGTCCCGGCTACCCATATAAATAGCACCCGTGTTCAACACCGCAGCAGGACTATAACTATCCATAAGGGGTGTAGTGCCTGGTAACTGTGGAGGTAGCCATGTGTTTCCACTATCCGTAGAACGTACCATCCTCCTCTCTATCAGTAGAAGTGTTTCACCGGTAGCAATAAGTTTAGCCTCTGGGATAAAACCGTTTACTACCCAAGCGTTTGTCGGGGTTATATCTTTCCATGAAACCCCAAGGTCATTTGAACGAAATATCCCCCAACCGCGCTGCAGTCCTCGGGACACTTTTCGAGGATCAAGCACGTCCCAACTGAGTTCCGCCAAAACAAAGAGCCGGTCTTCGGACACTGCGACTGAGGGCACCTCACCGATACGGATTGGGAGTTCCAAGCGTTTCCAACCGTCAGAGCTCAAGCGATAAAACCCATTCTCCGTTCCAGCAAAAAGCGTGTTTTGGACCTCAACCAAGGACCTAATACTCTGCGTCAATCCATCATTAATCGCCTTCCACGTTTTACCGGTATCCTCGGAGCTAAAGATACCATTGCTAAAAGCCCTATAAAATGTCTGTTCCGTTAAGATTAATGCAATGGAATCCCAATATTTATCGCGATCCCATGCGTAAAGTAAATCCCATGTTTTGCCATCATCTGCTGAAGTGAACAATTCACTTGATTGCGTATAATACAGCGTATTGTTCCACTTCGCGATCGGGTGTTGGAGTCCTAAGTTGGAATGAGGCAATTTCCAAATGTCAAAGATGTGTTGCCACTTTTCCTCGTTAGCAGGTAATTTGTAGAGTTCTCCCTTAGCATGGGTGTAGAGATCGCCCTCGGGTGTCGCAAATAAACTCTGCACAGCAGTCCCGTTGGTAGGTTCAGACTGAATCCACTGCTGTTTCGAGACAGAAACATCTTCACCGTCCGCCTGCGGGGCGGCAAATAGCACCTCATCAGGCTGCTGACCGGCACCATCGTTTTTATTCGGGACGGCAGCACTTCCGAGTTGTGTCCGAACATCAGGTTTAGATTCAAAGTCTAATATAACAGGAGCTTCAATAAGTTCTACAGTCATCTCCGAAGTCGCATCGAAACTATAAGGTTTCTGAAAACGGGATAAATATTGGTTCCCGACACCTAACATCAAAAAGACGACTGCCAGTGTGGAGACGCCAATTGCCCACGGCACTAACGGTTTACTGCCTGATGGCGCAATCGGCTTCAGACGCGAAATCTCGCGCATGACATTCTCTGTGAGATTCGGTGTAATTTGGAAATGCTCAAGTGCCTCTCTAATCATCGGTTCCTCCTCTTTTAAACGGTTCCGCGCACGTCTCAGACGGCTTTTAATGGTGCTCGTTGATACCCCTAAAAATCGGCTAATCTCTGCAACCGTCATCTCGCCAAGGTAGTGAAGCGTCATCACCGTGCGTTCACTCTCTTTCAACTTCGCAAGCAGCTTCTTGACCACCTCGCGTTGGGATTCCGCTGCGGTCTTTGTCCGTTCTTCTACAACGTGTTGAGAATAAGCATCTTCTTGTATCATCGTTGTCTCTGTGTCCTCCAACGGTTGCGTCTGTATCCGTTTTTTGCGGAGCCACGTGGCGCATAGATTTGCCGTAATCACATAGAGCCACCCAGAAAACTGGTTCGGATCTTTCAGCGTATGAAGTCTCTGATACACTTTCAAGAAGGTCTCCTGTGTGATGTCCTCAGCGATATGGAAATCGCCGATCTTTCGCCAAGCGAGTGTGTGAACCGGCTTTTGGTATTTTTTCACAAGTGCTGCAAAAGCGGTTTCATCACCAGTAAGAACTCGTTGAATAAGAACAACATCGTCGTTTTTCATCAGGTGCCTCCAGAAATCGATAGTTGAATTAATGACCCATCAAATTATAATGACGCAAGATAGGGCAAAATGGTTGCTTAATTGAAAAAAAAAGGGAATTTTGAAGAAAGAGAGGCGGATAGAGGTAGGAAAGGGCGGCATTTGGCACCGCCCAAACATAAGACCAAGCGACATTATTTTTCAAGGTTAAAATAAAACATATTGTCGTCCCGCGTGTTCACGTATAAGGTGTCTCCACCAACGGCGAGCCCCTCTACATGATCCGGCGTTTCTGAGATAACCTGTTGCCAAGTGCCGCTTTCCAAACAATAGATACCTGTGTTTTTGGTAAAACCGTAAAGGGTGTCTCCGTCAACAGTTAGTTGTTCCATATTGAGAGGCGTTCCTGCAGCATCAGTCATAGCACGCCACTGTTTGCCATCATCCGACGCGGCGACACCTGCATCTGTCGCTACGTATACCGTGGACCCCGCAAACACAATATTTTTGAACGCCTTGACAGGAAATGGCAGTGCTGGCGTGAGGTCGAGCCAATTAGTTCCTTCATCAAACGATGCAACGAGGTATCCATCCCGTTTGCCAACATAGACAGTGTTTCCTGAAACCGCAAGTGTGAACCCCCGCCAAGTCGAAAGAACTTCATCAATCTTTTCCTCCGGCATACCTGCGCTTTCAAATGCTTTCATTGCGTCCCTATAAAGGAGTTCACCTGTTTCTTGCACCCCCGTGTCGTACCACGCTGTTTCGCCCGGCTTCCATCGGAAGAGTTTAAAGTTGTATTCCACGTAAAACGTGTCGCCACTAACAACAAAAGCACCACTTATACCTCTCCGTATGAGTCGAATTTGATCCTGATAAAGGTCTTGTTTGTAAAGTGCTTCTTGCTTGAAAGTGCCACCTCGTGTCAACGTCTTAAAGAACTGGTCTGCTCCCTCAAAATTCTCTTTCAAATGTTCAATGAACGACTTATCTGACACATCTAAAGCACCAGTCCTTCCTGTATTCCAAAAGCGACTTAATTCATCTGAGTCAAAGAGAGGTATGTCTTCTATCGGCATGACTGTGTTGTCCTCTGCCGAGATGCGATATAAACCTGTTTTATGCGCGTTGCCAGGACCAGGAGAACCCATTGTTTTGGCATAGAGACTACCGCCGAATTCACGTATCTGCGTAAAAGTCGGTGGCTCTTCTCTAGCAGATGCGGTCATGGGTGTTCCCATCTGAATCGTTCTCCAAGATTTGCCTTTGTCAGTAGTTTGAACGATCTCGCTCCCGAACATCGCGTAAAGCGTTGGCGGCATATTTTGCGCTTTATATGCGATTAGATTATATATGCCAGCCCAGTTCTGTTGATTGATGTTTACGGCATCCCATGATATGCCGGCATTCGTGGAACGATAAAGACCATCTAGACTACGAACATAAATAGTGCCTTCGTTTACCACAACACCCGAATTAAATCTGTCCATGGAAGGTGAGGTGCCCGGTGATTGTGGCGGCAGCCATGTATCTCCACTATCAGTAGAGCGAACCATACCCTTTTCCATTGCCAAGAGTGTTTCACCCGTAGCAACAAGTGTAATTTCAGGGGGCAACCCCATTACGGGCCAAGCGTTTGTCGGCGTTATATCGTCCCACGAATCACCGAGGTCCGTTGATCGAAATATCCACCAACCCTGTGCCAGTCCTTGACCTACTTTTTGAGAACTTGTCACGCCCTGACGAAACTTTGCCGCAATATAAATCTTCTGGTCAGTCGTGGCAATTGAAAGGATTTCTCCGACGGGTGTTGGAAATTCCACACGTTCCCAGTTGTCATCTTTCAAGCGGTAGAGTCCATTACTGGTTCCGGCAAACAGTGTGCCTTGGATCGTTACCATAGCGTTGGGTCTCCGCGGAAATCCAATGTTCACCGGTTTCCAGGTCTTACCACTGTCTTCAGAACGAAAAGCCGTGTAATCAGAAAGAATAATATAAAACGATTGTTGTGTTAGTTCTAAATCAAAAGCGACCAAGCCATAATCTACTGGCAAGGCGTGGACTAATTCCCACGTCTTGCCGTCATCTTTAGAAGCAAGGAGTGCATTATTCACTACCATATAGAGTGTCCCGTTCCACTTTTCTATAAGTGCAGTACCCCTATAATTAGTCCCCAGGGCATCAATATCGGTGATCTGTTGCCACGTTTTCCCACCGGATTCCATTTTGTAGATGTGCTCATAGGTAATAGCGTAAAGTTCACCATCGGATGTGAAATGTAAACCCCCTACATCACTTCCTTTGAGGGGTTCAGCCTGAATCCACTGCTGTTTAGGGATAGAAACGTCTTCACCTTCCGCCTGCGCCGCAGCGAATAAGACATCATCAGGTTGCTGACCTGAACCATCGTTATTGCTGGGGGTAGTAGAACTTCCGATTTGCGTCCGAACATCCGGTTCGGATTCAAGGTTTAGCACCACTGGAGCCTCAATGATATCCACTGTCATCTCCGAAGTCGCATCGAAACTGTAAGGTTTTTGGAAACGCGACAAATGTTGGTTGCCGATGCCTAACATCAAAAGGACGACGGCTAATGTGGAAACGCCAATTGTCCACGGCACTAACGGTTTGCTACCAGACGGTGCAACCGGTTTTAGACGCGAAATCTCGCGCGTGATGTTCTCCATGAAATTCGGTGTAATTTGGAAGTTTTCTAAAGTCTCTCTAATCATCGGTTCCTCCTTCTTTAAACGGCGGCGCGCACGGTAGAGACGATTCCGAATCGTCGCTTCCGATACACCCAGAAAATTGCTGATCTCCTCATACGTCATTCCCCCGAGGTAATAGAGCGTAACGACCGTTCGGTCGCTCTCTTGTAACTTCGCAAGCAACTTCTTGACGACTTCGCGTTGTGTGTCCGCTGTTATCCGCTCGTTCTCGGCAATGATATATCCAGAATAGGTCGCTTTTTCTGACTCTGTACTGCTTGTCCTTTCCAACGCCTGCGTCCATTTCCGATTTTTTCGGAGCCACGCTTTGCACTGGTTCGCAGTTATCACATAAAGCCAACTCGCAAAAGATTGCGGTTCTTTCAGCGTAGAGAGTCTCTGATACGCTTTCAAGAAGGCATCTTGTGTAATATCCTCAGCGATATGGAAATCGCCGATCTTCCGCCATGCCAACGCATGAACGGATCGCTGATATTTTTTCACAAGCGCGGAGAACGCAGTCTCATCGCCAGCAAGCACGCGTTGGATGAGTACGGCATCGTTATTTTTCATCGGACACCTCTGGAAAGGGAATGTTCATCATTTTACATCAACATATAGTGACGCGATAAATGGAAAAATAATCTCACAATTCTGCAAAAGATAGGAACTGACTGATATAAAGAAGGTTGAAATTCCGTATTGTTGATAATGAGAAGGCTGTGCGGTCATAATGGACCAATCGGTTAAGGGTATAATACCATAAATCCGTTTACCGTTGTATACGTTTGGGGTGCGTGTTGGAAAGAGGTGCGGTTACAACCTCCGCAGCGAAGGGAGGAAAGATCAGAAAATGGAGAATTGAATGGTTTTGGAAAGAGACAAGAATATGAGGTGAAAAGGGCGGCGTTGTAGCACCGCCCACGCAAAATATACGGGTCTCGGTTATTCGTCAAGGTTGAAGTGCAGCACGCCGCTGTCCCGCGTGCCGACATATAACACGTTCCCATCAACAGCAAGCGAGGTCACCCGCTCCGGCACCTCTGATGCGACCTGTTTCCACATATCGTTTTCATTTGTCAACTGATGGACACCTGTCTTGGAAATGCCATAAACCGTTGTGCCATCGACAGCCAAGTGTTCCATAATGAGGTTGTTGCCTTCTGCATCAGTGACGGTATGCCAATGTCTTCCATCATCTGATGTAATAATACCTGCGTCTGTTGCTACATAGACAGTGGAATCCGCAGACACGATCGCATTGAAGGCTTTAACGGGAAACGGCAGTGCCGGCGTGAGATCAATCCAATTATTTCCCTTATCAAACGAAACGACGAGGTGTCCGTCCCGTTTGCCGACGTAAAGGGTATTTCCTGAAGCGGTAAGTTTGAGATCGCTGAACGCTAAACCATGAGACAATTCAACGGTTTCTTCCTGTTCGGTGTCATACCATTCAGTATCGCCCGGTTCCCATCGGAAGAGTTTATAGTTGTATTCCATATAGAACGTATTACCGCTAACAGCAAACGCACCTCTACGGAACCCTAATTGCATATACACATCCGGCTGTCGAGGGTCCGATTTAGCCAACTGCTTGAAGAACTCAGTCGCGCCGGCAGACTTTTTCTCCAACTGCTCAATAAGCGATGCCTCTGGTAAATTAGATCCGTTTAGCCTTTGCATCCTTATTTCATCCACCTGGAACGTTAATTCCATTGCGTCAAAGATCGGCATACCTTGGATCGGTACGAGTGAATTGTCATCTGTGGATACGCGATATATCTGTGTTTTTCCTCTACCGAGCGAATCTCCACCTTTGGCATAGATTTTACCGTCAGCTTTGACGATATGGGTAATATCTGGTGTCCGTTCTCTGTCCGGTTCCGTCATCGGTATTTCTGTTCGGACTTCTTGCCAAGAAGCACCTTTATCAGTGGTTTTTAGGACTTTTTCTTCTTCATATCTCGCGTAGAGCGTCAGAGGTACGTTATCCGCTTCATTCTTTGCTCTATATGCGATCAGATTACCTATTTGCCCTGTATCCTGAGTGATGTTTACCATATCCCACGATTTGCCCGCATCGGTGGAACGATGGAGTCCGTCTTCCCAACCAGCAACATAAAAAACACCCTCGTTTACCGCTACAGCCCTGTCCACATCAGCGTTCATTGCAGGGGATGTCCCCGGTAATTGTACGGGTAGCCACGTGTCTCCACCATCGACAGAGCGCACCATCCCTTGTTCCATCGCCAAAAGTGTGTCACCAGTAGCAATAAGTTTAACAAAAGGTGGCCATCCTTTTACTGCCCAAGCGTTTGTCGGCGTTATATCGTCCCACGAATTCCCCAAATCAGTTGATCGAAATATCCACCAAGCCTGCAGCAGCCCTCTGGAAACTTTACGAGGATCCGCGTGTATTTCTGCAGCAACATAAAGATTCTTTTCTGTTGCTGCAACTGAACGGACCCGAGTGACAGGCACTGGAAATTCAACACTTTGCCAGTTATCAGTACCGAGGTGGTAGAGTCCATTTCCTGTACCAACAAACAATGTGTCTTGAATATTGACTATAGAGCGGATATACTCCATCTTCCCGATCATTAACCCATCGTTTATTGCCTTCCACGTTTTACCGTTATCTTCAGAGCGGAAAATTCCGGTGTCAAAAGCGGCATAAAACGCCCGCTCTGTTAGTATCAAGCCAATAGCATCATAATGTCCGTCTGGCAAAGTGTTCACCAAATTCCATGTCTGACCGTCGTCCTTTGAAGCAAGAAATTTGTTAGCCAGCATAACATAGAGCGTATTCTTCCATTTTGCGATGGGTATATTCGTAGGCAGCACCCTTATCAATGGATTAAAATCAAAAAGGTGTTGCCACCCGTTGCCATCAGCTTCTAATTTGTAAATCTGCCTATCTGCAGAGGCGTAAAACTCGCCATCAGGTGTCGCGAGCAAACCATCTGCTTCACTTCCTTTGACCGGTCCTGCTTGAATCCACTGCTGTTTGGGGACAGAAACATCCTCTCCTTCCGATTGAGCGGCAGCAAATAAGACATCATCAGGTTGCTGACCGGCACCTTCATTTTTACTGGCGGCGGGAGTGCTGCCGAGCTGCGTTCGGATATCAGGTTTCGATTCAATATCTAACACGATAGGTGTTTCAATAATATCAATCGTCATTTCTGATGTCGCTTCAAAACTATAAGGTTTTTGGAAACGTTCTAAATGCTGACTCCCGACACCTAACATTAAAAATATGATGGCTATTGTGGAAACACCGATGGTTCCCCACGGCACAATCGGTTTGCTATTAGATGGCGCAATCGGTTTCAGGCGTGAAACCTCGCGCATGATATTCTCTGTAAGATTCGGCGTGATTTGGAAGTTGTCTAAAGCCTCTCTAATCATGGGTTCTTCCTCCTTTAAGTGGTTCCGCGCTCGGTAGAGCCGGTTCTTAATCGCCGCCACCGAGACCCCTAAAAACTCACTGATCTCTTCATAATTCATTCCCCCGAGGTAGTAGAGCGTAATGACGGTTCGCTCACTCTCTTGTAGCTTCGCGAGGAGCTGCTTGACGACTTCGCGCTGTGTTTCGACTGTCATTCGCTCGTTTTCTTCGATGACGTACCCAGAATAGTTTGCTCTTTCTAACTGCGCGCTGTTGGTATCTTCTAACGACTGTGTCTGCAGCCGTTTTTTACGAAGCCATGTGCTGCAGTGGTTCGCCGCTATCACATAGAGCCAACTCGCGAACCGCTGCGGTTTCTTCAGCGTTGAGAGTCTCTGATACGCTTTTAGGAACGTTTCTTGTGTAATATCTTCGGCGATGTGGAAATCGCCAATCTTCCGCCACGCCAGCGCGTGAACGGATTTCTGATATTTCCTCACAAGCGTAGAGAACGCAGTCTCATCGCCAGCAAGCACGCGTTGGATGAGCTGAACATCATCGTTTTTCATCGGACACCTCTGAAAAGGGACTATTCATCATTTCACATCAACATTTAGTGACGCTACTTGAAATAAAAAAGTCTCATAATTCTGAAAAAAAATCGGAGTGGGGTCATGATAAGAGGGATAAAGTTCTATTTTTTCATGACGAGAGGTAAGGAGGTTTTACAGTTGGTAGAATTATACCACAAATCCAGTCAAAAATATACATCCGTATGAGAAAATTGGAGGACGCAGCAGGAAGCCAATAGAGATTGCCTCTGTGATACGGTGCGTCAATCAGGACAAAGGTTCACCTTTGTGATTTTTCTGGTGTGGCTAATACGAAGGCGTAGCCTTCCGCAACTGCGAGACTTATCGGGCGATTCGGCTGCAGCGGCGTGGCAGATATAACAAACCATTTCTCCCGCAATTCATCTACGCGACGCAGGGTCTTTAAGTTAAATTTGATAAGGCGTTTTATAGAAAAGAATCCATTTGCGTTGACGACGTAAAGCAGATCCCCTGAAATTTGAAAATCTGTGACAGGTCCCAATAATCGCTTGTTAGCGACATCTATCTTTTCGGTTGATGGGTCCTGATCGATTTGTTGCATCTTTCCAGCAACGACGGTATACACAATTTTCGGATGTCTGTGAGTAAGGGTCTTTACTCCCATCGCGGAGAGATAGTCGCGATATTCCCGCTCTACGTTATAATAGCCCTTCCCTTGTGATGATTCATGATCATTAACGATGTGGGCATCGAAAGTGAACAGATCATACATCGGATCCTTCAAACTCTCGACCCCCAGAATTTCAGATGATGCGCGGACTTTCTCCCCTCTGCTGCTGAGTTGTAAAAATCCGCGTTGTGACAGGAGCGGGTTCAAGAGATCTCCCGAAATAGGGTGTGAAGTCGAGAGTGGAATCTGTTTCACCTTAGGACTGCCAGCTTCCGGACTTAGCAACCACCAGCGTTTTTCCAATTCAATGGATTTGACGAGCCGCGCCTGTCCGAAAACGAGGGAAAAGACGTAAAGGTAGTCATTCGCGCCTATAATATAGAGGTAAGTGTCAAGAGCATCAAAGTCTTTGATTGCATTTCGCTGGGGCAAATACATGGTAGGTTGCAGCACAGGGTGCGATGGTTGTGAAATGTCTACGAGATGAAACTTTTTTCGGCTTGCGACAACGAGATAGTCTCCAAAAGCAAGAACTTTGCCAATTTTAGCAGGAAACTCAAGAGATGTCAGATAAGACGGACGTTGTGGGATAGAAACATCAACGACGTGCAGATGTTGTTCGGTCGTGAGATATACGTGTTTTCCCGAAAGGATGACAGTGTTGTTTGGACGAACGCGAAAGGGTAATTGGATAGAAGCCGCGAGGGTCGGATATTCCAAGTCTTCGATCTCTATGACAGTGAAAATGCTCGTCTCTTTGGGTTTTGCAGAAGAAACAGCTTTTTGACGCTGCTCAGGAACGTTTTGCGAATTCTGCTCAAAGCTCCTTGCTCTGCCCCCCATGTTAATAACAGAAAGTAGTAGCATCACCGCCATAAACGAAAGGATGGATTTGGCAAAAATTTTTAGCATTGTTTTCTCCTATAGGGAAGCATCGCATTCACAGCACCAGGTGATTACTGCCCTGATAATCTGTTTCACTCTTCATTGAGGGTGAAGTGAAGCATACCGCTGCTTTGTGTCCCGACGTACAATACGTTCCTAACGTTCCTATCAACAGCAAGGGAGGTCACTCTATCTGGAACTTCCGGTGTGAGTTGTTTCCATGTGACACCATCACTTTCCAACTGATAGACACTCTTCTCGGAAGCCCCATAAACATTTGTGCCATCAACAGCCAATCGTTCCATGATAAGATGCGTTCCCGCCGCATCGGTAATAGCACGCCAACGTTTTCCTTCGCTTGACGTAGCAACACCTGCGTCTGTTGCCACATACACCGTAGAACCTGCAAACACGATCTCTTTGAAAACCTTAACAGGGAATGGCAGGATCGGAGTGACATCAATCCAATTATTTCCCCTATCAAACGAGACGACGAGGTGCCCATCCCGTTTTCCGACGTAGACAGTATTCCCTGAAACGGTAAGTTTGAACCCTTCCATTATCTTATGCCATACATCAACGTCAAGTTCAGCGGTTTCCTCCATTTCGGTGTCGTACCATTCTGTATCCCCTGGCTCCCATCGGAAGAGTTTAAAGTTGTATTCCATATAGAACGTGTCGTCGCTGACAGCAAACGCGCCACGCAATCCCCCAGAGACCAGTCGATCAGTTTGTCTCGGATCCGCTGCCAGTTGTTTGAAGAACTGGGTTGCCCCGAGAAAACCTTTTGGGAAATGTTCTCTGTGGTCAGGAGGCAATTTAAGCTTCAACATTGACGAGTCAAAGAGCTGTAGCGGTATTTCTTGAACTGGCACAAGCCTATTACCATCCGCAGACACGCGATATAGGCGTATACTACCAAGCGTGCCCCCTTTTGCATAAAGCACGCCATCAGATGTGGTTACGCGTACTATGGGTGGATGTGGATTTCTAACAGGCACTTTCATCGGTATCTCTGCATGAACAGGCTTCCAAGAGTGCCCAGAGTCGGTCGTTTTCATTATCTCTTCTTTGATTCTTCCATAGAGCGTCGTAGGCGTATCCTGTCCGTTCCCAGTTTCTTTAACGGCGACCAGGTCAAGGATTTGTGCATGACGCCCTATATTGACAAGGTCCCACGATTCACCGCCATTAGTGGTACGATAGAGGCCAGTATTTCCGGCAACATAAATGGTATTTTCAGTCACTGTGGCGGCGGCGTATATAGGAGACAAAGGAAAAGAAGTCCCCGGTGGTTGCGGAGCCAGCCATGTCCCTCCACCATCCGTAGAACGCACCATACCTCCGTACATCTCGCTCGCCAAAAGCGTTTCACCGACAGCAACGAGTTGGATCCAAGGTGCCCTCCCTTTTATGGGCCAAGCGTTGGTTGGCGTTATATCTTCCCATGAATTCCCAAAGTCGTTCGAGCGGAACATCCACCACGTCCGCTGCTCTTCGCGGTCTGCTTTTCGAAGATCTACTTGATCCCAATGTAACTCTACCGAAACATAGAGTCGTTTTTCAGTCGCCGCGACTGCCCGAATGACCTTAGTTGGCACGGGGAGTTCCAAGCGTTGCCAACCGCCACCCTCTAGCCGATAAAGTCCATCCTCCGTTCCAGCAAATACTGGTGATGAGCCCAAATGGACTGTATTCCGGATCGCCGCTATGGATTCTATTTCGCCTGTCAACCCATCGTTTATCGCCTCCCAGGTCTTACCGCCATCTTCAGAACGAAAAATACCGTTCTCAAAAGCGAGATAAAACGCTTGATCCGTTAGCACCAATTCAACCAGATTCCAATACTTCTTTTCTTCCTGCCAAGAGTAGAGCAAATCCCATGTTACGCCACCATCTGTTGAAGCAAAAAGTTGGTCAGATGGAACCACATAGAAGGTATCATTCCACTTTGCGACAAGTGATCTTGCGGCCCAATGGTTATCCAATGACCTCATGTCGGAGATATACTGCCATTTCTTTCCATCGGCTGATAATTTGTGCATATTCAGGTCACCATCAACTACGTAAAGTTCGTCTTTGGGTGTCGTAAATACCGTAGTTAGCCAGGTGCCTCTGGCGGGCTTCGCCTGCACCCACTGTCGTTTAGAAATAGAAACGTCTTCACCCTCTGTCTGCGCAGCAGCAAACAAAATCTCATCAGGTTGCTGGACAGCCCTGTTGTTCCTACCCTGCGCGTTGGCGTTTCCAAGTTGTGTCCGATTATCTGGCTCGGTTTCAAGGTTTAGCACAACGGGTGCATCAATTAGTTCAATCTTCATCTCTGAAGCAGCACTGAAACTGTAAGGTTTCTGAAAACGTGATAAGGATTGATGGTTTGCGATACCTAGTATCAATAGGACGACTGCTAAGGTCGAAACACCGATTGCCCATGGTGCGAAAGGTTTACTGCTTGATGGTGCAACGGGTTTGAATCGCGCGATTTCGCGCATGATGTTCTCTGTAAGGTTTGGCGTAATTTGGAAGTTTTCTAAAGCCTCTCGTATCATCGGTTCCTCCTTCTTCAAGCGACGACGGGCACGATAAAGCCGATTTTTTATCGATGCTACCGACACCCCTAAAAATTCGCTAATCTCTTCATAACTCATTTCCCCGAGGTAATAGAGTGTGATGACTGTCCGCTCACTCTCTTGTAATTTTGCGAGTAATTTCTTGACGACCTCGCGCTGCGTTTCCACCGCAGCTTGCTCATTTTCCTCGATAATATATCCAGAATACGCCGTTTTTTCTAATTCCGCGCTGCTGGTGTCTTCCAATGACTGTGTTGACAAACCTTTCTTACGCAGCCACATCTTGCAGTAGTTCGCCGCTATCACATAGAGCCAACCTGCAAACTTCTGCGGCTCCTTCAGTGTCGAAAGGTTCTGATACGCCTTCAGAAAGGTATCTTGCGTAATCTCTTCGGCGACGTGAAAATCTCCAATTTTCCGCCAAGCAAGGGCGTGCACCGATTTCTTATGTTTTTCTACAAGTGCGGAGAACGCAGTCTCATCGCCATCAAGCACGCGTTGGATGAGTTCAGCATCGTTGTTTTTCATCGGATACCTCTGGAAAAGGAAAGGAATGTTCACAGTTTTATCTCTATAATTAATGATGCTGCTTAAAATAAAAAAGTCTCACAAATTTGCCAACTTCCGATGGCAAATTTTGCCGATAGATAAGGGAACATACAAAGAAGGCGAGGCACAGGGACCTCGCCAAACAAATCATCGTGCATCTCGGGTTCAGTGTTATTCCGCTATTCGCTGGAAATGCTAATGCCGTTTTGTTTCATGAGATCGTGAAATTCACCGCCTGACTCGAATGCCAAGTCATCATTGGTGAGTCGAGTATAACGATGACACAAATCAAAGATAGTCCGCATGAGTGTCCTTGATTCCTCATGGACTTGATCCCTTAGCAGAGAAATATCTGGGTCTTTCGCGTAAAATTCGGCAAGTTCCTCAACCAATTTGAACATGTCGAGACGGAGGTTCAAGGTTCGAGGGATTTCTTGACGCAAAAATGCGATTTTTTCCGCTTTTGGCGCATCAGGTTCTGGCTTTAAACCCAAAACAGGTGTATCAGGTGGTAGGTCTAAACGGAGTAACTCAGCGACATCCGTGTTTAACTGACATTGCTGCGTGTGGACCACAGTCTTCTTTAGAATGACCTGATCCTTGCGTTGCGGATCTGGATCTGTTAGCGGGGCATAGTACCTTTCAATTTTCTTTGGAAACCAGACCTCCGATAGGTATTCATGATGCTCTATTTTCCGTGTCTCTACATAGATATTACCGACTTGGAAGTGCATTGATTCCGCCGGATTCTTAGCGATAAATGCTCTCTCCAATTGAACCAGTCGGAAACCTTCGTCGTGAGAAATCCAGAGTTTGAGGGACTGCTTCGGTAAATTCAGTCGGATAACAGTAGTCTCTTCGCCGTTCAGTAATTCACTACCGAGCAATTTACTCTCATGCTTTTCGAGGAGTTGCCAAAGCGGTTCGGTGAGATAGGCACTTTCACCTTCGCCGGGATAAGTGAGCCAATATCTCGGATCGAGGTCAGAAAGAATATTCCGCTGATACCAAACCCCGTATCTGAGATGATGGAGGTCATAAACCTTCAAGGTCGTATCCGCCTCCCATAAAATAAAATAGGATTTGCCTGTCTGGTTCTCAGTAAGCGTATAACTATCCGGCTGTTCACTCGCGGCGATGCGAACATCGTCAGCAAGTTCAATACCTTGTTGCTTGAACGCTTGTCGAATTGTTTCAAGTGTCGTAGCCGCTTTGTCGGTTGTAACCTCAAGGCTAAAGAGCAGCTTTTTGTATTTATAGATTTCCCATTGCCGTTCGCCGTCGTAAATTTTCACGAGCGGCAACAACCTTTTTATGAGCGGCACATCCTTATTTAACGTCGGATAATCTCTTTCTTGTTCTGCTCGAATTTTCTGCCCCTCAAACGTCAAGGCATATTGCGTTTTCGCGATCCCTGAATCTCTATGGTGCTCAATAACGAAGTCACCACTTGCTGAGACGATAGCACTGTCATAGTGCTTCATCTTAGCGATAACCGTTTGTAAATCGTGCGGTGCCGGATTATAGACTTGCCCATCAGATTCATATTGCGTCAGAATATCCGGTTTGGGTTTAGGGTTTAGCACATTGCCTACGAAACTCTGTTGACCCTCCACGTAATCGAAAACAGGTGTATCAGGCGGTAAACTCTGACTGAGGAACGCTGTAACACCGGTGTTTACCCGACACTGCTTCGTGAGAAGGGCATCTTTGTAAATGAAATCCGCTTCATCTTGCCGTTGTTCAGGTGATGCCTTTGGAACAGTAGACGACGCAATTCTCTTAGGAAACCAGACATCCGGCAGGTATTCGTGATATTCAATTTTTCGAGTCGTGATATAGGTTACACCGGCTTTGTAAAGACTCCATTCCGTCGGATTCTCCACGGTGAATGCTCGTTTTGACTTAACCAGTCGAAAGCCTTTATCATGAGAAATCCAGAGTTTATAGGACTCAGCGGGCATTTTAAAGTCTTCCGTGGACCAAGCAGGGATATTTAGACGAATTACGGATGTCTTTTCCCCGTTCAGGACCTCACTCCCAATAATTTCACTTTCATGTTTCTCAAGCAAGTGCCAAAGCGGTTCGGATAGATAGGAATTGTTTGAACCGAGGCTTGGAAATGTGAGCCAAAATCTCGGATCATAACTGGACGGAATCAACCACTGAGAGCGAACACTATATTCGAGATGATAATCATATACCAACAGCGTCGTCTCTCCCTCCAGCCAGAAAGAGTAGGTTGTACCTGTCTCATTCTCAACAAGTGTGAAACTCTCTGGTTCATCGCCATCAACGATGCGGACATCGTCTGCAAGGTCAATACCGTTATGCTTGAATGCCTGTCGAATCATCTCAAGGTCAGTTTTCTCCTTGCCGGGTGGAATTTCAAATTCAAAGATCATCCTTAAATTTTTTTCTCCTTCCCAGGAGCGTTCTCCATCCCAGTACCCTATAATCGGCCATCCCGCTTCCTGCTCCAATTGGACTTTCTCACCATCAAACATCAGTCTATATTCATTTTTCCCGATTCTCTGATCTTGATGGCGTTCAAATACAAAATCACCGGTTACAGAGGTGACAGCATTATCGGAGTGCTTCATCTTCGTGATAATTGTTTCCAAGTCAAGCGAAGCAGCCTCATTGACTTGGTTCCCAACGCCACTGTTCTTATCTTGTGCGTTGGCATTTCCGAGTTGCGTCCGGTTATCCGGTTCGGATTCGAGGTTCAGCACAACGGGCGTGTCAATCAACTCGACCTTCATCTCTGACGCAGCATCGAAACTATACGGTTTTTGGAAACGCGATAAGGATTGGTGGTTTGCGATACCGAGTATTAATAAAACGACTGCTAATGTAGAAACACCAATTACCCACGGCACTAACGGTTTGCTACCAGACGGCGCAATCGGTTTCAGACGCGAAACCTCGCGCATGATGTTCTCTGTAAGATTCGGTGTGATTTGGAAGTTTTCTAAAGCCTCTCTAATCATCGGTTCCTCCCTCTTTAAACGTTGCTGGGCGCGGCGCAAACGACTCCTTACTGTGTTTGCCGATACGCCTAAGAACGCGCCGATCTCCGCACTTGACATCTCACTGAAGTAGTGCAGTGTGATGACGGTACGTTCACTCTCCTGAAGTTTCGCAAGCAATTTTTTAACGACTTCGCGCTGCGCTTCTGCTTCCGTCCGCTCGTTTTCCGCAACGACATACCCGGAATACGTTGCCTTTTGTAGTCGCGTATCTTCAAGTGGCTCGGTCCGTAAACGCTTCTTACGTAGCCATGTACTACAGTTGTTTGCAGCAATCACATAGAGCCAACTTGCAAAACTCTGCGGTTTCTTCAGCGTCGCTAATTCCTGATATGCCTTTAGAAATGTATCCTGCGTAATCTCTTCAGCGATGTGGAAATCCCCGATCTTCCGCCACACGAGTGCGTGGACCGGTTTTTGATATTTTTTCACAAGCACCGTGAAAGCAGCATCATCGCCATCAAGAACGCGATGGATAAGTTCAACATCAGTGGTTTTCATGAATTCCCTCCGATCGCGCTATAGTGACGCTTTTTAGGAGTCGAACTGGTGCATAATTCTGCAATTAGCCATCAGCGGTCGGTGGTCAGGACGTGTTGCGACCGTAACCCTTTCCGTAATAGGTGGGATTCCGGTCACTCCTACAAAAAGGCGTTTGAAATTGGAGAGTCGAAATTGTGGAAGAACCGAATGATTCTATTGTTCAAGGTAGGATATATTGATTTCTATTATTTGTCAAGGTTGGAACCAAACACTATAGCGGATATGTTGGTTTTCACTCTTGTTCTTGTGCTTTTTTCTGTTGTGAACTTGATTCAACAACCCGTTTGGGGTTCCAGAGCAGAACAGTTCCATCTTGCGATCCAGAGGCAAGTATTTTTCCGTCAGGTGAGAACTCGACAGAAAAGACAATACCGGCATGCCCTTTTAGCGTAGCGATATTTTCTCCCGTTGCGACATCCCAGAATTTAATCGTTCCGAACCCTTCCCCTGAGACGAGGGTTGTGCCATCAGGTGAGAATGTGAGATCGAAAACGGCACCAGCCTTCCCACGGAGGGTCATAAGATCCGTCTGTGTTTCGAGGTCCCAAATCTTAATCTCTTGAACGTTTCTGCATGAAGCAAGCAACTTTCCATCAGGTGAAAACACTACGGGGCCGCCAGCATCTTCCAGATTCGTAATATTCGCGCCTGTCTCAGTACCCCAAAGTTTGACCGTGCCATGTCTAACCGAAGAGGCGAGGGTTTTCCCATCGGGTGAAAAGGCGACTGACTGGACATCATCCTTATGTCCCTTCAGTGTAGTGGCGTTTAGGTTCATCAAACCGAATAAGGATTTAGAGACGTGTTTTCGCAGCTTAACCTGATTCTTAGTTCCCCAAGCGAGTCCCTTGCTATCGGGTGAAAACGCTAAAGCCGTAGACGTAGTGAACTGTTCACGACTTATTGGAATGGTAGAGATATTTTTACGCTTGGCAACATCCCAGAGTTTAATAGCATTCCAACTCCGCGCAGCAAACATTTTCCCATCGGGTGAAAAGGCGACTGCGTAACCTCCACCGCGATAGGTGTGGATATTTTCTCCGGTTTTGACATTCCAGAGTTTGACCGTTCCATCTCTCAATCCAGAAGCGAGTGTTTTTCCGTCAGGTGAAAACGCTACAGCCGGAATTCTTTCCGTATGCCCATGGAGTGTAGCAAGGTCCTTTCCTGTCTCAATATCCCAGAGCGTAACCACCCCAGGCGTCCCTCCAAAGCGATCGACTCCCGCTGAGGCAAGCGTTGTACCATCCGGTGAAAACGCCACGGAGCCGGATCTAATTCTTGTACTCCCCTCAAGTGTACTGAGGTTCTTACCCGTTTCAATATTCCAGAGTTTAACGCCGCGCCATGCCCCACCAGCGACGATTTTGCCATCCGGTGAAAACGCGACTGAGAAAACCCGCTCTCTGTGTTTGAATGTATGGAGATTTCGACCTGTCTCAACATGCCAGAGTTTAACCGTATCATCTTGTGAACCCGACGCGAGTATTCGTCCATCCGGTGAAAACGCGACTGAGAAAATTATACCCTTATGCCCAGTGAGTGTCGCGATGTTCTGTTTTGTTTCAACATCCCAGAGTTTGATCGTATTGTCCGATCCACCAGAGGCGATCGTTTTACCGTCAGGTGAAAACGCGACTGAGAAAATCCGGGGTGCCTCTCCGTTAAAAGTAGCGAGATCTCGTCCACTTTCTATGTCCCACAATTTGACACGACCATTCCACGAACCAGAGGCAAGCATCTTTCCATCTGGCGAAAAGGCTACAGAGTCAACATGGAGTTGACGCTTAACAAGAGTGGTAACATCTCCAGTCTCAAGATTCCAGAGTTTGATTACACCATCTGCGTCACCGGACGCGAGGGTCTTTCCATCTGCAGAAAAGGCAACTGCTCGAACAACACCTGTGTGTCCTGTCAGCAGTGTGATTTCGCGATACGTCTGGGCATCATAGATCCAAGTCCCAGCACCCGTTGCGACAGCGAAACGTTTTCCATCGGGTGCGAAAGCAACTGATCGATCTGAGCCACCCATAACCCCCTTGCCGAAACGGGCAATGGCATTCTCAGGTAGGCTCCACGTCTGACTATTCTGATATATTGAGGTATCATTGGATTGCTTTTCAGAAGCAGTGTCTTCATCCGATGCATTGGAAGCACCGAGTTGTGTCCGGATATCTGGTTTGACTTCAAGATTTAGCACAACGGGTGCCTCAATAATCTCTACCGTCATCTCTGAAGTCGCATCGAAACTATACGGTTTTTGGAAACGCGATAAGTGGTGGTTGCCGATGCCTAACATCAAAAGGACAACTGCTAACGTGGAAATACCTATCGCCCATGGTGCAAACGGTTTACTACCGGACGGCGCAACCGGTTTCAAACGCGAAACCTCGCGCATGATGTTTTCTGTAAGATTCGGTGTAATTTGAAAATTCTCTAAAGCCTCTCGTATCATCGGTTCCTCCTTCTTTAGACGTTCTTGGGCGCGCCGCAAACGGCTCCGTACCGTATTTGCTGATACTCCCAGAAATTCGCCGATCTCCGCACTCGACATCTCGCCGAAGTAGCGCAGCGTTACAACCGTCCGTTCACTCTCCTGAAGTTTCGCAAGCAACTTTTTTACGGCTTCACGTTGCGTCTCTACCGCGGTGCGCTCGTTTTCTTCAATAACGTAGTCGGAATACGTCGCTTTTTCCAACGCGATAGGCTCTGTGTTTTCCAACGACTGCGTGTGCAAACGCTTTTTACGGAGCCACGCTTTACAGAGATTTGCCGCGATCACATACAGCCAACTCAAGAAACGCTGTGGTTCCTTTAGCATTGACAACTTTTGATAGGCTTTCAGAAAGGTGTCCTGCGTAATTTCCTCGGCGATGTGGAAATCGCCAATTTTCCGCCACGCA
>JAJEET010000099.1 GCA_022820835.1 Candidatus Poribacteria bacterium
TCGTCCTTACCAAGGACGCGCTCTACCGACTGAGCTACGTCGGCAAAAATCGGTATTCAACAAGCGGGAGACGGGATTCGAACCCGCGACGCATGGCTTGGAAGGCCAATGCTCTACCAGCTGAGCTACTCCCGCATAAGACCAGTGGAGCAGGTGGTTTCTCTCTATCTCGTGGCGATCTGCTATCCTGCTTTCTATTCCGCTTTGGTAAAAAACGTTGATGGGGGCAGATGGATTCGAACCACCGTAGGCATAGCCAACAGATTTACAGTCTGCCCTTTTTGACCGCTCAAGCATACCCCCATTATTAATAAGCTGACGAGAGGAATCGAACCTCCAACCTAGTGATTACAAATCACTTGCTCTACCATTGAGCCACGTCAGCAGCACTTTATAATTATACACATTTTAGAGGTGGTTGTCAAGTGATTTTAATTTTTTTTGTACGCGGTTTTCGGATAGGATTCTTAGGAATTTCAGTCTGATGTCTCCTCAGCGTTAGAGCCCCTCTTCGCGTTCCTCTACCTCCGTATCTTGTCCGTGTTCAAGGAGTTCTTCATCGAATATACCGTTCTCGTCATCTAACTCCTCAGGATCTGTAAAGATTGAAGGGGTTTTCTCGACAGGTACTTTTGCTTCAGTCTTTTCAAAACGGAGTTTCGCTTCAACCATCTCTTCAGTTGCAACGGCGACGGGTTTTTTCTTTTTATCTGTCGTACTTGAAGGTGCGATGGGTAAGCCGTTTGCATTTATATCCCTGGCGCGTTGCGCGATAACATTCACTGCAAGATACTTATTTTTTACTGTTTTCACCAAGTCTTCGTTGTAAACGACTTCACTCATTATGTATTCTCCTTATAGCAGATTGAATGCCGATTAATATAACATATCATCAATCGGCGCGCTTCCTAAGCGCGCCTACGCCACTCTATATTTCACGATAAACAAAAATCAACCTGAGAGCATTGTAATAATTATACCAAATTTATTATAAATGTCAAGTTAAATTAATGTAAGTGGGATCATTTATGGCATTACTGATCTATTTTTTTGCTCACAGTGAACCTCGTAGCAGATTTCATATTTGATTGCATTGGTAGATGGAAGTGTGCTAAATTTTAAGGAGATTCCGAATTACCACAAAAACTGAAAGGAAAATCAGAGGTTTTATGAGAACTGAAACAGATAGTATGGGGACACTTCAGGTCCCCTCTGACCGGTATTGGGGTGCGCAGACGCAACGTGCGCTCCAGAATTTTAAGATCGGCGATGAACGCCTGCCTCGCGCTGCGATCTGGGCACTTGGGACTATTAAGCAGGCAGTCGCGGAAGTGAATGCGGATCTCGGGTTGCTTGATGCTACGCTCGCGGAAACGATTCGTGCAGCAGCACAAGAAGTAATTGACGGTACATTGGATGACCACTTCCCGCTCCGTATCTGGCAGACGGGTAGTGGGACGCAGACGAATATGAATGTTAACGAAGTCATTGCGAACCGGGCAATTGAGATGCTCGGTGGTGAAATGGGGAGTAAGAACCCGATCCATCCGAACGATCACGTCAATAAATCGCAATCGACAAATGATGTTTTCCCGACATCTATCCATCTGGCGATGGTGAAACAGATTCAGACGCATCTATTGCCGCGCTTGACTGCCTTGCAAAGCGCGTTTGCGGAAAAGGTCTCTGCGTTCGCGGAGATCGTCAAGATCGGTAGAACACATCTGATGGATGCGACGCCGCTTACGTTGGGTCAAGAGTTTAGTGCTTACGCGCAGCAACTGAGTGCTGCGGCGCAGCGTATCGCGGCTACGTTGCCACACCTGCGTGAACTTCCGATAGGTGGCACGGCTGTCGGTACGGGGTTGAATACGCACCCGGACTATACAGCAAAGGTTGTGGCGCGGCTATCGGAAGCAACCGGATATGAGCTCCAACCTGCGCCAAATGCGTTTGAAGCACTGTCGTGTCGAGATGCTGTTGTGAATGCGAGTGGTGCCTTGAAAACGTTGGCGGTCGCGCTCTTCAAGATTGCGAATGACATTCGGTGGCTCGCTTCGGGACCGCGGTGTGGACTCGGCGAATTGCGGTTACCTGAGATGGAACCGGGTAGTTCTATCATGCCGGGGAAGGTGAACCCGACGCAGTGTGAAGCCGTCACGATGGTGTGTGCGCAAGTCATCGGTAACGATGCAACGTTGGCGTTTTCGGGTGCGAATGGTGCGTTGCAGTTGAATGTGTTTATGCCTGTGATGGCGTATAACGCGCTGCAGTCTATACAACTTCTTGGGGATGCGTGTGAATCTTTTCGGGTTAACTGTGTAGAGGGGATCGTGCCGAACACGGAGGCTATTGGACGGCATCTTTCGGAATCCCTGATGCTTGTGACGGCGTTGACACCGCATATCGGTTATGATCAGGCGGCGAAGGTAGCGCAATACGCGCATGAGCACGGGTGTACGCTTCGGGACGCTGCTATTGCTATGGAGGTTTTGACAGGTGAGGCTTTTGACGAACTTGTCGTGCCGGGGGATATGACGCGACCGAATTTGGGATAGAGATTCTCTATTTTTCCCTGGAAATGCAGGTGAAGATTCAATTTATTTAGCCTGCATTTCCCGTGTCATGCTGATTGTTTTTCGTGTTTAATTTCTCTTAAAGTGAAGAACGACCAAACCTTTTCCAAGTTATCTGTTCCTGTATAACTACCGCCATAGGAAAAAAAATAGTTTCGTCCAGTTGTTTTTTTTAATTTTTGGCAAATATCTACGATGACCTGGACATCACGTTCAGCGTCTGAGATAACTCTTACGGATAGACCTTCAAACCCTTTATCTCGGTTAGGACGCGCCTGATCATATTCCAGATAATCATAGTCTTTCAGAATCTGTTTGAGGTTCCCTACGATTTTTTGATTTTCGGAGAGTCTCACAATGTGCTCCTTTTTACACCAGGATCTGAACGCTTACAATTTTTTAGGCAGCAACTTGGTCTATTTGAAAGGTAGGTAGAGGAGCGTCCTTAATAATCTCATAAACTAATTGGATTTCTGCACGTTGGTTAAAATCTACTTCTTCTCTTAAAGTGAAGAACGACCAAACCTCTTCTAAATTATCTGTCCCCGTATAATTACCACCATACGTAAAGAAATAGGTTCGGCAAGTATTTTCCGATAGTCTGTGACAGATATCCGTTATGATTTGAACATTACGTTCAGCATTTAGAGAAGTAACATTGACCTGTAGCAGCCTGTGGGTAGACTGAGTTTCGTTATATTCCAGATAATCATAATTTTGTAGAATCTGCTTGAGGTCCTCAACTGCCCTGAGCCAAAGGTACATCTCGATCTGGACATCGGTTGGCTCCGCATCAGCTAGAGTTGCCGCAACGTTTAACGGTTCTTCATTATAAAAAAAATCCTGTTCTGCGATAGGCAGGTTTTCAATAGTTTGTTGTAGGGTATCTGCTTCATTAGGCGATTTTGAAAATATATTTTCCAAGGAGTTGCGGACCAGTGTCCAGTATTCTTCTACGTAGCTGCGAGGCAAGGGGGTGTTGCTGTCTTTTACTGGTGCCATTTGTTATACCTCCATGTCATAGGTTGGTTTTCCTTGACTATGTAGTATCGGCGGTGGAAGTATTTTCAACGCCGCTTCTGTATGAAAACTTACTTGGTCAGCATCCTTTATAACGAATCGTTGCCTTCCAAGTGAAACAGGTCCGAAGACGACATCATAATTTTTATTCCTTTGTAAAAGGTGTGTAGTTCTCCGTTTACGGCAATGTTGGACAAAATCCCAATAGTCTGAGTTTAGTCCTGCGCTCTCTGTCACGAAACACAAACTTAACAAAGGTGCCAATTGATCCCTATCTATCTCAAACCTAAGAACGGCTGAACATACCGCTTTTTTGGATTTTGGGTGTTGCCGAAATTTCCGATCTGCCCAACTCTCTGCTTGTCTTAGAACTGTCGTTAGATAGAAACCTCTCCCAAAATCTCTGAACGGTTTACAGAGGACAAGGTCAATTCCATGAGGCCATACACGTGCCGGCTTTTTTATAGCAGATGCTGCATCATCAGTCGTACCGTGATAAAGTACAAGCGGACCATTTGTCCAAGACAAAGTTTTCTCCTGCATGATTAAGCTGAACTCACGTTAAACAACATAGTTCTCTTGGATTCTTCCTTGGCTCACTTGATGCCGATGGTACAAGGATATTACGTATTCTTTCTGTGAATTTTTGTGCAACAAGCACCGCAAGCGGGGTTTTGAACCCCGCCTGCAATGGGAGTTCGGGACTATTCGTCATCCGCAAGGAAGATGGCATCTGCGGTATCTGGCGGAGAGGTTTCAGCAGTGTTTGCCTCGTTTTCCTTAGGACCTTTTTTAGATTCGCTCTGTGCGCTATCATTGGAGACCTCTTCCGGTTCGTTTTCACTGGATACCTCTAAGTTTTGGAACTCAGAGAACCCACTGCCTGCTGGGATGAGACGTCCGAGAATAACGTTTTCTTTCAGGCCGAAGAGTTTGTCCGTTTGTCCACTCACAGCGGCATCGGTTAGTACCTTCGTTGTCTGTTGGAAGGAGGCAGCGGAGATGAAGCTCTCAGTGCTCAAGGACGCTTTACTAATACTCTGGAGGATCGGTTCTCCGGTAGCGGGTACGCTGCCTTTCTCCAGGATTTCGCTGTTGATACGTTGAAACTCTTTGCGATGGACTTCATCATTGGGGTAGAAGTTTGTCTCGCCTGGATCGATGATACGTACCTTGGTTAGCATCTGGCGGACGATGACTTCGACGTGTTTATCGTTGATAGTGCCTTTGCCGTAGACCCTCTGCACTTCATCGACGAGATATGCCCAGACTGCTTCTTCACCTTCAATAGGTACGCCTTCAATGGTGACGCGTCCGATACTCAAGATATCGTGCGGGTTAAGGAACCCGTTGGTAAGTTGTTCACCTGCGTCGACCCAATCGCCTTCAGCGATGAGTCGTTTTTCATCGGGAATCTGATAGAGGCGGCTCGTGTATCCTTCATGCTCAATGCGATATGTTGGAATACCGTTCTTAGTGCCGACGGATCGGACGAATCCTTCAATCTCTGCGATCTGAGCGGCATCGCCGCGTTTTAGACGCCGTGCTTCAAAGAGATCGGTGACACGTGGGATACTGGCAACGATATCCAGGTTCGCTGTCCGCCCATGAAGTTCAGCGAGTGCTTCCCCTTTACGGACGGTATCGCCTTCTGTGAGAGAGAAGGAATAGTCGGCCGGAATGACGTGCGGTATACGAGTGCCATCATCGGTTTCTACTTCGATTCGCATTTGAAGGTCTAACTCATCGACTTCAAATCCGGGGAATTGCGCCTGAGCATCATTGTATTCTTCCTCTGACAGTTCAGCATCGACAGCATACTTGCAATTCGGGTGATGGACATCGGTTACTGTATGGGTAACTCGTTTGTTCGCTTTCTCCAAGGCACGATATTCCTTTGAGATAAGTTCCGTACCTGGTTCAAGCGGTGTATCGATATCGCGTTTATCTTCAACGACGCGATAGATCAGTTCGGTGTCGAACCCTTTGAACTTGCGATTGTAAGCCTTGTAATCCTTGTCGGACAGTTCGGTCCCGACCTCGAGTTCTTGTTGGAGTTCGGGATGATGTACACTCACGACATGGTAGCGACTCACCACTTTTTCTCGGAGGGTGCTATCGGTTTTCTGTAGTGCTTTATACTCTGCTTCGGTAAGGCGTTGACCGGCAGTTACAGTTGTGGTGCCGTCTTCTACATTTGTCACTTCATAATGCCGCGAGACTTCCATGCCTTTGTATTGTCGGCGTTTTGCGGTTGTCTCCTGCTGTGTTATAACGTCGCCCGCTTTTAATGGGCAATCCTCGTGGTTAACGGCAGTTATGCGGTACATGCGTTCTGCTTCAAAGCCGCCGAGTATGGTTTCGGTTGTAGAGGTTGTGAATCCTTGGTAACGTTCTTGTTCCTGTCTCGATTCACTTTCACCGAGAAGATCTCCGGGTTTAATTGGGCAATCTGGGTGATGTACTTGCGTTACGCGATGCCGTAGTTTTTGTACATCGAAACCGGTAAATCGCTTATGTGCGCGGTTTAACGCGTCTTCGGTTATCTCCTCACCAGGCGTGAGCGGACATTCTGGGTGGTGGACATCAGTTACAATATGTCGTTCAACGTCGTGTTTCTCGACTTTAAAAGCGCGTTCAAGTTGCTGGTACCGCTGTCGTGCGTCCTCGTATTCACGTGCGGATAGTACTTGTTCGACCGAAAAGTCCTCAACATCCGTATTTACAACGTAGACAGGCTTTAGCTCCACCTCAAAGGGTGTCAGCCAGGGTGTGATGTCTTCTGTTGAAACTTCTTCGCCGACTTGATATGGGAAGGCTTTGTCTGTTTTCTCGGTGATACGGTAAACGCGTTCCGACCTGAAGTCAACATCTCTGTCCGTTTCGGGATCATCTTCGGTCTCTTGATCTCTGATGTCGGTTGCTATAGTGCTCTCGCTGTCGGAAACCAAAATAGCGTCCATTGCCGCGTCAGCGTAGTGCCACTCACCGTTGAACCCTTGGCGAATTTCTTCTTTCTTCTCCTCGACTTCTTCTTCGGTAAGCAGGTCACCGACAGCTATCGAGGTTTTGGGATGTTGGACTTCTGTTACCCGGTATTTCGGGGTTACAAACCGCTGAAAACCGTATGCTGCCAATGCCTTGCCGTATTCTGTCTGCGACAATTGATCTCCGGGCTTAAGTTTACAATTGCTGTCGAGTACCTCGGTGACTTCGTACTGCCAGGCTTTCGTATCGAAACCTTTATAGCGTTCAGTGTTTTCGCTATACTGTTTCTCACTGAGCAGTTCACCCTCACGTAATTGACATTCGGGATGATTGACCTGTTGGACTTTGTAGGCGGGTCCGTCAAGGTTTGCTCGGTTTTCGAGTGCGATCCAGAGGTCGCGCTCCTTTCTGACGGTTTGTCCGGGTTGGAAATCCCGGAACCGTACGGTTCCGGCGGCTTTAGATAGGATTCTATGCTGCCGTGCTTCCGAAACCTCTTCAACTGCGCCCCCGGTATGGAACGTCCGCATTGTGAGCTGCGTTCCGGGTTCACCGATGGATTGCGCGGCGATGATACCGACGGCTTCACCGACATCCACAAGGTTATTCGTCGTTAGGTCATTTCCGTAGCATTTTGCGCAAACACCTTCGTCAGCTTCGCAGGTGAGTACAGAACGGACGTTGACTATCTTTATCCCGAGTTTATCAATCAGGTCTGCCATCTGTGCGGAGATGACCTCGTTGGCAGGAACGAGAATGTCACCACTCTCTGGGTGGCGTATGTCTTCGGCAGCCGTGCGTCCGCTGATTTTAAAGGCGAGATCGCCCCCGGGTGTGGCGAACTTCTGGATACTTTTAAGCGTGCCGCAATCTTCAATGGTAACGCGAACATCTTGCGCGACATCCACAAGTCTTCGGGTCAAGTAGCCTGAAGACGCTGTTTTCAGTGCTGTGTCGACCAACCCTTTCCGGGATCCGTAAGTAGAGTTGAAATAGTCGAGTACATCGAGTCCTTCACGATAAGAACAGAAATATTCGTTATCGGTAGACGTTCCGATAGGTGGGATAAGGATGTTCCCGTCCTGTTTCGCCTTGAGTCCGATAAATGCACTGATCTGCATGAACGGATTTTTCCGTGCCCGTGCGCCGCTGTCAGCCATGATATGTACTGGGCTGAACCCTTTCACTGTTTTATCAGCGACCTCTGTTCCATGACGGTCAACATAAGGGTGGAGCTTGCGCGGGTCGCCGCGTTCAACGAGAGGTGTCTCCTCGAGGTCAGGTAAGTCCATAAACATCTGTTGTTCTATTGCCGCCATGGTATCGAACCAGATACGAATCTGTTCGTTTTCGTGTTCTTCTCGGTCGGTTGTCTCTGCAGCTTCAAGCAGGGAAGCAATTTTTGACTTTGCTTCATTCACCAATCCGTCTCGGTTGTCAGGTGTTATATAATCCTTGATGCCGGGTGAAATACCGCTCAGTGTTGCGTACTCGAAAGCGAGTTTTTGAACTTTTTCAAGTACTTCAACGGTAGCCGCTGTTCCAAGTTCATTAAAGCAGCGATGGATGAGTGTGGACAGTGCGCGTCCGCCAGCTTCTGCGTTGTAGAACGGGATAAGTTGTTCTGAATGTTCATCTTCCCATTCTAATTCAGGCGGTAGTACTTCATTGAAGATAACTCGACCGACGGTTGTGAGGATTGGCTCTGTCGCGCCCCCGTTTTGGGTATGTCCATTGGATTTGCAGAAGAGTTGGAGGCTATCGTGCAACTTAAGTTGACCGGCAACATGCGCGGTAATAACGTCTTCTGTATGGGAGTAGCGGCGGCGATACCAAGGTTTCTGACGAATCTCATCGAAAATAGAGGCATCACTCGTTGTGTACGCCTTGTGTAAAAGTGCTGCATCTTCGGCGTGCTCTGGGAGAGTTTTTGTCAAGAAACTCGGTCCAAGCACCATATCAAGTTCTGGGACAGCAATAGGGTCACCGTGTGACGGTTTCAGAATGTTATGACTGCTGAGCATGAGGAGTTTTGCTTCAGCTTGTGCCTCTACCGTTAGTGGTACGTGTACTGCCATCTGGTCGCCATCGAAATCGGCGTTGAACGCCTTGCAGACGAGTGGCGGGATTCTGATGGATTTACCTTCGACCAAGACGGGTAAAAACGCTTGGATACCGAGCCGGTGTAACGTCGGCGGACGGTTGAGGAGAACGGGATGGTCGGCGATAACCTCTTCTACAACATCCCAGACAGGCGAATCTGAGTCAACGTGTTCGGCGATATGCTTTGCCCGTTTAATCGTCTGTGTATAGCCGTAAGCCTGAAGTCGCTCGATGATAAACGGTTTGAACAGTTCGACCGCCATCTGTTTAGGGATACCGCATTGGTGTAGTCCGAGTTCAGGTCCGACAACGATGACGCTCCGTCCGGAGTAATCAACACGTTTCCCGAGCAGGTTCTGTCGAAACCGCCCAATCTTGCCTTTGAGTACCTCAGCGAGGGATTTGAGGGGTCGATTACCGGGTCCGGTGACGCGTCTCCCGTGTCTTCCGTTGTCAAAGAATGCATCGACAGCCTCCTGTAACATCCGTTTTTCATTTCGGAGGATGACCTCTGGCGAACGGAGTTGTATGAGTTTCCGGAGTCGGTTATTCCGGTTGATAACGCGGCGATATAAATCGTTGAGGTCGCTGGTTGCGAAGCGTCCACCTTCAAGTGGGACGAGGGGTCGTAAATCGGGTGGAATTACTGGAATGACATCAAGGATCATCCATTCGGGTCGCTGTTTAGCCTCGACAAAATCTGCCATCTGCTTTAGCTGCTTAGAAGTTTTAAGCCGCTTCTGTTGGCTTGTTGTTTCTTCGAGTTCTTCGGTGAGTTCTCTGATCTTTTCTTCGAGATCGATATTGCTGAGGATTTCACGAATGACTTCAGCACCGGTTCCGGCGCGAAAACCTCCCCAGTACTTATTGCTGTTCTCGAGGTACTCAACTTCGGTTAGCACTTGTCCGACTTCAAGGGGGCATTCTGGGTCTGTTACTTCAACGACAATAAATCCTTCAAAATAGAGGACACGTTCAGCATCACGCGTGGAGAGTCCGCAGAAGAGCCCGATGCGCGATGGTAGCCCTTTAAAGTACCATATATGGGAGACGGGTGCGGCGAGTTGTATATAACCGAGCCTGTCCCGACGGACGCGTTGCTGTGTGACTTCAACGCCGCAGCGGTCGCATATCACGCCTTTATGTTTAATGCGTTTATATTTTCCGCAGTTGCATTCCCAATCCTTTTGGGGTCCGAATATAGCCTCACAAAAAAGGCCTTCGGGTTCCGGTCGAAAGGATCGGTAGTTAATAGTCTCCGCCTTCTTGACCTCACCGCAGTTACAGGTGCCTTTCTCAGGACAGTTAAAGGCTCCATCTGTAGCGTCAGCAGGTTTCCGATATTTACAACTGGTTTCCTTCGCTGCGTCTTTTATCTGGTCAGGAGAGGCTATTTTTATGGAGATGCTGTCAAATGCCGTGTTCATCAGGTCTCCTTTTTTTCGCTGTCGGCTATCAGCCGTCAGTAACAAGAGGTTTCTGATTAGCAGAAAATCTCTTTACTGATTGCTGATTGCTGACTGCTGATTTCTAATTGCTATTCTTCGTCTTTGTCGAGGGATACGTGGAGTCCGAGGGTTTGGAGCTCACGGACTAATACTTTGAACGATTCTGGTGTTCCTGGTGGATCGGGATTTAGTCCTTTGACAACCGATTCGTAGATTTCTCTTCTACCGAGGACATCATCGGATTTGAGTGTGAGCATTTCTTGGAGCGTGTGCGCTGCGCCATAAGCCTCCAGTGCCCAAACTTCCATTTCACCGAGCCGTTGTCCACCGTGTTGTGCCTTACCGCCGAGTGGTTGTTGTGTGACGAGCGAATAAGGTCCGGTGGACCGGGCATGCATTTTATCTGCGACGAGGTGATTCAACTTGAGGAAATAGACATATCCTACCGTTATCTCTTGTGCGAACGGTTCACCGGTTCTACCGTCAAAGAGTATGCTTTTACCGGTCTCTTTGCTCCGTGCGGGTAGCTCGGTTTTACCGAGCATTTCAAAGACTTCGGTTTCGGTTGCGCCATCAAATACGGGGGATTCGACGCGGATACCGAGTTCGTGGCACGCCCATCCGAGGTGGATTTCCAAAATTTGCCCGACGTTCATGCGAGATGGCACGCCTAATGGATTCAATACCAACTCGACGGGTGTGCCGTCAGGGAGGTATGGCATATCCTCGGCGGGCAGGATTTTGGCGACAACGCCTTTGTTCCCGTAACGTCCCGCCATTTTATCGCCGACAGAGATGGGACGTTTGCTGGCAACATAGACTTTCACGCGCTTAATAACACCGGGTTTGAGTTCATCGCCCATCTCCAATTGCTGAAGTGCCTGTTCTTTTTCTTCTGTGTAAGTGGTTATCCGTCCCTGTGCCATCTCTTCAATACGTTGGATGTGTTCTCGGGCCTCGGGATCCGTAACGCTGATGTCCGCAAAAGATAAGCTGCACTCTTTGCGTGCTTTCTGATAATCAGTATCAGAAACATATTCTCCGATCGATAGTGGAGATTTCGGGTCGAAAACGGCGGTAACGTTCCATACACTTTCAGTTTTTAGGTCTTTGGCTGTTTTGCTGAGTTCCTGTTTTTCTGCTGCAGTCAACCGTTGACCGGCGGCTACTGGATGTGCGGGGAAATCGCTACACATTTTTTCATACTCGGCTTCGGAAAGTTCTTGTCCGGGTGTTAGTGGACACGTCGGATCAAAGACATCCTTAATTAGCCAAAATGTGTCTGCTTGTAAATCGGGATAGATTTCACTGATATTCTTCCATTCGACTTCAGAAAATTCGTCGTCTTCAGCGAATGGGAATCCAGCGTCTTCCAATTGTGTGAGGACAGATTTTTCAAATTCTGGGCGCGTTTGGACTTTTAATTCAACGTCATCATCGAGTTCATAGAATTCCCAATTATCGGGTTCGAGGTCGTCGGTCAGCAGCACGCCGAATCGTGCGTCCTCTGCGGCGAGTGCTTCAATAAGGTATTCGGTATCTGATTCATTATCCGTGTGTGCGTCTTTACGTAAAGCGATTGTAACGACATTCTGATCAGCACCGAGCAATGAAATACCGGCGTGTGCTACTTCTTCACTCGTGGTTATGTCTTCTTGCCGATTTATTTCGGTATTTTCCAAGAGTGGTTCACATAAGCGTCCGAAATATTCCTGTACTGCGGTGAAGATTCCCTGCGTTGAGGCTTCTGATATGCCAATTTCTTCAAAATCGAAGTCTTCAGGTTCATCGCTATCAGGGTCTATGATTTCGTCATCCGACGTGTCTGGGATGTACAGTGCGACTGTTGGTATTGGTTCAGGTATACTCGTGACTTTGTAGTGTTGTTCAGCAGCAAAGGCTTCGGAGGCAGTATCTTCCGTCACCGTGTAATACTCGTCCGCAGTGAATCCGGAGGTATAAGCGTCCAGCATTTCGGCAGTCAGTGTATCACCGGTATTCGCGAGCGGTTCGGAGTCTTTAGTGCCCAAAAGTGGATGTGTGAGTTCGCATCCGATGAGCGTATTACGGATTTCGTCAATTCTTCGGCGGCGGATTGAAGCGAGTCGTTGTCGCCATGTTTCCTCAATTAGTTTGCGTTTCGATTCAAACCGCAATTCGTCAGCCATTGACCCCCCGGTGTCTGCTTGCCAGTTTCCGCGTCGTGGTGTGCCATCGGGTTTACGTGAAAACACCTTTACATCAATAACGACCCCTTCAACGCCTGGACGTACATAAGTGGAGGCGTCCCGTACATCTTTAACTTTTTCACCGAAGATCGCCTGTAGGAGTTTCTGTTCTGGTCCGTACTCGCTTTCACCTTTGGGTGTAATTTTTCCGACAAGGATGCTGCCTGCTTTAACAATGCTACCGATGCGGATAATCCCTTCTTCATCGAGTTGGCTGAGTCTCTGTTCGCTGACGTTTGGGATGTCGCGTGTAATTTCTTCTGGTCCGACCTTCGTTTCGCGTGCTTCGACTTCAAATTCCTCGATATGAATAGAGGTGAAGGTATCCTCTTTGATAAGGGATTCACTTATAAGGATGGAGTCTTCATAGTTGTGTCCACCCCAGGGCATATAAGCGCAGAGGATGTTTCGACCGAGTGCCAGTTCGCCGTTTTCGGTAGAGGTGCCGTCAGCGATAACTTGTCCTGCTTCGACGTTGTCCCCGACGGCGACGATTGGACGTTGATGGATACAGGTGCCGCTGTTGCTCCGCTTGAATGTTTGAAGTTTATAGACATCGTATCCCATTTCGCTAAATGTGTTTTCACCTTCATCGTGGTGGAGTGCTTCGCCTGTATGGATAAGGATTTCCTCAGCAGACACACTTGTGACGGTTCCAGCGCGCTTGGCTGTGATGAGTGCGCCTGAGTACCGTGCTGCGGGTCCTTCCATTCCGGTTCCGACGAGGGGTGCTTGTGGACGGATGAGCGGGACGGCTTGGCGTTGGTGGTTCGCGCCCATCAGTGCTCGGTTTGCGTCTTCATGTTCGAGAAATGGGACGAGTGCTGCGGAAATACCGACAATCTGCTGCGGTGCGACACCGATGTAATCGATCTTTTCCATCGGAAGCGATAGCACATCTTCTCCACTGCGGACGGGTAATAGGTCTCCTGAAGTGTCGGAGTTCCCGTTTTGTTCTCTGTTGCGCTGTGTCGCCTTTGCTGCGATATGGGCGGTGTCCTCGTTATCTGCGGTGAGGTATTCAACGGGTCCTATAACGGAGCCATTTTCTACCCGATGATAGGGTGTCTCTATGAAACCGTAGGGGTTTATCCGTCCATAACATGCGAGTGACACGATAAGTCCGATGGATGGACCTTCGGGTGTTTCTAATGGGCAGACTCGTCCGTAATGCGTACGGTGTACGTCCCGAACGGCGGCAGTTGCTCTATCGCGATGGAGTCCTCCGGGACCGATTGCTGAGATACGTCGCTTATGTGTTAATTCATCGAGCGGATTAATTTGTTGCATGAACTGCGACAATTGGTTTGATCCGAAGAATTCGCGAAGTGCCATCATAAGCGGTTTTGGGTTTACGAGTGAAGAGGGAACGACTTTCGCTATATCATTGTTCGTACTCAACCGTTCGCGCGTTGTTCTGCGAATCTGGAGTAACCCCATTCTGAACTGGTTTTCAAGGAGTTCACCGATGACGCGTACACGTCGGTTTCCGAGGTGATCAAGATCATCTTTGGGTTTCAGTCCGTTATGGACTTTGAGGAGATGATCTACCGTGGCGGCAATATCTTCTGGTCGGAGTGTGCGGAGTGTTTCCTCCTGTTGTTCTCCGTAAACAGGGAGCCCGTGAAATTTTCGGTTAAGCTTGTATCGTCCGACGACACCGAGGTCGTATCGGTGTGCATCGAAAAGCAGCCATGTAAGGTGCTTACGAGCATTCTCTACACTGAGTGCATCACCTGGTCTTAGGGTTCGGAAGATCGTAAGGAGTGCTGTATCTTGTAGACTGTGTTGTGGGTCGTAGTCTGCTTGTCGGTCGCGTTCCAGGGTATTGCGTAAAAATCCGATATGTTGACAGTCCTCTTCATTGAGTACTGTAATTACTTCAACCCCAGCCTCTTTGAGACGTTCCAACTCGGTTTCGGTGAGGAGCGTATTCGCCGTAAGGAGTACTTCACCGGTTTCTTGATGGATAATGTCTTCGGCACAGACTCTATCTTGTCCATCGTCTGGAACGATTTGTTCAGCGGTGAACGCTTTTTTTCCGTACCGTGTGCGTGCCTCTTCATGTTCTGAGTTCGTTAGTACCTGCCCGATTGTGAATTCACATCCACTGTTTTGGGTATCAATGACGCGTTGGAACAGTTCTGTTTCAAATCCCTTCCATTTTCTGCGGTGCCTTGTACGCTCTTGATATGTCAGTTCTTGTCCGACTTCAAGCGGACAATCTTTCTCTGGGACTTCAGTAACGCGATAATACCTCTCGGTCTCGATATCTGGGTAATCCTTCTTTGCCTGTCGGAATTCTGCGGCGTTTAGTAAATCTCCGGGTTTAACCAGTATTGCGGGTCCTTCAACGGATGTGACTTTCCAGCCGTCGAGGACAAGCCGTTCCGTTTTGGCATAAAGTTTCAGGATGTCGGCATCTGTCTGCCACCCGAGTGCGCGGAGTAGCACAGTAGCAGGCAATTTTCTGCGTTTGTCGATACGGACATAGATCTGATCCTTGGTATCTATTTCAAATTCGACCCAAGCACCTCGATAGGGGATGATTTGAGCGGTCGGTGTCCGTCTTCCGGTCGATAGCGATTTTTCGAGAAAAATCACTCCGGGGGAGCGATGTAGCTGGCTAACGATCACACGTTCGCTACCATTAACAATGAAGCTCCCGTTCTCAGTCATTAATGGTATTTCGCCGAGATAGACGTCAGATTCTCGGATATCTACAACGTGAGGTTCGTCGGCATCTGGGTCCGCTTCGCGCAAGACGAGCATGATACGTGCTGTGAGGGATACTTGATACGTTACACCGCGCGCGATGCACTCTTGTAGCGTATATTTCGGTGCGCCGAGGGTGTAATTGACGAATTCAAGGCTATTGACTTCCGAAAAATCTCGGATTGGAAATACTTCTTTAAATACTGCTTGGAGTCCTGTATCTGTACGTTCGTTAGGTGAGACATTCCGCTGTAAAAAAGCATCATACGAAAGTTTTTGGGTTTCTATAAGGTTCGGGAGTTCCGTCCGAACATTTGTTTTGGCAAATGAGATTCTCGTGTTTTTCTGGCTGGACTTTTTGTTCACTGAATGGAGTCCCCCTATTTGGCGGTGGTTACGCAGCTTTTTTAATAATAGACTTTGCGAAAAAGTCTGCCTCCGAGACACTTTTCCGTTTCAATATGGCGACATAACATAGCATAACAGAATATTTTACATTATTTTTCATGAAATGTCAAGAAAAAAATCAAAAAAATACGTTTTTTTGGCATTTTTAAGAAAAATTGGGTGAGGAAAATGCAAATATTGCACTCTTAAACCGCAATTTTTGATGCGACAAATGAAATATTGACATCCCGAATGCTGTCTGCTATACTCAACAGGAAGATTGGAGGTTATACCAATTCTAATTGACGATTCGTCTTAAAAGTTAAAAGTGCCACCATTTTTGAACTATGCCCGGTTCGGTTGGAATGCAGGTCGCAACCTCCTTTATCCCGCGTTATCAGGGGGCAGGCGAGTAAACCGCACAACCGAACCTACCGGGCCTGGGTGGACGGTGTACAGTTACTGCAATATAAACTTTTAGAAATGGTATTAGTATGGGAACTATTACAACGCCGCAACCTGTTAAAGCTGTCATTGGTGTGCTGACAACGGCTCCTTGTCTCCTATCAACCGTTTATGGGGAACTTGAACAACGTCTCGGGCCTATTGACTTTACAAGCGAGTTGATGCCTTTTACAAGTACAACCTATTATGAAGCCGAGATGGGACTGAACATCGAGAGACAATTTATCAGTTTTGAAAGGCTCATCGATGCCGGCAGGTTGGCAGAGATAAAGTTGTTCACGAATAGAGTGGAGCGAATGTTTGCGTTAAAAAAACTGGATGGAGAAGCACGGCGCGTTAATTTAGATGCGGGTTACCTCTGTTTGGCAAAGTTAGTGCTTGCCTCTACGAAGGATCACGCGCACCGTATCTATCTCCGTGATGGTATTTATGCGGAGATTACACTCCGTTATTATCGTAAAACATTCCAGCCGTGGGAGTGGAGTTACCCTGACTACCGCCTTCCAGAGTATATTATTATCTTTAACCAAATTCGCGAAATCTATAGGAACCAATTGGCAAATGAGGATATTTCTTAAAAGAATACAAGATATTGAGAATCCGTATGGCACACAATTGTTGATCCTTGTTGTTCTGACAGGGACATTTTTAGCCTGTTCTATATACGGTACAAACGTTGAAGTGACAGACTCAGATATTCGCGCCCGTGCTCGCGACATCGGCGTTCAGATTGGGACGCTTCCGACAGGTACGCACAATGCGATCACAGATGTTTCTGGCGTGAAAGTCGGACACGTTACCTTGAATGAAGGTGATTCGATTCGCACGGGTGTCACTGCTGTCATTCCGAGTGATGATATTTGGACGGCGCGCCTATTCGGTGCGGCGCATACCATACACGGCAACGGCGAAGCGACGGGTATTGCTCGTATTAACCAAGCAGGTTGGGTTGAGTCCCCGATTCTGCTCACCAATACTCTCAGTGTTGGGGCAGTTCATGATGGTGTTGTTCGTTACATTGTCAAACGGTATCCGGACAACAACATCGTGTTGCCGATTGTGGCGGAATGTTACGATGGTGGTCTGAACGATATCAGCGGACTCCATGTCACAGCGGAGCACGCGATTGAAGCGATTGAGAACGCGACCGGCGGTCCCGTTGCTGAAGGCTGTGTTGGTGGCGGGACTGGGATGCGGTGCTATGGGTTCAAAGCCGGGATCGGTACATCTTCTCGCGTTTTACCTGAGGAACGCGGTGGATGGACGGTCGGTGTCCTCGTCAATTCTAATGGCGGCAGACGGCATCAATTGCGAATTGATGGGGTCCCTGTCGGTAGCAAAATCGCTGATCCGCCGCGCCCGACGAGAGACGGTTCATTTATTATTGTTGTTGCGACGGATGCGCCCGTGACACATCGGCAATTAAAACAATTGGCGATCCGCGCGACACACGGACTTGCGCGTACGGGGACACCGAGTACCGACGGGAGTGGCGAGTTCGTTATCGCGTTTTCGACTGCGAACATTTTTCCGAGCCGGACTGAAACAGGGACTTTTCAGATTGAGATGCTTACCAACGGAAACTTAAGTTCGCTTTTCCAAGCCGTTATTGAAGCGACGGAGGAGTCTATCGTGAATTCGATGACGATGGCAACGACGACCACCGGACGCAATGGTCGAACGATGCGTGCGATCCCGTTGGCGGAGCTCCAAGCGGTGATGAAAGCGCACGGACGTTAGACCGTGCCAGCAAGTTTTGCCCCGGGTGCGAGTGCCTCAGGCACTATCTCGTAGTGTGAAAGTTCCAATGTGAAAGCACCGCGTCCCTGCGTCATTGAACGGAGATGTGTCGTGTATTGAAATGTTTCTGATAATGGTATAAAGGCGTTGATGATGTCTCGTCTCAATTGCGATGCGTTTCCTGTTTCGGATGTGTCTTGTGCCACGCTTTCGTTAATGTGTGCGCGACGAGAGTTCAGGTCCCCGATAACTTTACCGATATGTTCATCAGGAACGGTGATGTGTATCCGCATAATCGGTTCTAAGATTAAAGGGTTCGCCTTTCTGACAGCGTTTTCAAAAGCGAGGGCGGCTGCTGCCTCGAATGCGATCTCCGAAGAGTCGGTTGGGTGATACGAACCGCCGGTGAGCGTTGCCTTCACGTCTTGCATGGGGTATCCGATGCGGGGTCCTGTTACCATTGCTCCTTCGAGTGCTTTCTCGATGGATGGGACGTATTGTCTCGGGATCTGCGTTTCGTCGGAGTTATCCTCAAACTGAAACCCTTCGCCGCGTTCTAAGGGTTCGACGGTGAGTTGTACGTCCCCATAGATACCCTCTTCGTCAGTCTTGTGGATATGTTTTCCGCGTGCTTCGGCGGTTGTACTTATGGTTTCGCGATAGGACACTTGGAGTTTACTCACCCGAGCGTTTACGCCAAATTCGCGTACCATCCTATCGGTCAAGATTTCGAGGTGCAGTTCTCCCATTCCGGAGATGATTCGCTGTCCGGTTTCTTGGTCGATTCCAACGGTAAATGTCGGGTCTTCGTCCATCAATTTTTCGAGTGTTTCTTCGAGTGCGTCAGCATCGCTTGCGCGTTCAGGCTCAATTGCGATGGAGATAACGGGTTCAGGAAAAGTGATGGATTCTAACAAAATCGGTTCTTTCGGGTCTGTCAGCGTATCTGCGGTTTTTGTATCTTTAAGCCCGACGAGTGCGACGATGTCGCCGGCGTAGGCTGCATCGGAGACAGCCTCTTTGTTGGCGTGCATTTGCAGAATGCGATTGACGCGCTCGCGTTTCTCGGAACGGACGTTGTAGACTGCCTCGCCGCGCCTAAGTGTGCCAGAGTAGACCCGACAATAAACGAGTTTATCTACGGTTGGATGGCTCGCCACTTTGAAGGCTAAGGCTGAGAAAGGAGCCGTGTCGTCTGCGGGACGTGTTACTTTATCTGCTTCAATGGTATCTCTTGTGCGTTTGGCACGTCTATTGCCGGAGGTAAGTTTTGGTATTGTCCCTTCAATCGGCGGCACGTCAATGGGTGATGGCAAAAAGTTGATGACTGCGTCAAGTAGGGGTTGGACACCTTGATTTTTCAAAGAACTTCCACACAGTACGGGTACTAAAGCACCCTTTAAAGTTGCCGTGCGAATAGCTGTCAATAATTCATTGTGTGTAATATCTTCACCGCCCAAGTATTTTTCAAGCAGCATCTCGTCTTCAACGGCGACAGTCTCAAAGAGGATTTCTCGTGCGGTTTCCACTTCCTCTTGGAATTCCGTTGGGATTTCTGTCTCTGAATAGGTTTGTCCTTGGTCTGCGGCATCCCAGCGTAGTGTTTTCTGTGTTATTAGATCAATAACGCCTTCAAATTCCGTTCCTTCTCCGATTGGGAGTTGGAGTGGTAGCGGATTCGCACCCAACTGTTCTTTCATCATCTCCAAGACGCGTGTGTAATTCGCGCCGACCCTGTCCATTTTATTAACAAATACGATACGGGGTACATGGTAGCGATCGGCTTGTTGCCAGACGGTTTCGGATTGCGGTTCGACGCCGCCGACGGCGCAAAAAAGTGCGACAACGCCGTCCAGGACCCGTAAAGAGCGTTCCACCTCGACTGTGAAATCGACGTGTCCGGGGGTATCAATGAGGTGAATTGCGTGTTCATTCCAGAAGCAGGTTGTTGCGGCGGCAGTGATCGTTACGCCGCGTTCGCGTTCCTGCACCATCCAATCCATCTCAGCGGTGCCGTCGTCCACAGCACCGATTTTATGTTTTTTGCCGGTGTAAAAAAGGATTCGTTCGGTGGTCGTTGTTTTGCCGGCATCTATGTGCGCTGCGATTCCGATATTGCGCACGTTTTCAATCGAATATTCGCGTGCCATTCTTTAATTATTCCTTGCGGTATTTTTAATTTTCCTTGCGGTTAAATAACGTGGGTTTGAACTTTGACATGCCTTTCTTGAATCCGCTCTCCATTTTATTACGAGCTACAATTTTTGATGCTGTGAAGAGCGGACTGATTTAGTCAGGAACCTCTTACTGACGGTTTCCGAAAGCCGACGGCTGACTGCCATTTTTAATTGTTCCTTGCGGTTAAGGTGTGTGGTTGTTGTTCCATTGAAGAACGACACCGAGTAAACCGGGGTTCCATTCCATAAGCAGTTGATATGCCTTCGGTGCTTCTTCTCCAGGGACGCGATGGCTAATCAACGGTGCAACGTCGAATCGTTTTTCAGCGATGAGTGTCAACAGTAAGCGGCTGTCATCTTTAAGTGTCCAGTAGTTCGGAGATGACTCTTGACGCGGACGCACGGCGTTGTGTGCGCCGTAAAGGATAAGCCCTTTTTTGTGTACATCACGATAGAAGTTCACCTTCGGTGTTTCTCCGCGTGTGCTTGCGAGGAGTACGAGGCGCGCGCCCCATCCGGCGACATCTAAGGCGGTGCTGACTGCATCCGGGTGTCCGGTTGCTTCAATAACCACAGCTGGTCCATTACCGTTTGTGACAGCGTTTAGTTGTTCGGAGAAATTGGTATCTTCAGGGTTGAGTGTAACGTCGGCTCCGATGCTTTTTGCGAGTTCGAGTCGGCTATCGGTGAGGTCTGCGGCGATGACTGGTAGCGCGCCGTTGAGTTTCGAGAGTTGCAGTGCGAGTAGCCCGATGAGTCCTTGTCCTAAAACGAGTGTTGCTTCTCCCAATTCGATACGTGCCTTTCGGACCCCTTGTAAGGAGATAGCACCGAGGTTAAAAAAGACTGCCTCTTCGGATGGTACGTCGGCGGATGCCACTTTTAGCAATCGGTTCGGTGCGGTTACAAAGTGGCTGGTGTGTCCTTGTGTTGAGGCGACACGCTCACCGACTTTAAAGTTCGTGACGGCGTTGCCGACCTCTATCACTGTGCCGATATTGCTGTAACCTGGGCGGGATGGGTAACCGCCTTGTGCGTTTGGGAGTCCTAATAAGAATGCGCGCTCCGTGCCGGGACTGATAAGTGTAGCGTCAGTAGCGACGAGTACTTCATCGTCTCCGAGGGCGGGTAACGTAAATGTTTCAACGTCAACTTTGGCGCGACTGGGCCAAACAACGCGTTGTGCTTGCATCAAAACTTGACCTCAAAATATAAAAGGATAGTTGTTTTCTGGCAGTCTACCACAAAAACAACTATCCGTCAAGTGTTAATTTGCGAATCGGACGAT
>JAJEET010000140.1 GCA_022820835.1 Candidatus Poribacteria bacterium
AAAAGCAGTCGTTTCTAACACAATAGATGCCTAAAAACAGTTTTAGAAGGCAATCCTAACATCTGTTCGGGAGCCCTAACGGGAGAACACTGCCAACTTTTCATAACTTATAATCTGATCAAACTGTCCAAACTATAGTAAAAATATATCTCTCTTCATTTTCGTGCTTTAGTTTCAGCACGTGTCTTGCCAACTATTATAACCGACATCCGCTGTCCCGTCAAGTTCACCTAAGTTGTAAAACTGAGATACAACCATTCATTTTTATCTTTCGTTATGCACCACTTCGCTTTTTTTAAAGAAAGATGAATTTTTAAGGAACCTGAAGGTTAAATGTTTTAGTGTCAATAGGCGTATAAAAAATTTGACATTTACGCCTAAAATATGTTATTATACTTAACATACATGAATTCTAAATAGGACTCTCGGATGTTTTATTTATCGTCTATCACACTGAAGCATAAAAATTGCCTCCGCACGTTCATCGGTTTTGGTGTTGTGCTGATCGGTATTTCTATGTGTCGCACAGTGGTGGGCGAATAAGTGAAAATAAAACACTTTCCGAGTTATACAATACAACGCCCATTGCTGAACGGCACAAGATGAGATTTCAGTGAGGGTGTTTCTTTTTTAAAGGACAACAAAATATCACGTTTGCAGGCAAAAAAATCTAAAAGAGGAGAAAAGATGCGTCCCAGAATCGTTCTTCTGATACTTGCTGCAATTGCTGCAGCAAACCTAAATGTTGAAGCCAGCAAAGAAATCAAACCCTTGTTCGCCCAAGAAACAATCGAAATTGACGGACATCTCAACGAAGAAGCCTGGTCTCAGACACAAGTTATCGACGACTTTACGCAACAATTCCCTGATGAAGGTCAACCGCCTACTGAACGAACGGAAGTTCGCATGTTGTATAACGCGGAAAAGTTGTATATCGGGTTTGAGTGCTACGACTCTGAACCTGAAAAGATCGTTGCGAACGAAATGCGACGCGACGGGCAACTCTGGCAAAATGATAACGTTTACATCATGCTCGACACCTACGGCGATAAACGACAGTGCTTCTTCTTTCGGACGAACGCACTCGGTGCACTGTCAGATACCGCTGTCACAGACGGTGGCGAAAACCTCAACGGGAGTTGGGACTGTATCTGGGAAGCCGCGGGACGACAACACGAAAAAGGATGGACAGTCGAAATCGCAATTCCGTTCAATCAATTACGGTTCAAGAAAAACGATTCGATGGTGTGGGGCGTCAATTTTGGACGCAACATCGCACGACTCAATCAAACAACGCAGTGGATTCAAGTCCCGCGTAGTCAGAGTTGGCCCGGGACATACCATCCGATATATCAGGGTAAACTCAGCGGGCTGCAAGGCGTTGCGTCACCGTCATATTTTAATCTAAAGCCGTATCTCCTTGGCGGTTTGGGACGGAATCTTGATGATGAAAATTGGCAGCGCACGACCGAAGCCGACATTGGACTCGACATGAAATACGGTGTTACCTCGAACCTGACACTTGATTTGACACTGAATACCGATTTCGCACAGGTAGAAGCTGACCAAGAGGAGGTTAACCTCACACGGTTCAGTCTCTATTTTCCAGAGCGGCGTGATTTTTTCCTTGAGGGGAGCGGACTGTTTGCATTTGGCGCAGGCATCGGAGGCTTTGGCCCACCACCGCTGTCGGTTTTCTACAGCCGCAGCATCGGCATCGAAGATGAAAGAGAGGTCCGGCTACTCGGTGGCGGTAAACTGACAGGCAAAGTCGGTGCTTATAGTGTAGGCGCGCTCAATATGACCACCGCCGCTTCTGAGGAAACGCCTATGACGAATTTCTCTGTGCTAAGAATGCAACGCGATATTCTCAGCGATTCAACTGTCGGTTTCATTCTCACCAATCGGCAGAACGACTTTGGGGGTAATTACCATCGCAACGGCGGGATCGACCTGTTTTTTAGACCCCATGATCAGTGGCGGATGCGCGCAATGGCAGTTGGAAGTTGGTCGCCGGACCCAGAAGAACGCGACCTCGCATGGTATCTTTCAAATAACTGGCGAAACAAGCACTTCCGAGTGAACGCTTCTTACCTCGACATCGGACCCCAATTTACGAGCGAAATGGGGTTCATGCATCGGCGCGACATCCGCTCCCTCATGTTAAATACGAATTACGAAGTCCAAGTCAGTCGATATGGTATACGCGATGTCGGTGCCGGTTTCTCTAGTGGTTACCTACTGAATCACCATAACACACCCATCGGCTGGGACTTCGGGTTCAGCGCGGATATGATTCGGTATTCAGATGACGGGCTCAATCTCGATTTCCGACGGTTTTTTGACCGTGTTGATGAATCCTTCAGTATCGACGATGCTGAGATTCCGGCTGGTGATTACGTGATGAATCAGGTGTCGCTAAGAGGCTTCACCGAGAGCAGCAGACCGTTTTCCGTATTCGTCCGCATGGATTACGGGGACTACTTTCACGGCAACCGCGTGGGAGTCAGCGTTGATAGTCAGTGGCGGATGACGTATCAAATCGCAATTGAAACCCGATACCAACGCAACTATATTCAATTGCCCGAAATTGATTTGCTGACAACAAACGTTGTCGGTGCGAGGGTTAGTTATGCCTTAAACACACGGTTCTTTACGAAGTTGTATACCCAGTGGAACGACAGTGCAGAACGGGCAAGCGCGAACTTTCTGCTCAACTATATCTATCGTCCGGGCAGCGATTTTTACCTCGTGTACGATCAGGCATGGGACACGTCGGACGGACTCGAAGCGCACGAATGGACAGTGTTGAGCAAATTTACTTACCTATTTAATCTATAATACTTACAAGTGAACGCAGTGCGTTAAACACAGATTTTCCGTTGATATTTCTTACGCGGATCGGTTATACTGATAAGTATCAAATAGACCGTTTCGTTTTCGGTAAAGATTTCATCAATCCATAATAAAAAAAAATAAAGAAAAGGAGTTTGACCCATGCAAAATCGACACATTGTAGCGAGTTACCAAAATTTCCACGTCATTGCCCACGATTTGGACGAGAAGGGCGACCTCAATACAGCATGTAAAGAAAAATTAGGCGTAGGTGTCCGGCTCGCTGACTGGAACGACCTCGTCGCCTACCACAAAGCAGGCGGTTCACTATCAGACCTCATTGCAAACCTCAAAATACCTATTGAGGTCGCCAATAGTCAGCAATACCGCCTCTCAATGAACGGTGAACGGATATGGAACGGCGATCGTCACTATTTCCTGGCGCGGCATGACCACACCAAGCGGCCAGGTTTTTTAGCGCATGACAACATCGACGATTACCACCTGACGCTCGGCTCATGGTTCGGTAAGGGTGGCTTTGCGCTCTGCTATGGAGACCCGGATAGCACGGTGCCACCCCCTGAACCAGAAATTACAGAACCGGTGAAAACATCAGGCGGCTGAGGCTGAGGCTGAAGCAGCTAACGCAGTGGCGGTGCCATTGCTTATTTTTTCTGCCCGGTAAGCACGTTGACAAAGCGTACCTACCGGGCTGTTTCAATTTCAACCGGAAGTGATAGAAAGAAAACACTGCCTCCGCTTTAGAAAATTGATGAATTGTTTCAGAATGTATGGATTATACATATATTAAAAAAACACCAATGAAACCGAACACCCCACTTATATCGTTCTATAAAATTGGGTTTATTTTCAAAATTCAAAGGAAATTAAACAAAAATGATACAACCAGATAACTTTGCATGCCACAATATCTACTTGGAGACTGAACGCCTGAAACTTCGACCCTTTAAGATTGCCGACTTTGATATTGCTGTCCCTTTCTACAGAGACCCCGACTTTCTAAACGCGGTTGAGGAATCTCCACCTGACGAACCCGTGACAACGGAATATCTTAAAAAAGCCGGTAAATTCATGCGGGATAGCGGATTTCTGTTTGCAATCGTAGAAAAGGCGAGTGGGCGAACCATTGGCGAGGTATGTCTGCAATGGATGAACTTGGAACGGGCGAAAATTGCAGGGGAAAAAATAATGCGTCTACCCATCGGGATTTGGGACAAAACCTTGTGGGGCAAGGGCTACGGAAAAGAGGTCGTGCGATGCTTGATGGCGCACGCGTTTGGAAAATTGGGAATCGATCGATTCTGCCCGGTGGATGTTCCTGTAGACAATATCCGCTCAATAGCTTTATGGCGATCGCTCGGATTAACTGTTGCACGAAAAGCAGACAGTGGGAAAATGTTGGACTTTGAGATTACACGCGCAAAATATGAGAAGGCGACGCAAAACAGCACTTGAACAGCAACTCCGCCGCCTTCAAGACGTGCCCCTTTAAGAATCGACTACTCCCACGGATACAGGACCACTTTACCGCATTCACCGGTCGCCTGAAGCTCCCACGCCTTCTGTACTTCTCGCATCGGGAAGGTGTGCGTGATGAATGTGTCAATCTGTTCAGGTGAATTTTGGATCATCTGCATTAATTTTGGATAGACACCGAGGTTATAGTGCCAATTTCCGCGCAGGACTAAGCCTTTCCGAATCATGTCTCGGCTCGCGGCAAGCGGAAATTCGCCGCCTTCGCCGACGAACGTGACCTGTCCTTTGCTACGGGCTGCGTCAACCATCAACCGATGTGCTGCAGATGCCCCAGAGCAGTCTACTGCCTTGTCGATGCCGACACCGTCTGTCAAGTCGCGAATTTGATCGAGAATATCCTCATCATTCGGGTCCAAAACGACCTTTGCGCCTAACTTTTTCGCGAGTTCAGCACGATACGGATGGCTCTCTACACCGATAACACGCGCGCCGCGATAGTGAGCGTTGATAATTCCACCAAGCCCAACGGGACCCAGGCCTGTCACCATGACGGTATCCAACGAATTGACCTGCATCTGCTCCATCGCGCCGAATGTCGGTCCGAGTCCACAACACGCCATCCCGCCATGTTCATAACTGACACCCTCTGGAATCAGGCACAACAGATCCTCCATCTTGTGCATATACTGTGCATAAGTCGCCGAAGCCACTTCCCCGTCAATAAGATCTCGGATACTCGAACGACGCCCCCGCCTACAGTGGATATGCTCCCCGATGGCACACATCTGGCACTCACCGCAGGCGTTCTGTGGCTGTACCACCACACGGTCCCCGACTTGGATGCGTCCGGGTTGCGCGACCTCCACAACTTCACCAGCAGCTTCATGACCGAAGTGCTCGCCGGTGCCCCCATGTATAAACCCTTTATACTCCGTACACATCGGGACGGCATGGATTTTGACGACGACGATGTCGCCGCCAGCGCGCGGATCCGGCTTTTCAACCACGCCCCCTTTTTGATCACCAAACATTGCTGCAACCTGCATAAAGACTATAAAACCGAGACTCTCCGCATCCTCAGCAAAACTGGTAGACTTTATCTCAGAGAGAAACGGTACTCCTCCTTCTAAAATGTATTGATGTGATAGAATAGCACAGCATAGGCAATCGGTCAAGATATATTTTGTGTCAAACTCAGGGGCATTCAATTTTACATATTTATTTTATTTATCTAAGCAATTTTGAATATTAAATATGCCCATTTTACATTGATGCCGGTCGGGGAAACCCCGCCCCTACGGGGTCTGTGCCTGCCTGAAAATCAGAAAATTGAGAAGTTATTATTTAATATTGCTTAGGGGTCTATTGTGTTAGAAACTACTATTTTTTCGGTGCTTTTTTCACCATCGTGAAAATATGGGTCTCATGTTGTATCTTCAAGGCACTTTAATTTTTTTTGTACGCAAAATCTGCTGTTGTGATTTTTGTTCTAAAGGCACTTTAATTTTTTTTGTACGCAAAATTTCTTCTTGTGCGCAAAAATCTGCGTCATACTTTTTCTGCGATGGGTTCGGGTCTGTCGGTTCCGATTCGGGTTGCGATCGCAGGTGTCTGGTTATCATGGATTTTAAGAGGCAGTGCGTCTGTCTTTAAAATGTTACACTTGTGTAAGATTGGGTATGGATGTGCCATTGCGATAAACTTAGTCATTGTAAGGGTTCAGAGGCGATTGTGTTATGGGTTCGTATTTGAAAAAAAAGGCGAAAAGTGTAACATTTGGGGTTTGCGTTTGCGGCGACTCTGAGTCGTTAGGCAAAATGGGTTTCGTTTTAACCGGGTCTACGTTTTGTCCTCCTTTGTGTGGGTGAAGGGTTATTTTTACATTTTTACTTGATTAATATAATTAAATTAGTATGTATATGATAACATATATGATGTAGGGATGCAAATTTATTTTTTATTTACCCAAAAGAGGGACAATTTTCCTCTGTTTGGGTTGCGTTCTGAAAGGGTATAGAGATTTTACGCCTGTTTCCGCTGCTACAGAATCTTGCTTCTAAACGTTAGTTTCTGTCAACCAAAACCGAGATCGGAATCGAAAACTAAATCGTCCTGAATGACTCTGTTCTCTTTCTTGCAATCTTTTCCGAATCGGTGTATAATAGACATTAGTACCGAGTAAGTCCTGAGAAAGTTAAGTTATGATGCATGGAACAGGAAGAGGGAACAAACGATGTCAACTATAATGCAAACACCACAAAGTATATTATCAACATTCACACCTTTTGGACCACCCGTTTTAAGGACACACGGTTTTCCAAGAAAAGTGTTACTTGCATCGGCACAACCTTTCGCCCAAGAATTTATTGATGCGACACCTTACCCCGAAAGTGCCGCACAGTGGCTTACAGATTTACTAAATCTATTAGCCAGTATTGTGAATCAGAATGAAGACCTTAGCCGTGTCGTGGTAGCAGAAGCGGAGTACCAACAACTTTCAGCAGTCTTGGATGATTTAATCTATGGAGTCGGCGAAGATGAAGACCACCCCTTATCTGCAGCAATGGCATTGATCGGTACGCTTATTAAGACGTACGAAGATCAACACTTTCCAAAGTTAGTAGACCTCTTTCCGGAGCTATCAAAAGAAACACTTGATAAGACAATAGGCGAAAGCGAGAACACTATTGCTATCCTATCAGAACAAATTAAGACAGATTTCGTCATCGTTTTCTTTTCCATTGGTTGCCTACTTTGGAAAGGTGGTAAGGCAGAAGATGCTATTGCTGCTTATGATTTAGCAGTTCATATAAACTCAGATTATGCCAGTATTTATGCAAGTCGCGGCGAAGCCAAAGCCGACCTAAATGACCTGATAGGTGCAAGATCTGATCTCCAGAATGCTTTGAAACTCTCTGAAAAACAGGGAGAAAAAGATTTCAGCGTTGCTATTGAAGATCGACTTCAAGAACTTGATATAATAGAGGCTATTATTGCATATTTCTCTGAACCCAGATTTGCTAAATTTTCTATCATCAGGGAGTATAGCATTCAGATGGGGAAAATTCATAGCAAAGCAGACATTGTGCTTCGTGATGCAAAACGGAATTTTGTTGTTATTGCAGAGTGCAAATCATCGGTTGAGACAAATTACAGTCCCGAACCACTGAAAAGTTTTCTCTGTGCAACCGACACGCCTTTTGGTATCTTTGCCTCTGGGACAAACACAGGTTCCTGGGTTTTCTATGAGAATTTACGCCACAACCGGTTCCGACAGATTGAGCGTTCTGATTTTGAGAAGCGTGTCCTTGAGTAGGCACAATAGGAAGTAAAACATCCAACAAGGAGAAATATTTGTGAACACAAACCCCGAAAGACAAGTCATCAGTGTCCCCGACGGTTCCATCCGTGATTATATTGATGGAAAATTCCGTAAAGACACTCCAGAAGAATATGTCCGCCAGACAATTGAAAAAAGACTGATCAATGAGCACAAATACAAACGCGAACAGATCAAAATTGAGTTCGGTTTGAAACTGGGATCTCGCCGTCCGCGTGCTGATATTGTAGTATTCCCTAAAGACGCTTCTGAATTGACACAAGATAATGTGTGGATGATTGTTGAATGCAAGAGTGAAAAAGTAGAACCCAAAAATAAAAAA
>JAJEET010000012.1 GCA_022820835.1 Candidatus Poribacteria bacterium
ATAGACCAAAAACATCTGAAAGTCAAGAGGATCCCATACCTATTCAAGAACGTAGAGAAACCCAACTTGACACGCTCAGCACCCCGGAAACTTCAAATCAAAGTTTACCATAGTCTTGTAGGTTGGGTTGAACGGCGTTGAGAAGTTGGATGTTGATAGACCAAAAACATCCGAAAGTCAAGAGGATCCCATATCTATTCAAGAACGTAGAGAAACCCAACTTGACACGCTCAGCACCTCGGAAACTTCAAATCAAAGCGTTGGGTTCACTCGGTCTCTGATGAAGGAGAAAACTATGAAAGTTTTAATAAGCACGCTTTTTATCGTCTTACTTGTCCTTCCGCTCACTTTCGCGGCAGAAGACAAACAAACTTCCGATGTTACCAGTCTTTACCACCTTGCTAATATCTTAGGCGTTGAGGCATTACTGTGGCAGATCGAAGATACCTTCAAAAAGGCTGACAGACATCGCGTTGCCGATTTCGCAGGCATCATTAACGCTGCCAAAGAAATCGGACTCGAATTGCAAGAACACCGTCTCAACTACGAGCAACTTTTGGCGTTTAAAACGCCGGTCATCGCACACCTCAGAACTACATTTGATGACAAAAACGCCTCTGAATTTGAGGCTACCAACGGACATTTCATCGTCGTTGAGTACACCAACAAAAAGTGGGTTCGCCTCTTTGATACACCGAGCAAGTTCCTGTATCAGGCAGCGACTGTCGTCTCCCGTGATCGCTTTTTGGACCTCTGGACGGGGCGCGTGCTTGCACTCTCGGAAAACCAACAGCAACAAAGACAACCAGCTTTGGTCGTCTCACCCACCTTATTGGACTTAGATACCTTGATTACGCTGCAACACGGTCTCGGAAATGAGGAACCGGTGGGGTATCAATTTCCGGTACGACTTAAAAACCGTAGTGATGCACCGATACGAGTTATCTCTGTCGCAGGCAATACGTGACATACCGTCGTCGCGAAACCGAAACCAGATGTCATCCCTATCGGGAAAGACACTGTTTTAGGGATCGGTTCAACTGCAGTTGCAGTCCACAGGACTTTTTTTATGACTGTCCATATTCGGACGGATACACCGCAACGTCCGTATACTTTCGTCTCTTTCGGGCGCGCCGTGGAGTTTCCCGTCGTCTTTGTGCCTGAAAGCCTCTATGTCGAAAGTACCAGTACATCGCATCCAAAGAAAATTGTTGCGCTCAAAAACCCGCGTGAGACGGCTCTGATGATTCAAAATATTAAAAGTTCACAGGCGTGGATTCAACCCGGCCTGCGTAAAAATAACACCGTTTATCCGTGGCGCGCCGCTGACATTGAACTGAACTTTAAAACAGATCAGATGCCCAAAGGACGGTTTAATGAAAATCTCATAGTTGAATATATTGACCACAAAGGCGAAATAAGGACCATCAAGTTACCGATATCCGGAGACGGAAGTCAGGCTTATACCCTCGCGCCCGAACGCTTTTTCTTCGGACAAGTTAATTCAAGCGCGGAACATACGAAAGTATTGGTACTTAAGAATCTGACAAGCACCGAGCTCCAGATTGAAAAAGCCGAAGCCGATATCGGAACCATCACGGTAAAAAGACAAAAGAACAGCAACAACTATCAATTGACGCTAACGTTGCCATCGGTTTTAACAAAAGGCATCCTGAAAAGCGAAGTCCGACTCCAGACGAGTCATCCACAGATGCGTCTTATCAAGATTCCGGTTTTTGCTTTCGTTACAAAGTAGGAGCGTTCATGTCCGAACACTCTGACAACAGGTAAGGAGTTATCCCATGCAATATCTCAGAGGAACATTCCTAATAGTTCTAATCGGCATTTTAATGAATCCAATCCTATTGTTCGCAGCACCGCACGAGCCATCTCCCGCTGGTGGTGGTTGGCTTGAACTGAATCCCAAACTTGGGCAGCTCCAAACGGATGTACCCTGGTTTCCTGAACTCACCGGCGAACTCACAGTTGAAGCGTGGGTCTATGTAGATGCGTTGTTACCCAAAGGAAGCGTTTTTTCACTTGTGGGGCAAACAGACCGTTTCAACTGTCTCCTTATGGGGCTGCCTACGGACGAGGACGAAGACGGTGTTTTGGAAACACAAACACAACTCGGTATCCTGTCGCAAGGAACCACTGAACATTCAGGAACGATGAGGGGGAACCTACCGGTGCGTCAGTGGGTACATTACGTGGCAACAATCGACCGAGGTGCCGCTGTTGGAAACGACGGTTATATTTCAGAAGGAGTTGATGGAAGCGAGTTGCCAGTGCCAAATCCGAATCGTCTCGTGCTTGGAGGTATCCCGATTATATCGGGAATCCCAATGATGCCTGGATTCAACGAGCGTTTCGCTTCAGGGGTTTATATCGACGAGTTGCGAATCAGCAGCGTTGTCCGTTATAAGGGCAACTACAACGTGCCGACAGATGCGTTTACCGCAGATACGGATACCATAGCACTTTATCACTTCGATGAAGAATCAAATCAACGCTATGAAAATAACTCAGATTTCCAGATTCCTTTAGTCCGCAGCAAGATAGACCCCGAAGTTCTTGCTAAAAGTGAGGCAGCGGCAGCCCCAGTCGTGCTGTCAAAAAGCGATGGAGAGTTGCTTCAACTTATCCGAGAAGGTATCGCCTATTACGATGGGCTGCTTAAAAGCGGGCGTGTTGACTTTTTTCGCGAGACTACCAGTGTTGAATCTGATGGACCGATGGGACGTGCCCCCAGTGGTACTTGGAAGGGAACTTTCGAGTTTTCCGGACGCAAAATGAGATGCATTGTAACACAAGATGTTATTCAGTACGATCCTGACAGAAACACTTCATTTAAGGGAACAGAACAGTACGCCTATGATGGCGAAACATTTGAGAGACTCCGCGAAACATCTAACGGTCTTATCCTGAGTCGCAGAAGCAAATTCGTCGATGACCCTTTTAATGATCCACGTTTCTGGGGATGGAATCTCAGTGGTGGTGAAAAATCTCTCGGAATGCTTATTGATGAACTTGAAATCGAAAGCATTAAAGAGGTGCGTTTCAACGAGAGTGATGTCTATCATATCAAAGGAAATGCGTATGGTCTCGCAATGGAATTGTGGCTGAACCCAAAGAAAAGCTACCGTCCTGAACGTTACATGTTTTTTAACGACATGCTTTCAATGACAAAGGATTTCAAGTTTAAAGAGGTCGCCCCCGATCTCTGGTTCCCGGAATCTGCCAAGTGGGTTACGACTGAAACCGATGCCGAGACAGGCACAAAAACCGATGTCACGACCAAAACTGTGCAATTCACAAACATTCAGATTAACGAACCTATCCCTGACGCTCGGTTTTCCGTTGAACCTCCGCCTGGGGCAACAGTGTTTGACACGCGGACCCAAGAAAGCTTTGAAGTCCCAGAAGAAAAGAAGGACTAACCCGTTTCAAGCACAACTGCCAGATGTATAATAGTCCATCCATTTTAAATCTTAAATACTTAACGTATTTAACATATTCTGGAGCAAAAAATATATGCAATTCGGCAATCTATAGGGGTCAGGCGAGGAACCTTTCAGAAAATTTGACAAACCCACATTTTTGTGTTACTATGTTAAATAGGTGAAGCGTTTGCTTGCAAGTCCGATATGGCACAAAGCGCAGGTTCCTATCTCAACAACGGAAGGCATACCATGAGAAGTCCCCCCCGCAAGAAGTGGCAGTTTAGAAATTCAGATATTGACAGCAGTTTGGCGTTGGCATCCGAAGCGGGTATCTCGCCGTTCGCTGCGCAGCTGCTGATCAATCGAGGGATAAAAACCGCTGCCGACGCGCGTGCTTATCTCTATCCGACTTTTGATGAACTCCACTCCCCTTTTGAATTAGCCGATATGGACAAAGCCATTGAACGGATACGCAAGGCAATCACGCGGGGTGAGAAAATCTGTGTCTATGGCGATTATGATGCCGATGGCACCACCGCTACCGCACTATTACTCAACACCTTCCGACACATAGATGTGCCAGCAGACTACTATATCCCGAATCGATTTGATGAAGGCTACGGACTCAGCGAAGAGACGATAAACAAGATCCATCAAAACAGCAACGCAAAGTTGCTTATTACGGTAGACTGCGGTGTTACATCGGTTAAGGAAGTCGCATTAGCCAATGAACTCGGTATGGATGTCATTGTAACTGACCACCACCAACCGACAGAAGAGCAGCCGCCTGCCTATGCCCTAATTTCACCTAAGATTCCGGGCAACGAATACCCCTACACAGAACTCGCCGGTGTGGGGTTGGCATTTAAATTGGCACAAGGCTTGATAGACGACAAAGCCTTTCTCGAATCGTTACTGGACCTGGTCGCATTGGGAACCGTCGCGGACATGGCACCGCTCACCGGAGAGAACCGCATTTTGAGCCGCTTGGGATTGGCGGAACTTGACAAACGCGAACGTCCTGGAATTCACGCTTTATGCGAAGCAGCCGCACACAAAATTGAGACACCGATCGACGGATACGCACTCTCTTTTAAATTGGGACCTCGAATCAACGCAGCCGGAAGGATAGATACCGCAGACGAAGTCGTTAAACTTCTCACCACCGACTCTGAGGATGACGCAATTCGGCTCGCTTCCCAACTCAATGAGAAAAATAAAGAACGGCAAGAATTAGGAAGACATATCCAAGAGCAAGCAGTGGAGATGATTGAAAGTGAGGTTAACGATCAGACGGTCGGAATCGTTGTTGCCAATGAATGGGATGAAGAGTGGGATAAAAAGGCAAAAAACAAGGCAGACCCCAAGGCAACAGGCATTGTCGGCATCGTCGCCGGACGCTTGAAAGAAACCTATTATAAACCTGTCATTGTCCTTGCCATTAATGGCGATACAGCGACCGGCTCCGGGCGGTGTATTGATGGAATGAACCTTGCAAATAGTCTCGTCGCCTGTACTGATTTGCTCGTGAAACATGGTGGACACGCAGCAGCCGCCGGGTTAACGATCGAAACCAGAAATATTCCCAAATTCAAGGACGCTTTCAACGCATACGCCTCTGAGCATCTCACAGAGGAGGCACTCCAACCGAAGCTGGACCTCGAATTTGAAACGCATCTCTCACTTTTGACGTTAGACACCCTAAAGGAACTTGAGCAGTTTGAACCCTTTGGACAGCAGAATCCAGCACCGCTTTTTGGCAAAAGACGCGTCAAAGTTATTGACGGCACTCCCCGAACAATGGGACAGGATGGAAGCCACCTGAAAATGTTCGTCAGCGACAGTGGCGTGAAACAGTGTGCGATCGCTTGGGGGGCTGGCGACAAACTCGTCACTTTCAACCGACCCAACGTATCGATTGATGTCGCTTTTTCACCACAAATCAACGAATGGCAAGGCACCCGCTCTGTACAACTCGTCCTTAAAGATTGGGAAGTACACTCCGAAGGCAGAGCCATGAACTGGGATGTATTTCCGAAACTTGACGTTGAATCCTCGGTCAAACTTGTTAATAGACGCAACACGACGAAAAAAAAATATCTTTTAAAGTTGCTTGAGCGGGAAGAATCTTGTATAATTTATGTACAAAATAATGAAATGTTGGATTGCCTACTCACGAAACTACTACCAGAAAGCATTGAGGGGATCGCACGGCACGATGAAACAACATCCCCTGAAGAGGAAGCAGCGTTATTAAGACAATTGGAGAGTGGTGAACTCCGAACAATCGCGTCAAGCACGCTTGTGGCGAATTCCGAAACGTTCCCATTCGTGCAGCATATCGTCTTTTGTCATCTGACTCCGAGTTCCGACCTCTTTTTCAAACGGTGTGCATCGGCTTTCGCTACAGAGGAGACCTCTTATCTGCACCTCATCTATGGCGATCCAGATGAAACGGCAATCAAGGATTGGGTGAATAAGAAGTATCCCGAAAAATCCGAATTACAGAAATTGTACGGAGGAATACGTGAAGCCGTCCAATCCAACGGAGCAAACGGATACGCCGAGACCGCAATGTTGAATGGCACGCTCGGCGTACCCTCAACAGTTGAAACAGGACTCGCGATCTTTGAAGAATTGGGGTTTATTGAGCGGTATGGAAAACCCGGACACAGACTTGTAAAACTCTGTCCCGCTGAGAGAAGCGAACTATCTCGTTCGCCAACTTATCTAAGAGGCAACTTGATTAAACAAACGTATCCCTCTTTTGTCGAATTTCAGTTGAGAGAGAACATCGAATCTATGTGGGAGCGCATAGAAAATGAGTGTCAAATCACTGATTAACCAAATTCAAGTATACAATCCAGATTCGGAAACTGAACTCCTCGAACGTTGTTACCGTTTCGCGCAACAGGCACACAAAGGGCAAAAGCGGAAGTCCGGTGAACCCTATTTCTCGCACTGCGTTAAAACCGCCGAAATACTTGCCGAACTACGGTTAGATACGCACACGATCTGTGCAGGGCTCATGCACGACGTACTCGAAGATACCGGGATAACACGTCAAGAACTACAAGTACGCTTCGGCGCGAATATCGCAAATCTCGTTGAAGGTGTCACGAAGATCGGGCAATATAGACCGAATGTCGCATCCGCGACTGCCACAGCGGTTATAACAGTTGAAGATCGTATACACCGGAAAACCCAAGCCGAAACCTACCGAAAACTCCTATTAGCCACAGCGGAAGATATGCGCGTCATTCTCATCAAACTCGCAGATCGGCTTCATAACATGGAGACGCTCAACTTCCTAACAAGCGAGAAGTGTCAACGTATCGCGAAGGAGACGTTGGAGATATACGCACCCATCGCACACCGATTAGGGATCTGGCGGATCATGAGCCGCCTTGAGGATCTCGCATTCAAACATATGCATCCCGGCGAATACCGAAAAATCGCCGAACTCCTGAATCAGAAACTCGCCGAGCGAGAAGCCTACTGCGATAAAGTGGTCAAACAGATTCGTCAGGTACTCGAAAAACGCGGTATCTACGCCGATGTTCACGGGCGAACGAAACACATCTACAGCATCCACCAGAAAATACAGAAAGGGACACCTTTCAACGAAATTCGGGACCTCATCGGACTACGAATCCTCGTCAAAAACGAAGCAGATTGCTATATCGCACTCGGCGCACTTCATCAAAGATGGAACTATCATCCCGACCGGCTCCGAGATTGGATAGGAAATCCAAAGAAAAACGGGTACCAATCGCTCCACACAACGATCCTTGACGAAGGTAAAACTGTCGAAGTCCAGATCCGCACCTATCAGATGCACAAGGTCGCTGAGGATGGAATCGCTGCACATTGGAGCTACAAGGAGGGCGTACCGACAAGCGCACAGGGACGCTCTATCTTCGCAAATTATAAACAGATTCTTGAAGATATTCAGGAGACACAGGATAGTCCACATCAGTTTGTGGAATCAATGAAATTGGAATTCTTTCAAGATGAGGTCTATGTATTCTCGCCGAAGGGAGACCTTTTTACATTACCAGCAGGCGCGACCGTTATTGATTTCGCCTATAAAATCCACACCGACATCGGACATACATGTGTCGGAGCAGAAGTAAACGGTTCTATCGCACCCATCCGACGCGTTCTGGAGAATGGTGACCAAGTCAACATTCGGACACAACCGAACGCGAAACCGAGCAGGAGTTGGTTGTCTCATGTGAAAACCGCTGCAGCACGGAATAAAATTAGGCACTGGTACCGAGAAAAGGATAGAGCGGACGCTCTCGAATTAGGAAAGAAATTTATTGCAGCAGAACTAAGGGTCTCCTACCTTAACGCACGGGATTGCCTCAATTCCCCAAAACTCCTTGACATCGCCAAACAACTCAATCTAAAAAATCTTGAAGAACTCTTCATCCGTATCGGCAACGGATATGAGTCCGCCACACACGTTGTCAACCTATTGAAACCTGAGGTGCCGGAACCTGAAACAAAGACGGCCGCCGATGTTGAAACCAAGCGAAAATCTCCCGGACCAGCAGTCCAACTCGAAAATGACATCGACTTAGGGATGATGCGGATCATGAAATGCTGTAACCCGATACCCGGAGATCAGGTCGTCGGTTACCTCACCCGTGGGCGTGGTGTTTCTGTGCATAGGTCCGGATGCATACGTATCCTCGACGAACCAGAGCGACTCTTAGCCGTCAAATGGACTGAGAAACCGCCCTCCGTAAACGGAGACCAACAGCCTGATGTTTACCCTGTCAAAATCCTCGTCGAATGCAGCGATCGTCCCGGAATGCTCGGTGAAATCACGACTGCAATCGCACAATACAAAGTCAATATCCGCTGTGGAAGCTTCCAGCCATCAACCGTCCACCTTGACGCAACCGCTTCCGACAACCTAACAATAGACGTAACGGGTGCTGAGCAGCTCGATAGCGTCATGCAAGGCATCCTGCAGCTAAAAGGCGTACAACGCGTCACCCGCATCTCCTAAAACCAGCCTATAATATGTGAATAACCTGATATCGGGGGAACGATCTTCGAGTTGTGATGTGCTATGCAACCGGACTCGGCATTCTGGAGATAACTTTTACGACTTTTCCACTACGCAGACATTTTGTACAGACACGGATCCGCTTCGGACCAGCCTCCGTTTGAACCCGAACCCGCTGAAGATTCGGCAGCCAACGCCGCTTGGTATGTTGAACCGACTTACTAATCCGGTGACCCGTCATCGGTCGCTTATTACAAACAGTACAGACACGTGACATCTTAATCTCCTTTTTCTATTGTGTCGTTGCTTAAATCCTAACTGTTAATAATACCACAATTACAGGCGAAAAGCAAATTTCTTTGGCACTCTGAAAATAGTCATGACTTTTTTTCGGGAATCTGCTATACTATATTCAGAAATTTTTCAAGATATACGTTCCCTAAACCCGCATCTACAACAACACGCTAAATTGAGGATAACTCTTTTTTCACCACTTCCACCACAATAGAAAATATGAAAGTTGCTTATATCACGGCAGGCGCAGCCGGCATGTACTGCGGAACCTGTATCCATGACAATATGGTCGCCACAGTTTTGAAGAAGCAGGGGCATAACGTTACACTGATCCCTACCTATACCCCAACCCGAACTGATGAAGCAAATGTCAGCATGGACCGCGTCTTTTTCGGCGGAATTAACGTCTATCTTCAACAGAAACTCTCTGTCTTTAGGCATACACCGTGGGCAATCGACAAACTATTCGATAACCCAGTACTCTTAAACGGACTCGCACGCCTCAGCGGATCAACCGATGCACGCGACCTTGGCGAACTCACCGTTTCTATGCTCCGAGCCGAATACGGACATCAAAAGAAGGAATTAACGAAATTAGTCAAATGGCTCGCTGAGGAGAATAAACCCGATATCGTTTATCTCACCAACTCCATGCTCGTGGGGTTCACAACTCAGATAAAGAAGGCATTAGATGTACCTGTCGTCTGCGCACTTCAAGGTGAAGATATCTTTCTCCACGACCTTATAGAACCCTACAAAACAGAAGTGTTAACCCTTCTCAGGAAACGCGCATCCGAGGCAGACGGTTTCGTCGCACCGTGCAACTACTACGCGCGGTTTATGGCAGACACGTACCTCGGTGTCTCCATCGATAATATCGACATCGTGCCACTCGGACTCAATATGGACGGACACGGTATGATCGTCGAAAAACCCGAACCGCCGCCTTTTATTATCGGTTATCTGGCGCGCATCTGCCCCGAAAAAGGGCTACATATCTTAGTAGACGCTTTCCTAATAATCGCAGAAGCACTCGGTACCAATAACGTTCAACTGCATGTCGCAGGATACCTCGGTAAGAAAGATGAACCCTATCTTGAGGAACTCACCAACCAAATCCGGGATGCCGGCTTGGCTGATAACTTCGTACACCACGGCGAAGTAACGCGGACACAAAAGATTGATTTTCTCAACCGATTGCATGTCTTCTCTGTTCCCACTGTTTACCGTGAATCTAAAGGGTTATCCATCATAGAATCGCTCGCCAACGGGGTACCGGTCGTCCAACCACATCACGGCACGTTTCCAGAGATGATTGACGCAACCGGTGGCGGTCTCCTCGTAGATCCTGAATCTCCTGAAGCACTGGCGATGGGTATTATGGAACTCCTTAACGACGCAGCGCAACGCGAACGCCTCGGAGAAACCGGTAAAATTAATACTCATCAGAAACTTAACGATACAGCCGTAGCAGATCAACTCTTGAAAGTATTTGAAAAATATATCTAACGTGAACTTCAAAATAAATCTGTAGGTTGGGTTGAGCGGTAAATACACACTAAAAACCGTATAATTTAGACAAATATGCCGCTTTTCAAGGCACTTTCTGCATAAATAGCGGTAGCGAAACCCAACATCCCACTTTTATTAAACTCACGTTATCTAATGTAGTTATCAGTGAGTCAGTTTCCAGTAACCAGGGGCCAGTTAAAGAAGATTTGGATTATCAAAAACTTCTTCTCTGGTAACTCGTAACTGGTAACTTGTAACTGAAAACTAATGCCGTAGCATAACCTGTTAGGTTGTGCCTCCTAAAGGAAATAAATCATGTCTAAAGTATGGCTAATTTTTGTTATCATGACCGTGTCATCATGGGGACTATACGGTGTTTTTCTCCATCAGGGACAGGTCTCCATGGGAGACCTTAAGGTGGATCCTACTGTGCGTTATAAAGCGTTTCTCTTTGTGGGTATCGCCTACCTTCTCGCAGCAGTCATCGGTTCCGCGCTCATGCTCGTCATTAATGGGTCCGACTGGCAATTTACAAGGAGCGGTATCACTTGGTCGTTTGTCGCCGGACTTGTCGGGGCGATCGGTGCCTTCGGTGTCCTACTCGCCTTCGGTGCCGGTGGAAAGCCCGCCGTCGTGATGTCCATTGTATTTGCAGGCGCGCCTATCGTAAACGCTGTCGTCGCAACGCTATCACATCCCCCCCAAGGCGGTTGGGGAGCCGTCCGGTGGCAGTTTGTGGCAGGTATCCTCCTCGCAGCACTCGGAGGCTGTCTCGTGATGCTTTACAGACCCACCTCGTAACACCCTGAAAGAATACCGCTGGACCTCCTTTCTTGCTTCTACTCGCTCATTTTCACGAAAATAGGACTTACGCAGTCCCTTTGCAGGCGGGGTTTAAAGCCCCGCCTGCAGTGTGTAATAAGTAAGTTATCATGGAAAAACGCGTAAGTCCTAAAAAAAATACATTTCTTACTCTCCTTTTAACGTGACATGTCTCTAATAGGAAAGAAGAGGAGTATTGTCATGCATTCTGTAGAATTGATTGAAGCGAGTGATGCCGAGTTGGTTGTCGCAGCACTTGCCGGTAATACGCAAGCATTCGATGTGTTGGTCAACCGCTACCGACGCGCCATGCTAACGGTCGCACAACAGATCGCCCGAAATCCGACCGACGCAGAAGATATCGTACAAGACGCACTCTTACGAGCGTTTGAAGCACTCCCACAACTCTCAGACCTAAATCGGTTCGGCGCGTGGCTGCATTCTATCACTCGGAATCGCGCCTTGCGTTACTACAGAAATAGGGGGCGTTATCAACCGCAAGAGAATATGGAACCCTTGCTGAACAGAACATCGGATACATCGGCGGCAGATCCTGCTAACATTGTCGAGACCGAATCCATACAGCAATCCGTCAGAGACGCTATCAAAGATCTACAACCCGATTATCAAATAGTTATCGAACTCTACTATTGGGCAGAGATGCCACAGAAACGGATTTCCGAATTTCTATCACTACCACTGACAACAGTAAAGTGGAGACTCCGCAAAGCGAAGGAACATCTCAAGACAATCTTAGAAAGGCGCGGCTACGGTGAGGAAGTCTGACGATCTTTAGAGAACTTATTTACCGATTATAAGGAGAAAACCATGGAACAACACAGACAGCAACGACAACAAGAACTCAAGGGGCTGTTCCACATGTTGGAGCATACCGCAAAAATCGCAGAGGATGCAGCACTAACGGATACCTTTACGGATGGCGAAACGCGATGCATCACCCAATTCAATAATGTACTGACTCGCTTGAATAGCCTCGACGCAGTGCCTGACGGACTCTTTGACGAACTTCAGAGCGATGCCTCTTTTAGTCAAATCGCAATCGCCTGCCATCAACTCGCAGCATACCTCAACGAAGAATTAGATACAGCCGCGGATTTCAAAGGATGGTTGACCACCTTTTTCGGGAAACGGTTCATGGAAAACCTAACCGAGGAACTAACAGATAAACCGATCGGTGACCTCATCCGTAAAGCCGTACCAGATTTCTTAACGGAGACGACGTTAGAAGACATCGTCGAAACTTTTCCCGTCACCGCGGATGGAAAACTCACGATTGATACTGACTGCGGTGGGATCGACGTACAGAGCACAGAGGACGATACCGTCTCGGTCCGTATTCAACGCGCAGCCCAGATAAAAGCGAATCGCCGCGCAGCGGAAATCCTCAAGAATCTTGATGTTCAGATAAAACACGAAGCATCCGACGTTAAAATTGAGGCGAAGTTCACAGGAGACGCGAAACGCTGGCAGAAACGGCAAAACGATCTTGACGTTCAGTTTGATATCCTCGTCCCACGGAAATACAACCTTGACTTGAAAACTGCGTGTGACGACATTTCCGTCACCAATGTTACAGGGGACGTGAAGGCAGAGACATTCCGAGCAGGGCTCCGGCTCGAAGGGATTACCGGACGTATTGATGGTGTCACATCTATCGGGAATATTGATCTCAAGGCGTTTAATGGAGATGTCGTACTTCAAACGAAGGGTGGAAATATCGGGATTGCGGCGGGCACTGGCGATGTCAAAGCCAAAACATCGGGCGGCAACCTCCAAGTCGTTCATGTCATAGGGGCAGTCAACGGACAAACCTCTGGCGGTGGGATTACACTCCGCGGCTGCAAAGGTGGCGCGGACCTGAAAACTGCCGGTGGCAGTATAGAGGTAGAAAACGACAGACCCGTCTTGGCAAAAACATCTGGGGGTTCTATCCACTGCGAATTACGAAAGGTATCCGCTGCGAGCCAGAGCCTACTCCTCGATTTGGAAACAATGGGGGGTAGTATAAATGTCTCTCTCGTTCCAGATATCGATGCAACCGTCGAAGCAAAAGTACTCGGAGGTTCAGTGACAACAGAATTCCCGGTATCCGTGGAAGCAGACGGAACAGTAAAACCGGACCAATTACGTGGAACGATCAATGGCGGAGGTCCTCTCCTACGGCTCCGTTCTGTCGGCGGAAATATCATACTGCGGAAAATTGAAGAAAACAGTCCAGCAGAGGTGTAACATGTTAAAAATCAGAAGAAGCGAGTTGATGTTAGCGCTACTGCTTGTATGGTTCATTCTGAGCGTGGGTATCTTTATCATACTTATGCTTCCGTTCGTTGTGCCACAACACCAATTAGCGCAGTTTATTCCTGAAAGTTGGCAAGCAGAATTCCACAAACCGTGCGTTTTTTGCGGAATGAGTACCGCATTCTACGCCATCTCGCGCGGCGATTTCAACCAAGCACATCTATTGAATCCGTTAAGCCTCTACGTCTATTCCGCTTTTCTACTAAACACAATCTTCGCAGCAATCACCTTAAAGCGAAGCACACGTTTTATTAAAAACATAACAGCAACGCTCTACCACAGGAACGTTCTATCATAATTTGGAGACCAGTCATGGGGTTACTATCAATTTTAAGTTTAGTTTGGGGGATATTGGCTATTCTTGGAATGGCGGTCGGCCTTATTCCGTGCCTCGGATCCCTCAATTACCTTAACATTCCGTTCGCCGTATGCGGCTTGCTTTTCAGTGTCTTAGCTATCGTCTTATCCTCAAAAAAAGACCTTGCCATTACCGGACTCATCCTTTGTGCCGTAGCCATCTTCTTAGGCGGCATCCGACTCGTCTTGGGTTTCGGTATTTTTTAGATTGCAGGTAGCTCACAAAACCGGAAGGAAAACCGATGAATTGTCTTGATTATGGACGCTCTTTTATCAACACTGTTGGCAACGGGAATGCGCCGCGCTTTTGGGTCGAATCTCGATGCCGCATCATAGATACCACAGATGGAAGTTTCAGCGATTATTACCAATGCGGTTCGTGTAAGAGTGAACACACCTTTGCAGAGAAAAATCTCTTCATAAATCCAAACTATGACTTCCTCCCTGTTTTTGGCAAAGCACACACAGCGATATTCCGAAGGCATGCTTACTGCAACGATAACTACTTCGAGTATAGACCGGCGCGGGATTATTGGGGAGGCACCCTGTTTGATGTCCAAGAGGCATCGCCGGTCCAGGCCCTTGACAGCAACGCAGCCATTCTTGAGGCGACACAAAAATGTCTACCCATCGTAACGCAAACAGAAATATGGGATACCCATACACATCAGCGAGCAATTATCGAGTGTCCCACTAAAACGATGAACATAGACCAAAACGCAGGTATCTACCAAGTTGATACTGGCATTGTCCTATTCCCTGATCTGTCAAAGCGATACGATCCGCAGATTGAGATGTTCAGCCTCGCTTACGTTGCCTTCAACGCCCCCCACTTCGCTGACTTCGTTATCGAACGCCCCACCGCCATCATTGAAAATGGCGTGGAAGTTACCCAAGTCTACCACTATTCCGAAATTCGGAGTTTAGAAGCAAAGAATACTCTGTTCTGCATCGGTGAACTTTGACGGACACCCCATAAGCGTCAATTTAAGAAAAAATAAACATCTCCGACCCAGACCCGGTAGGTTCGGTTTCCTAACCGAACCGAGTTTTACACAGAAACCTCTTCAGTCGCGTAGCGACGGGATGTTTATAGCAGTGTCAGGAAAAAAAGGAATCAAGCCCCGTAGGGGCGGCATGTTATACCATCTCTGAATAACTATCTCCCCTTAACGAAAAACAGGTTCGTAATAGCGCAATTCATTGCATCTCTTACCTCCCTTAAAACCATTGACGTGTCCCCTCGGTTTATGCTATAATTCTCCTAACATCACAATAAAAGGATTTAGGTATGGCAATCAAAAAATCCCAACTCTACGCATCTCTCTGGCAAAGCTGCGACGAACTCCGCGGCGGAATGGATGCATCCCAATACAAAGACTACATCCTCACGCTGCTCTTTATGAAATATGTCTCCGACAAGGCAGAAAGAAATCCATATCAGGTTATTCAAGTACCTGAAGGCGGTAGTTTCGCCGATATGGTGGAATTGAGAGGCAATACAGAGATTGGCGATAAGATCAACAAGATTATGGCAAAATTCGCCGAGGCAAACGAACTGGACAACTTTCTTGCACAGGCAGACTTCAACGATTCCAGCAAACTCGGCAGAGGCAGCGAGATGGTGGATCGCCTCTCTAAACTTGTCGCTATCTTTAACAATCTGGACCTCGGTGCAAACAGAGCGGAAGGTGATGACCTACTCGGAGATGCTTACGAGTATCTGATGCGACATTTCGCCACCGAGTCAGGTAAAAGCAAGGGGCAGTTTTATACACCTGCCGAAGTCTCTCGCATTATGGCGAAGGTTATCGGTATCGGGGCAGATACCCAAAAGAGGCATACAATATACGATCCGACTTGCGGCTCCGGTTCACTCCTTATCAGAGCAACGGATGAAGCACCGCGTGGACTTAGCGTCTACGGGCAAGAGAAGGACAATGCGACCTACGCCCTTGCACGGATGAACATGATTCTCCACGATAATCCAACCGCAGATATTTGGCACGACAACACACTTGCTGCCCCACGCACGTGGGATGTTGACGGTGATCTAAAAACCTTCGACTTTGCTGTGGCAAATCCACCTTTTTCCGACAAAGCGTGGCGCACGGGGTTTAAACCTGAAGAGGACGAATATAACCGTTTTGCGGACGGCATCCCGCCTGCCAAAAATGGCGATTATGCGTTCCTACTACACTTCATCGCATCCCTCAAAAGCACAGGTAAAGGGGCAATCATCCTACCACACGGCGTGCTGTTCCGCGGAAACAAAGAGGCAGACATCCGTAGAAACCTCATCGAACGCGGGTATATCAAAGGCATTATCGGTTTACCTGCCAATCTGTTTTACGGGACCGGGATCCCCGCTTGTATTATCGTTATTGACAAGGAAGATGCCGCACATCGTACTGGCATCTTTATGATAGATGCAAGCAAAGGTTTCCTCAAAGATGGCAACAAAAACCGACTCCGCGCACAAGACATCCATAAAATCGTGTCCGTTTTCAACAAACAGACCGAAATCGACGGATATTCACGCATGGTGCCGAAAGCTGAAATTGTTGACCCCGCCAACGACTATAACCTTAATATCCCACGCTATATTGACAACAGCGAACCCGAAGACCTCCACGATCTCGACGCGCACCTCAACGGGGGTATCCCCGACACCAATATCGACGCACTTGACGACTACTGGGAAGTGTTTCCTACATTACGCCAAAAGTTGTTCAAAGCAAACGGCAGACCCGGTTATAGCGATCCACAAGTAGAAACGCAACACGTAAAAACAACCATCCTCTCACATAACGAGTTCACAGACTACCAGCGGCAAGTAACCGCTGTCTTTGAGATATGGCGGAAAACACATGAACCGCTGTTGGGTGGTATTGATGCAAATACCAAGCCAAGAGATGTTATTGATGCTCTGTCGGAAGACTTGCTGATGCAATTCGACAATTTACCACTGCTTGACCGTTACAATGTTTACCAAAAACTGATGGACTATTGGGATGAAGCGATGCAGGACGATGTGTATCTTATCACTGCAGACGGATGGGTGAAGGCATCGCAACCGCGCGACCTTATCCAAGACAAAGACCTAAAGGAAACCCCGGACCTCACTATGAAAAAAAAGAAATATAAGATGGATTTGATTCCACCAGTCCTGATTGTAGCACGCTATTTTACCGACGAACAAGCAGAAATTGATATACACCAAACCGCGCTGGAGACTGCTGAGCAAAAACTTGAGGAATACATTGAGGAACACACCGGTGAGGACGGATTACTCGCCGATGCCACCAACGACAGCGGAAACGTTACAAAGACCACTATAAACGCACGACGCAAAGAACTCACACCCAATCTGATGATACGCAACGGGACGCAAGACAGCGATGAAGAACACGATGCACTTCAACACTGCTTATCGCTAATTGATGCGAAATCTAAAGCGGACAAGGCAGTAAAAGCGGCACAACTCGCGCTGGATGAACAGGTGTTAGCACGCTACGCAACACTCACCGAAACGGAAATCAAACAACTCGTGATTGACGATAAATGGTTCGCCACAATCCAAGCCGAAATTACAGGTGAAGTGCAGCGGTTGACACAGAACCTCACCGAACGCGTGAAGGAATTGGAGGAACGGTACGCACAGCCGTTGCCGGACCTTGTAAATGAGGTAGAAGATTTTAGCCTTAAAGTTGATACCCATTTACTGAAGATGGGGGTTACATGGCATGAGTAATCAGCAAAGGTTTAGTGGAAAATGGGAGACAAAGCAGTTAAAGGAACTTGGTTCGTTTTCCAAAGGACGTGGGATAAAGCGCGATGATGTAACCGATGAAGGTGTGCCATGTATTCGCTATGGAGAACTATATACACAATACCAAGACTACATTTTGAAGGTAGCATCACGAATACCGCCAGATGTCGCTGAAACTGCACTACCAATCAAGACAGGAGACCTTTTATTTGCGGGGTCAGGTGAAACTGCAGAGGAAATTGGTCGCTGTGCAGCATATCTTGGTGAAGAACAAGCATACGCTGGCGGAGATGTTATTGTGTTGACCCCATCAGGACAAAACCCTATTTTTCTTGGTCATTTGATGAATTCGCCAATAGTGGCAGCACAGAAGGCTCGTTTGGGACAAGGCGACGCTGTTGTTCATATCTATATCAATAATTTAGCTCAAGTGCAGATAGAACTTCCGCCTATCACAGAACAACGCGCCATCGCCGAAGCCTTGTCGGATGTGGATGGGTTAATCAACGCATTGGACGCACTCATCGCCAAAAAGCGTGCAATCAAACAAGCCACCATGCAGCAACTCCTCACCGGTAGGACGCGCCTACCCGGCTTCAGCGGTGAATGGGAGACAGTAAAAATGGGTCAAATTGGTTCAATCTATGGAGGGTTGTCTGGTAAGAACAAAAGTGATTTTGAAGGTGGCAATGCGCGTTATGTTACATTTCTCGGTGTATTAGAAAATGTTACCCTTGATATACGCCACACGGAGCGCGTTCACGTGCGAAATGGTGAATCACAAAACTCTGTAATGGAAGGAGATTTACTGTTCAACGCTTCATCCGAGACACCGGGCGATCTCGCAATAGGTGCAGTGATGGGTGAGCAATTGGAAAACCTATATCTAAATAGCTTCTGTTTCGGTTTTAGAATTCACGATAAGAATAAATACATGCCTCTGTTCTTTGCTTATTATTTTAGGGGATCTGTTGGACGGGAAATTATGAATGCATTAGCCCAAGGTGCCACGCGATACAATATGTCAAAAAGCCAATTCCGAGACCTTGAATTGTCTATTCCATCTGGTAAGGAACAGCGCGCCATCGCCGCTGTCCTCTCCGATATGGATGCCGAGATCACCGCATTGGAGCAACGCAGAGATAAAACCATCGCCATCAAACAAGGCATGATGCAGCAACTCCTCACGGGCAAAGTGCGGTTGTTTGAATCGCGGATTAGCACAGATGACGCGGATTAAGGATGTTTGGTATTTGACGCGGCTCTTGTCTGGGTCAGGATTTTCATTCTACAGACATTGCACTCCGCTGGAGTGCAAGAGGGCCCATAACTTGTTTCTATAGACATATCACGCCTCTGGCGTGAGGAAGGGAAACTTCTAAACGGACATGTAACCTATAGGCGCGAAGTGTTGAAAATGGATGTCCGAAAATCGCTCTCCTTGCTCCAGCGGAGCAACATGTCTATAGCATATTCGTGTGGAATCGGCTGCACTCCAGCGGAGTGCCATGTCACTTTAACCCAAATATGAATACACCACGCTGGCGGAACGAGGTTAGAACAAATAAACGCACAAACCTTTGAAAACAAGCATCTGAAAAAATCGGCTCCTTGCTCCAGCGGAGCAACATGTCTATAGCATATTCGTGTGGAATCGGCTGCACTCCAGCGGAGTGCTATGTGTAAAAATTGTCCAAACTTTAGAAAAGGTAGTTAGTATATGTTTTTTGACCCAGAAAAAGTTCCCGGAGTTGGTCAATTAATCTTAATTGACATTGAGCAAAACGAAACCGTCCGTGAAGAATTTGATAAACTGTTTGAAGACGTGGAAGGATTATCACGCATTTTTTGCGCTGTATTTGCAGAGCTTCAAGACGCTTATAGAATATGGGGTATATATGGGCTTCCTTATAGAAGTCAGACTATTCATTTAGCTGGTATAGGGCAAAAGGAGCGTGTTGATTTGTTGGCACTTTGGACCGAGGTTCTGACGATAAGAGCAGCCAGATTCACGGATAAATTTAAGCAATCTGTCTCTGTTTTTCAATTTCTCCGACTTGGTTTAGAGCCTGATTTAAAAAAGAAGGTAGAAGATTTGACAAAAATTACCGAAGATAAATCTAAAATCCTACGCAGCCCCAGAGATAAATTTATCACTCACAAAGATTTTGATGTGGTGGATGGCAAGGTCAACATTCATGAACCTGGATATACCATACATGATATAGCAGGTATCTTGGAATCAGTTGAGGATATTTTGAAGTGTATCTATATTCATTATAGTGGGAAAGATGATATGGGTTTCACCGCTTACCGTGAGGCTGATGAAACAATTGAATATTAGGACTGCAATAAGGATTTGATAACCGCACAGAAACATAATATAATTTATACTATACTGGAAACAAGTTTAAGCCTAAACTTGTTTTCTATTCAACTTACGCAACGCCTCGTATTTCCCGTTGATTTTCTTTGAAAAATGCGATAAACTTTCTATCGACGTTTAGACCCTTGTATAAACTCACTCGGAATGATATGGAATAATTTATGGAACTTCTTTTTTCAGATCAGGAAATCACAGCATTGATAGAAGAACGCAAGGTATTACCAGACAATTGGAGTAGCAAATTTAAAAAAAGAATGAATCGAGGAAGCAATGAATATCTCCTGAATATAACCGGAGAAGAGGGGAACAAATTTCGAGTTATTGTTAGAATGAGCGTTTCCGACGAATTGAACTTTTCAGTTGTCTTAGGTGTTAAAGTTCCACCGCCGAAGAAATTTTTTCGACTTAGACGCTACAATGGCAGTAACCATGAACACATCAACCCAATTGAAAATGATATGGTGACGGGTTTTCACATTCACACCGCGACAGAGTGGTGTCAAGTGAATAGTGTAAGGGAGGAAGATTGTGCCGAACCAACACAGCGTTATACTGATGTCAACGGTGCTTTGAAATGCCTTTTCGTGGATGCAAATTTTGAAGACCCTAACACCTTACAAGACACCTTATTTGAGGAGGGCTAAGCAATGTCGATAAAATCTATAGAGCAAGACTTTATTGATAAAGTCTCAGCAAAGGTCAGGGTTTTACCTGATGGCAGAGACCGTTTTCGCGTGTTTACCCCTTTCCGGTTTGACGACGGTGACCACATAGCCATTCTTCTAAAAAAAGAACGGGGACGTTGGTTGCTCTCAGATGGAGGGCATACCTATATGCACCTTACCTACGATATTGATGAGGGGAAATTATTTAGTGGTACACGCGAGAAAATTATTTCAAATGCGCTGTCTACGTTTAAAGTTGAAGACCGTTTTGGGGAACTAATTCTTGAAGTCAAAGACGCGCGCTTTGGTGATGCGTTATACGCCTTTGCTCAAGCACTTGTGAAGATGGGTGACGTGTTGTGTTTATCAAAAAAACGTCCACAATCCACATTCATGACAGATTTTGAGGCACTGTTCCATGAAGTTATTCCAGAAGCGGACAGGACCTTCGGCTGGCATGATCCAGAACGAGATGAAGAAAAAAAATACACAGTTGATTGTCGAATTAATGGAATGCCTGAACCGTTTTTTGTATACGCCCTTGCCAATAATGATAGAATTCGAGATGCCACAATCAAGATACAAAAAGTGATGCAATGGGAGATTCCATTTCGTCCTCTGGGAATTTTCCAAGATAGAGAAGCTGCCAATGGTCAGGCGGTTGCTCGTTTCGACGATGTGTGCCAGATACATTTTCCCAGTTTAGAAGCAGATCGACAAGAGATTGTAGATTATCTGGGTGAGAACATCCAAAGCGTGCTTAGGCGATAGTAAAGTTAAGAAACTGGAGTGGAGGTAGCCATTCATGATTGAGAGACGGTTAAGAGAACTCTGGGACAACCTACAAGGCAAAAAACCACATCTACCCCATTTCCTATCTGAGATTTACTTAGATGGAATTCGTGGACTTGACAATTTGCGGGTCCTGTTTGATTATCCGGTGAGTGTCATTGCAGGCGGAAACGCCACTGGAAAGTCAACAGTGCTGTTCGCGGCTGCGTGTGCATATAAGGTGCCAGGAGCCGGCATTAAGGATTTCGTTCCGTCCACGCTTTTTCCATATTATAGTCCTAAACTCGGTGACCGTCAGGATATATTGCAAAGAATAACGCTGGAATTCAATTATCAGACCCCAGACGGCATACGTTCCATGCGATGGCGACGTTCCAAGGGTTGGAATCGGAGTTTTTTGGGTCGTCAAAACGCCAGCCAACCGGAGCGACAAGTTTATCTCAGAACGCTTAGCAATCTGAGTAATCCATCTGAGGTGAGAGGTGTTCTGAGTATGTCACGCGCAAAAGCTGAACGAGAAGAGATACCCTTAACACCATCACAGATTGAATTTGCACACCAGATGCTCCCCTTCAGATACTCGGAGGTAGTGAATCTCTCCAGTGGTAACAAAAATCTCCTGTTTGCTGCCCAAGAAAACGGTGCGACTTACTCTGAATTACACATGGCTGCAGGGGAGCGCGCGCTCCTACGTTTGTCAAAGGAGATAGCGCAGCTTGATGGGGCACTCGTCCTAATTGATGAAGTAGAAGCAGGACTGCATCCTTGGGTACAGCAACTCCTTATGTTGCATTTACAGCAATTAGCACTCCGCAACGATCTCCAAATCATCGTAACCTCACACAGTCCAGTTATTCTTGACGCAGTTCCAACACGCGGTCGTATTTTTCTTGACAGGGATGAAGAATCAGGCAAGATCATTATCCGTCCCCCCTATCGTGATGTGATTCAGAACGCGCTTTATGGGCGTTCGAGCGAAACCCTGAAGCTGCTCTGTGAAGACGAGATCGCTGAGGGTATTTTAAAAGGTGTGTTTGATTTGTTGTTGTCAAAGGAGAGAATCAAGTGGGAATCGGTTCAGATCGGACGCGACACAGGCGCGAGTGAATTCCCGATGCACGCCCGTGCTTTGGCAAAATTCGGTCAACTTCAAAATACTATCTTTATTCTTGATGGTGACCAGCAAGATAGGGAAATCGCACAGAGAATACAAGCAGCAGGACCCGGTATCAATATCCCTATATTGTTCCTACCCGGTAGCGGCGCACCAGAAAATTGGGTATGGGGCAAACTTCAACAAATCTCTGCCGCTGATGCAGCCCAATTGGGCACCAATTCAGGTGTTCTGTCTAATTTAATGGAGCAATTAGATGCGACTTATGCGCCAGTGTCCGAATCACCAGAAACACCCAAAACTAAGTTTCTTACCTTATCCGAGCATTTGAGCAGAGAGGCACCGGAGGTATGCCGAATCCTCGCAAGGTTAGAGGCTGAACGGAAGGAAAGTGATATTCAACCCTTTGTCGAAGAATTACAGCGTATTTTGTTGCAGTGGCGGGAGTGGTCATAGGAAGTACCAAACTTTCAAAACTGAAATCAGGAGATGCAGTATAAGATGCAATATAAGATGCAGCTTAGAGATCCCAAGTCGCCGGAAAATATTTAGAAATTAGGACAATAGGGAACAGAAACATGCACATCATTCGTGAAACAGAAAAAGATACACAAAAACGCGTCATAGAATTCTTCCAAGATACCTTGAACTATACCTACCTCGGTAACTGGGCAGATAGCGTTGACGAAAACAGCAATATCATCCCTGAAGACCTTGCTGATTGGCTGCGGAAAGAGAACGACGACCCCAATATTATCAGCAAAGCGGTGTTCCAACTCCAACAAGCAGCGAAAATTGGGGGGAGCAGAACGCTTTATGATGCGAACTTTGAAGTCTATGAACTTCTACGCTACGGTGTGAAGGTTCAACCAGATGTCAGTGAACAACATAAAACCGTTTGGCTAATAGATTGGAAAAATCCAGAAAACAACGACTTCGGTATCGCCGAGGAGGTCGCGATCAGAGGAAAAAACAACAAACGTCCCGATCTCGTGCTATACATCAACGGTATCGCTATCGGTGTCTTAGAGTTAAAACGTTCCATCGTATCAGTTTCTGAAGGTATCCGTCAAAACCTAGCGAATCAAACAGCAGATTTCATTGAGTGGTTTTTCAGCACAGTCCAGCTAGTGATAGCAGGGAATGATACGGAGGGGTTGCGTTATGGGGTTATTAAGACCTCCGAAAAATACTGGTTGCGATGGAAAGAACGGAACACACATCAAGATACCGAACCCAATCCGTTACTCAGAGAACTCAGCCACTTTTGCAACAAAGAACGGATGCTCGAAATCCTCCACGACTTCATCGTATTTGATGCTGGAATAAAGAAAATCTGCCGTCATAATCAATACTTCGGCGTGAAGGCAGCTCAGGAACGCGTCAAGCGTAGAGAAGGCGGGATTATCTGGCACACCCAAGGCAGCGGAAAAAGTCTGGTGATGGTCTGGTTAGCAAAATGGATTCTGGCAAACCACTCGAACGCACGGGTACTCATCATCACTGACCGCACAGAATTAGACGACCAAATCGAAGGGGTCTTTAAAGGTGTCCGTGAGGACATCAGACGCACACAGAGTTGTGAGAATCTATTCCAAGTACTCGGTGATTCATCCGTGCGGTTAGCATGTTCCCTCGTTCATAAGTTCCGTGAAAACGATGAAGAAAGTGAACCCGACTACGATGGGTATGCTGCAGATTTCAAAAGGCATCTACCTGATGATTTTCAGGTAAGAGACGATTTCTATGTCTTTGTGGACGAATGCCACCGAACGCAGTCCGGTAAACTGCACAGGGCAATGACGACACTGTTGCCCGATGCAATGCTAATTGGCTTTACAGGCACACCGCTCCTCAAAAACGACAAAAGGCGAAGCATTGATACCTTCGGAAAATTTATTGACACCTACAAGTATGACGAAGCAGTTAATGATGATGTCGTCCTTGACCTACGGTATGAGACACGCGACATTGACCAAAATCTCACTTCACAGGCACGGATTGATCAATTTTTTGATACCAAAACACGCGGGTTGAACAACGTTGCAAAAGCACGGCTTAAGGAACGTTGGGGAACGATACTAAATGTGGAAAGTTCAAGGAATCGCTTACAAAAAATAGTCGCTGACATTGTATTGGATATGGAAAGGTATGACCGACTGAAAAGTGGGAAAGGAAACGCTATGCTTATCGCAAATAGTATCCTCTCCGCTTGTCGTCTCTATAAACTTTTTCAAGAGACAACACTGCGGGGTAAATGTGCCGTTATAACATCCTACAAACCAACCACAGATTCCATCAAACTTGAAGAAACAGGAGAAGGTCTGACCGAAAACCAAGAGAAATACAACACATATAGAGATATGCTCGCAGCACATTTTAACGAAGATTCAGATACGGCAATACGCAAGGTTGATCAATTTGAACACGAGGTAAAGAGACGTTTCATTGATGAACCTGCCCAGATGAAACTCCTCATCGTCGTGGATAAACTTCTCACAGGTTTTGACGCACCACCGGCAACCTATCTCTACATAGACAAAAGTATGCAGGATCACGGATTGTTTCAAGCAATCTGTCGCGTCAATCGCATTCATACTGATGACAAGGAATTCGGCTACATTATTGATTACAAAGACCTATTCAAGTCTGTCGAACAGGCTATCACGGACTACACAGGCGGGGCATTTGATAACTTCGACACGGAAGATGTTGAAGGATTATTGAAAAATAGACTGGAAAAAGGTAGAGAACGTTTGGAAGACGCACGAGAAGCAATTAAAGCCTTGTGTGAACCTGTTAATCCACCGAAACAGATTGAGGATTACATCCGTTATTTTTGTAGTGATGAGAGTGCAAACCATGAGCAGATCAAAGCAAATGAACAGAAACGCATAAAACTGTATAAGATGACCGCAGCTTTGGTGCGTGCTTATGCAAACCTCGCAAACGAGATGCAGGACGCAGGCTATACTGCCACCGAAGCAGAAAACATAAAACAAGAGGTAAAAGACTACGAATATATACGTCATCAAGTGAAATTGGCAAGTGGCGACTACATTGACCTAAAAATGTATGAACCAGATATGCGCCATCTGTTGGACATATATATCCACGCTGACGATAGTGAGTTACTAACCGATTTTGACAACATACCACTTGTGCAACTGATTGTCAATAACGGGGCAGAGGAGGCTGTTCAAAACCTACCAGAAGGTATCCGCACAAGTGAAGAGGCGATGTCAGCAGCAATTGATAACAACATTCGCCGCGTCATCGTTGACAGAACTGAGGTTAACCCCAAATACTATGAAGAGATGTCCCGACTGCTTGATGAATTAATACAACAGCGCAGACAGGAAAAAATTGATTATCAGCAATATCTATCCAAGGTTACAGAGTTAAGCACACAAGTCACCCATCCTCCAACTGAAGCCTATCCACATGCCATTGATACAGCAGCACGGCAAGCATTTTTTGATAACTTAGGAGACGATATCCCTATTGATCTTAAAGTAGAGATAGCAATAGCGATAGATGAATCTATCAATAATGAAATGAGTGATGCATGGAGAGGGAATAGAAACAAAGAAATTGAGGTCCAAAACGCTATTGAAATGGTCGTTGATGAATATGATGACATCACCATTGACATTGATAAAATCTTCAATATCGCAAAAAGCCAAGATGAATACTAAAACCGACAATTATCATATCGAAATAAGCGGTCTTTCTATAGAAGTTGTCCGGAAAGACATCAAACATTTCTATATTGGTGTCCATCCACCAAACGGACAGGTGCGTGTGTCTGCACCGCTGCGACTTGACGACGATGCCGTCCGGATGGCTATCATATCACGTTTGGGATGGATTCGCCGGAAACAAGCATCGTTTGCAAAGCAGGAACGCCAATCAGAACGCGAGTATGTGTCCGGTGAAAGTCATTATTTTGCGGGTAAACGTTACAGACTGAAAGTAACTGAACAGGATTGCCCACCAACCGTTTGCCTGCTTAACAATACGAGGATCGGATTAGTTGTACGTCCAGGGACAGATCGGGCTAAACGTGAGGTGGTACTTTATGAATGGTATCGCGAACATCTCCGCACACAATTGCCGCCACTCATTGCCAAATGGGAACAGAAAATGGAGCTGACTGTAAACGAGGTACGCATCAAAAAAATGAAAACGCTTTGGGGATCCTGCAACATTGAAGCGAAACGCATCTGGCTTAATCTTGAACTGGCGAAGAAACCTAAATCTTGTCTGGTGTATGTGTTGGTGCATGAGATGGTGCATCTACTGGAACGTCATCATAATGATCGGTTTCGTGAATTGATGGATCATTTCCTACCACAATGGCGAACATATAGAGACACGCTCAACCGTGCCCCCTTGGCACATGAAGATTGGGGATATTGACGTTACCAGCAATCCGAGAGCCTAATCAGGGAATGTGACGCGGGCATAGATGTCCTGCAAAGGCAATTCGCATTGGATGGAAGGCAACTGCAGTGTCTCATCATGTTTTTCAATATCCGTAAAAATCCACAGCCTTTCTTGACGGCGGTAGTGATCAACACGAATCTGGTCTTGGGAAATGAGGACGTATTCCTGCAACGATGTGAGTTGACGATAATGCGCGAATTTTTCACCTCTGTCATACGCCTCGGTTGATGGAGAAAGCACCTCTACAATAACAATCGGGTTCAGGAGCGAGTCAAAGACATCGTCTTCAAAACGGGGATCTTCACAGACGACACCGACATCCGGATAAAAATAGGATTTTGCTGTAGGAACGCTGATACGCATATCATTCGCGAAAACAGCACACGTACTACCTTTCAAGCGCGCGTGAAGTTCACCTGAGATATTGTTTGTAATAAGATTGTGCGCGAAACTCGCCCCAGGCATATTGATAATCTCTCCATTAATGTATTCACTTCTGACTGTTTCAGCGTCAGGAATTGCCTTACGTTCTAAAGTGATGTATTCTTCTGGTGTGAGGTGTGTTTGGGCCGCTCTCGTTGCCATGATTTTCCTCCAAAAATCTATAGTGGTCTTATTATCGCATAGTTACAGGCAAATGTCAAGATTTTTACATGCCTTCACTCAAACAAATTTTCTTGCAAAAATTTTTCTGTTTGCTTATAATGCTTGGTAAAGCACCGAACCGCATTTCGGATTTTAACAGGTGCT
>JAJEET010000017.1 GCA_022820835.1 Candidatus Poribacteria bacterium
AGTTACACCAATGGGCATTCTCTAAAATTAGAGAAATGATCACCTACAAAGCCAAAGCCGTCGGTATCCAAGTGGATACCCAAGACGAAGCCTATACCTCTCAAACCTGTCCTTCCTGCGGACATAGGAAAAAACCGAGTCATAGAACTTACTACTGCTCAAAATGCGAGTGGCAAGGACACCGAGACGTAGTAGGTGCAAGTAACATTCTCACAGCGTATCAGGGTTTTTTATTCAACCCTGTAGTCGGGGCGGTGGTATCCCCCACAGGTGTGCGATTTGACCCACACTTGCGTAGACTTGATAAGTGGTCACCGTTTTCGGGACTCAAATCAAGTAAGCCTCCTACAAGGAAGCAAAGAAGCACACGGCTTTAGCCGTTGTGAGTATCACGCCTAATTAGCCTATCAGTTAGAAGGAGGGAATCAACCATGCGTCTAAAGAACACTGTCCATTCCGAGCAAAAACGTTTTGTGAAAAACCCTCAATTCTTCATAATAATCTTTCTCGTGCTTGTAATACAAGTGTGGGGTACACAACCTGCTGATGCAATTAAGGGTGCAGTTGAAGACGGTTTAGTCGCCTATTGGTCTTTCAACAAAGACACCGTGAAAATCAAAACAGAGGCAGCCGATGTCTTGTCAGGACTGGTTGCTGAGGTTCACGGTGATCCGGAACTCGCACCCGCCTCTGATTGCAAAGTTGGCGAATGTGTCCTTTTGGATGGCGATGTTGACCGGTTCCTCGTCGAAGATTCAGACCCACCCAAAATCGATCGTGACTGGGATGAAATTACACTGGAGTGCTGGGTCTATATCAACGCGTTGGATGACAGTTGGAATCGGATTATCTCGCTTGACGATATGCCAGCAAACAGCGCAGTCGTAAGCCTCTACTACGACGACGATGATAACCAACACGGTTTTTTCGTCAAAGTAGGAGCTCAAGCAACACAAGCAGCGAAGGACAATGTCCTTGAAGACATTCCGATCGAAGAGTGGCTTCACCTCGTCGGCACTTACGATGGTTCAACAGTCCACTATTATGTGAACGGGAAACAGGAGAAAAAGTACGCTGTGAAGGGTGGAAAAATCCCAAAAGGCGGACTCTTCCTCGGTATCGGTGACCGCTCCGATGGATGTAATTGCGATACAATTCAGGGATACATCGACGAATTCCGAATTTACGACCGAGTTCTGAGCCCAGCAGAAATTCAGAAGAACATGGATGCTACTGGACTTGATGTCAGCCCTTCAGCAGACCATTTAAGCACTACGTGGGGACACATCAAAGCGAGGCGAAGATAATTTTTGCTGGATATACGGACAGGAATATTTTCGCTAAACCCGCCTGAACGAACTGCAAGGAAAATTAAAAAAATGGAAAATATTGGGATTGGTGTTATCGGATGCGGCGGTATGGGCAGAAGTCTCGCAAATAGCGCGCATGCTGTTGAAGGGATAGAACTCATCTGCGTCAGCGATTTGCAGGAAGCACTCGCAGAAAAACTGGCGACAGACCTTGACGCATCCTATGTATTGGACTATCATGAACTACTCGCCGATGATCGGATTCAAGCAGTGCTAATAGCGTCGCCAGGGTTTATGCATTCACCAATGGCTGTTGATGCTGCCAACGCTGGCAAACACATCTTTTCTGAAAAGCCGATGGCACCAACATTAGAGGCATGCGACGCAATGATCGCCGCTGCTGAAGAAAACGGTGTTAAACTTACAATCGGCTTGGTGTGTCGGTACCACGCGACACATTCCAAAGTTCGTGAAATTGTGCAGAGCGGTGAACTCGGTGCCCCTGCCTGTATGATGGTGCATCGTATCGGTGGCCCGTGGCGAAGTGGTGGGAGTTACGTTCCGTGGCGACTGGAGCGCGCGAAATCCGGTGGCAGCCTCATGGAAATCAACGCGCACGAAATCGACTTCATGCGCTGGACCTGTGGCGATGTCGTCTCTGTCTACGCTGCTGGCGGTCAATACGTCCAGAGCGAAAGCGATTACCCAGATGTTGTACTGGCTTCATTACAGTTTGCGAACGGTGCAGTCGGTCTGCTCCACTCCAGCCACATCTCTGCCGTCGGTGGCTACGGCGGACGCGTCGATTGTGAAGGCGGCTCCCTCTACTTCCCACAGATTTGGGGCGGCGGCGCAACAATTCAGATCAAACCTTTTGAGGGTGAAGGACGACAAATCCCGATTGCCGATATTAAGGTACCCCCACCCGTGCAAGAAGAAATCCGTGTCTTCGTAGATGCTATCCGAAACGATACAGCCCCTTTGATTACAGGCGTAGACGGACGCGCAGCCGTTGAAATCGCTCTCGCCGCATATCAATCCGTCGAGAGTGGACAACCCGTTCCATTACCCCTTTAATGGAGGGGTTTTTGCTGGGGTGTTTCTTCAGATCGACAGCAGGGGATGTGAATGCTTAACTCCCCTAAACGAACCACAAGGAAAATTTAAAAATATGAAGATTTCAGTCTGGGATGGCGGACTATCAGAGAGCTACCTTAAACAGGTCACACAACTCGGTGCCGACTGTATCGACTTCGGGAACGGTGCCTCTTTCCCGGGCGTTAGTGAACAGGGGTATCCAGACTTAGACGAACTCCTGAAAATCAAAAAACGTATCCGTTCTTGGGGGCTTGACATCAATCGTGTAACGCTCCCGAACATCACAGAGAAGTTCATGACCGGACAACCGGATGCCGAAAAGGAATTGGAGAACACCTGCAACGCGCTCCGTGTTTTCGCAGAAGCCGGTGTCCCTATCGCACGTCAACGGTTCTGGGGAGATACGTTTGATTACCTCATGACGCGCTATTCCGCCATTCATAGAGGCGGATACACGTCACGCGGTGAAAGCCGTGCCGCGACCAAGAATCCTCCTGACACGCCGACGATGGAGACACTCGACGAATGGTGGAAACGTTTCACTGAGGTCTACGGCGCACTCGTTCCTATTGCCGATGAGCACGATATCAAACTCGCTATCCATCCGTCAGATGTCCCGAACCCAGATACACCACTCGGTAGTCTCGGTTTCCACCGCGTTATCGATGCATTTCCGAGCAGGAACGTCGGTTACCTTTACTGCTGCGGTACACGCGCCGAAGCCGGCGGTAGTACCATAGTCCTCGACGAAATCAATAACTACGGACGCAAAGGACGTATCTTTATGGTTCATCTGCGCAATGTACGCGGCAGTCTCGCGACAGCGGGTGCGTTTGAAGAGGTACTCCTCGACGATGGTGACATGAACGTCTTTAAAATTGTTACGGAACTACAAAAAGTCGGATTCGACGGATGCATTAACGCCGACCACATTCCGAGGTTGGAAGGGAACGTCGGATTAGCCTACTCCGTAGGCTACATCAAGGCACTCTTTGCGGCACTTGTTGCATAGCCGCATATCTGCCCGTGTATACAATAGAACCTCTTACCTCTCAGAACCAAGAGCAGTGGGATGATGTTATTCAACACTGTCCGAACACAACAGCTTTCCAAAGCCTTGCGTGGCGAGACGCTTTGGCAGATGCGTTCAGACAACTCAACCCTGTCTATAGGCTTATCAAGCAGGAAGATACGGTCGTAGGTGGGCTGCCTGCCTTCGTTTTTCAACCGATACCCGGTATCCGTTTGTGGCACTCTATGCCGTGGAACCTGTCCGGCGGAATATACCTGAGAGATGGTGTGACGTTGAACCTCGAAGCATTCATAACATCTATTGAAACTGAGTCAACGGAAAACGGATGGTGCGAAATTCGCTGGACGCTGCCCCCAGAACACACGACGATCTACGGCGATGTGTTCACCGAAATGGGATACGAGCGGACAGACCACTTCACACATCTCCTGAAAACCGACGGAGATATTGACGCTCTCTGGCACGCCTACAACAAACGGCTCCGAGGGGCAGTGCGGAAAGCAGAAAAATCGGGTGTCGAAGTTACGGATACCGACAGCGAAGACGCGTTGACTGTATTCTACGACATGTATCTTATGACGATCAAACGACTCGGAGGAACACCGAAACCGCAATCGCTCATGCAGACGCTCCTACAGCGAAAAATAGCCAAACTCGCCATTGCAACATACAATGGAACGATCATCGCAGGACTCCTCTATCTGCGTTTCAATCGAACTGTAACGCTATGGTGTGAGGCATCTGTCCCCGCGTTCTTGAAATATCGTCCCAACAACGCGATCTTTCACTACATTATCACAGAGGCGTGTCGTGAAGGATACCAGTGGGTGGATTTCGGGGCATCACCACCAGAGAACACCGGGCTCATCGCACATAAAGAACAGTACCGTGCGACTCGATCAGATTTCGCCAGTTATACAAAAGTCGTTTCACCCCTGAAGAGGACGTTGTGGACCCGAAGCGAAGGCGCACTCCGCCAAATTTATACGTGGATGCAGTAAGGAGAGACAATGGAGACCAACCGCAAACCCAATCTAATTTTTGTTTTCGGCGATCAACACCGCCAATGCGATGTCGGTTGTGCAGGTAACCCGCAAGTACAAACGCCGTTTATGGACCAACTCGCTCAAGAAGGAATCTTTTTTCCGAACACCTTCACTAATGTCCCGATATGTGTGCCTGCACGTGGATGCCTAATGACAGGCAAATACCCGTTGAACCATAAGGCTGTATCCAACGATCTGCCGCTGCCGTTGTCCGAAACGGGGATTGCGGAGGTCTTCAAAGCGGACGGTTATGAGACAGGCTACATCGGTAAATGGCACCTCGGCGGCATGCCGAGAGATAAGTTCATCACGCATGAGATGCGCTTCGGTTTTGACCTCTGGGTCGGATGGAATTGTCATCATAACTATTTCAACGCGCCGTACCACGATTCCGATGGAAACCAGAGGCAAATCGAAGGTTACGAACCCGACTTCCAGACCGATCAGGCGATCCAATACTGCCGCGATCACGTTGATGAACCTTTCTGTCTCTATATGAGTTGGGGACCGCCACACAATCCTTATGAACATGTCCCGGAACGCTACAAGGAGATGTACCCGCCGGAGGAGATTCAGTTGCGTCCGAATGCGATAGATACTCCGGCAACACGGAAAGACCTTTCCGGCTACTACGCGCATATCACGGCTTTAGATGAAAACCTCGGACGTTTGATGGCTGCACTCGACGAACTCGGTATCGCTGACGATACGATCCTCGTCTATACATCCGACCACGGTGATATGCTCGGCAGCCACGGACATAACCGAAAAGAGCGTCCATGGGAAGAATCGAGTCGTATCCCGTTCATGATCCGCTGGCCCCGTAAAATACCGGCAGGCGTTACGCGTGATACTTTGCTAAGCCTCGTCGATTTTATGCCATCTATGCTATCCTTATGCGACCTACCGATCCCTGAAGGTGTCGAAGGCATAGACCTTTCAGAAGCGATGCTCGGCAACACTATTGATGAACCACAGTCTGTCTTCCTCGGTGTACCATTACACGGCAGTGAAGGCTTCCACTTCGGTATCCGCGAGTGGCGTGGTGTCCGAACGCATCGGCACACCTACGCACGCCATTTCGACGGCTCAGGTTGGCTCCTCTACGACAACGATAACGACCCGTACCAATTGAACAATCTCATAGACGATGCAGATTCACAGGCACTTCGATCAGAATTAGAAACCGAACTTCAAGAATGGCTAACCCGAGTCAACGATCCATTCCTACCCGGAATTGAACACATCCGACAACTCGGTCTATCTGAACTCTGGAATATCAGCGAGCAGCGGTTCGGCGGCGGAAAACCCCGCTGGGCATAATTTTTTAATACTGTTCAAGGTGGTTGTAGCATAAACTGTTAGTTTGTGCTATTCTGGGCCCTTTCAGAAAAGTTAAGCATGCGATATTTACTTTCAGAAATCGTATAACATAGGAGATTCAACCTATGACTGATGAAGAAAAATTTCGATTTGACTTAAGCGGATTCCTCGTGCGTCCGGCGATCCTCGAACGCGACGAAATAGACGCAATCGTTGAGCAGATTGACAAGATTCACCACGACAAAGAATCCTTGCCCCCGGAACACCGCGCCGTACCCGGCGGTCCCGCGAGCGTCCTGATTGATCACCCGAAAGTCCTTGAGGTTTTACACGAAATCATCGGCCCCGATGTCCGGTTAGAGAGCTGCTTCTCTGTCTGGCGTGAAAAAGGACGCAGACACGGTGAACTCCACGGCGGCGGCCCGCGACAGGCGGATCCGATCTTCGGGTATCGCGTCAACAACGGACGCATCCATGCCGGAATGGTACGCGTCGTCTTTGAACTGACAGATATTTCCAAAAACGACGGTGCGACGCATTTCATCGCTGGCAGTCACAAATCCAACTTCCCGATGCATCCTGAGCACATGTCGTTAGAAGATGGGAAACGGAGTCCATTTCTGATGAACTACGAATGTCCCGCTGGCAGTGCGATCTTCTTCACGGAAAACCTGTGTCACGCCGGTCCTATCTGGCAACGCGAGACACCGCGTGTGGCAGTGCTAAACGCTTATGCGCATCTCGCAACGCATTGGCACCGTCTACGGATTCCGCCTGCCGTCCTGTCCGCGCTACCCCGTGAAAAGCAGGCATACTTCCGGGAACCGTGGGTCGCAGATTTCCGTACACGCCCGGCAACGAGAAACACGATTGAACGGTTCCTTGATAACGACGAACCCCCGGTGAATACCGATCACAAACCATGAAGAAGCGCGTCCTTATTATCGGTTGGGACTGTGCTGCACCGGAACTCGTTTTTGACGCATTCAGAGACGATATGCCCAATACACATCGCTTAATGGCAGAAGGCATCTACGGTGAATTGGAAAGTACAATCCCACCTATCACCGTTCCTGCCTGGATGTGCATGATGACCAGCCGCGACCCCGGCGAACTCGGTATCTACGGTTTTCGGAACCGCAAAGACTATTCCTACGATGCCTTGACGATCGCCAATGCACACGCCATAAAAGTACCGACACTCTGGAACCTCTTAGGGCAAGCAGAGAAGAAGTCCGTCGTTCTCGGCGTACCGCTCACCTATCCCGCCAAGCCGTTCCCGGGGTGGATGGTCACCAGTTTCCTCACGCCTAACCGCAATTCACAGTGGACGTTCCCCAGACGACTCTCACGCGAAATCACGCAGGTCGCAAGCGATTACATGATTGATATTCCGAACTTCCGGACAGATCGGCGCACCGAGCTGGAACAGCAACTCCTCAAGATGACCACCGAACGTTTCAAACTCGCACGCCATCTGCTACAAACAAAAGATTGGGATTTCTTTACGATGGTTGAGATGGGTTCCGATCGACTCCACCACGCTTTCTGGCGGTTCTGGGATAAAACGCACCGGGAATACGAACCAAATTCGCCGTTCTCGGAGACAATGCGGAACTACTATCGCCGACTCGACACAGAACTCGGAGAAATGTTAGCATGCCTTGATGAAGATACCACGGTTATCATCGTTTCAGATCACGGCGCGAAACGGATGGACGGCGGTATCTGCGTCAACGAATGGCTCCAAAAGCACGGCTACTTGACCCTTAAATCCGAACCCCAAGAGAGGACTCGCTGGACACCAGATATAGTCGATTGGGAAAAAACAAAGGCGTGGGGTGAAGGTGGATATTACGGACGGATTTTTATTAACGTTGAAGATAGAGAGCCTCACGGAATTGTGAGCGCGAAGGACTATGAAAGCGTCCGAAATGAATTGAAAGTACAACTCGAAGCGATTGTAGATGAAGAGCAACATAACATCGGCACACGTGTTTTCAAACCCGAAGCGGTCTACCGAGAATGCCGAAATATCGCCCCCGATCTGATCGTCTATTTCGGTAATCTCTTTTGGCGTTCAGTGGGAAGCGTCGGATATAACAGCATCTACACTTACGAAAACGACACCGGACCCGACGATTGCAACCACGCCGAGATGGGAATTTATATCCTCAAATCTGTGTCCCAGCCCGCTGTAGGAGCGACCTCCGGGTCGCACCATAGCGTCAAAAGCATATACGACATCGCACCGACGGTATTGAACGAATTCGGTATTGACATCCCAGAAGAAATGCAAGGGCAACCGATGTAGGGGCGAGGTTATCTCGTCCTCACCGCGTTAACAATCGCCTCCGCGACAACTTCTGCTGCCAAGATTCCAATGGTATTTACACTGCTGCCAGTGTGTGCACCGGTCGCAAGTGAGAAAAGCGTATCGCCGTCGAACATCGTATGTGAAGGACGAATCGCGCGTGCCATCCCATCGTGCGCCATCTCTGCAACCCGTGTCGTTTCCGCAGATGAGAGCGCAGCATTTGTCGCAACAACACCGATCGTCGTGTTTGTTCCCGAAACCAAATTCGCATCTAAAAGCCGTTCTGTAATGTCCACGAACCCGTCGTTTACTTTCCCTCCTGCAATAATCTCACCGGTATCTGGATGCACAACGTTCCCCAAGGCATTGACAACCACAATCGCGGCGACAATCAAACCGGAATCAAGACGTTTACACGCTGAGCCGACACCGCCTTGCGAAGGTGTAACACCCGGTGCCTTACCCACTGTGCCTCCCGTGCCTGCACCGACAGCACCCATCGCCACAGGTTCATCTGTCGCATTTAGGCACGCCTGATACCCCATCTCACGGTCAGGACGGACTTTCGCATCGCCGACCGCAAGATCAAAAATGACAGCCGCAGGAACAATCGGCACGCGAACGGGACCCGCAGGAAAACCGATATCCTGTTCTTCGAGGTATTGGACGACACCACTCGCAGCATCCAATCCGAAGGCACTTCCGCCGGTCAGTAGCACGGCGTGTGCTTTTGAGACTAAACGTCCGGGACGGAGTGCTTCCGTCTCGCGGGTGCCGGGTGCAGCACCGCGCACATCAACACCTGCTATCGCGCCTGTTGGACAGAGGATAACGGTACACCCTGTCCGGGCAGTTGCATCAGTCGCATGTCCGACTGTAATACCTTCTATCGCTGTGAGTGTTTGGTTCATCAATTCCATAAGCGACATGCCTTTCCAGACTTCTGAAGATTACTATAACAGATTCCGATTAAATCCGCTACTGGTTTGTAGTTGGAAAACCATTTATTGCCCGTTATTGTTCGCCAAACCTTCAAACACTGTTGACAATTTTTGAGATAAGATGCTATAATCCAACCAACATCAAACAAATAGGAAGCTAACGTTATGAAGCGTTTTTATCTACTTTTCCTGATCCTTACTGTTTTCCTCAATTGTTCGTCTCCAGAACCTATTGAGGTACGGATACCCGATGCAAACTTAGCCACAGCAGTGCGAGATGCCCTGCGTTTAGATCCAAGCGAGTCGATCTGGCAAAGGAAGTTGGTGAGATTAAAGACCCTGAAGAGCCAAAGGAGTAATATAAAAAATTTGACAGGATTGGAAGAAGCAACAGGTTTAACAACACTAGATCTTTCTCAGAACCAAATTGAAGACATTACACCCCTCGCTGGCTTGCCCCGTCTTAAATCCTTGTATCTCCGGCATAATCAAATTAGCGATATAACACCCCTTGCAGGATTAAAACAGCTTCAGCATTTAAGGCTTGATCGGAATCAAATCAGAGACATCACACCCCTCGCAACGTTGACGAAACTCACGGTATTGTGGCTTAGCAGTAATGAAATTGATGACACTACCACCATCACGGCATTAACAAGGTTAACACGCTTGGGATTTGGCGGAGGTCAAATTAAGGATCTCACATCACTTGTACCACTACTCGTGGATTTGACGAAGTTGACCGACTTATATCTTGATGATAGTCAAATTAGTGATATTACGCCCCTTGCAAAGTTCACCAAGTTTAAAAGTTTAGGGCTTAGGAATAACCAGATAAGCGACATAACACCACTCACTGGAATAACGAAACTTAGATTCTTAGATCTCCGCAATAATCAGGTAAGCAATATTGAACCTATATCTGGTATGACACAACTTCGGCAGTTGTATCTCGGGAATAATCAAATCAGTGACATCACGCCACTTGAAGGGTTGACAGAACTTTGGCATTTATATCTCCAAGAAAATAGAATCACAGACATTAAACCTCTCACGGAATTGACAAAACTCGGTCACTTATGGCTTGGGAATAATCAAATCAGTGACATCACGTCTCTTGAAGGGTTGACAAAACTTAAATATTTATGGCTTGACCAGAATCAAATCAGTGATATTCAAGCTATTGCAAATTTGACACGACTTACGAGTTTAGGGCTTACGGACAACCAAATCAGCCATATAAGATCCCTCACAGGATTGACACAACTGACGCACTTATGGCTTAGTCATAATAGAATCACGGATATAAAACCAATTGCCAAATTAACCAACCTTAGTATCTTAGACCTCCGCGACAATGAAATTAGAGACATCACGCCTCTTACAGAATTAACACAGTTGACAGGGTTACACCTCGAAAATAATGAAATCAGTGACATCATGCCGCTCGCGGGGTTAACAAAACTTAAATCTTTAGACCTCCGCAGCAACGAAATCAGCGACATCGCAACGATCGCAAATTTGACCGGGCTTGAAAGTTTATTTTTTTCAAAGAATAAAATTGAGAACATTACTCCTGTTGAAGGTTTAAGGAACTTAAGGTTTTTAGAGGTGAAGGAAAATTCAATTCAGGATATGACCCCGATACGGCGGCTGCATCAGCAGATCCCGGATTTACACCTTGATATTCAAGTTGATCCATAAACGAGACCTTAAAAGTAACATAACGTGAGTTTGATAAAAGAACTGGCGGAGATCCCCGATACGAACTTGGCTGCAGCTGTGCAGGAGGCATTATGAAGCGTGTTTATCTACTTTTCCTAATTCTTACTGTTTTTTTCAATTGTTCACTTGTAAAGCCGAAAATAGTACCTGATAAGAACTTAGCTGCTGCCGTGCGAGCAGAACTCGGTTTAGCCCCAAACGAACCTATTTTAGAAACAGATTTGGGAGCGTTAGAACGCCTATTTGCCATAAATAGCGGCATAAAAGATCTGACCGGCTTGGAAAAAGCAACAAATTTACAGATGTTATACCTCGATGGTAACCCAGGGGTGAACATCACGCCTCTTGCACACCTAACACAACTCAAAAGCTTAATTCTTCGGCGCAATCAAATCCGTGACATCGCACCGCTTACGAAGTTGACTGAACTGAGCTCATTAATACTTACCAACAACGAAATAGATGATATTACCCCTCTGGCCAATCTAACACAACTCATATACTTAGAACTCAGCCGTAATGAAATCAGCGACATCACACCGCTTACGAAGTTGACTAAACTTAACACATTAAAACTTTCTAACATTACGACGTTGAGTCCACCTAACACATTAAAACTTGACAACGAAATAGATGATATTACACCGCTCACAGCGTTAAAACAGCTCACAGACTTAGAACTTCAACAGCTTCAGATGAGTGACGCAACGCAAATCTTTAGCGTCCTCGCCGAATTGCCCAAACTTACAAAGCTAAAGCTGCGACTCAACCAAATCGGTGACCTTACGCCAATCACGAGATTAACGCAGCTGAGGAGTTTAGTACTTGATAGCGACCAAATTGTGGATATCACACCCTTCACTGAAATAGCGCAACTCGCGAGCTTGTCGCTCCGTAACTGCCAAATTACAGACCTTACGCCGATGGCTGAAATGACACAACTCAGGAACTTGTCACTGATAAGAAATCAAATTACGGACATTACCCCTATCGCTGAATTAACGCAGCTTAAAACTTTATTGATCATGGATAATGATATTCGCGACGCTACGCCAATTGCCAGACTAACGCAGTTGGAATCCTTATATTTTGGTGATCCTCACATTAAAGATATAAAATTCAAAGATATAACATTTTGCAGCGAATTAAAGCAGCTGAGATCCCTATCACTCAGGAATGGTCAGGTCAGCGACATAACACCTCTCAGTGGACTAAAGCAGCTGAGTCGCTTGGAGCTTGACGCGAATCAGATTAGTGATATTTCACCACTTACTGGAATGACAGAACTTAAGTGGCTTTCACTCTTGCATAATCAAATCAGCGATATTTCTCCACTTACTGGACTGGCAAAACTCGAAACTTTATTTCTCAGCAATAATCAAATCAGCGATATTTCTCCACTTGTTGGATTGACAGAACTTAAGGTGATTGTCCTCGAAAATAATCAAATCAGCGATATTAGCGTCCTTGGAAATCTTAAGAATCTCGTCCAGTTAGATATCCGGGAGAACCCGATTCAAGATATGAACGCAATCCGTGAACTCCGCAAACAGATGCCAAATTTACAAATTATAGAATCTCATCGCTAATCAAGGGATTAATATGAAACAGATATGTTTGCTTTTTGTGTTTTTCAGTGTTTTCATTAGTTGTTCACCACCTGAACCCGTGGAAATACCTGATGCTAACTTGGCTGCTGCTGTACGGCTGGCGTTAAGCTTACCGCCAAATGTCCCTATCACAGAAAGAAATATAAAAAAATTAACAGACTTGTTCATCTTCGGACCAAAAACTATTACGGAATTAACCGGACTTGAAAAAGCGACAAGTTTAAAATACTTAGGTTTTCATGAAATCCAAACTGCAGATATAACGCCCCTTACGGCACTAAAAAAGTTGAGAATCTTAGTCCTTGAAGGCTGCGAGATTAGCGATATCACGCCCCTTGCGCAGTTGACAGAATTAAGAGCGTTAGAAATTAATAGAAACCAAATCAGCGACATCACACCACTTGCTGAGTTAAAACAACTGCAATTTCTAAAACTCGGAAGTAATAACATCACTGACCTTACTCCACTCATGCAATTAAAGCACCTAACCTTCTTAAGGCTCTCTAACAACGAGATCAGCGACATCACACCACTTGCTGAGTTAAAACAACTGCAATCTCTACAACTGCGGAATAATAACATCACTGACCTTACTCCACTCACGCAATTAAAGCACCTAACCTTCTTAGGTCTCTCTAACAACGGGATCAGCGACATTGCGCTCCTCGCTGAATTAAAACACTTGCAAGAATTATTCCTCAGTTATAATAAGATTAGTGATCTTACACCTCTCAATGGATTGATACAACTTAAGGATCTAAGACTTATACACAACCAAATCAAAGATCTTATGCCGCTCGCAAAGTTGACACAATTGATGAAATTAGAAATCGATAGTAACGAAATCAACGACATCACACCCCTTAAAGGTTTGACACAACTCACAGACTTAGACCTTCATTCTAATCAAATCAGTGACATTACACCCCTTGCCAGGCTAATCGAGTTGAAAAAATTAAAGTTATCATACAACGTAATTAGTGATCTAACGCCGCTTGCGAGCTTGATACAACTCACAAATCTATCTATCAGAAACAATCGCATCCAAGACCTGGCAGGTATTGCTGGATTAAAAGACCTTACTTCTTTGAGTGTTGAGGAGAACAACATCCGCGATTTGATATCTCTTGGTTCACCAACCTCCAGATTGACGAAACTTAGGCAATTATCGTTGAGTGAGAATCAAATTACGGATGTCACACCACTTGCAAACTTGACACAACTTTGGCAATTAGATGTTGCTGGAAACCAAATCCGTGATATTAAACCTCTCAATAGCCTAAAACAGTTGAGATGGCTATCACTGGGTGAAAACTTAATCAATAACATTACACCACTCACAGATTTGACAGAACTGAAATCGTTACATCTCATCAATCCGCATGGTCGTGGAGACAATGATAATGAAATTGGTGATATTACACCGCTTGTTGGTTTAAAACATCTTAACGCATTATCCTTGGGTGGTAGCCAAATCAGGGATATCACACCCCTCACAGGACTTGATACACTTACGGAGTTACACATTAATGGTAGCCAAATTAGCGATATCACACCCCTCACAGGACTTAAGGCGCTAACGCGGTTATCGCTTGAATATAATCAAATCAACGACATCGCTCCTATTGCAGGATTTAAGCAATTGGTTCGATTATCTCTTAAACACAATCAAATCAACGACGTTACACCGCTGGCACCACTGAGCAAACTAACAAATTTGGATCTTAGCGAGAACCAAATCAGTGATATTACATCACTCCTGAATTTGAAGGGGCTTGAAGATTTATTACTTTATGACAACCAAATTAGAGATATCACACCGCTCTCGCAGCTGACCCGGTTGGAACTTTTAATAGTTCTCAATAACCAAATTCACGACATCACACCGCTCTCGGAATTGACGCAGCTTAAGTTATTAGGGGCTTCTCGTAATCAAATTCACGACATCACATTCCTCAAAGCGTTAAAACAACTCAGGTACTTAATGCTTGAGCAAAATCAAATTCGCGACATGAGTCCCATTGAGAGTCTAAAGAATTTAGAGCGTTTGCATATAAACCAGAATCCCATTGAGGATATGACACCGATTCGCAGACTTCGCGAGCAGATTCCAGATTTGTATGTTGATATTCAAGTTGATCCATAAACGAGACATTATAGTAAATTCCGAGAATATGTGGGCACGTCGCCGTAGGGACTCCACACAACATGCCGGTAAAGATTGGGGAACCCTAAAAGAAACATCCAAGCGAAACTGCTACAGTTCCCTTCACGTGTGCAAATAATTACAGATTCTACTATAAAAGGAATAGTATAGTTTGGACAATTTATATCGGTTGGACGTTGCGTTTTTCAACGTTTTTTATTTTTTCACGAGTTTTGAATGTGGATATAAAATCCGAAAAAGTATATTTAGGTTTCCCACCACAGGCATCTTGACATAGCACTCCGCTGGAGTGCAGCCGATCCGCAATGAATATACTATAGACATGTTGCTCCGCTGGAGCAAGGAGACCGATTTTCCAAAGACTCCCTTTCAACACTTTGCGTCTATATGAACATCGGTTTAGAGGTTTCGGTTCCTCACGCCAGAAGGCGTGATATGTCTATAGAAACAGGTTGTAGATATTCTTGCACTCCAGCGGAGTGCTATGTCTGAAAATTGTCCAAACTTTAGTAAAAGGAATAGTATAATGAAACATATTTGCCTTCTCTTCATACTTTTGACTGTTTTCTTAAGTTGTTCACCGCCAAAACCTGTAGAAATGCCTGATGCCAACTTAGCCGCAGCTGTGCGCGAGGTGTTAGGTTTAGACCCAAACGCACCTATCATCAAAAAAGATTTGAAAAAAATAAATTTCCTGCATGTTACAGCAAGAGGTGTCAAAGAGTTAACAGGACTCGAAAAAGCGACAGGTTTAATACATTTAAGTCTTGCTCAAAATCAAATTATAGATATAACACCGCTTGCGGGACTAACAAAATTGAAGAGGTTAGAACTTCAAAGCAACCGAATCCGAGACATATCTCCACTTGCAAGGTTAACAGAACTAAAAACCTTAGCACTTCAGTACAATCAAATTACAGACATAACGCCAGTTGCCGAATTAAAACAGCTGACAGGCTTATCTCTCAGTAATAATCAGATCGCAGCCCTCGCCCCACTCACAGAATTGATACAACTTACCGATCTTGCCCTTAGCGGTAACGAAATTAGAGACATATCTCCACTTGCAGGATTGACCCAACTTACTGAACTAAGGCTCAGCGAAAATGAAATTCGTCATGCCATACCACTCGCAAGATTAAGTAAACTTAGAACCCTATCGCTTGCTAATAATGAAATTACAGACCTCACTTTTCTTACAGGATTGACTCAACTTACAGACTTAGACCTTGCCCGCAATCAAGTCAGCCATATCGCACAACTTCGCGGGTTGACGCAGCTGGGACGTCTAGATCTCGAAGGAAATCAAATCGTCGATGTTACGCCGCTCGTAGAACTGCGGAAGATAAGGTCCCTATTCCTACGGGAAAATCGAATTGCGGATATCACACCACTCACAAAACTACCGAAATCTACTCATGTCTTAGGGGTTGAGTTAAACCAGAAAGATACATTACATGGCGGCGAGGTGCCAATCCAAAACATAGATTCGGTTAACCCAGATAAAACAATACCCGATGTAAACTTAGCTGCAGCTGTCCGGGGAACCCTCGGATTAGGTCCAAACGAGCCGTTCCATCAAGAGAATTTGAAAGCGTTAAAATCTTTGTCCATTGTGGATAGAGGTGTCAAAGATATAACAGGCATAGAAAAAATGACTGGCTTAACGACTTTAACACTTGATAGGAACCAAATTACGGATATTACACCCCTGGCAGGATTAACTGAACTAACAAAACTATCTCTCTGGGAAAATCAAATCAACGATATTACCCCTCTTGCCAAGTTAACGAAACTTGTGCAGTTAGATCTATCATACAACCACATACAGGATATCGCGCCATTTGCTACATTAACACAGATTGAATACTTATCACTTGAGAGCAACCAAATTGTGGACATCACACCCTTTAGAAAATTAAAACAATTAAGAACCCTACGGATCGGTCAGAATCAAATTACGGACATCACACCGCTTGCTGGATTAACACAGCTAATTTGGTTACATCTCGCCGATTTTCACGGTTTTGGCAGTAGTGATAATCAAATCAACGATATAACACCCCTCGCTGGACTAACACAGTTGACGGAGTTATACTTTGCGAATAGCCAACTTCCAGATATTAAGCCACTCTCAAAACTAACGCAGCTTAGGCAATTAAAAATTAGAAATACTCAACTCAGCGACATCACGCCACTTGCTGAGTTAGCACAGTTAACTTGGTTATCACTTGATCGAAATGAAATTACGGATATTACACCCCTTACCGAGTTAACGCATCTCAGCCATTTATACCTCCGAGAAAATAAAATTACAGACATCGCACCGCTCGCTGGATTAAAGCAACTTGATACCTTATGGCTTGATGGTAATAAGGTCAGCAATATCGCACCAATTGCCGAATTGAATAAACTAACAAACTTGGGTCTCAGCAGTAATCATATCCAAAACATTATGCCACTCAGAAATCTGACAAGACTAACACAGCTACGGATTGATAATAACGAAATCAGCAATTTCAAACCCCTCACAAATTTGAATGGACTGACAAGCTTAAGTCTTGGAAACAGTCAAATCAGCGACATTACCCCTCTGATGCGACTACTCACGAAAATGAAACGACTCACAGACCTGTCCTTGTCCAATATGCGGATTCAAGACATCACACCGATTGCGGACTTGGAGCAACTTAGAGTATTAAGGCTCAACAATAATCAAATTACGGATATTACACCACTTCAAACATTGATGCGACTGACACACTTACATCTGCAAGAAAATGAAATCCGGGACATCAGCGTTATTGAAAACTTTAAGAACCTACACTTTCTACGTATCAAGGGAAATCCGATCCAAGATATGACACCGATTGATAGATATCGTAAGCAGGTTCCGAATTTCCGCCTTGGCACAGAAATTGATCCTTAACAGCGATATAAAAAAAAAAGGAGAACACAGACATGACCAAACTGGCAATAAATGGCGGCGAACCCATCGTCAAAGGCGGATTGGGTAAAAGCTGGCCCATCTTTGATGAAACCGAAGAAAACACACTCTTAGAAACCTTACGAAGCGGTGCGTGGAACCGACGCGAGAAAGTCGATGAAGCCGGTGAAAAATTCGCTGCGTTTCAGGACGCAAAATACGGGATTCCACTTGCCAACGGCACCGTAGCATTACAGTGCGCGCTAAAGGCTGCGGGTATCACCGCAGGTGATGAAGTTATTGTGCCTGCGCTCACCTTTGTGGCAACGGGGACATCGGTCGTCTGCGTCAACGCCGTGCCGGTGATTGTTGACATCGATCCGCTCACCTACAACATCGCACCCGACGCGATTGAAGAAGCCATTACGCCGCGAACGCGGGCGATTATCCCCGTACACAACGGCGGCTACCCTGCAGACATGGACGCGATTATGGAGATCGCTGAAAAGCACAACCTCAAAGTGATTGAAGACTGCGCACACGCACACGGATCACAGTGGCGTGGAAAAGGGATGGGTTCCATAGGACACCTCGGTGCATTCAGTTTCCAGATGGGAAAGACGTTGACCTGTGGCGAAGGTGGGATGGTGATAACAAATGACGAAGAACTCGCAGGAAAGGCAGGCAGTTTCGCACAGCTGAATATGCGGATGACCAATTTCCAAGCGACGCTTTTATTGTGTCAACTCGAACGGTTTGAGGAACAGGTCGAGACGCGTGAACGAAACATAGCCTACCTTTCTAAAGGTATGGAAGCGATAGAAGGACTGCATCCGATTCCGCGCGACGAGCGTGTCACGCGATGGTGTTTCTATTATTGGGATTTCCGGTTCGTCTCCGAAGAGTTCGGCGGTATTTCACGCGGGCGGTTTATGGAAGCACTCCATGCAGAGGGTGTTTCATGTGGTGTCGGTGCACACGGTGAACCTATCTATAATGAGGGTCCCTTCGGTAACCCAGAGTTATTTGACCAACTCGGCTTGCCCCGAAAATACCTCGGAGTGCATGCGATTGACTACAGCACGCTCAACTGTCCAGAGGCGGAACGGGTCTATCGTGAGGAGGTTTGCAGTTTCAGCCACGCCATGTTCTTAGGTGATACGGACGATATGCAACTGATTTTAGACGCATTCCAGAAGATTCGGACATATATTGATGAATTGTGATTTGCGGGCGTTGCCCGAAAACCGAAGTTGAAAACACTTCCGGCTTTAGAAATCTTTTCCGAATTGTGCTCGAAATTGCGCCAGTATTTTTTCCTTAACATCGCTCATCATCTTTTCTAATATGTGCTCGAGTATATCTGTGTTGGGAATACTTTTCCCGAGTTGCGTTTGAAGTTCAGCGCGAATCTCTTTCTCTATGCTGAGGTTTAATTCTTCAGCCGCTTGTTTAAGTACCTGTCTATTTTCTTCTGTCATGGGAAATCCCTCTGCTTGTAAACGTTTTCGTGCCCGATGGAGCCGACTATGAACCGTCTTTACGGGCACATTTAAGAGTTCACCAATTTCTTTGGCCGCCATTTCATCAAGATAGTGGAGTTTCACGACGGTACGCTCATGCTCCGGAAGTTTTTCCAAAAGATTTTTGACGATTTCATAACGACGTTCAATAGCCTCTGTTTCTTGCTGTTCCGATATATAACGAGCATAAGAGAGTTGTCCCATTATATCTGCACCTGTATCCTCCAGCGATTGCGCCGCTGGTTTTTGCTTTCGCAACCAACCGATGCAAAGCCGGTCAACAATGACGTAGAGCCATCCGGCAAACTGATCCGGGTTTTGAAGCGTTGAGAGTTTTTTGTAAACCTGGAGGAAGGTATCTTGTGTGATTTCTTCCGCGTGATGAAAATCGCCAATTTTCCGCCATGCGAGGGCGTGAACGTTTCTATAATATTTTTCAACTAAGGCAGTGAATGCCGTATCGTCGCCTGATAAAATACGACGAATGAGTTGGGCATCATCTTTTTCCATAACATTCTCCTTTCAAATATCCGATCTGAAGAATTTCAAGAACGCCACACTTGTAAACCCGCCGGTGAAGAAGCAGAGCAACAGCAAATCCAGAGTAGCATGCTGGAGCATCTCTGCCAAAGTCAACTCCGCCAGCGGTGGCGGAGCCGGTGGTGACGAGATTTCTTCCGTTTCAATGAGTGCAGCGTCTGACATTTTGCTAAACATTTCTGCATCCAGTACCTCATAATAGCGACTGCCCGTTTGAAAGTAGGCATCTCTTTTCACCTGACCGGTTTGGGTGGCATCCGTTGCGAGAAAAATGAAGGATGATGTAGGCGTGATCCGAGAAAAGTTTATCCCGATTTTATTTTGGTATTTTCTCTCTTGTTCATAACGCCTATCAAGTTGTGTTGCGAGGTTCTGGTATTTTAACCGCGCCGCCGCTTCAAGAGGGCGCATCTTCTCATTCATTTTGGCGACGAACGCTTCATCTAACCTAAAGAAGCCGGTCGTCGCCTCCCCTTGTTTAGATTCCTGTATCATTTGCCCCATAATTTTGGTTCTTTCCGCTTCGAGCGTGGCACGCAATTCTGCTCGCCTCGCCGTCTTTTCCCTATAGACGCTCTCCGCCGTTGAAGTCGGTGCGACGGTTTGCGCCGCCAAAAACCCAGCCCGGGGTAAAATCAGGACAACGAACACCCAGACAGTAAAGGCGACGATCAGTGCTGTCTTGGAACTATCGAAATAAATCGAGACCACCGCTCCGATGCCAAAAAAGACTGCAATGTAGAGCAGTGAGATGCCGATGAGATAGAGGACGCGCTGAAAAATGTCCGGTTCAGCCAATGGAAAGCCTTGCCAGACGAGCACAAGTAAACCGGTGATTAACGAGACTAAGAACGGAACGATGAAGACGAGGTATCCGCCGATGAGTTTGCTCCACAAAAGAATATCGCGGGGCAGCGCGTTCGCAAGGGTTATCCGAAGGGTTCCTGCTTCTTTTTCTCCTGTAACGGCATCAAAGGTAAACAAGAGTGCCAGCAGACTAAAGACGGTACTGACAACGAATACAAAATCGAGATGCCCCAAAACAAAGGCGATGGGCGCGGTAGACAGTGCCGCTTCCCCGCGCTGTATGCCGTTGCGTGTCATACCGAGATAACTCGGTAGCGCAGATTCTAAGCCTGTCCCAAACGCGCTTAAAGGGGTCGGCTTAAGGATCAATTTGGAAACTTCAAGATTCGGATCCGTCCGCTGTTTCTGTAACCACGGTTGCTCCGCCAGGTCCTTACTGTTTTCCTCTTTAACAGTCTCTTGGTAGTCCACTTGGCGTTGAAGATAACGATGGTAATTGATATGGAGGTTGAGTGGAATGAGCAGTACACACATCAGAAGCAATGCTATGAACCGAGCACTCAGAATGTGATGCATCATCTCTTTCCGGATGAGGGTAATTAACATTATAGCATCTCCAGACGATAAAACGCATTATCAAATTCAGTAAACATCCACCCTATTCAAGAAAAAGACCGTTGGCGTTCCACAATAACAACCCATAAGTGTCAATTTTAGAAAAAACCTTATCGTCCTCAGTCCGGTAGGTTGGGTTGAACGGATACCCCAAAACGCTGAAAAGGAACACAAGACTCAGCCTGCATCAGAGATAGTACGCCAAACAGAAAACTGAGAGAAACCCAACGCCTTTTCGGTTTCCGGGCCCCTAAGGGCTCAAATTGGGTTTCACTACATTTTTGAGTGTATCCGCTAACGATTGGATTTAGCGGTATTTGGCACACACATCTATCTTCTCAGTTCCGTTCAACCCAACCTACGGTAGAACCCGTAACACATGCTAAACATTAGACCCCTTGAATAGGGCATGATACCCTTGATTGTTAAAGACGCGTTTTTGTGTGGAATGCTTGCATAATACAAAAAAAATCTTTGGGAAAATACAATTACTAGGTAGTGTTTACATTGTGAAAGTTATTGACATTTTTCGTAGGTCTTGGTAGACTCTGTGTTATGAAAACAGAAAATACAAACCCCATTGAAGACCTACCTGTGATGATAAGTGATGCTGCATGGAATAACTTCCTTC
>JAJEET010000150.1 GCA_022820835.1 Candidatus Poribacteria bacterium
CCCTTCGTGGAGAGCGGTGGGTTACTACCCTCTATGAAGCGAGAAACAAAAACGAAGCACAAGACAAAGGCTCTAAACACGCCGAACAGTTATTTCTGTTTGACGATCACAAGCCCAAGTCTTTAGGCTTGGGTAGTTGACAATCCGTAAGGCTTTCTCGTTGAGCGACAACCGCTCGAAAATCCGATCACCGTAGTGAACATTGTTTAGCACGCCGCTATATTCGTCTTGCGTGACGTTTACAGGCTCAGGCACAACCTCAGGGTGCGCAAACCACCTATTTGCAATCTCAAGCATCTGTTCTACTTCTGCTGGCGACACCACCTGCCGAAGCACTAAATAGCCGAACAAATCGTAGTGCCATTTCTCCGCTTCTGTTAGCGTAGAAGGGAGATCAATAGCACTGTCTTCACCGCGAATTAGCATACTGTCTCCTACTGCTCCAGTTCAAAGCCATACTCCTAAAAATGGAAGGTTATATTGGCATTTTCCCCATCTGATGTGGCCGCAGTGGAAATCTTCGATTCAGCGACAACCTTATCTTTAACTGTATCAACGAGCTCACATTGGAAGCCGAGCTCGCCATCAGTGTCATGCGAAAATTCGCCGCGCAAAAGGTAGATACCGCCGGCTTTCATATTCGCAGAGAATGTTGACAGAATTTGCCTATCTCTCAGCTTATGCTCATGAAAAGCTTCGTATATAACTGCAAGTGACATGTTGTGTTTTCCGGGGACAACCAAAACCTCATCAATGGCGAGATCTTTGCCCAACTCAATTTTCTCACTTAAGGCTAACCCACCATCAATTCGCAACACGATAAGATCAGGCCGTTGTATCCATTCACCCTCTGTATCAATTTGGATAATGGCGAGTTCAGATTTTGGCAAATCTGGCACTTTATATTCCCCCTCTTGCACTAAAATCATCCCGCAACCTGCGAGTGGCAGAGACAAGAGTATGCTTACAAGTAAAACAGGGATGCTCAATTTCGGTTTCATCTGCTGCGTTTTGGTGTGATTGATGTGATGGTGTATCCACTTATTGCGTTTCATTTTTTTTCTCTCCTACAATTTGGATGAACTTAATTTATCACAAATTATACGACTCAACCGAATTGTTGTCAATTGAAATAGGAATTAGTCTGAACCTTACACTTGACACAAAGGCAGAATTGATGGATAATCTAAACAGCGATTTAAAAAATTCTGTTCATCTGAATGAAACCGAGTGAAGCTGACGTGAGCGGCAAATTTATGTTGAACTGAATGTGTAGATTAAAAAAAGGAGTTAATCATTGACAAAAAATCGAAATGTAATCATCAAAATTGAGGCGGGTTCGGTCAAGCGGCACAACGACCTCGTCCGCTTACGCTTCAAGCCGAAACGTTACTTTCCTGATTGGCAAGAAGGGACTTCACGGATTGCAATGTCCATAACAGATGCAGACGGTCATGTCTCCGGCGAGGATGTCCCCTGTCAATTTGAACCGACACTACGTGAGCTTGCATGGCAGACAGGCGAACTTCCAACTGGGACATCGGCACATTATGCCATCCGACAGACCGATGGGCAGCCACCGAAAGCGCGTTATCAAATCGACCAGAAACCGGCGCATCTGCTCATTTCTGCCGATGACGCATTATTCGCACGATACAACTTTCTCGGTGTCTGGAAACCTTACTTTTGGCCCCTTAACGCGAATCATGGGACTGTGGTCCGCGGGGCTGGCGGCAGTGACCATCCGCATCACACAGGACTTTACCTCGCATACGGCGGACATGGTGAAGGTGGGTCCGCGAATATCTGGTCTGATTGGGATGAACCCCCTTACGGTCCCTGCGGGAAGATGCTGCACCAACGCTTTGTCCGAATCACTGAAGGGAACGTATACGCTGAATTTGTCGAAGACCTGATCCATGTCAAGGGGGATGGCGACGTTATCATGACAGAAAAGCGGACTGCCCGGATATGGTACGCGGATGATACGCGGCGGTTTCTCGAAATTACGCACGAAACGACACCACCACTCGACATCGGCGATCGGCAATTCCTTTGTGTAGCACGTTTGAACCCGTCAATGGGTATCCCGAAAGACGGACACGTTGAAAATTCAGAAGGACAGATCGGTAGGACGGCAGTCCACCATCAACGTGCACGGTGGTGCGATTTAGGAGGCACCGTCGGAGATGGCGTGGCAGGTATCGCACTGTTTGATCACCCAGAAAATGCTGAGCATCCTGGCTTTTTCGGCGAAATCGCTGTACCAGAACAGATGAGCATCCTCCACCATCCGCCTGATGAACTCGAAGATGACTGTTTCCGTCTGCAATTTGGAGTCTATGTCCACGAAGGCGTTACGCCTACGGCAGATGTTGAACAACATTATCAGTGCTATGTAAACCCAGTGCAGGCGGAGGTTTTGACGGACGCAGCGTCTTAGGCGATAACAGCACCAAAACACAAAGCGGTCTATCATCTCACATTGACATACTGCATTGTCCGCGCTATTTTCACTTCCGCCGCCTGTTGTACTTGACATCCAGCTCGCGAAGGATCGCCAAAGTGTCCTCAAACGACAGTTCACCCGTTGTAGCCGTGTGTTCAAGATAATCGCGCGTCTTATCGTTGAGCAGCCCATAAAAGGCGCGCACCTCACGGTCAGGATGGTCTCGCCAGAGCTCGGCAGGTATCAACGAATCCTCGCTCAAGTATTGACGGTTCGGATGCCCGTAATAGACTTGCACCGTCTTCCGTTCTACCTGCGTCGGACGGGTCGTGGCGGTATGTAAAACACCGATGTTGAAGAGTATCGCTGTCCCAGCGGGTCCATACAAATCGACAATTCCGCCACGTGCCAACTGCGCGTCCGTTTCGAGAATCTCAGCGTCTATCGATTCCGGCGATAAGGAGAAACAGTGCGTCGTCTCATCAACATCGGTCAGATACAGCATCAACTGCATGAATCCGATACGCAACGGGTGTTCAAGCCAATGCCTCGGACCATCTCGATGCCAGCCGCGATGCAGCGCATCATCGTACGGTGCCATGTGCCGGATACAGATCTCTGAAAAGCATGGCGCATTGCCCATCAGCGTGTGTAGGCAATCCATGACGATCGGATGCCGAATCACAGTGTCGAATTCAGGTGAAGTCAGAAGTGCATCGCAATTCACGGTCTGGTGATGTCCAATGCGATACCAGTGGTCTTCAACTTCAGTGTGGTCACGGTCAAAGACATGAACAAAATGCGCAACTTCGGCATCGCTCAGAATCTTACCGAGTGAGATATAGCCATTCTCTTTGAAAAACGCATAATCTACTGGATTCATGTTTTTAATTATACCTTGCGGAAGAACGACGCGCGTTTAGATTTTGATGTGCCTTCCTAAGAACCCGCCCGCGCCGTTGTTGCAGGCTACATTTCTGATTTTTTATCCAAACCTGACAAACAAATAGCCATTTTCCATCAACGCGCTTGTAATCGTCGAACTCGAGCAGGCGTGTCGTCACCCCGAATTTCTGATGAAAGAATCTGGAGGCTCCGGTCTTCAACCGGCAGCGCAACTTTTACACCGCCACGACGATGCGATTCCCGGAGAGCAACCGCAACCTCTAACGCAGCGCGCCCATCTTCACCAGAACACTTCGGCGAACCCCCATTCTCAACCGCGTTAATGAGATCCTCAACAATCGTCAGTCCCATACCTTGCATCCGCACAGGGATCGGGAACGGACACCGCGCAGGCACGCCGCGTCCACGCCGTCCACCGGGGACCATACGAATTAACTCAAACGTTTCGGCATTGTTGACAGAACGGATACGTCCGGTTGTACCAATGACATCGACCTCCCACGGTGCCGCACCACAAGCCGTACTCCGCAGATACGCACGCACACCGTTATCAAAAACGAGGTAACCGTTTCCCTGCAGGTCCCCTTCACCCGCGGCGGCTTCATCGGACTGCATCTCACCGAAAACCCATTCCACGTTTCCGCCTGCCATATAGCGCAAAATATCAATCGCGTGGCTACCGTTATGCGAAAGTCCACACTGGGCATAGACTGTCACCTGCAGCACATTACCAATCTCGCCTTCATCTATCAGTTTTCGGGCTTCACTAAAGAACGGATTCCAGCGTCGCGCACAGTTGATTGCCAACGCAACCCCTTCTGCCCGGCAGGTCTCCACCATTTCGTCTGCCTCAGCGAGGCTCAACGAAATTGGTTTTTCTGCCCAGATCGCTTTCACCCCCGCACGCGCCACATCTTGCACAATAGTCGATCGGACCCGTGCCGTCGTGCAAACACTGACGATGTCGAGATTCTCCTTTTCCAGCATCTCACGATAATCGCTGTAGATATGCGCTGAACCCAATCCCCACCGCTCGCCGAAAATCGCGCCCTGTTCGGCATGCAGATCCGCACCCGATACCAGTTCCACATTCGGTGCCGCATGGTAGGTCGGACCGTGGCAATACGGCAGAAAGAGCGAACCGCCTTGCGTGATCTCATCATCAAAAGTACTTCCCATACGCCCCAAACCGATTACACCTGCTCGATATGTTGTCATTTTGTTTCCTCCACAATAGCTTAAAACCAAACAAATTTAGGCAGTGATATGCTTACGGGACAGTATCCGCGTTCAACACAGGATCCGGTCCAAAGATACCTTTTTGACGCAAGATCCTACGATATCTATTATTTTTCGCAAATGCTGAATCAATCCTTCCAGTGGAAATCCAGTGATAAGTACGTCGATGTTTCAAATTCTCAAGGCTTTTTGCGGAACGTTTACGCCATTGTCGGAACCAATCTAATTTCGCAATAACGCTTTTCATTTCACTTGGACGCCCCTGGTGAACTTCAACGTAGTAAACTCTGTCTTTATAGCCGAAAACGTAATCCCAACGAGGGCATTCGGATAACGCCTTGCGAGACAAGCATCTATATCAACACTTCCTGTCAAATCACGCGTTGAATTCACTCTGATTTTATGACGATTTGAACCTAACGCCTGTACACCTGCTTTTAGACACTCGGTAAGCTCGGGGACACCCCGAACAGCATCGGCAAAATTCACAGATCTGCCCTCCACATAGCTTCAGAAATGACATCAGCCACATTCGTGCTGAATAGCGTGAGCCCGCCCCAATCTGAAACTGCCGCGTCTGGACTCTCAGCATCAAGGGTCGAAATGTCTTTGACAGTGTTATGTGGAGACATATAATAAGTTTTGAAAGTCTTTTCTTCAAACACCGTTTTTGCCAATTTTGTGGAAAAGGGAGTGGCGTTTAAATCTAACAACTTCAACAGTCGTGTCGGCTCGGCATTCCACTTGATAAGTAATTGTATCGCCCACATCAGCTCAGGAATTTGTGATGAGTGGGTAGAGACAAGGACTTTATAATCACGCCGCAAGAGCTCAAAAAGAATAATCAGCAAAACTGATACGGATTGAGGATGTAACCCCATCTCCGGTTCTTCAATGACAACCCAGTTGAGATTATTTTTTTTTCTCGCACCGCCTGAAGGCATTAACCGATCCAGCCCCAACAAAAGTGGTACAAATTCTCTCTGCCCAGTAGACCACACCATAAACGGAAGTTGATTCCCCTCAACATCCAATATAATGCGTTTCCGCAAACTGGAACGATCAAGTTTGACCTGTGCCCCACCAAAGATACTCCCACCAATCGCATCCCGTATTGTTTTATTCATACGGTGTGCTTTCGGAAAAATAACATCTTCACTAACGCCCAAACTTGTCTCCAAAAATAGACGTAAATGTTCACTGAATTGCTTAACAACATACGGATCACCGATAGCGTAGTCCGTAAAAGCACGCGGCCATCCATCTTTGAGCGTCATAACCCGTTGAGCAGGGATCAAGAAGAGAGACTCTGCTTTTTTCTTTCCTTTCCGAGACAATACTTTGTCAAGTTCAAACGCTTCACCGTCAACCGTTATCTGAGTCGAGGCGTTGTCCCAAATACCGTCCATGCCTTCACCGAAATAGAGCGATAAAAAATTTTTGAGCTCTCCATGCCAATCAAAACCGTGTTTTTTTAGGGTTTGCGTAATATCGCCTGCGTCTAAAATTAACTTCACAAGTTGGAGCAGAATGCTCTTTCCACTCGCTTGTTCACCGACAAATACTGTCAAATCGCCAAAAGAGATGTCGGCTTCACGGATTTGCCCCAATGAAGTTAGTTCAATACGTTCCATAATTATCCTGCTTCCCTTCCCAATAGTTTAACTGTAAGGGCAAGGTTACCTCGTTCTACTCATATTATTTTACCACAATTCAGATTTTCTCATAAACAAAATCCAACCACCTGTCTTGTGGCGATATGATTTCGGGTTTCGGCGAAAGTGGTGTCCAATACGGCATGAAAATATGTCCTCTATCACTTTTCAATTCCCATGCATCCTCTGTTTCTTCTTGTGTGTTTAACAGAAAAAAATGCCTCGTCTTCCGCACACCTATATTTTCATTTGGCACCCACCCAGTAATATTATAGTAGATACATGTCGGATTAGGATGTTTGTCGTATTCGATATATGAGATATGCGTAAAATCTTCCTGTGTAGAATGGTAATTGACAGTCAATCCCTTCGTGAGTTTTTCTTTGTAAGGCATCGCGTTTAAGTCAGGTTCAATATAAACCTGCGTTGTTTCCGCGATTATTCGCTCCCCTTCCGCCAACTCATTTTCAAAACACCCCAGATAGTCTTCGATTTCCACAGATTGTAAACCCGTTTCTTCATAAACTTCCCGCTTCACAGCAGCTTCAAGGTCCTCACCCGCCTCAACAGTCCCCGCCGGAATCTGAATCCCCGCAGTGGGATGTTTGAAGACAAGCAACTCTTTAATCCCATGCTTCTCACGCACAATAAACGCAGTAACCTTCTGGACAACACCACTCACTCTCACTTCTCCTGAACCAATTGTGCTGCACCCAAAAGCGCACGACCCGTTTTTTCTTCAGCACGGAATATAGCGAGGTTATCCTCCTTTGCATCTTTAACCAACCAAACATGTCCAGCATAAGTGTGCTGATTAGCAAAATCACCCGCAGCAATCTTGCCGTAGTGCCGCTCCTCACCGGCACCATCTACCCAATAGTACGCGATCTCGGATTCAGTGAGATTCACAAAGATGATTGCGGTTTCAGTCTGGCTATCACCTGATCTTAGATTCGGCAGCAGACTCGGATTATGTCCCTCCAAGTCTACCCATCTATCGCCCCCCTCACTGTTCGGATCCCTCAATTGCTGGTGGAATTCGTGCAACGCTATCAACTCAGCGGGCCATTCAAATTTCGGGGAATCTTCAGGCTTAAACCCTCGGAGATGCCAGAGACTTAAACGGGTCACGGCTTGTGTATATCGCCAATCCCCATCGCCATAAACCTCAGTCAACAGCGTAGCGAGTGCGGGGTCATACTCTTTTAACTTGTCGCGGGTATCAACATGGTTGTGTTGGTCATCGTTTGCCCGATTCGTATCAAACCAAGACTGCGTGCCTTCAGCCCAATATTCCGCCTTGTTCGTGATAGCGTAGGTGTTTTCCCACAACCCTTTTTCAACCGCAGCATCATACAGTACCTTAAGACGCTCATCGAAACTCGGATCCACCGTATTTAATCCCATCTGATGAATCGCATGTGCGAACTCATGCACCAGAATATTTTCAGTCGAATACGGATCGCCTTCATAATTAAGCAGGTTCTCCTCACCGCAACTCACGGCAGGTCTTGATGGCGTGGAGCCCAAACCGCGTGCGCGTCGGTCCCAATAATAATCAGGTTGCAGATCGCTATGTTCCGGGATATCTGTCGTGAGTTCGCTATACGCCATCACAGCAAAACGTACGTTGTTTTTTGCAAGTGCCTGTAGTATATCCTGACGATGCCCGACCATCTGTCGAATAAGCCATGCCGCTTCTTGCAGCGCATAAGGACTCACTTTCGCCGATGCCACAATAGGCAATCCCTCCACGTCAAGCCACTGCACATAAAACGGATCCAATTTAAAAGTTTCACGCACGGTAGACGATGGGGATCGTGGCTCAGAGATGTTAAGATTTTGCCCTGTTGCAGTTAGTTGAATAGAAAGAAATAGTATGTAGATTGTGAAAATAGCAGTTAAATAGAGCATAGGTTAGTTTCCATTTTGTATCAGAAGTTGTGTTAGAATTGTAAAGACATTCAGAAACTGTTTCATCTTGTTCTTGAAAAAGAAATCCACATTTGCCGAGATCAATTAAAAAGCTGCACGTAGAGGTCTCTAAGAGATAGTCCATTAACTTTCCCCTTCCGCCTTGTCGAAGCAGAATCAAAACGCATCGGAATCTCTCCTTCTTTAATTGCGTTTAGCAATGCCTCCGCGTCTTCCGGTGTTACATTATGCGATTTGCTAATAGCTGCCAAGATCCGTCTCGGTTGGCCTTTTCGTTTAAGTTTCGACGAATCTTGAAGGTCCTCTAAACTTTCCATTGAAATTTCTGATTTCCAGACGAGGTATTCCAAGTAACGTTTCAATTCCTCGAGCTCAGGAGAGGATAATTTCTCAACGGTATTAAGCACCCATTTTTTTGTTTTAACTGACACAGTTTTCCTCCTTCTTTAGAATTCACGCTTACCCAAAATCTCTTCTGTAAGTCTTCGATTTCGCGTGGCGAGATTTGCTTCTCAATGCCCAGACGCTACCAGTGAAATTACTTTCAATCAGTTGCTGAAAAACCTTATGATCTGCCGATGGTCTGATATCAAATGTATCAACTTCAGACGAAAACGGATAAATCTCGGCTTCACCCGCCAGTATAGCAAAGAATTTACCACGCTTGTTCGGTAAAAAAATAGGGCCCCGCCATTCCAAATATTCAACTATCGGCGGTGTATCTGGAATAGACATTTCCGCATGGAGGATAACTTCTGTCTTATCCTGCAATTTGATGAAAGCAGGGATCCTGTTTTGGAGTCGGATGTCGCGTTGAAAGTAAGGGGTCTTGAAAAACACTCGCTCCGAAAAAGCCAAAAGTTTGGACGAGTTAAACGCGCGCGGCAAATAGTATCCATCTAAACTCGTTCCATCTTCAGTGTTACAAACGCCAACACCGATAACAAACTCTTTAAACCTGAGTCCCCGCCATTTTGCATCTATCGCACTCAACAGAAGTACCGCCTCATTCGCTTCGTGGTATGGCAAAAGTCCCTCTGTCTCTAATACCGCTCGCCAGAACGACAGATCCGCTGTACCGTGCAGTGTGACTTCCCTAACATTATAAAGATTCGCAGCATATTGGATAGAGGTGTTCGTAGATGCACTGTTAGACATAGATGCTCCGCATCTGCCAAGCATCTAACGATTTAAGTTCGCATGCTTGTCCTTGTGAACGTAACGAAACACCGACGCTCTCCTCCTTATCAGGATAGACGCGCATCGCGACGCACTGCTTACCGTTAGCGAATACCTCCACCACACTCTTATCAACGAATACGCGGAGTTTGAGCGTCTCGCCGCGGGCAATAGAGACCGGTCCAGTTTCAGGCGCGCGTGAAAGCACATCTGGGGCAACCGACGAGTACGACGAATCAATTGTTAGCAAACTATCACGCACATCAACGCCAGGATTCAGGTTGCGTAAGCCACGTTCCCTGAAGAAAGCGATACGGGTAAACTCCTCTTTCTGCGGCGAACGCAGGACATTCAACTCAACCATCGGTGCCGATTTTGCGTCGATTTCGATTTCGAGTTCCATCGCGTTACCACTAATACCCTCCAGCACAATTTCTTCATTCGCAGGAAGCGTCATCGCATCAACACGCCGATGTTCATACCGCAACGACGCAATATCACCCGCAGGTTCAATACCGACTTCATCTCTGGAGAGGAGTGTCAGCCGACGCGGTAACGTCATAATCTGGTTCCAACCTTTCGTCGGTTTCGCCGGATTCATATTATAGATAACGATAAGCCCACCGTTACCGTCCGGTGTCGCAGACGGCGCGTGGACACCCGCAGGAGCCGCTGCACCGAAATTATTCTTCGCACCCGCCGTCACAACAAACTTGTCGCGCTCGGTGTCATAATCACCGAGCAGATACTGCCCACCGCTCATGTGACTAAAGAAAAGGAGCATGTGCCGATCACCGATGGGCCAGAAATATGGACACGCACCGTCATCACCGACCAGTGTGAACAGATCGTCTTCAACAAACGGATGCAGATAAACCCAGTTCGCTAAATCTGCTGAACGGAGCAAGAAATTGGCACGAATCGGTTTGCCACCGGGTCCATGTGGAAGCGTACCGCCAGAAAGCGAATAATACATACCGTCTTTCTTCCAGATACACGGGTCAAAAACACGGTAGACTGGGGTCGTACCGTCGGCATGTTTCGCAGGGATAACAGCCTTCCCAGACACCTTCTCCCAATTCAGGAGCAAAGGATCACTTGACACTGCCACCATATTACCAACAACCGTGCCGTGATACATAGCGATAACACGGTCCTCCTCTACAAGCGTCGCACCGGAGAAACAGCACCGCTCCGGGTTCGGGTAAATCGCGTACGGCAGATCGCGCCAGTGGATGAGGTCGTCGCTAACCGCGTGCCCCCAATGCTGACGTGTGTCTTCCGGCGGATACGCCTGATAAAAGAGATGCCATCGTCCCTGCCAGAAACAGAGACCGTTCGGGTCATTGAGCATCGCTTCTGGGTTGATATAGTGGTAAATTGGTCGATGCGAATCACCTTGATATGTTTCTCGATAAGCGTTGAGCCGTTGCATCAACGGGTTCGTTTCCAATTGCGCTTCTTGTTCTTCCAACGTCTCCGCAAATGTATAGTGCGGTACACGCGAGGTAAAATCTTCGTTTGCCATGGTTCTCCTCTGTTCTGCAATCTCTATGAAATTTTGTGATGCTTAGCATAGCATAGAATTGCACACCTGTCCAGAAAATTTAATTGACACAATTTTTAGATTTTGCTATAATGCGGAAATACTATCGAGAAAACAGAAGACACTCTCCAACTATTGAAGGAGTATGCAGCGATGGAGAAAACAGGACAACAACCGCACAAAAAAGCGGAGATGCATGTCGGTGTTCAAGGCATCGGGACATCTCCGAAAGAGTTAGCATTCCTCGTCCGGCACGGTGTAACGCACATGGATGCCTCCGTTAAGAACACTGAGACCGAAACGTTGATTCGGCATAAAGAAGCAGCAGCGGAAGCCGGTATTAGCCTCGAAATGATTCACATCGGGCTTCCGAGAAGTGTTACACTCGCCGAAGACCCACAACGCGATAGAGACCTTGACGCGGTCTGTAAAATGATTGAGAACGCTGCCGCAGCAGGGTTACGAGGCTTGAACTATAACTTCTGTATCCTGAACCACCAGCGCACCGAGAGCACGCCAGGACGCGGCGGCTCACGTTACAGCACCTTCGATTTTTCCAAATACGATAACGAAACGCTCTCAGAGGCAGGCGAGGTCAGCCGTGAAGAAGCGTTTGACCGGATCGCATATTTTCTCGAACGCGTCATCCCTGTCGCTGAAGAAAATAAAATCCAAATGGCGTGCCATCCAAACGATCCACCCGCTCCTGTTTTGAGAGGTGTTGAACGGTGGAATTATCCCGTATTTGACGGATTAAAACGCTTTTCTGAGATTGCAGAAAGTCCGTATCACGGGTTCAACTTCTGCTGTGGTACAGTCTCGGAAGGATTAGAGGATCCCGGCACCGAATTTTATGAAATTCTCCAATACTTCGGCGAACGGAAAAAGGTTTTTAACATTCACTTTCGCAACATCCGCGGCGGACTGCATAACTTCCAAGAGGTTTGGCCCGACGAGGGACACCTCGACATGCACAAAGTTGCACAAGTACTCCGAGATGTGGAATATCCGTACATGCTAATGCCAGACCACGCGCCATCGCACCCTGATGATAAAGCACCGCAAGGCGTATCAGGCAGAGTCCGACAAGCATGGGCATTCCAGTTTGGGTACATCATCGCCTTAATTCAGGCAGTCAATTCAGAACCGTAAATTGTTAATTCTAACCCGTCAAAACACGCTAACTTATAGCAAATCAACCTTATAGGAGAAAAAATGAAATCCATTATAACTTGTTTAGCGATTTTTACAATTAGTTTGACCCTCACAGTACATACTTATGCCGAGGTCGACCCTGAAACTGCAAGGGGTATTTGGCTACTTGACGAAGGCAACGGCAATGTTATCAACGATATGTCCGGAAACGAGAACCACGGCGAACTTCAAGGTGGAGAATGGATTGACGGCCCCGATGGTGCCCCGGCTCTGAGTTTAAACGGGCAAAATGACCGAGTTATCATCCCTGATTCCGATAGCCTATATCTCGAAGAAGCGTGGACGATCACCTCATGGGTGTTTGTCAACGCAGCCGAAAACGGTTTTGGACATATCCTCGGAAAAAGACCCGCAGCCGGAACCATCGCAAATTACGCATTCAGGACAAGCGGAAACGGTACCGCTTGGGAAGCCTACTATGCCCGAGACGGTTGGAAAGGGGCATGGAGTCAAGGAACCGTCCAGAAAGATGTCTGGTTGTATATGACCGCAACTTATGATGGCACAGATACCATTACAATCTACGAAAATGGAACTGAAATCGGTGCTGTTAGCGGAATGGGCGGCCCAGCACCTCAAAACGATACGGATGTTAACATCGGCGGTTGGACCGACAACACTTCAGAGACACTGAACGGCATGCTCTACGAGGTCGCTCTCTTTGATGTCGCGTTGTCAGAAGCGGACATAAACGACCTAATGGAGAACGGGCTATCGTCCATAACGGCTGTTGAACCTACGGGTAAACTTGCAACGACATGGGCAGGCATCAAATCCCAATAAGTGATATGGCAAATTAGGTTCAGTCAGTGTGTCCTCTGAAACTATCCACAACTGTTTTGTAATCGTTAATTTTAATCACAGTTCGGTTTACAACAAAGGAGGAAAAATGAGATCCATTATAACTTGCTTAGCGATTATCACCATCAGCCTAACCTTTGCAGTCTATGCACACGCGAAACTTGACTTTGAATCCGCAAGAGGTATTTGGCTCCTCGACGAAGGTAAAGGCGAAGTTATCAACGATAGTTCTGAATATGAAAACCATGGTGAACTTCAGGGTGGAGAATGGGTTGACGGACCCGATGGTGCCCCTGCTCTGAGCTTAAACGGGCAAAACGACCGAGTTATCATCCCTGACACCGATAGTCTGTACCTTGACGATGCATGGACAATCACCGCATGGGCTTTTGTGAACAAAGCCGAAAACGGTTATGGACATATCCTCGGAAAAAGACCCGCGAATGGGACAATCGCAAATTACGCATTCAGGACAAGTAGCACCGGCACCGGCTGGGAAGCTTATTTCGCACGAGATGGTTGGAAAGGGGCTTGGGGACAAGGCGTTGTTAAGAAAGACGTTTGGCTGTATATGACAGCAACCTACGACGCAAAAGACACCATCAAGATATACGAAAATGGTGTCGAAATCGCCTCTGTTGGCGGGATGGGGAAACCAGCACCCCGAGATAACGCACCCGTCAACATCGGCGGCTGGGAAAACAACACCTCAGAAACCCTCAACGGTATGCTTTATGAGGTCGCGCTCTTTGATGTCGCCTTGGAAGAAGATGACATTAACAATCTAATGAAGAACGGATTAGAGACACTATTGGCTGTCGAGCCTTCTGGTAAACTTGCAACCACCTGGGCAGACATCAAATCTCGATAGCAGCTACAGCAGATTGGGGCAGTCCTAAACAACTAATTGGACCTATGGACTGGACTGGCGCAACCCCTTTGCAGGCGGGGTTTTATAGTAGATTCCGAAAATAATTGCACGCTTTTGTTCCAACGGGCGAGGTGACCTCGCCCCTACGAGTCGTCTTGTGCAAGGACAGGTGTATAATTAATTACGAGTTTTACTATAAACCTCGCCTGTAGCTCCTATTATGCAGCGTATAAAAAAAATGCGTAAACCCTGATATTTACGGGAAAGTTATGACAAAATTACCTAACATACTTCTCATACTCGCAGACGACCACGGCTACGGCGATATCTCAGCACACGACGGACCCTCAATCCAGACACCAAACATCGACAGAATCGCAACAAACGGCACACGGTTCACAAGGTTTTACGCCAACTCCTCCGTCTGTTCACCAAGCCGCGCATCGCTGATGACCGGACGCTACCCCGACAGAGTCGGTGTACCTGGCGTGATCCGAACACACCCCGAAAACAACTGGGGCTACTTTCGACAGGACGCAACCACACTTCCATCAGCGTTGAAACAGAAAGATTATCGTACCGCAATTATCGGGAAATGGCACCTCGGACTTGAGCCGGAGAATCACCCCTGCAAACGAGGGTTTGACCACTTCCACGGTTTCCTCGGCGATATGATGGACGACTACTACACACACCTCCGACACGACATAAACTACATGCGGCACGGTTTTGATACCATCGACCCCAGAGGACACGCTACAGACCTCTTCTCAGATTGGAGCACAGCGTTCATTCGGGCGCAAGCGCAATCGTCCCAACCCTTTTTCTTGTACCTCGCCTACAACGCACCACACACGCCGATACAACCCCCTGACGAATGGATCGCGCGTGTACAGGAACGCGAACCCGATATATCACCACAACGCGCAAAATATGTAGCACTCGTTGAGCACATGGATGCAGGCATCGGGCGCGTACTTGATACCCTTGAAAAGACCGACCAACTCTCCAATACGCTCGTCATCTACACGTCCGACAACGGCGGACAAATGAACGTCGGGGCACACAACGGTCCATTACGCGGGCAAAAAGGACAAATGTACGAAGGTGGTATCCGAGTACCAACCTGTGCAATGTGGCCCGGATATGTCCAAGACGGACACGTCACAGATCAGGTCGCTCTGCTCATGGATATCTTCCCGACTGTCTGTGAGGTGGCTGGTGCTCCAATCCCCGATGAAATCGAAGGACGCTCAATCTGGCAGACACTCCAAGGCGAGCAGCAAGACTTCTCCGAACGCATCCTCTATTGGTTACGGAGAGAAGGCGGACAACAGTTTCTTGGACAGTGCCAACACGCTATTCGGCGTGGCGACATCAAATTGCTACACAATAGACCCTTTGAGCCGTTGGAACTCTACGACCTCGCAAATGACCCTCTGGAAACAACAGACAACGCACAAACAGAGAAAGCACTTTTCAGAGACATGTGCCAACTGTTCAAAGCGGAAACACAGAAGGCAGGTAATATACCGTGGCAACGATAACTTCCCTCGTCTGAGCCGAAGGAATCTCCAACTTCAGATTGGAGAGGATGTCAAACTTAAGCGAATACCGAAGATAAAAAGGAGGATGCTGTTTTGAATCAACAAAAAAATAGAATTGGAGCAGCAGAATCTGAGGATACTCTCAACGCACACACAGCATCTGAAAAAGAAGAGACCAACAACGGGACCAAGCAGTTCGAGAAATACGGTTATACTTCCCTGCACGATGCAGCGCGCGATAACGCCTATAGAGCCGTAAAAGCACTTTTAGAAAATGGTGCCGATGCCAACGCAGAGGACAAATACGGCTATCCACCCTTGCATTGGGCGGCATGGCACAATGCCTACGAAGCAGCGACCGTGTTGTTAGAAAATGGTGCCGATGTCAACGCAAAAAATGATAAAGACTTTATCGCTTTACACTGGGCAGCGTGGAACAATGCACATGAAACGGCAGTCGTTCTACTCGAAAACGGAGCAGATGCAAACGCCCGGAATGAAGACGGTGATACCCCACTCCACTGGGCAGCATGGCGCAATGTATATGAAGCAGATGGGACATCGCTTGAAAATAACGAAAATATCAATCCGAGAAACAAATCCGGTTATACCCTCCTGCATTGGGCAGCATGGCGTAACGCCTATAAAACAACCCTCGTTCTACTCGAAAACGGGGCAGTGGTAAACGCAGCGAATAATAACGGTCACACACCTCTTCATATCGCAGCGGAAGACGATACTTCTGAAGTCGCAACAGCCTTGTTAGAAAACGACGCAAACGTCAACACAAAGGACAATAACGGCGATACACCGTTGCACATCGCAGCATCGCACAATGCTCATGAGACAGCAGCCCTGCTGTTAGAAAATGACGCAAATACCAGTGTAGCGAATAATAACGGGCATACACCCTTGCACATCGCAGCAAAAAAGAAAGCCCACGAAACAGTAAAGGTGCTATGCAATCACCGAGAACAAAAAGGGTGGGCACAGTGATTGTCTTTCGGTACATCCAGTAAAGTGTCACACGCTTAAACATAGACGTTATCTCGTCCGAAAAGTGCCCAGAAACACGCTATAAGAAGCTGCATATATACGACCCGTGACCGAAGGAGGAAAAAGAGATAGATGGGTAAAGTTGTTGGTATTGATTTGGGAACAACGTTTTCAACCATAGCACATGTTGACGAACATGGACAGCCAGAGATTATCCCAAATACCGAAAGCGATCGGATTACCCCATCGGTAATTATGTTTGAAGATGACCTCGTCACCATCGGGAAAATCGCCAAACAGAACGCCAGAGCAGTCCCAGAGCAAATTGTCGAATTCGCCAAACGCGAGATCGGAAAATCAAAAGAGACGTTTTTTCGTACTTTTAATGATAAAAACTATTCACCCGAAGAACTCTCCGCACTGATCTTGACGAAACTCAAACAGGATGCCGAGGCATATCTCAACACCAAAATCACCGATAGCGAATTTCAGGACCGGGAATCAACGTCCACAAGTGCTATAGAGACCGCTTCAGTTCCAATACATCAGCGCACCGACGCAGTTTCAACGCTTCCAAACCTCAATGTGCCTGCTGACATGGTGCTCATTCCCGCAGGCGAATTCCAGATGGAAAGTAAAAATATAAAGGTACACAGCAACGAAAAACGGGTTTATACTGTCTATGTTGACGCATTCTATATAGACAAATACCCAGTAACCAATGCACAATATAAGGCTTTTCTTACCGAAAACCCACAATGGCAGAAAAACAACATCCATGAAGATTACCACAACGGAAATTATCTAAGAACTTGGAATAGGAACAACTACCCAAAAGGCAAAACTGACCATCCGGTCGTTAATGTGAGTTGGTACACAGCAATGGCTTACGCACAATGGATAGGAAAACGTTTGCCAACGGAAGCAGAATGGGAAAAAGCCGCACGTGGTGGATTAGACGAGAAAACATACCCCTGGGGGATCAACTTAATACGATCATGGCAAACTATGGTAAGCATATTGGAGCACCGACACCTATCGGTGAATACCTACCTAACGACTACGGTGTATACGACATGGTTGGAAATGTGTGGGAATGGTGTCTTGATGAATATGATAGGAATTTGCCTAAGAAATTGCCGCCTCGAAACTATGACGCAGAAGCCAACAGCATGAGTGAAACCATAAACAATTTTTTGAGTATTAAAACATCTCGCGTGTTGCGCGGCGGTTCTTGGGCGAGCAGTCCGAAAACCTTACAGGTTGCTTATTGCGGCGCAGCACCCCCAACGCTCACCTACAACAGTTATGGGTTTCGCTGCGTCAGAGCTGTAACCCCTTAAACCTTTTTATTTCTCTATCAAACCAATATCATTTTTCATAACGGAGTAATAAAGTAATGATAAATACAGATAATCTTGTTTTATGGTATCAGAAACCAGCCGAAGCATGGACAGATGCACTCCCCGTCGGAAATGGGAGACTCGGTGCCATGGTATTCGGCGGTGTAGAACGTGAACGCATTCAACTCAACGAAGAAACCCTTTGGGACGGCGGTCCGCGTGATACCAACAATCCAAAAGCCTTAGAAGCACTTCCAAAAGTTCAACAACTCCTCTTCGAGGATAAAAATGAAGAGGCGACTAAACTTGCCAGCGAAACAATGCTCGGTGTCCCAGAACGCATCAAATCCTACCAGTCATTGGGCGACCTGTTTCTTGATTTCTCACACCAGGGCGTGACAAATTACCGCCGCGAGCTCAATCTAAATACCGGCATCGCGAAGACGATCTATTGCTGCGGCGATGTTAATTTCACGAGAGAAGTCTTTGTAACTGCAGTAGATAACCTCATCGTCGTTAGAATCGAATCCGACATGGATGGACAAGTCGCTTTCGATATGACAATGACCCGTGAACAGGATGCGGATGTCGAGGCAATTGCCGCCAATATCCTCCGGCTCGACGGACAGTGTGGCGATAACGGCATCCGCTTCTCAGCTTATGTACACGTCGATACCAGAGGAGGGAAAGTTGAATCAAAAGGAGACAGCCTCTCTATCACAGGCGCGAATGCCGCCACCTTTTTTCTTTCCGCTGCAACAAGCTACGTCAACCAGACCGATATGAGTGAAAACCCACACGCGCTTTGTGAAGATTACCTCGCACATATCGATACAAAACCGTATGCAGCCATCCGAGCCGACCACATCGCAGAGCACCAATCCCTCTTCCAACGCGTTGACTTAGACCTCGGCTCCACGGACGTAGAAAATCTCCCCACCGACGAACGACTAAACGCCGTTAAAGAAGGCGCGTCAGACCCAGGACTCGTCGCTCTCTATTTCCAATACGGACGCTATCTGCTCATGGGCAGCTCACGCCCCGGATGCCTACCCGCGAACCTACAAGGCATCTGGAATGAACACATGAACGCGCCTTGGAACAGCGACTTCCATACCAATATCAACCTTCAGATGAACTACTGGGTCCCTGAAATCTGTAACCTCCCAGAATGCCACACACCTCTTTTCAACTATATGGACACACTCGTTGAACCGGGAAATCGGACAGCAAAAATCCATTACGGTGCCGACGGCTGGGTGGTTCACCATCTCTCTGATGTATGGGGGTTCACAACACCTGCTGACGGCATCTGGGGTATCTGGCCCGTCGGTGCTGCATGGCTATGCGAACACGTCTGGGAACACTACCTCTTCGGCGGCGATAAAGATTTTCTTATACAGCAGGGATACCCGCTCATGAAAGGTGCAGCGCGTTTCATACTCGATTTCCTTGTTGAAGCACCCGAAGGTACACCCTTCGCCGGTAAACTCGTTACAAACCCGTCGCACTCACCAGAAAACAGTTTCTTGAAACCAGACGGCCAACGATCCTTGTTTACTTATGCCGCAACGATGGACCTCGAAATCATCTATGAACTCTTCACCAACTGCATCGCTTGCATTGATGTACTCGGAGAAGACCCCGAATTCCGTGCTGAGTTGGTCTCTGCACTCGAACGGCTGGCACCGCTACAAGTCAGCGAAAAAACAGGACGACTGCAAGAGTGGGTGTTCGACTACGATGAACCGGAACCCGGACATCGGCACATGTCGCATATGTACGGACTCCACCCGAGCTGCCAGATTACGCTACGCGGTACACCAGAATTGGCGGCGGCAGCAAAAAAATCGTTGGAATATAGACTCGCACACGGCGGCGGACATACTGGGTGGAGCCGCGCATGGCTCGTCAACTTCTGGGCACGACTTGAAGATGCCGAAGAGGCTTACACCCATCTCCAGGCACTTCTGGCGAAATGCACCTTGACGAACCTCTTTGATACCCATCCGCCCTTTCAAATTGACGGCAACTTCGGAGGTGTCTCCGGCATCGCAGAGATGCTGCTACACAGCCACGCCGGTGAGATTCACCTACTACCTGCACTCCCAAAAGCGTGGAGCAACGGACACATTAAAGGATTGCGCGCCCGTGGTGGATTCGCCGTGGATATGGCATGGGAAAATGGAAAACTCACCGAGGCACGGATCCACTCTACACTCGGGCAAGATTGCACTGTCCGAACAACGGCAACCGTTACGGTGACATGTGATGATACAGCCGTTGAGACACAGCAAGCAGATTCAGTCATAAGGTTTGGAACAGAGGTAGGAAAAACGTATACCCTGGCGTAAGCCTATTCATATTGGCAAACGAATTTGATCGGTATACTGATGAATCCGTTCGTTTGCCAATTCAATATATTCCTTCTCAATATCGTAACCGATATAGTGCCTTCCCGATTTCAACGCACTTAGACACGTCGTACCACTCCCACAAAACGGATCCAAAACGACATCGCCAACGAAGGTATATAACTGGATTAACCGATGTGGAAGTTCCTCAGGAAAAGGCGCAGGATGCCCGATTCGTTTCGCTGAAACAGAAGGAAACGTCCAGACGCTCTTCGTCCACGCCAAGAAATCCGCTTTACTGATAGAGTTCTCTTTCCCCTCGCGTTTCCGAGAAAAGGAGTTCTTGGAAAAAACGAGGATGTATTCATGAACGTCCCGCAACACAGGATTCGCCGCCGACAACCAACTCCCCCACGCCGTCGAACTACCCGCACTTGAGGCTTTGTCCCAGATAATCTCACCCCGCATGTGGTAGCCTATCGCTAACATGTCTTCTATGATGTAACTATGCAACGGGATATAGGGTTTCCGTCCCAAATTAGCAATATTAATGCATGCCCTGCCACCCGTGACCAATTTCTTATAGGTTTCGGCGAAAACAGCGTAAAGGAGTTCCCTATATTCTGCAAGCGACAGATCTTCGTCGTATTCCTTTTTCGCATTGTAAGGTGGAGATGTAACCATCAGGTGGATACTATCATCCGGAATTGTAGACATGTCTGTGCTGGAGGCACAATAGAGTCGATCAAGGTTTTCGGCAGAGATCGGGTTTTCTATCCACGTATCAGGTTCGGGAAGTTCCTGATCGGCATAAAGCCTGCTCCCATAAAACGCGCTGGCATCATGATTGATCCTCCCAGCGGTTCCGAACGCACTCGTCCGCGTCCCCCTCTTACGAGATTCCGAACTGTCTTTACAATTATATCCCATACCCGTTCCCCACATTGACCAACTTTTCAATACTGATCTGGCATCCAGAAGATAACATCACGTTTCGGAAATAGCATCGCCAAGAACGCCGAGACTTCTGCGGATACCGTAGACGCTGACCGTATCTGCTCCCACCCGATCTCACCGAACAGAAGCTGCCAGAAATCCGCCTCGCCTAAATCTACCCCCAAGTCAACCGCATCTGCATCTTCAGGAACAACCTGCAGCGTTCCATTTCCATTGTACCGCAGCACTGCCTGCTGATTGTTGAGCACAGGCAATCGAACAGCAAGCGACGGAAACGTCTCGTCCGCAGCCGCGATTCGTGACTCCCATCCAACGACAAGGCGACGCAAAAGTACCAACAGATCCACAGCATAAAGCATCATCTTTGACCGTTCCGTTTTGGTTACCAGACTATCACACGCCGCGATGAGACGTTCCGAAAACGGATGTCGAGACGGAAACTTGACCGCTATCTGCTCCGCGCCCTGTGCTTCGCAAGCCTCCAAAAGATAACGCACGAGTGTATTCAAGACTTCTGGTGCGTTAGGATCATATCCAACCTCACGCACCTCAGCAATCTTTTCGTCCACTTCATAGTTGAGATACCCGTCAATACGTCCATCTTGACGCGCGACAACTGTCGGAAGGATGCCTCGGATACGGCAGGGTGCCATATCCCAGTAAGCACGTGTCCTTGTGACAGATCCGCTCTGCTGGGCATTGGCGATATCGTACAGCCTCGCCACAGCATCTAAATCCGTCTCCGCGTTAAAATCGGCGACTTGCCACGCAGACGAATCTGTTGAAGATACCGTTGAGTTGCACGCGACACTGAACCCGTGCATCGGAAAAGATGTCCATCCAAGTCGCTTATAAAACGCCTCGGGGATAATAGTGAAAAGCACACCGAGATCACACCCGATGGTCCGTAGATAGCCGATAGTCTCCCGCATAAGCGCAGACGCGTACCCGACACCGCGATAGTGCGGATGTGTGCAGACACCACCGATACCGCCGACCGTTACAAGCGATGCACCCATCCGTATTCGTCGTTCCCAGACGCGTAAGGTCGAAACAACCCTATCATTCACCACGACAACACGAGTCTGCGGAAGTCTATAACTACTATCACCTTTCATATACTGCCAATAACGTTCATGCCCGTTCGGGTCAAACGCTACGCAGCTAAGTTCAACGGTTTGTTCTAATTCTGATTCTCGCGCACCTCTAATTTCCATATCTTTAACAATTGGGCCTCCGCTCCGATTTTTCCGTTGTCAAAATCGGGTTTCCGCTGCGCCTCAGCGACATTCGTTACGATTGCATTCTTTGCGCCTTAATATGCCAAACTTTATCAATAAAAGAATAACAATTTACTTCATTGAAAAAACAACACCTAACGCTTCGTTTGGCGTTTGAATCAATTTCTCACACGCCTCAGAGGCTTGGTCAATCGGTACAACATCTGTAATCAACGGTTGCACCTGAATCTTGCCTTCGGACATCAACCGCAACGACAATGCTAAATTCCGTTGTGTCGGCCACGGGACGAACACCGGCGGGTAATCCGCGCCGTGTTCATAAGCCTCATCGTGGTAGCCGGGTCCAGTGCGCGCCGCACTGATAACATCCACATTGCCGAGTCCTGCTGCGAAACCGTGCGTTATGCTTGCACCACCGACAATAACAATTCGACCCATCTTGTGTGTATCAGGTGCCGTTTTCAGCGTTGCTCGGATCTGCTGAAACGCGCTCGTCGCATCGCCACCGAAAGCGATAATCCCGCAATCCATGCCGTAACCGTCCGTGAATTCCTGTGCAATAGGAATCGGATCCGTCTCCGAAACGTTCACCGCACGATGTATGCCAGCGTTCTCCGCGATCCCTATCCGTAACGGCAACCGGTCTAACCCCATAACATAAGCACCCGCGGTTTTCGCTATCTGACACGCGAATTGACCGACGATACCCAATCCAGCGACGACAACATTTTCACCGATACGGATACGTCCGCGTTGCACCGCGTGCAACGCCGTCGCCGCAAGATGAACAGATGCTGCTTCTTCATAGGCAACATTATCCGGAATCTTCGCGCATAAGTTGTGCGGTATACACGCGGAGGTGGCGTGGAGTGCATAGCCACCGCCCATCCCCGCCACCCGATCACCGATCGCAAACTCGTCGCAATCACCTTCCATACCGACAACGACACCCGCATTCGTATATCCAAACGGACGCTGGCGCGCTTCGGAACCCGGACGCTCGCGGCGTCGCTTGACACCCCCAAGTTCCGTGCCAGGACTCACCATCGACGCGTGAACCTCAACCAAGAGCTGCCCCGATTTCGGCGCAGGTGTTTCCTGTTCCTCTGTCCAGATACGTCCCGCTTCATTCATCATCACAACTTTTCTCGTTCTATTCATAAATCGTTCTCCGCATTTTTGAATTAGAGGATACCTTGTTCTTGTAGTTTCGCCAACAATTCTGCTTGTGTCCCTGTGCTTTTGGTTGAATTACACGCGCCACACAGCAACTGTAAGTTATCAACAGCGTCAGTACCCCCATGGTTACGAGGTATGATATGGTCAACTGTCATATTTCTAAAAGGGAATTGCGTTTGGCAGCCATTACACAAACCTTCTTGTTTACCATACAATGTATGCTTGTGTGTGCGATAATTCGGCAGTTTCTCACTGCGTTTCGGGATATCCGTGCGATGGATGACAGTACCAAAAAGCCCGACCTCCTTCTCCAAACGCATCCGCACCAAGTCAACCGCCTTCTCCGAAATATCAATACCAATCCACTGCCTCCCAAGTCGCTCTGCTGCCACACATGTCGTTGCACATCCACAGAAGGGATCAAGCACAACATCCGCTTTGTTGCTGCTCGCTTTTATGATACGTTCAAGCAGCGCAATCGGCTTCTGTGTCGGATAGCCGGTACGTTCTTTCGATGTATTTGCCACACGATGAATGTCTGTCCAAATTGATTGCACTTTGGGACGATCATCGGGCCCCAAATAAGTCTTCAATCCATCAAGCCGCGGTGTTTTGCCATCTCGCTTTGTAAGAATTAGTCCTGCTTCCCATAGTTCCTCAAGTTTTTCCTTGTTATACCTCCAACTCCTATTCCTTGGAACAGCCCCACGCCATTCAAAAGAACGAGAAGGGGTTACTCCCGGAGCCGTCAGATTTTCTGCCTTATAAAGATTGCCAGCTGGGTCGGTTTTAAAACGAGAACGTTGTTCGGGCGAATAATTGTCGGCGACAGAACCGTTCCATGTCGCTTGATTGGAAGCAGCGTAATACAACAAAGTATCATGGTTACGCCCATACTGTTTACCAGCATTGTTTCCAGAGTTTCGCCGCCATATAATTTCATTACGGAAATTTCTTCTTCCAAATACAGCATCCATCAAGAGTTTAAGATAATGGCTCGCGGTTGGATCACAATGCAGATAAAGACTGCCGGACTTTTTCAAGACACGTTTCATCTCCAGCAATCGGATCGCCATCATAATCAGGTAAGACTTCATGCCTTTCCCATGTGTCAACTCTGCCGTGTGAATCGCTTGATACAAAGCGGGCTCACGGTCCGCAATTTCGCCGTGCCATGCATTATCTACATCGGACAGGGTCCACGTGTCTTTAAACGCAGCACCTGCTGCTTGGCTTCCGATAGGCGCGGCGTAGTTCCGATTGGAATTGAAAGGCGGATCGAGATAAATCAAATCTATCGACTCGCTGTCCATACCGCGTAGCACAAATAGATTATCATTCTCAAATATGGTGCGATTTTTAATGCTCATTTATCGGTAAGGTTCGAGATCAATCCCCGGATATGCCTGCGCAAGCCGTTCCAAGGCTTCCGGCGTATAGTAGGAATCCCCAGGGGCGGGCCATCCTAAAACGCGGCGCACAGCAGGGGTCGTTTGCGTGACAAATTTCACGTAGTTTGAGCTACTCCACCCTGGCACCGGACGCGTCGTTTTACACCAATCGTCATTGTCCGCACGATGGAAATGATACCCCATCCATCCACGTTGTCTGCGCTTGTTCTCAAACGGTTGTGCGGCGTGAACCAAGTAACTTGAGCGGAACGAAACACTCCCCGCTTTCGCCGTAAGCGGAACCGGATCCGCAAGCTCTCCTTCAAATTCGCGTAGGTCAGGAATACCCATCCCACCCGCTCTGCCCGGATACTTCGCCCATATTTTATCCAACTGGTTCTGTGAACCCGGGCAGACGAGCATCGGCGCACCGTCCAATTCGATGTCATGTGGAAAGATAGCGGTTAAAATATATCCGTACCGTTGCCAATCCGGGTGCGGTGGCAAAGGTGAGTTCGTCGCATTGTCGATGTGGTAACCTTGCCACGGATGCTCACTATGACGGCTATCGGTGAGTCCTTCTCGGAAAAAGATTTGCCCATAGCCGAGTCGAATCTCTTCCGTGCCTAACAATTGCTGTGCGATCGACAGATACGCCTCGTTTTCAATCAGTTTATCGACAGCGTCCAACCCTGTCGGGAAATGCACCGCTTTTCCAAAGGGCCCCGCGAGCCGTTGCATATCGCTGTGCTTCTCGTATGCACTTTTTAATGCTTCGGGTTGCGCGCCCCATTTGGCATGATATTCGGCGTAAGTCAAACCATCGTAGGCGTTTCGTTCAATCTCTTCAAGTGCGGGTGCGATCACTTCCTGTGGAAACACGTTAGGCACCACAACGATCCCATCCCGTTCCCATGTTGCCAATTGTTGCGTCGTTAGTCGCATCGGGCTACCTCCGTTCAAAAGTCTCCCATTTATCCTCTTGAACCCTTTCACTATCCGCTTTCTGTTGAATCGTTTGCCACCATTCCTGATTTTCTACATACCACTGAATCGTTTCACGCATGCCATCTTCAAATTGGATCATCGGCTCCCATCCGACATCACGAGCGATTTTCCCAGAGTCCAACAGATACCGACAATCGTGTCCCGGGCGGTCTGGCACATACGTTTTCAGACGCTGCGGTTTGTCGAGCACCGACAAGATGAAACCGCTAATCTCCTCAATGCTCTTCTCCACGCCGCTCCCCACGTTGTAAGTTTCACCGATTTTTCCACGCTGAATCACTGCTGCAACTGCTCGACAGTGGTCCTCAACGTGTAGCCACTCCCGACGGTTATGGCTGCTCCGATAGAGTGTTAGCGGCAAATCTTGGACTGCATTCGTCGTGAACAGCGGAATGAGCTTTTCTGGATGCTGGTAGGGACCGTAGTTATTCGCACAATTAGAGATCGTTATCGGCATGTTGAAACTATGAAAATAGGCATTCACGAGATGGTCAGCCGCCGCTTTAGATGCGTTATACGGCGTTTGCGGACGATACGGTGAGCACTCATCAAAAGCATCCGGCGAATCCAACGGAAGCTCACCATAAACCTCACATGTAGAGATATGATGAAACCGTTGCACATCAATTTTCCTCGCTGCGTCCAACAACACCTGTGTCCCCATCACATTCGTCTCAAAGAAACGCCGTGGATGGAGAATCGCACGACTGTTATGAGACTCCGCAGCGAAATTGACAATTACATCCGGTGTTTCTCTCTCAAAGATGTTTTCTACAAACACCGAGTCCATAATGTCACCACGGACAAACTTGTAGCGTTCGCCGTAACGCTCCGCTATATCCGTCAGATTAGCGATATTGCCAGCGTACGTCAGTAGATCAAAGTTAACAATGGCATCGTTTGCGTAGTGCCGCAGCCAATATCGGATGAAGTTGGTACCGATAAAGCCAGCACCACCAGTGACCAGCAACTTCATTAATTAAAAATTCCCTTCTGCACAGTAAAATGGATCGGTCTTTCTTGGCGCAGTAGTGTCATTCGCAAATGCTTCTATTTCCGTGTTCGCGATTATTTCTCAAGCACACCCTTATCTTATCAGAAACAACCATCGCCTGTCAATTCAAATTCGTTCTGGTCAAATTCGTTCTGGCATCAGAAATCGCTACAAAAAACAACTGTTGACAAATAGTTATAAAATATTGTAAAATAATAACTAAATCTAAGTCGCCTTACGCTTTGTAGGAGGGGTCGTAACCCCGATCCATTAAGAAAAAAATGCGCCAACGCAAATTAGGAAACACAGGACTTATCGTCTCCGAAATCGGCATGGGAACATGGGAACTCGGAGGACGTGAATGGGGAGACATCACGGAAATCGATGCCATCGATCTCCTCCGATACGCCTTTGAAAACGGGATTACTTATTACGATACTGCAGACCAATACGGCGGCGGACGTGCAGAACAGCTGCTCGGAGAGGCTTTTTCAGCACTCGGCGATAGAGTCGTCATCGCCACGAAACTCGGATATGAATTAAATTCCGACGGTTGGATCAGCCACGGCTGGAAACGTCCATCGTTTAACGCTTCACCCGACTATATCCGCTCAGCAGTTGAGGGAAGCCTCACACGCTTAAAGCGGGATGTCATAGACATCTACCAATTCCATGGGCCACCACCGGCATCCGAATGGGACGACGCTTTCGGAACGATGGAAGACCTCAAATCCGAAGGCAAAATCCGATTCTATGGAATGGGGCTCGGCAGCGAGGCAGACGCATTGAAAGCGATAACAGAAACCGGTACCTCTTCACTAATGCTCACCTATAATATCCTTACACAAGATATGGCGACACCAGTGATGCAGACCGCTGCCGAAAACGGCATCGCCATTGTCGTCCGACAACCCTTGTCCTCAGGACTCCTCTCCGGACACCTCCGACCCGATACTGTTTTCGCAGAAAACGACTACCGAAAAACCTGGAACAGCGAGAAATACCTCGCCGACTTGGAACGCGTTGAACAGGTGAAATCAATCGTTGGAGATACCGCGCGAAGCCTGCCACAAGCCGCACTCAAATTTATCTTAGCGCATCCGACAGTCTCTTGTGTCGTACCAGGGATGATGACACCAGCGCAAGTTGATGACAGCGTAGCAACTTCCGACGCGCCACCCTTACCCAACGCTGTCTTAAACCAATTACGAGACAACTAAGGAAAAATCTATGAAAGTGATTGCGGACCTTTGCGTTGTCCCTATCGGAGTCGGCGTTTCGGTCTCAAAATACGTCACCGCGTGTGAACAGGTGCTAAAAGCGGCAGGCCTGGAAACCAAATTGCACGCCTACGGTACCAACATCGAAGGCGATTGGGATACCGTGTTCGCAGCGATACGCCGATGCCATGAAGTCGTCCACGAGATGGGCGCACCCCGTATTACAACGACACTCAAATTCGGCACCCGGACAGACAGAACACAAACAATGGAAGACAAAGTTACCAGCGTCGAAAAACAATTAACTGTAGCATAGGCTGTCAGCCTGTGCTATCATGAGAACGAACTTTACACATTCACACAACAATATAACCGCATAAAGAGGCTACACACTAAAATGTACAAAAAACTTTTCCTCATAGGATTGACATGTCTGACGAGTTTTCTCATGATGACGAACATCAGCCATGCCCAAGAACGTATCAGCGGACCGTGGCTCTGGATGATCGCACTCACTGAACTTAACCAAGGTGGACAGGCTTCTACTGACATCGATTCTCTGGATGAAGCCAGTAGAGGCAGAACCACCGAAGAACACGTCGCAGAAAACGGCGCAAACGAAGGCGATGAAGTCAGCGGCTATAGATGGACATCCGGCGAACTCCCAGCAGACGGAAATATCAACGCCATGCTCGTTAACATTGGTATGACAGACATCGCCGATTTTAACGATGTCACCTCTTACGCCATTATCATTATCGAATCAGATCAAGAGCAACGTAATGTAGCAATGGGGGTCAGCAGCGACGATTCTATTAAAGTCTGGCTCAACGGCACAGTCGTTCATAAAAACGCTGTCAATCGCGGACGCGGCGGCGCAAATGAATTCCAAGATGAGTTCCAAGTCAACCTAAAAGAAGGCGCGAACCTCCTAATGGTCAAAGTCAGTGAGCGCGGCGGCGGATGGGGAATGAACGTCGGCATCGATGCAGATTTCGACCACAGCCTAAACTTCGATGATTACGAACACGTCGAAGTTGACGCGAAAGGGGACCCTATCCCCGTACAAGAAACAGCATGGGGAGCAAACAGACGTATTACCGGACCGTGGCTCTGGATGATCGCACCCACCGATGCCAACCAAGGTGGACAGAATTCTACCGATGTTGATTCCCTCGACGAAGCCAGTAACGGTAAAGTCACTGAAGAAGACATCGCAAAAAACGGTGCCGAAGAAGGCGATGAAGTCGGCAATTATGAGTGGACAGTCGGCACACTGTCAGCAGACGGAAACATCAATGCTATGCTCGTTGACATTGGAATGACAAACGTCGCCGATTTGAACGATGTTACCTCCTACGCGCTGATTACGATTAAAACCACCAAAGCACAGCGCGGCGTTACGATGGGGGTCAACAGCGATGACTCTATCAAAGTTTGGCTCAACGGTGAAGTCGTTCATACAAACGCCGTAAATCGTGGACGTGGGGACGCAAATACTTTCCAAGATACTTTCGAGGTTGACCTCGAACGCGGGAATAACCTTTTGATGGTTAAAGTCAGTGAACGTGGGGGCGGATGGGGACAGTACGTCGGCATCGATGCTGAATTCGCTATCACAAGCAGGCCCGGCTCCCTCGCCGTTGAACCCACCGGAAAATTTATAACGAAATGGGGAGAACTCAAGCGCAACCGCTAAGGCAGTCGGTACGAAAAAAAGAAAAAATATGCTTGACTTTTTTGGTAACTTGTGCTAATCTATGTCGTTAGTCAAATAGATAGGACGACAACACAATCTTTTTGTTCTTCTATTTTCATAGCAATTGCAACAACAATAGAACTTACGCTCTCATTTGCAAGTGGGTTGTATTCCCGCGCAGAGTGCCTATTATATTGGGTTTAATTAAAAAATGCGTAAGTCTTACAATTAGGACTTACACAACATTGATAACAATTGAAAATTTTGAGTTGTTGTCGTATGTAATAGATCGTCGCGTATAATGTACTGCAATAGTCAAATCCATGAGATACCCTTTTTAGTATTTGAGTCTGTGGTAGGATAGAAATACTCTAAAAAATATCCCATGGATCGCCAGGCAAAACTTTTAACGAAGTGCTTATACCTTTTTAGGTAGCAACTTGAGTTATTGGAACTGCGACGTTGATGAATTCCCAAGGAGGCGTTCCTATTTTGCCTTTGTTTATTTAGACAAATTTATGGGAATAAAGTTCGTCTTTTCGTGCCTTTTTAGCAAAGGCGGCTACGTACGTTCTATATTATCAGGACGGACGCAATTTTGACTGCAGCTTGTTCTGTTAGATGAGGTTTCTCGGAAAACATAGCGTTCTGGTAGCACAAACTATGAAATTTGTGCTACAAAAGAGCAGCATGCGTAAGTCTTACAATGAAAGGATGGTTAATTAAATAAATGTACAAAAAATTATGGCTAATAGCACTGGTATGTTTGATGAGTCTTGCGTTTATGACGCACATCGCTGATGCCGAAAAACCCATCGCAGGCCCTTGGCTCTGGATGATCGCACCCACCGATGCCAATCAAGGTGGACAGAATTCTACAGATACTGATTCTCTCGATGAAGCCAGTAAAGGCAAAGTCACTGAAGAAGACATCGCAAAAAACGGTGCCGAAGAAGGCGATGAAGTCGGCGACTATGAATGGACACCCGGCGAACTCCCAGCGGACGGCAACATTAACGCCATGCTCGTCTCAATTAAAATGACAAACGTCGCTGATTTTAATGATGTTACCTCTTATGGGTTGATCGTGCTTGAATCCAAAAACAAGCAGTCCGGCGTGACAATGGGTACCAGCAGCGATGATTCCATCAAAGTCTGGCTTAATGGGGAAGAGGTCCATCGGATGGCTGTGAACCGTGGACGCGGCGGCACACCCGCTGGTATAGATAATTACCAAGATAGGTTTGAAGTAGACCTAAAAAAAGGTGACAACCTTCTAATGGTCAAAGTCAGTGAACGTGGCGGCGGATGGGGACAGTACGTCGGCATCGATGCCGATGTCGAACACCACATAGATTTTGCAGGGGTTCAACCCGTTGAACCGGCTGGAAAACTGGCGACGCAATGGGCAGAAATTAAGAACGCCCATTAGTGCCACCGTTTTCAATCCAAACATTTTCGTTGCCAGTTTTCGGTGCGCTTACATAGAGATATTTCACGTTGACTGGGCAACGAAAATAAAATTGTTCTAATTCCACTTTTTAATCTTGATTTAAATTGTGGTTATTTGTTAGACTAATACCAAATAGTTGTTCATCCTTAACTTAAAAAAGCGTCATAACCATAACGCAATAGATGAGCACTGTTAAAGTTAAAAGTTATTTTTTTGAAAATTAAATGGAGGATTTTATGTACAAGAAACTCTTTGTAGGTTTAACGTGCCTCGTGGCGATTTTCCTCATGACGCACATCGCTGATGCACAAGAGCCAATCGCAGGGCCCTGGCTCTGGATGATCGCACCCACCGAAGCCGATCAAGGTGGACAAGCCTCTACCGATATTGATTCGCTATCGGTCGCCAGCGGTGGGGATGTCACTGAAGATATGGTCGCAATGGAAGGCGCAAAAGAAGGCGACGTTGTCGGGGATTACGCATGGACAATCGGAACACTCCCTGCAGACGGCAACACCAATGCTATGCTCGTCGAACTCGGTGTCACGGAAAATGCTGATTTCAACGACGTGAGTTCTTATGGACTTATCTACCTTGTCTCCGCGACGGCTCAGTCCGGCGTAACAATGGGTGCCAGCAGTGATGATTCTGTCAAAGTTTGGCTCAACGGCGAAGTCGTTCACACAAACGCTGTCAACCGTGGACGC
>JAJEET010000043.1 GCA_022820835.1 Candidatus Poribacteria bacterium
AGGAAGTTATTCCATGCAGCATCACTTATCATCACAGGTAGGTCTTCAATGGGGTTTGTATTTTCTGTTTTCATAACACAGAGTCTACCAAGACCTACGAAAAATGTCAATAACTTTCACAATGTAAACACTACCTAGTCAATTATTTCGGCGAAGGTATTGCTTTGGATTCATAATATTGGTCCATGTCAATTCTCCTTTTGTACAAGCAGGTTGTTTCTGTTCTTCGCACAACCTGCGAAAGCGATTAATATGTCGGTATTCTCTCAATTGACCGCTTTCCATTCCGAGCATGTGAGGGACGGTGAGAAGTGGATGACGACTGTTCACCTACGTTCTATACTCGCACAACATTTATGGCTTTTAAACCACTCTCAGTAGGAGCTTTCTCATATTTAACCTTTGTTCCTTTTCTCAGCAAAGCGATGTCTGAAGGTTTAAACTCAGACACTTCCACTGGAAATTCTTGTCCGTGTGCATCTATTATGACACCATCTGTGAAACTCGGATGCCAATTTTTTAGTTCTCCAGAATGCACAGGCATAAATGGCCATATTTCCTCACAAACACATTTCGATAACTCTTCTTCTCTGGCACGAATTTGTGCTACGTCCCACATTTCTCTTTCCCGAATAGGATTCACACTTTCGTACACAATCTCCTGGGTCAACTTAAGACCTGAATGTTCCAACAAAAGTCCTCGCTTGTCAGAAAAATTTCGATTTCCTAAATCTTTATTGGTCTCCTTAGTAAGGAGCGTTAGATTTCCTATACTCTGTTTTGCCCGGTTTCTTTCGTTCACTAATCTTGAGTTCTGCAGATCGGATAAGGGCCAGTTTTGCCGCCACTTTATAGGCATTACATGCTCTAATGTAAGAGACTTGTCAAAACGCAATGCCCCTTTTACAGTGTTATAGGAGGCTGCTTTGACAAGTTCAATACGATATAGAATGTAACGCGTAAGTAAAGCACTAATACGAGTCCCTCCACACTGTGCTAAAGCACTTTGAACCGCTTCATCGTTTGGACACTTATCACCCTCTTGTAAACCTGATAGGTAGCCCAATAAATCGGTAGGCCCCAATTTGACTTTACCAACAGATTTGATAACGTCAGCAAAGATATCATTGTGATTCCGTATACCTTGGCTGCTGGCAAGTAAACACCGGATTGTATAGGACTCCAAAATATCAAAAACCTTATCCAGTTCTTTATATGGAATCTCCAACTCATTTATAATATACAATATGAATGGGTACAAACTCGTGATATTGAGGACTTTATAAAACTCCATTCGTTGTGCAAGTAACTTCATTCGCCGCGCAGAATGAAATTCACGACAAGTCTCTGAATCATACTTACAATCAAGTATTACCCGATAAACCTTTGAATACTTCTCTAATTCATGGAATTCGAGTGCTATTCCCTGATTTTCTGTCAAACCTGCACGGTACTCCCTTTCATATGTGCTGAATAAGTTCCTATGGGCAATACTGCCCTTTCCCAGTTTTGCCATAAGAAAGTGTTGAACGAAACGTTCAGACAGCAACATTTCTTCGTTGTTTGGGCCTAATCTTTTTGTCCAATAACGATCTTCAAAATGCTGCCAATGATTTTTATACAAATCCCCAACTTGATCTTCAGCACTGGTGTGATCTTTAGCACTGACTCGTGCTTTTAGAAAAATATTGTTTCTGAGGTGATCAAATTCATTAATTGTTCTACCTCTGGCATTAACCGATTCAAAAATCCTTTCAGAACTTGCCCCCGTGGTAATCTGTATCTGAGCAACACCAAAGCTATGTAAACGACTTGTGCTAGTTGTTTTCACGGTGCCTTTGTGAACCGATGTTTGGAACGTTCCTTGATTAAACTCAAAGATCTCGTTCGCGTATAAGCAAAACGCTATAAAACAAAATTATCTAGCACAAGTCGTTATGTAAGAAAAAATAAGTCAGTGAAGTCATTTGACCGCGAGAACTATCGCCTATACGCATGTACTTTTCAATCTTACCTTTGAAAAAATCGTAGGCATCCCGAATAGTTCCTTGACTCTTGGAAATATCGCCATCAATTAAGGCTTTAAAAGAATTTAGATCCGTTTGGGTCGGGATGACTTTATAAGCTTCATCAGGATTCCTCAACTGGTCTGGTTTATGACGGTTATGCAACAACCCAGCATTCATTAGGTATTCAGCTGCTTGTCCTTCATTATCCTTTAACTTTGCCGAATGACAAACATCAGCAATGGCACAGAGAATAATCTGGAAAGTTGTCAGACGCTGCTGACCATCAATAATCTCATACCGTGGAATCTCGCCTATCTTCACAGGAAGATGCCGTGTTACAATAGCCCCGTAAAATGGCTACTACGGTTATAGGCTTCCTCAACTTTGGCGTTTACTTCAATTATTTCTATAATATCCTGCCAAAGTGGTTCCCACTGATCCTCTTCATTCCAAACATAATGACGCTGATAAACAGGTATTACGAATTGTACAGGTCCACTGAACAATGTGTGAACACTCACAAAATCAGTTTTTAACATTAGTTTTTATCCTTCCTTTTTCGCATTTTCAAAAAGCAGGTTGTTTCTCAAGTTTCCTCGCACAACCTGCAAGGCGAGTGTGATTAAACGAGAATTTACTGAGGGTGTTTCATAAATACAGGACTTACGCAATCTTGACTGTAGCCTGTTCTGTTAGATGAGATTTCTCGGAAAACATAGCGTTCTGGTGGCACAAACTGGAAAGTTTGTGGTACAAAAGAGCATCAGGCGTAAATCCTATTATATACACATCGAGCATTTGTGTTTGCACTAAATTTCCAAGGACTCTTTACCCTTATCGTGTATTAATCTCTAAATCTGTCAAAAGTATTATATTTGAGGCGGTTAGATTTAAGGCATATCGCGCCATGTGCTTTGGGACAGGAATAACCTTAGGGCCTTGTCCATGTCCTGATTGCTTATTGCGCATCGTTGGAATTCCATCCTGTAAAACTGATCTTACTCCATTAAATTGTGACAGCATATATTTTGGAAATAATTCTTCGTTAAACAAAATGTCAATCAATTTTTTAGCAGCATCAGTTTGGTTGTAATTCCATTTTCTTTTTTCGCAAATGGATTTCATACAACTCTCAAATGCTTTCAAACATTCATTCATGGCTTCTTTGTATCTTTCTGCCTGATAGTGATCAAAAGCGCAAAGAAATTCCGCATTTGCTCCTTTGTACATTGAGTCTGCAAGGATGGTTAATGCCGGTTTTATTATTTCCTGATGTGTGAAGTGAGAATCAACAGGAATCATCCGACCTGACTCATATTGGTAACCTATATCGTTTTCAACAAAATTTTGGTTTAGTTCTTTGACTATCTCGTTAAACGCCTCTATACAATGCTCATTTGGAGCCTGTATGTTCTTATAGGCAAATATTTGATCGTATGCGAATCGAAATAGATATTCAATTGTTTTTAATAGTTGTTCGGAGTTTTGTGTTTTCAGGAGAAAATTGAGAATATCTTCTTCTGCACTGTTAACACCACCTCCGAGATTAAACTCTCCAAATTCATAACTTAAAACATCGTGCACGCGCTGATAAAAATCGTCCGCTGGTTGCTCAAAAGGGCGAGGGACAAGCGGAGACGCTTTAATCACAACTTCTACTACGAGAAATTGCACGATTTTTACAATACGTACTCTTAACTTTTGAGGTGCGTTAAATCTCTCTTGAGATGAGCGCAAGTTCTTTTTGAAAAATATCTTTCTGATAAATTTTTTCATAATTTTATCTCAATTGTATTAAGAAAACGAAAGGAAGAATCGTTGTATGATACAGACAGAGTAAAACAAATTTACTTGACAATCTTGCTTCTCAAAGTTATCAGAAAATAATTCTGATAAACCTAATCAACGGTTATCTCAGAAGGCAAATTCTCAATAATTTTGGTGGATTCGACGCTGACGTGAACGATCCGCTCTATTGCTGTGATGAGGTCGCGGGGGTTCTCGAACCAGCTGTTTGGATCGTTGGTGATGCCGCTGTTCTTGTCTGTTTTGATTTTGTAGCGGTTTATGAACCATTCCAGTGGTGTTCTACCATCAACAAGGTAATGATGAGCATCATCTGGAATACCTGTTAAACAGATATGCTCGTTTATGATGAGTGTGTTCTTCGTGCTTTTATCAGCGAATCGCATTGCCCGCGTTCCAAGCAGAAAATGCTCGGGTTTCTCACCCACCGGAAGTAAGGATGGCTTGAAGGGTTCAACTTCAAGCCCTGGATACCGCTTGCAGGTTTCGTAATTGAGGTGTAGTTCTGCAAGTGATTTCCCAGCTTCCGCGAAGACGTGAAAGTCAGGGGCGTACGGGATATGAGGGAACATTTTCGACAAGTCGTTTGCGAATTGTTCTCGATAACTGGGGGCGTGCAAGATGCCATAAATATAGTCGAAGATGTCATCTTTGGATATGGTGTCATCGTCATAGTTTTGTCGGAAGGCTTGCAGTGCTGTGTCTGAAATATTGTCAATACGTTCTGATGGATCATCAATACCATCGAGAGTGCCTGTTATGTTTGTTGTGTCTGTAGGTTCTGGGTATTGGTAAAGCGGAAAGCATTGTGTGCCAGAATCGTAAAGATTGAGATCTAGCATTGTATCAGTAATTAGCACGGAAAAAGGTACTCTTGCCCCTCTGTTAGGGAGGCATATTACACGGTTTTCACTTGAACTGTTTGGGAAAATCCGATGCATCTGGTACTTGCGATGTATAAACGTGTAGTCGGCATAGCAATTGGTAACAACGAATGGGCGGTACATAACTTTTCGGACATAATTATTATCAAACTCAGTCTTTTTCTTTCGCTTCAGATCGTCCATGAGTTCACTATTCCACTTGCTATTTGAATTGTGTCGTTGTGTTATCTTCTCTACGACAGCTTTTAACGCATTTTTATTCGTTAATAGTTCGGGACTTGCTTTGAGCGTTGCCTCAAATTCTGAAAGGGCAGTGAGGTAATCCTCTGTCATCAATCGCGCATTTTCCAAGAGGGTATCGCGCGAAAAATTGTAGAGATAGGCATCTCGGTTTGTTGCCCAACCAAGTGAGTATAGTTGGAATATAGCGTCGTCAGTTTTTCCGGCTTTCGCCTCTTTTGTACCGAGTGGATAGAATTCCGTAAATGCATCACTGCGTTGTCCAATCCATTCATGATACTTATTAGGTTTGATGGTCTGCCAATCGCTGAATCCTGAGATTGAAACTGTCTCTTTCAATTTCTCCAGTTTTTTTTCACCTTTAAGCTCACCGCCTATATCTCGATAGTGTATACTACATTCATTATGTTCGGTATTTAGGTTCTTGACTAAAATAGTAATAGCAACGGGGGACTGGGTAGCGTTACCAAAGACTCCACCGCCTTGATAACGTCCTTGCTCTCCATGTATTCTTGCATTACCGAGTAGATTCAGGACATAAATTGAACTGAATTCTTCTGCTAAACATGCCCGAATTCCTGTTTCAGCGTCTCCTTCAATCCACGATGCGGGGGTAACAAAGGCAACAACCCCATGTTCACCAATTCTATCGGATGCCCACCGGATCGCCATTTTATAGGTGTCGTAAAGATACCTTTTAAGCGTTGTACTGGTGTGAACTGCATACGCCTCGCTGATGCGAGTTTTAAGCTCAGGGTATTCCACATTCGGGTTGTCATCCGTTGCATTTTTCTGTCCTGCTGACCACGGCGGATTACCAATGATAACCTCAATATGAAGTTTTTGTTGACGCTCAGCGCGTTCGTTGTTTTCTACCATTTGCTCTTTCGGGAAAAGCGTTGGCTTTTCGGATTTATTCAGGTTGAAGGTGTCGGTTAGGATTATACCCTCAAAAGGTTCATATCCGTTGTCTGCTACGCGCTGTCCTCGGAAGGCTTCTTCAATGTTGACGGATGCGATGTAGTAGGCGAGTAAGAGGATTTCGTTTGCGTGGAGTTCCTTGCGATATTTCCTTTCGAGGTCTTCAGGCTGGATAAGTCCGGATTGTAGGAGCTGCACAATGAATGTGCCGGTGCCGGTGAATGGATCCAACACATGGACATTTTCGTCGCTGATGGTTTTGCCGAATTCTTCCTGTAAAACGTCGTTGACGCTGTGCAGGACAAAATCCACCAGCGGAATCGGCGTGTAGGCGATGCCGAGTCGTTCCGCCTCTTTTTTGAGTGCTTTTTTAAAGAACTGCTCGTAGAGATCCGATAGCACCTCTTGCCGTCCGTGGCTACTCTTGACACCACTGACACGCGACCGGACGCTGTCATAGAAACCTTGCAAATCGCGCGTCTCGCTCTCAAGTCCGAATTCCGCAAAATCTTTTTGAAGATTATCCAATGCATTTGCGACGGGGTTACCAGATGAAAAGTCGTAATCCTCAAAAAGCGCGTCGAAAACAGGGCTGGTCAAGATGTGTTGCGCCATCATATCCATAGCGTTGTCACGGGTGATGGATGTGTTGATAGTTTTTTTCAACTCGTTGTGGAAACTTTCAAACCGTTCGCTTAACTTAGTGTTTTCGGGATTATCCAATAGATTTTGGATCCGGTCAACGAGTCGGTCGAAAATCTCCGCGACATCCTTTGCCCAGTTCTCCCAGTATCGCTTATCGCCGCACTTCTCAACGATTTTTGAGAGTATCGCTTCGATAGGGATTTCAATGGGCATAAGGGGCAGTTGTTCACCCACCCAATCGGAGTCGCCATTTCCGCCTCCACCAATAACGATAGAATCCGGGAGTTTTTTGTTCAGGTCGATACTGTTGATTTGACCGTCGAACCTGTCGTCGTGTGAGCGGAGTGCGTTGAGAACGCTCCAAACATTAGAGAACCGTTCATTGTCATTAAGAGCGGCGGCGGGGTCTTTATCGTCAGGGATGGCGACGGGCAGTATGACGTACCCGAATTGTTTTCCGGGTGCCTTCCGCATGACGCGACCGACGGCTTGGACGACATCAATATGGGATTTTCGGGGTTTATAGAAGATGACAGCGTCGAGGGCAGGGACATCAATACCTTCCGAAAGGCATCTTGCATTGGAGAGGATACGGCAAACGGTTTCGCTATCACTGTCGTCATTGCTATCGCCATAATTCTCGTTTTTTAGCCAATCGAGACGTACTTTTCGGTTCAGTGCGTGAACCGTTCCGTCAACGTGTTCGGTTTCGCATAAAAAGTTGGTAGGCTGTTCATCCTCTGGCAGTTTTTCGAGGGCATCCTCAATAATATCGTTCCAATAGTGCGCGAGTGCCTTTGACTCGTCGATTCTGTTTGTGAATGCGATAACGCGTTTCAGAGGTCTAAGCGTTTCGTCGTCTTTCTCCTTGTTTTCTGGGTTTTGTAAGGCGCGCCAGCAACCGATGATTCGGGTTGCATCGTTAATGTTGATTTCGCTACCGTATTTGCCAGTGTTGCCTGCGAGTTTCGCATTGACTTCGTGTTCGGATATGCCGAAAATAGCGACTTTGTAGTCAGAGAGTTCACCGAGTTCAACGGCTTTGGAGAACGGAAGCCGATGGAACTGCGGCCCGTATTTCTCTTCGTCGTCCATAGAGAAGACTTCCACGTTATAGTCGGCGGCTTTTTTCCTTGCGTTTTCGGTATAGAGTCGGGGTGTAGCAGTCATGTAGAGTCGTTTGTTGGCACGAATCCGATCGGCATCGTGGACGAGAACAAAATGCGAGGTTTTATCGCCGGGTTTATCGACACCGGTGGTTCTGTGTGCTTCATCGCAAAAGATAATGTCGAACGGCGGCGCGCCACTGTTCTGTACTTCCTCAATGAGTGGTAACGACTGGTATGTGCAGAAGACCACCGTCATTTTGCCAGTATCCTGTTTATGCAATGCACGAGAGATTTCTGAGGGATCTGTGGTAACGGGAATCTTGAGTTCTTGTATAGACGAATCCTCGCTTGTGCTACCTGCGCGGGTATCGGAGCAGATACCGACGTAGCTATGCGGGACACCGCGTTGTTCGGACCATTCTCGCATCGCTTGTGAAAGTAGGCTGATAGACGGCACGAGGTAGAGGACTCTGCCTTCGGTTCCGGCGATTTCTTCAGCGATTTTGAGTGCTGTGAAGGTTTTGCCGGTCCCGCATGCCATGATGAGTTTACCGCGATCGTGCGCTTTGAAGCCGTTGATAACGTCGTCGAACGCTTCTCGTTGATGGTCTTTTAGGCGGAATTTCCTCTGTTTATAGGTGAGTTGTTCAGGTGCCTGTATGCTCAGGTCGGGCCATTCAAACGGGCTGTCTTCAAGGTCTCGGAAGCGGATGATTCGGAATTTGTCGCCTAACGGTTCTATGGTTCTGAGTGCGTTCTCTCCTAATTCGCCGCCTGTGTTTACGAGGATTCGCGAGGTGAAGATTTCGCTTGCGGAGGCGGAGATGAATGAATCGATGTGTGGTTTTGAAACGCGTGTATCTTCAGCATAGCATTTGCACTGGATGGCGCAATAGGTGTCGTCGCGTTTTTTGGCGACGAGGTCAACGCCTATATCTGTACCATCAAATTCTGCTCGGAGTTGTGCCCATTCTTTCCAGAGGTAGACTTCGGAGAACTGGTCTTTGTAGTCGGGGTCTTCGGTGAAGTATTTCTGCATCAACTGCTCGAAAAGTTCGCCTTTTCGGTATTCGGATCGGGATCTCTCGCGGATGTGATTGAGGACGCTTTGGAAGCCGAGGTTGACTTTTGTGTTTTCGTTCTCGATGCCTAAATAGCCTTGTGTTGTTTCTGACATATCTGTTCCCTTCACCTATAACCATAAAGTTGTATTCCGTAATTATACCGCTACAAGCATTTTCTGTCAACACCCGCGCAGCATCAACCCAGAGTCATTCAATTTTAAGAAATTGTAGAATTTCTCGTCCTTTTTTTAGGATCCGGTGCGGTTGCAAAATGCGCCGTAGGTGTCAATTTAGGGATTTGTGATAGCGTCTTAACAACGATAAACATAAACATGCCGCCCTTACAGGGCTAAAAAAGGGAGCGGACGTTTTTCTATAAACATAGCGTTCCTACGGAACTGAAGAGACCTTTTGGGGTATGAAAAGTTTGTTGCTAAGTATCCGGTTCGGTTGGAATGCAGATCGCATTTGGGCGAGTACGCCGCAAAACCGAACCTACCGGGCCTGGGTCTGACCGTGCCTGGGGTTCAAAATTGGACGAAAAAATTTGTCTTAACTTTATTCAGTCAATTATTTTGGCGAAGGTGTTGTTTTTCACTTGGGCGGTTTTGCTGCAAAAATTGTCAAACGTAATTCTTCGCCAAACATTTCATAGACAGGCGTTTTTCCGCTTAAGGTCTCGCTTTCGTTGAGGATAATACCGACACCTTCGCCTCTGCGTTCTAAAAAGTGTTTCCGCTTTACCAGTCTTTCCATATCGTCGTCCAATCTAATTTCTGAGAGCAACCGTGCAAGGAGTTCGTTCCGCGTGGCTTGGCTGTAACGTAAGTTGTCCACTGTCACGGTATTTGCTAATGCTCCCGGGGAGTAGAGTTCCAACCGGCCATCAAACATAAAGAGGCGAATTTTTGAGACTGTTTTTGAATAATCTCTATGTACAACAGCGTTGACGATCGCCTCAAATACGGCGCGCATACTGTATTCTGGGTAGTCTATCCTGCCGATGACTTTGCGGGCAGCGACTGCGGTGTATTTTTGGGCAAATTTGAAAGCGTCAATGATTTGCTGATCCAACGGCCCCTTGAAATCCTTGGCATCAAGTTGATAGTTCGCATCCTTTTCTGTGCTGAGATAATGGACGGCTTGAATGAAACTATTATAGAGGTAATCATCGGGTTTCTCATGGCACATCAACATTCCGGCAACAGAGGCGCGATTCTGCCCACCGTCCTTAACGAGCAAACGCCTTTTAAGCAATAGGTCGTCTATCTCGTCCTCCGGGGCACCTTCTGTGAGAAATCGCTGGTAAAGTGGTTCCCTTAATGTTTCTTTGTGCGTGTTTGGGACGAATTGTTCATCAAAGGCGATAATGCGTGCTTGCGAACGGGTCTGGAACAACCGTGCCAATTGTTCGGTGGGCATCTCGCGTTTGCTACTGCCTTGACGCATAAAGTAACCGTTAGCCGTTTTGTGAACGAATAGACTTCTCGGCACCTCTATTTTTAGCAGATTTTTATCGTCAATCCGTAGCTTTTCGGTAAAAATGAGAACGATCGGTTCAATGCTGTCTGCACATATCTCAATGACTGTTTTCTCTGCCGTATCCAGAGCGTGCCGGTCAACTCCGATGATTTCCCCATCGTCATTGACCCCGATCAGTATCACACCGCCCCTAGCGTTGGCAAAAGCGGCGATCTCGTCGGCAAGGCTGTTTCTGTGCGGCAACGCTCTTTTGAATTCGATCGTTGCGTCTTCACCGAGGTATATTTTTTCGAGGAGTTCGGTTAGACTGTCAAACATAACTGTAAGTCCTATTTGATAATTAAGCTGATGCTTGGAAAATAGCATTTCTGATGAAATTTTGCATCTACATATATGATAACATGTTTTGTATGGAAAATCAAGGGAATTTTTTCTTTTTATTGTGTGTAGGTGTTGGGAATAGAAGAATGGCGGGGTTTGAAACCCCGCCTGCAGTGGTTCTAACGGAAAACGTTTGAATTCTTTCGCCGAATCTGCTATGATGTCAGCGACGTGGGAAGAACGTATCAATCCCGGCTTCGATGTCTTCAATCGGGTGTCCGTACTGTTTCTCGTAACTTTCGTGGGTGCCGCGCTCTGTCTCGGTGAGTTCGGTGAGCGGGAAAGTAATGGTTTCGCGGCTGCGCTTGCCAGACTCGCTCATTGCGATGTTCATCTCTTGGTCCTGCCTCGCTCGCGCTGCGCCGTATTCGGGTTCTGTGTCGTTAAGCACAGCAGTGGCGATACTGAGCAGTTCATCAGCGACTGCGAGCCGTCCTTCGGGGAGCCGATAATTTTTGAGCGGATTCTCCCAAGTGACCGTCTGCTCTGGCAGTTCTAACGAGATTTTCTCAAGCACGTCGAGGCCATCCATATCAATCGTTGTGCGTTTGGGACGATAGGGGACACCTCTCGCGCCAGATTCTAATTGGTCTGCGGGTGTCACGTAGATGTCTTCGCCGACGATGGTGCCTTTGCTGCCGTCAATCTGTGAGATGCCGGTCTGTCCGCGCCCCAAGGAGCGGGCATGGATGACGTTAGAGTAGACCATAAGTGCGGTTGCGTTGTTGTCGAATTCAATAAAGCCGAGGCTCCATCTCTCGCTGGTGTGGTGACGCTTCATCCGATCGATGATCGGGATGACTGGGGTCGTTTGCGTGATGCCGAGTGCAGACTTCGGTTCGCCACCTGCGCGGAGTCGGAGCATACTCATGCCGTGATAGCCGCCTTCATGGAAGATGCGATAAATGCGTGCGACCTCACCGATAACATCCGCTTCAATAACCTTGGACAAGAACCGCTCGCGCGGCACGCGGTAGTAGTTTTCAGCGACCTCAAGTTTGACGTTGTTCGCTTTTGCGCGTTCAATGATTAGGTCTGTTGTCGGGAGTGAAACGGCGATCGGGGTTTCGCAGAGGATGTGAACGCCGGCATCTGCCATAAAGCATGCAATCGCGTGATGTGCAACGCCCGGCACGGTAATATCAACGACATCGAGTTCTTCATGATCGACAAGGTCTCGGACGTTGGTGTAGGGGGTTGCGCCGTACTCTTTGGCGTATTGAGTGGCGACCTCTTCATCTATATCGCAAATTGCGACGAGATTGTAAACGTCTTTGAGTTTGGCGATAACGGGTAGATGTGCGCCGCCACCGCGTCGTCCTGCGCCGACTAAAGCTATATTGAGTTTGGACATGAAAATCTCCTTAAGTATCAGAGGTACTCAGTTATCGGTTGTCAGTACTCGGTTGCCAATTTGTACTGAAAATATCACTTTTAGCAAAATGTGTCAATGAAAATAGTTATCAGTAGTCAGTTATCAGTAGTCAGCAAAATAGCACTTATGGTAACCCTTAGAATTAATTAGACATTTTCTTTTCGTACAACCCCCCTAACCCCCCTTATCAGGGGGGAATTGGGTCATTTGTAGATGTCAATATATTTTTATGATTTACCATAATTTCTTTCGTGAGTATCGTGAGCGAGTTAAAGATAGTGAAGTTTGGACAATTCGACCCACATTTCGGTTGGATTCTCAAAAATCAAGAGGTTTTCTATGCGTTTTAGGCTGCCCAGAACTTTCCAAAAAGCAACGGAGAGTCTTGATCTCGGCACACAGGCTAACGGTTTCCTATGCTACAAAAGAGGGTGTCCGTTCAGAAACCTTGGCTATTTTAAAATTGTCCAAAGTTTAGTAAAGAGATATGTTCGCCATTATTCTTAAAGAACTTCGCTGTTATACGAATAGTGCCAAATATAGGCGTATCCAGA
>JAJEET010000134.1 GCA_022820835.1 Candidatus Poribacteria bacterium
AAGAAGTATGGATACCTCTTAGAATGCCATCTCATGCGCTAAAAATCAAGCAACTTTTTTATCACAAAACGCATTTTCATAACACGACCCGCGCTGAGGCAACGCCTTCAGCAGTGTGACAATAACTTTGATAAATGTCAGTCCAATTATTTTTGAAGGCGAAGTGGTGTGTTCCTTCAGGCAATGAATTAGGTTTCCTACTAACCGCAAAAACCGCTATTCGTGCAGAATCAACGAAATAGCAATTGTTGAAGTTATCATAGAATGCTCCGTCACCATCCGTATAAAATCTATGGTAATAAGGTTCGTATTTCTCCAAATAAGGAGGATCACCGATAATGTAATGCCCCGGTGGAAATGTTACAGATTCTTTTGGCACGTGAGTTTGCTCCTTTCAAACGAAATTTATTTGAAAAAAATCGTGTGATTTATTGTCGGGGGACAATACAAATTACCGGCACAGATTGATTCCCATCATCGAAAAATGTTGGTCGAAAGCAAATGTCTCGCGGATGTTATTCTCGTGACATACCACAAAACTTGTGCAATCGGTAAAAGATAACCTTGCGGAGTCATACTGACGAAAAAGTGCTTTCGCTTTTTCAAACACGTCTTTATCAATTTCTATAACGGTTAGACCGCCTGCTATTTCGGCGTTTCCAATAAACTCAAGGAACGCAACGGCTATTGAATGATTTGTATCATATCTGAGTCGAGTTACGGTTTCATCAATCACGTAATCAGTGGTTAAAAGTTGGGCTTCTCGGTCTCGCAAGTTGTTGTAAATTGTCATAGCTTCGGGATGGTGCCGATCATTCCGCTTGTAAATAGCAATCCATGCACCGGTATCAACAAAAATCATGGTTTTGGCTGCAATTCATAGATAACTTCATCGTGATTGACAGAAGCATCCATTGTGCCGGAATCGACAGATCCAACCATTTCGTCAAGAATAGCATAAGCATTTTTAATTTCATTTCTCTTAATGATTTCACGGATCCGCCCACTATTCACAAGCACAATGAAGTAATCAAGCGTGTCTGAGGCACTGTTTAGGATGTTGGCAAAAACGTACCGTAGACTCTGGTTTTCAATGTCAAAATGCTCCATTTTTTTCAAATAGGTTCGTCCTTTCCGATGTGCACTCCCACTTGATCGCAGGTCCTGAAGTTTTCGTAGAAAAGCGATGTGCGTGTCGGTCCCTTCAAGGTTGTTTAAATGCAGAGCAGCATCGAGAAGCGCGATGCCGCTTTTACCTTTAAATTTTTCCTGTTTCTCAGAAGGAATCAATTTTTTCAGTGATTTCTCATTTAAGGAATCAATTAGTATCTTAGTCAGGCTTAACACCATGGCATCAAAATCCCGTTGTTCGTCGGTAGCAGGAATTCTCAAGGATTTTAAGTGATGAGCATCGGCAGTGTGCAGGGGCAGCAACCACTGCCAACCGAGTTGCTTCTGACTTACCTTTTGTAAATCGTGATAACGTTGTTTAAATATGTGTTCCGGTCTGTCTGAATTTGTGAATTGTGCTTCAAGCTGACGTGCGAAATACGTTTTACTCACACCGCCTGTTGGTGGGATGTTATATTGGTGCCAGTGTTTCTGTTCACTGAACGGCAAATCACGCCCAAGGTCTCCTAACCAGGCACAGACGATGTCATGGTGATGATTATCGATATACATGCTCCATAAACTCCCGCAGCGAAGGATAGAATCCTCTACAGTGTATTTACTTGGCTCTTGGTGGTACTTGTCCAAAACTTTCTTACGGAAATGGATAGGTGTTAGATAACTCGGTGCCTCCTCGTCTACACCGCGAATATTCCCAGGGTCCGCCGGCGTTTTGAGTGCATCTGGATCGGACGTGTATATGATTTCATCTCCGTTCTCATTGGCGTCAATAATAAACGAAACGAATTTTTGATCGGGTACTTCGGCAAAGGGCCAGAAGTTGCTTTTCGCTTTTGGCAGCGGTTCAATGAGTCGTTTTCCTACTAATCGACTAAACGCTCTACAGTTATTAATACCCTCAAGGTCCCCATAGCGTTGCATCCAACACATCAGATCGTTTTGCTTATCCGTGTCGCCCGCTGTAAATCCAAGTGCTTCTAATGTCTGCGTTGAAGTTTCACTAAAAATGAATTGAATGGCGAGATGCATCTCCTTAATTGCCAAAAATTGACGAATTTCTTTGAGCCGGATATGGACATGGTTCGGTTCAACAACCGCGACAACTTCCTCATTTCCATCTTCATCAATTTTGATGTATTGATCCGTTTTTCTTTCGTGATGGAGATTATGGAAAAGGCGGAACTCCTCGGATATTTCTGTATAGTCATCGCGCAATCCATGAAAACTTCTGCCAATGATTAGGGGTTCAACGCCGTTGTCAACGCCATAGCGGAGATATTCGCGTACTTCTCTACCACCTTTGTTGGAGATTATGCTACTGGGCATGTTCTGTGAAAATTCCATATCCCATGTTGAAACAGAAAGTGCTTTTTCAATGTGAGCAGATGGAATCAGCACACAATAGATATAATGTTTACTGTTTTCTTCCGTATATGCTTGATATACAGTGAGCATCTCATTCAATTTTATGTCGCGTTGCATGTGCTGCAGGGTCTGTACTTGTGACAATCGTTTTTTATCTGTATCAATACTCATAATGTTCTCCTTTCTGTTAGCATGTAGAATATGTAACTTGAAGTATATCACATTTTCTGCTTGCATTGCAAACCAATTTCGTTTAAACTCATATAGCAATTATGGCAGATCGGACAATTGGCGATACAGTGTCGATCGGCGCGCTTCCAAAGCGCGCCTACCGGTAGGTGTCTACAATTTTGTTACGAGGAGGGACGCGTATGACGATTCGAGTCGGTATTGTGGGTACGGGTGGTATTTCACGGGCGCACCATAGATCCTATACGGCTGTCGGTGGGTTTGAGATCGTCGCGGTGTGTGATATTATCAAGAGCAAAGCGAACGAGGCTGCTGATCGGTGGGGTGTCCCAAGGAAACACGTCTTCACAAGCTACAATAAGATGCTTGAGATGGACGAAATCGATACGGTCAGCGTTTGTACTTATAACCAAGGCCATCGCCGCCCGACGGTGGCAGCGTTGAAGGCTGGTAAACACGTCTTCTGCGAGAAACCGATGGCGGCGACGCTCCCTGATGCGACCGCAATGGTCCGCGCAGCGAAAGCGTCCGGTAAGATATTGCAGATTGGGGTCAAAAGTGCTTTTGCTCCGCGAGTGCAATTCGCTAAAAAAGTGATTGATGAAGGACTGCTCGGTGACATCTACTACTCCGAATCTGTAGGGTGCCGACGACGCGGGAACCCGGGACGTACATTCATCTACAAAAAGACCGCAGGCGCGGGTGCGATCGTAGACATCGGGGTCTACAATATGCACAACTCACTGTATGCGATGGGGTATCCGAAACCGGTGCGCGTCTCTGCAATCACTGAGGATTACATCTCTCAGCAAGATCCGAGATTTAAGGGTATCATGGATGTCGAAGAGTTCGGTGTCGCATGGGTGCGTTTTGAGAATGGTGGCGTGATGGTCTTCAAAATCTCTTGGGCAGTGCATCAGGATTCATTGGGTAGCAGTTTCTGTCTCGGTAAAGAGATGGGTATCTCGCTGAGTGGACCGGTTGTCTATGCCGATGCCTATACGGGTGACCTCAAGAAACTCGTCGAATCCGAAGGACTCACGGCGGAAGCGAACCCACCGGAGGGTATGACAACTATTAAGTTCTCAGGATTCCCTGAGGTCAACGTTTGGGAAGCACAGATGACAGCGTTCCGTGAATCTGTTAAAGCGGATGCGCCGCCCGTGCTACCCCCGGAAGGTGTCTTACTCACGAATGTGATTATGGACGGTATCTTCCGTTCACATGCAGCGGGAAAAGAGGTGGCGGTGAAAGTGCCAGAGATTTAGGTTAGCCGTCGGCTGTCAGTTGTCAGCCATCAGCAATTAGGAGTCAATGGAGAGGGCATATTTTTGTGTCTGCATAAAATTTATTATTAGGATTTACGCATTTTTTCACGAATCCCAACATAATACGCACTGCAGGCGGTGTTACAAACCTCGCCTGCAGAGGGCATCGCGTAATTTCTGTTATGAGGAGAGAACATTATGGCAGTCCGAGTTGGTATTATTGGTACAGGTGGCATTTCACGTGCGCACAGGGGTACCTATGAGAAAGTAGGCGGTTACGAGATTGTCGCGGTCTGCGACATCATTAAAAGTAAAGCGAACCAAGCCGCTGATGAGTGGGGTGTGCCAAGAAAGAACGCCTTTTCGAGTTACAACAAGATGCTCGAAATGGACGATCTCGATGCAGTGAGCGTTTGCACTTACAATCAGGGCCATCGCCGTCCGACGGTGGCAGCGTTGAAGGCTGGTAAACACGTCCTCTGCGAGAAACCGATGGCGGCGACGCTCCCTGATGCGACCGCAATGGTCCGTGCAGCAAAGGAATCCGGCAAAATCTTACAAATCGGACTCAATCCGACGTTTGATCCGAGGCTCCAATTCATAAGGAAGGCTTATGATGCCGGATTGTTCGGTGATATCTACTACTCTGAATCTGCAGGGTGCAGGCGGCGCGGGAATCCGGGGCATACGTTTATCTATAAAAAGACAGCGGGTGCGGGTGCAACCGTAGATATCGGTGTCTATAACATGCACGCTTCGCTGTATGCGATGGGGTATCCGAAACCGGTACGTGTTTCCGCTATCACCGAGGATTACATCTCTCAGCAAGATCCGAGATTTAAGGGTATCATGGATGTCGAAGAGTTCGGTGCGGCGTGGGTACGGTTTGAGAATGGTGGTGTGATGGTGTTCAAAATCTCTTGGGCAGTGCATCAGGATTCGCTTGGTGGTAACTTCCATCTCGGAACGAAGGCGGGGTTCTCGTTGGGTGGACCGGTTATTTATGCCGATGCATACGACGGTGAGCTCAAGAAGTTTGTCGAAGCAGAAGGATTAACAGCAGAACCGAACCCCCCTGAAGGTATGACGACGATCCAGTTCTCTGGATTCCCGGCATCTGATAATTGGGCATCACAGATGATTGAGTTTCGTGAAGCCGTCAAAGTAGACGGGCCGTCGCCGATACCACCGGAGGGTGTTCTACTCACGAATGTGATTATGGATGGTATCTTCCGATCACACGCGGCGGGAAAAGAGGTCGCTGTAAGAGTGCCAGAGATTTAATGGCTGTCAGCGATTAGCCAGCAGCAGTCAGCGGGTAAGTTGGGTTTCACTACGTTCAACCCAACCTACCTGCGACATGGACGTGTTAGGCGAAGCGGACGACGTATATCCACGCCTTTTTTCCGCGAACATCTACCGTCAACCTCTGACGAACATCAAGAAAGTGTAGTCGTTCCAACTCGTCGTTGAGGGTTGTACGCTGTGAAGTCAGAAGTACCATTTTCCCCCTTGGTTTCAAGACGCGGGCATATTCCTTAAGACAATGCCGGTATAGATTCGTTAGTTGCGGTAGATTTCCGATAGTTTCACCGAACGGGAGATTACAGACGACCTTATCGACCGTATCTCGCTGTAGCGGTAATTTGCGTGCGTCCCACTGAAAAAACTGGCGCGGTTGATGTTTCCTACCGAAGTTCATGACGGTAGCGTCTAATGCGTCTACGGAGACATCGCCGCCGATCAGGTAGTCATAGCGTCCCATCAGTGCGCGTTCCAATAGTATAGTGCCAGCACCGCACATTGCATCTAAGAAAACATCGGTCGGGTGTGGACGGGACAGGCGTACCATACTGTACGCTACTGTCGGTTTAAGGGATGCGGGGATATGTGCCTGTTTGTAGGGACGCTGCGCCATATCGTTCCGAGAGAGTTTGACGCTGATATAGCCGTCGTCTCCATGTATTTCAGTCCAGACCTCCAACGCTGCACGTCCAGCGGTAAGGTACCACCCACGTGCTAACAGTGCCTGTTCGATAACACGTTGTAGGTCTATGCGTCGGAAGTTGCGTTTTCCTGAGAGTCGGCTCGTCACGCGGAACGGCATCCGCTTTCGGATGTTAATACCTACCTGCCGACAGCATTCGGACATCTCTTTGAAATTGAAGCGTTTGAGCGAACCGCTCAGTGATGCCAACGAACTGCGTGAACGTGTCATTTTCGGCATCTGCTTTAAAACAAGGAAGAGATGTTCGGCTGTTCGGAGAGATAGTAATTCACGCGGGTTACCCGTGTATTGAAAAATGAGTCGCTGCGGTTTACGTTCGAGGATCTTCAGGTGTTCGGTATTCCCGAAACGTTCTGATAGTTCCTCGCGCGCAATATTTTCTAAGCCCGCGCTTACAATGATTGAATAAAGCATATTTTTTTGTGGCTGTCGGAAACTATTGGCTATCAGCTATTGGTTGTTAGTTATCGGTTATCGGCAAGATGATTTGCGGATGCTCACTATCAGGATGGCTCGGGCCAATTCAGGTGGCGATGTAGGAACTTGAAGGTGCCATGGGAGTTAATCTGGTGTCCACCGTCGAAGAATTCTATCTCCGTTCTATCGGCGATTCCCAATCGGACGTATAGCCTCCGGACGACAGCGTATTCGTGTGCGACCCACTCATCCGGGGCAACGCCATCATCGTGTCCACGTTCCACCATAAACGGGCGCGGCGCAATCAATCCTGCCATCTCACCGTAGTTAAACGTGTTACCGAGATCGAACTCCGGCATCTCGTATTCGCCTGTGAACATATAACTGTATCGGGAATCGAAGGTCGCATTTTTGACGATCCATTCGTTGAAATCAGCGGAACAGATCGAGCAGGCGTATCGATCCAGCAGTGCGGGGACACGCATCGCCGTCTTTCCGCCATAAGACAGTCCATAAAACCCGATTCGATCAGCATCAACGAACGGCTGTTCTGCTAACCAGTCAAGCGTCCGTTCATGTTGACGCACAATCAACGAAAAGAGCGACCATTTTATCGGGTTTGCCTTGCGCTGGATGACGCGGAAGGCATCTTGACCGATATACGGATTCTGTGGCGCGTAAGTGATAAACCCTCTATCTGCTAATTGTGCTGCATACGAGTGATAAACAGATGCTATCTTCGGATCGGCAGTATCCTGCGGTCTCCCTTCTAAACCGTGCTGACAGACGACAACCGGACGCTTTTCATCAGGTTGAAGATCGTTCGGAAGTAGGAGGATACCGTAAGCGAAAACGTCTTTCCAGACATCGAGGACGACCTCGTAACCTTTCCAGCTCGGTTCGTCATAGATGAGTCGGGTTCTCGGATTCGCGGTAACATCGGGAGGCGGACATCTGCCGATCACCTCGTCCCAGAAATAGGTTTTGGCATCCGCGCACGTCTCTTGCCAGCGTGTCAGTGAACTCGTATCGGTTTTATCCCAGAAGAATTGTTTCCGTCGTGATGCCGCTTCCCGTAAAAAGCGTTGCGTCAGATTAACGAGTTGCGTAAACTGTCGTTTCTGTCGTGCCTCGCTATCGAAATCATCAACGGCAGCAGGCACGGAAGATAAATATCCATCAATATGTGCATTTTTGATACCGAGTCCAGTGAGTAAATCCGTTAGTGTCTCTTGGGAACCCGGAAGCCTATCTTCAGTAGAGACGAGATGCAAAGCGTCTTCACTGTTGAGACGTTGGTAAAACTCGCTGGCACGCTTAAATTCTGATTCGACGGCATCTATCGGTGGGGACACGAGTTGTCCGGGGGCGGCACCGCCGCGTCCCGGTCGTGGTGCTGGCGGTCCAGCGACTTCGGGTCCGCGACTCCCTTCAATAATCAGTGGACGCGGTGCGATGAGACTTGCGATTTCAGCATCACCGAATTCGTGTAGCAATCCCCAGACGTTGCGATAAATCGGTTCTCGCCAAACTTCCTGTCGAGATTGGAAATATCCGCTGACAGCAGTCGCCTGAATGCGTGTATCAACTGCAGCACTGTAGAAGGCGATCAGTCCGCCTTCACCGTAACCGATAACTCCTATCGGCAATTCGGTGAGAGACATCCAATCGACTAACGACAACACTTTCTGCACTTCATATCCGATGATATGCCTGCCTAGCTGGTACGCCATCCGATAGATGAATTCGCGGTGGGGTTGGTTCGTCGTCGCACCGAGGGTCGAGTTACCGGAATAGGTGTCATCTCGGTTGATGAGGAGCGGAACGACAACACGGCACCCCGCCTTCGCCAAACGCCTTGCAAATTGTGCCTTCGGTGGTAATTCGTCTGTTACCCCGGCAATCGTCTCTGGTGTCCAGTCGGCATCTGGCAGTGCAACGATTTGCGCGGTAATTGGAACGTTATGCCTCGGTTCTAAGAGGAGTCCTTCACCCTCAACTTCATCAAAAACGTGCCATCGGACGCGGGAGACAGTGTAGTGCTCATCTTCTACGATCTGCGCGGTGTCTCTTGTCGTAGCGACGTAGTGGAGATCTTTAATCGGCAGCCGTTCGTCAATACACCCAATCTGTTTCCTAAAACGCTCGCGATTCGGCTCGACGGATTCAGCATAAGCATCATGAGAATTGTAGTCGCGATGCCACAACGTTTCCCGCCTTTCAAGGGAATCCACCACCGCATTGCTAACATAACCGTCAAGCACCTCAACCATCTGTGCGGCGAGGTCTCCTTCAAACGTCAACAGGTTCGTTCCGTGTAGTGCTTGTGAAGTTTTACTTGACATACGAGCTCCTTTGGAGGTTAGCCATCAGTCGTCGGCAGTCAGTATTCCATTGCTGATCGGTTTTCGTTTCCTGATAAAGGTAAACTGTTCAACGATGTCCTTAAAGCTTAGATAACTCCATCTTGTCTTAACCGTTCCACTTCCTTCGGCTGCATTTTTAGCACGCTCGTCAGGATCTCGGTTGTGTGTTCACCGAGACTTGGGGCGGGTGCGTCCACGTTTCCAGGTGTTTCCGAAAGTTTGATAGGCACTCCCGGCACTTCCACTTCACCTGTGAGTTGGTGTGCGACGCGAGTAATCATCTCTCGTGCCTGTACCTGGGGATGACTGACCACCTTGTCCATCGCGTTGATTGGGCCGCACGGGACACCGATTTTCCCGAGGGCATCAATCCAGTCGTCCGTTGTTCTCTCAGACATTATCTCCGAGAGGATTGGAAACAGTTCACTATGGTTTTCCGTCCGATCGGCATTTGTCTGGAAACGTTTGTCGGAGATGAGGTCCGCGCGATTGACGTGTTCACAGAATTTTGCCCAGAGTATATCGTTGCCGAGTGCGATGATAACGTGTCCATCTGCGGATGCGAACGCTTCAAAGGGTGTAATCGCGGGGTGTCTTGCGCCAAGCGGTTTCGGCGGTTCGCCTGTCGCGAAATAACGGACAACGGCATTCTCCAAGACAGCGACGAGGCTATCTAACATCGCGACATCAACGAACTGACCTTTCCCTGTTTGGTTGCGATGGTGTAGTGCCGAGAGGATACCGATTGTCGTGAAGAGCGCGGCAGTGATGTCACTAATAGATGTCCCGACACGCACCGGCGGTCCGTCGGGTTCACCCGTGATACTGATAATACCGCCCATGCCTTGGATAATCATGTCATAAGCACCGTGTTCTGCATAGGGGCCGGTCTGTCCGAAACCGGAGCACGCTGCGTAGATAAGCGAAGGGTGCGCTGCTTTCAGTGCGTCGTAGTCCAATCCCAATTTTTTCATGGTTCCGGGTCGGAAGTTCTCCACGAGAATATCGGTTTGCGCCAGCAACTGCTTAAATACGGTTTGTCCACGTTCGGATTTAAGGTTCAGCGTTACACTCCGTTTTCCGCGGTTCACGCTCATGAAATAGAGGCTAAAACCGTTTTTGAATGGACCGAAATTGCGAGATTCGTCACCTGTACCGGGTTGCTCAATTTTGATCACGTCAGCACCGAGGTCACCGAGGAGCATCGTCGCATACGGACCTGCAAGGACGCGGGTCAAATCTAAAACCTTTATTCCGTCGAGTGGACCCGGCATTGTTGTATCTCCTTTGTGACTCAGCAGGTGTGATTAGAAGATCGCGAGTAAAACTCGCTCCTACAAGATCGCGAGTAAAACTCGCTCCTACAAGATCGCGAGTAAAACTCGTTCCTACAAGATCGCGAGTAAAACTCGCTCCTACAAGATCGCGAGTAAAACTCGCTCCTACAAATAGAAGGCACCTACAGTTCTTCGCCGACGATGAGACGGTACGCCTCGCGGTATTTCTCGCTTGTTTTCGAGATAACATCTTCCGGTAACTCGGGTGCAGGCGGTTGTTTGTTCCAACCGATCTCGGAGAGGTAGTCCCGAACAAACTGTTTATCGAAACTCTGTTGCGATTTACCGGGTTCGTAGAGATCAGCGGGCCAGAATCGAGAGGAGTCCGGCGTGAAGACTTCATCAATGACAATCAACTTACCGTCACGCTGCCCGAATTCAAACTTCGTATCACAGAGGATAATACCTGCAGATTCTGCATGTTCGCTCGCAGCTCTGAAGAGGTTGAAGCTGGTTTCAATCAGTTGATCCGTCAGTTCACTACCGACTTCGTTGCGCATTTCTTCGATAGAGATCGGTTCGTCGTGTTCTCCCTGTTCCGCTTTGGTTGTCGGCGTGAACAAGAGTTCTGGAAGCCGTTCGGATTCACGCAGTCCCGCGGGGAGTTTCTGTCCACAGATTTCACCCGTCTTTTGGTAGGAGGACCAACCGGAACCTGCGAGGTAACAGCGGACAACGCATTCAACGTCAACTCTGTCGGCTTTTTGGACGAGCATGGAACGTCCCTTCAAGAGTTCAGCATCAGGCTGCAATATGTCGGGATACTCTTCAACTTCAGTCGCAATGAGGTGGTTGTCGGCAATGGATTCGGTATATTTGAACCAGAAATTGGATAGGCCGGTTAAGACGCGTCCTTTGTCTGGAATACCGTTCGGTAAGACGACATCGAAAGCGGATATACGATCCGTAGATATAATTAGGAGTTCGTCTCCGAGGTCATAGAGATCCCGGACTTTACCGCGATGGAGCGGTGTTAAATTGGTTAATTGTGTAGATGTAATAACGTTTTGAGACATATTTCCTCCTTTGTTAGCCGTCGGCTGTCAGCCATCAGTTGTCGATAGTTGACTGTTAACAGGTTTGTTTCCTTGATATATGCGTAATCCCGAAAAATTTGCAATACAGGCGGAAATTTGTTTTATTTCCTCAACAAGTTTTGTAGTGCAATAGCGGTCCTGTTTGTTGTATCAATTTGGAGTGCCTTATCTATCTCTGCAGTTGCAGGTCGGTGTTCACCGAGATAGTAGTAGCAGGCTGCCTTCAACGCGTAGAGATCGGCTTGGGATTGATAATCGTGCCGGAAGAGGTATTGAGCATCGCCTTGTAGTGCATTATCAATCGATCGGATCGCAGACGTGAAATCGTTGGTTTCTTTGTTTCGTAAATATAGCACCGTTGCTAATCCTACCCACGCGTCGGCGTTCGAGTTGTCATGTTGAATAGCGTTTTGGAACGCCTCTTGTGCTAACGGTGCGTTTAATGATAGACTCAGATGGCTCCATCCGATCCCGTTGTGTGCGTCTGCAAGCGTCTCGTCGAAGTTAACCGCACGCTCAAAACTCAACAGTGCCTGTGCATAGTCGCCCGACGAATAGAAACGCCACCCCTGTTCCTTATAATTGACTGCGCCCAATGTATCTGGTTCAGAATCACTGGAACAGCCATTCAGCACCAACAAGCAGATGATGACCGAGGTCGCATGGGCGATGTAAGATATCGTTTTGAACGTAACAGAGCGCATGGCGTATTTTCCTATGTAGTGGGTTCCAACGCATCAAGGGCGTTGAAATCACCGGCATGCAAATGAGTCCGATGCCATCTATGCTAACAACATTTTATTCGGATTTGAGCATTGATAAGAGCGGACTTCGGAGTGCAACTGCAACTGCAACTGCATTTGCAATTATACCAAAGCCGAAGATCAAAAGCAAGGTAATTGTGAGAGACATCCACGGAAATGAGGGTAGGCTTCCTTGCGAACCGAGAATCGCCACAAGTCCAGCGACTATTCCGATGAGCATACCGACAGCAAGTAGGAAGCAGCTTTCGAGGAACAGCATCCGCGAGAGCAGCTGCCGTCGGAAACCGAAAGCACGTAAGGTCGCTAACTCACCGCGACGTTCGATAATGTTTCTGAACAGCACTAGTGCTAATCCGAAAGTACCGAGGAGTACACCTAAACCGCCGAGACTCTGAAAAGTAGAGATATAGGTATTCTCGACTGACCGATAATTTGCCAAACGTGCGGCTGCCGATGTGAGATCGAAACCGTAATCGACCAACGTCTTTTCAAGAACCTGTGCTGTCTCCTCCCGCAGCTCGGGTGGTGTTTTGATGAGGAAAAACTGGTACCCGCTTTGACTCGGAAAGTATTTTGTGAAATTGGGTTCCGAGATGATCAATTGGCTCTGGAAGAGGCTGTCCGAAACTGTTTCAAGTTCAAGACTGAGCGGTTTACCGAATTCGTCTTGAACAATAAAATCGTCTTTCGGATTGTGATGTAAAATCCAGCGGAGCGAGTTCTCATCGCCGATAGCGGGAGCTCTGCCGCTTTCAGGTTGAACAACTCTTATTTGACTCCAAGGATATCCGTCCAGTATGGCATCTGGTGCACCCAAAATTTGCGGTTTCTGCGGTTGGTAGAGGTTCAGACAACTGACATCTTCACCGGGAAGCACCCGAAACGGAAATATTTCCGACGCGTTCAGCAGTTCGGAATCCTTGTCGGAAAAACCGAGTTCAAACCTGCCATCAGGTGTATTTAGGCTGTGGTGCAGCGGCATCGCGGATTCAGCAACAAATGCATATTCCGATTCAGGGGGTGCATCATGTCTATTTGCACCGACTGCCACGATGATACAACACGCCAAACTGAGCGTTTGGACACAGGTCAAGCTGCGTCCGGGTTGGCGTGCAGCGTTTTTGAGTGCCAGCCGCATCCTATTCAACCGCTTTGGAACACGCTGTGATTTTAACCACCGATCAAAAGCGTCCCACCCGACACCGATAACACTCAAAGTAAAGACTAAGAAATCAATCATCGGTTCTTCGACCCAGATACCAAAGGTTTCAGAAAGCCATTCATCAAAGATAACAAAGACACCAAATAGAACAACTATAATCGCAGTAGCTACGTTTTTGGTGATGGACCCCACAGTACGCGATTTCGCTTTTTTGGGTTTGCGTGTTACCTCAGTAAAATCGGTTTCACCGGCAAGGAGTGCAGTCGTGGGTATTTGTCCCAATTGTTGGACGCTGAAGCGGATAGAGAGCATCACGACAGCCAACGCGATGAGGATGCCAGTGCTTAAGCTCAATAGGTTAACGTGGAGTTCCATAAACGGTGTGCCGATAGCAGGCAACCACCACGTTTGCAACCCGAATATCATAAGTTGTGCGTAGCCTACCGCGAACAGACATCCTAACAGACTGCCGATGCCAGCGACGGTCGCGCCTTCATAAAGGAAACGGCGGCGGATTTTGGCAAGTGGATAACCGACAGCCTGTAGCAGCCCAATTTCACGCGATCGCTGTTCGACACCGACGCGGAAAAGCATGGCAATCAACACGGCAACAGCAATAATGATAAAACCGCTCAGGCTGCCGAACAGCATACCGAAATCTGTAGCACCACTGGAGGCTTGAAGTCCCTCCGCTTTCGGTGATAGAAACTGGAAACCGACCTGTTCTGGTTGAATCTTTTTCAGGAATTCGGTTTCAAAGAGTGTCTGCGTCGCCTGAATATCTGTGTCCGGTGCAGTTCCAAGCCGAATTGTGGTGAGATCGCCGAACCGATTTTGCCAGAGGCGTTTACCAATTCCCAACGGAATAAATGCTTTCGGTGTCGCTCGGTATTCATCCCAATAGGCTTCGTCTTTGCCGCGCACCAAGGTATAATCAATCGGGAAAGGGGATTCCCACTCAGACATATCGGCGGTATCGTGGATGCCCGGAAATTCGGGGATGAGGTCTCTATCTGCAGTGATACCTTCGATTGGCAGAATCCCCTTCAGCCGGAAAATCGCTGTTTCAGTGATATACGCTTCTTCTGCGCTGACGCTATAATAGGTAACCTCAATAATATCGCTCACACTGGCTCCGAGGTCCTCTGCAGCCCATGTATTGAGATAAATCGCGGCGGGTTTGCTACGGTCACGAATTGCATTTAACGCACTCTCCACTTTTGCTAATTTTTGCTTGACTTCTGCGATTCGTTGTTTATATTCGGGGGTACCGCCAAGTGCTCGCTTTGTTTTTTCTAAACTACTGACCTCTTTCTCTATTTTATCAATTTCCTCATGGAGTTTTTTGCGCTCTTCAATTTTTTCAGTTTCTATTTTTTTCCATCCTTGAGCATCTGCCTGCTGGTACGCGAGTCGGTCCGCTTCAGTCGTGTGATTGTTAGCAAGTTCAGCAAATTCGCTCTCATCTGTCGGTAGTGCCACAATTGTAGAATATGGTATCGTTTTATCCTTCGCTGTGATTGTATTCGCAAGATAGGTGAGCGTTGGGAGTATCGGGATACGGTTTTCAGATGCAACCGTTAGTGCAGTCTCAGAAAGTATCGGTTTGATGAGATACTGTTCACTCTGAATGTCAAGATGGTTCTCATCCGCTTTAATATTCAGGTCGAGCGCGGATAACGTGAGTGTGAGATCATCAGCCGAGAGCGCGTCCGTGTCGGCAGTAAAAACGACGTTTACCTTGCTGTCTTGTCCGAGCGCACTTTGTAAGATAGGCAGCGATATGAAGACATTGAACGGTAGACTCTGATTCGCTTGTAGATTGAACCTACCAAAGTTTTCGGTGGGAATGATGTCACTGATAATCATTCGGAGACTCTGGATCGCCTTGGCTGCATCGCGTTCACCGAGCAGGAATTCTGGATGGATGTCGGCTGTTTGCGACATATTCACGAGAAGTGTATCCCCGACTTGGACGTTCAATTCTTTTTCGAGTGCCTCGTTAATGACGATCGCGTTGAAAGGCTGTCCTTCGGGTTTGTTGAGGTTCGGTGCGTCTGTTTCCCAAAATGTAAAGAAGTTATCCGTTACGCCGAGGATGTTCACTTTTGAGGCGCGCGCTTGTGTTTGTGGGACAACGATGGTGCCGTTCAGTAAAATGGTGGGAACCTTGTTCTCACGGTTCAGTAGGTCTGGTTGGAAAAAATGGTCTGCGAGGAGCGCGTGTTGGATTGTACCGAGTCGTTCCGTGGTGAGATTCAGCAGGCTGCCACGCACGGAGTCACCGACGACCAAGGCACCGGCGAGAACACCCGTCGCTACAGCAGTGCAAAGTACAACGATAACATGTATCTGCCAAAAGTGTTTAAGTGAGTTCCAAGAGAATCTGGGCATAATCTTTCTTCACGTCTGATGCGGGTGTTAGGTGTCTCTTTCGATGGTACATGTTCCATCCACCAATTGTAGATGTCGATCAAAGCGCGATGTGAGTGCCAGGTTATGTGTCACCACAATCAGTATAGTCTTCTCAGTACGGTGTAACTCAAAAAGCATATTGGCGACGGTATCCGTCGTAGCGGTGTCGAGATTACCTGTCGGTTCATCGCAGAGGAGGATATCCGGTTGATTGATAAGTGCGCGCGCAATCGCGACGCGCTGCCGTTCACCGCCTGAAAGTTCAGCCGGACGGTGCGACAGACGATCTGTGAGTCCAACCCGTTTTAGGAGTTGAGTCGCACGTTCGGTCGCGTCGGTTCTCTGTTTGAAGGCAAGTGTCGGAATCAGCACATTTTCAAGCACAGAATATTGTGGAAGTAGATGATGCTCCTGAAACACAAATCCGATAACGGAATTACGGTACGCCGCAAGTTCAGGTTCAGAGAGGTTGAACGGATTTATATTGTTAATCTCCACAATTCCATTCGACGGCTCTTCTAATGTGCCGATGATGTGTAAGAGTGTACTCTTACCGGAACCGGAAGGACCCGTGATAACGACGGATGTGCCTGCTGTGAGGCTGAACGAAACGTTTCGCAGCACTTTGACTGCCCCAAAGTCTTTGAATAAATGAGATATTTTAAGCGAAGATGTCACAGTGCTGGATTGTTGCATGGTTATTGTCGTCTACTGGCGTGTGAGGTTGTAACACTGTCCTATGGTGTACAGCATATCTGATCTGCAATAAAATTAGGGATCGGAATCGCACGTAGTTTCTCACCCGGGTTCGTTATACAACAAACTGTTGTGACCTCACCGCGTGCGATATCTTCTCCCTGAAGTGTAAAGTGGAATTGGTATGTGAGCGACTTCGTCCCTTTCCTTGAGACCCAAAGATGGATGTCTACCTCATCTTCAAATCGGAGCGGGCTTAAATACTGACACGAAACGGCGAGTCGTGGCCAACCGATTTTATTCCCATCCCATTCGGTCGCGACACTCGTGCCTAAACTACGTAAAAATTCGTGTTCTGCGGTCTCCATAAAGACAAAAAAGCGTGTGAAATGGACGATCCCTGCCATATCGGTGTCAGCGAATTCGATTTTACGTCTGGTTCGGTACTCGGTGCACATATTTTCCAATCGTCATCAATTATCATGCTTCGCAGTGAGAATAGTTATCAGTTAAGGGGAACCTTGGTTGCATCAGTCGCCTCTCTAACTGATGCTTGAAAACTGAAAACCATTCCGCTACATCTTCGGATATTCTGGGACATCTTCATAACGGCTCCATGTCTCCGCGTAGATTCGCCAGTGTCCATCGGTAGGGTCTATCATCAGATTTAGTCTTTTGGCGCCGTAATCTGAATATGCAGGACGCGTGCCACTCGCTGGGGTGCCGGTAAACTTCTGTAAGAACACGACATCTGCGACTGCGCGGTCTCCGTTAATTTGTAACTTAGAGATGTCAACTTGTATGTCACTATACAAACTGTTCAGCCTTTTCATGCTGGCACGGAGTTGCTTTTTGTTGAGGTATACCGGTGTCTCCTTGCCGTCACGAACAGTGACGCGGGTGATTAAAGCTTCGTCAGAATAGATGGACATATAGGTATTCAAATCCTTCCCTTCCCAAGCAGCCTGCCATTTACCCAAGATTTGTCTCGCTTTAAGTTGCGTGTCAAGTGGCGCGTTCCCGTCAAAGGCCCCGCCGGATTCGTCGCCAGAAACTGTGTTCGCACCGGACGGTTGTTGTGTCTGTTCAAGTACGATAGCCCCCGATATTTCACCAACCTGATCGTTAATAAGTTTCCATTTCCGTCTGAAAAATCCTTTCTTTTCAATTGTGAGTGTACGGTTATGCGTTTCAACGATGTCGCCGTTGTTTTGCAAAGTCACACGAATAGCGTCAACGATATAGCGGTTCCGATGCGTTGGTACGGGTGTGTAAGTTGCATCTTGTAGGTCGATGATATGTGCTTGTGACATCAATCCGAGTGCCTGCCGAAAACTCGATGTCCGTTTCTTCCGAGCAGATTTGTCCCACAGCGCGGTGTATGCCGTTGAATCCTGTCTTTCTAATGCGCTCTTCCAATTGAGGACAAGCGGCGCTACAGGACTGTTAGATGGGTTGGGACGATTCGGCTGTTGCGTCGTTGTATAAGTCGGCACCGAAGCGATATAATCTTCACCGACGATCTCGTCTTGTGCGATTTTCCAGCGCTGCTGCACAATCCCTTTCTTCTCAATCACAAGATTCCGTAACTGTTGTTGCGCGCCATCAGGTAGGTGAACCGTCACGGGTATCCCTTCAATCCGATAACGGTTCGGATAACGCGGAATTTGATACGGTGGATTTCCACCTTCAAGATTCACATCGAGTCGTATATTATCTCTTAGGAGTTTCGCTGTATTCGGATATCCTTTGTCGGGGCGCAGTCGCTCGCTTTTTATCCAAAGCGCGTCATACCGTTTTAGGTCGCTGGATTCAAGTGTATTTTTCCACTTCGCTAAAAATGCGGTAGGTGTTTCACTCGAACTCATAAATATGAGTAGGAATACAACAAACGCGATAACGATTGCTGCGATAGCACCACCCCATATCAGGTTTCGGGGCATCATCAATTTCTTAGGCGTGTTTTTCTGCCAATTTTGTGCGTCGTTCACAATATAACCTCCGCTCATAGTTGATTGGACTTACGCAATTTTGGGATAAATCCACATCATTTGACAAGATTCGGAATTCCCACCAGCAGGTGTTTGTGTAAGTCCAAATCGAGATCAGTGTTTATAAGTTTGGCACTCTCTTATAAACCTTCCAGATTTCGTGATGTACCTTCCAACTGTTCCCTACTTGATGCATCCAGATTTCGCGAATCCAAATATCGTATAGAGCGGTATCGTTCTCATCAGCTGCCGGATGTACCAATTGATTCAGTTGTAGGATACCGATGACACTTTCGCTTTCGACTTCGGTGTCAAATTTAACCTTCGTCCATGAGTGTGCACTCATCTGACGAAGATCCGATTCCAGTTGTTGTCTGTCAATTTTACTCCGATTTTCCTTGCTCTCAAGCACTACGACTTTATCTGCGATAACGTTCGGGTTATAATAGGTGAGATGCGTATTTAGATTTCCGCTCTGCCACGCGGCATCCCACTTGTTAAGCGCAGCTTTGCCGGCTGCAATCTGTTGTGTAGAGAGTGAAGTACGCCCGGTTCTTGGAGGCGAAAGTGCGGGTTGGCTGGCTACGTATGCTCGCGACTTTTCTGCTTGCCTCGCGGTAAATTCAGCATGCTTCGCCGCGACATCTTGCTTATTCGCCTGTGCGAGTCTCTGTGTATAGACTTCTGCTTGTTGACGCATCTGTTTCCTGAGAGATTCTGCCTGAGCAATCGCTGCCCGTTTCTGGTATCCCTCTTCTTTTGCGATCTTGTCAGCAACTTCCAATTTACGACGGAGTTTGGAAAGTTCAGTGCCGTAATTACGGATTTCTTCTTCCGCGCGGCGTGCTCGTATCTGTGTATCTTCTAAGGTCTTCGAGAGATCACTTATCTGTTTTCCGAAGGCTTTCCTCGTATCGCCTAACTCGCTATTCGCTGTCTGAAGTTCTTGAATTCGCTGTCTCAATTGTTCGGACTCACGCCAAGCGTCTTGAACCTGAGATTCCTTCTGTGAGACCTGCGTCTCTGTTGTCTTGAGTTTTTGACGGAGTTCTGTAACGTTTGATTCCTTCTGAAGAATCGTTGCGTTGAGTTCCGAGCTTTTAGCGACATTGATGGCTTGTCGATGTGCGATTTTAGCATCGGCACTCGCTTGGTGTGCAAGACGGAGTGCGTCTACGCCTCTCTTTTCTTTCAATGCCTCCCTTGCGGCATAAAGATTTGCGTTAGCGGCTTGAAACGCTTCAGGTGCAAGTGATACTGCATCAACATCTTGCGCCGCTGCGATGGCTGCTTCTGCTTCCGCGATCGCTGTATCAACCACCGGTGCCTCAATCTTCCCGAGTTGTCCGCCACAACCAACAAAAGCGAGGGGAATGAGTAGTAGCCAGACCATCAGTGTCCTATCTAATGCGAGGTTAATCCTCCATCGTAAAGCAGTAAGTCGTTTCATTTTCTTTTTTTCTCCTTATACATTCTTTTTTCTATTTAATAGTCCTTACGCATAAGCAAGATTTTCTCAATGGGAAAGATAGAAGAACGGAAGGAGAGATTGCCCTTCCACCACACACGCAATCTTCCTATCTCTTATTCCCGCAAGCAAACGAAACGATTATGCGTAAGTTCTGTAAAACCTAAGTTCAATCCTGTTTTCTTTTTCGCGGCGATCAGCACCCTGATTTTCAAAAATAATAGACTTGCAGGATTATAGACCCGCCTACAATCCGAGTGCCAGTAGATGCCGACTCTATATGTTATTCAAACATTGGTAAGGTTGGGTATGCGGTTGGGCGGAGGCTGTTCGCCTCCAGTCTCATAATCTTTTTAAAAGCCTCAAATCCGTCGCTTAGACGTTCATGATAGTAGTCTTGCGTAATCAGAAGTTCACTCTCAATTTCGGTTGTCAATTTACGGATGTGTTGTATCGATTGTGCCTGTGTCTCTCCCCTAATTATTAGGATACCATGTCTAAATCCGGTGTGTCAAGTTGGATTCAGTGCAGAGTTACTAACGACTGAAAATTGGTGACTGACAACCCTTGTCCGAATTATGTTGACTTCACCGACAAATCGGTGTATAATAATATACTGACATCCGTGAAAAAACGTTTATATGTAGAAGCCTTCTGATACAACAAGATAGGACGATACTTATATTCCAACAACATTTGCGTAAACTATCGCGCATAAACACAGAGAAAAGGAACTCGTGAAAATTCCCATTTTTCACACGCAAATTATGCAATTAAGCTTATTAGGTGCGTTTCTGGTAACAATTGTTTCATGCAACGGTGAGCAATTGCCTAATGTAACGATAGAAACCCAAAAAGGCAACATTATTATAGAACTTTACCCTGAAGCTGCCCCCGCTACAGTAGCGAATTTTGCTAAGTTGATAGCGTCTGGATTTTACGACGGTGTGACTTTTCACCGATATGTTCCGGGCTTTGTTATCCAAGGTGGTGACCCGAACGGGACAGGCAGAGGTGGACCTGGATGGACAATCCCAGGTGAATTTCAAGACCCCATGCTTCGCGATAAGATGCCGCCCCATGAAAAAGGGGTCGTTGCTATGGCACGGACACAGAACCCGGACTCAGCTGGAAGCCAGTTCTATATCTGTCTCACATCGGATTCGAGAAGTGTTGGACATCTGAACGGAAGCTACACTACGTTTGGCAAAGTCATTGAAGGGATAGATGTCGTAGAAGCACTCCGCGAGCGTGATGTTATGACGAAAGTAACGATTAAGGACTACACGCCGTCAGAGTAATCATGTAAATCATAGATGCATCGTAAGACAACGCTTGTGGATTTCTAAATCCGCGATTGTCTACGGAGAAAACGTCCAACAGTAACCGAACTTACGCATACCCTTTTGCAGACGGGGTTTCCAAATCCGCTGCATCGCACGTTATGTGCTGAACATCCACATTCTCTTTTGGAGGATAGGTTTTCAACCTCGCTGTTTTGCTTGTCATGTGCCGACATATCAAAAAATGCGTAAGTAATATTTAGAAAGGAGGGTAATGTATATGGAAGAATGGAAACGTCTTGTCAGAGATACTGTCAATACCCCCGAGAAGCTTGCTGCCGCGTTCGATGTTGACCTCGAAGAGATGCGGCGCATCCATAAAGAATTTCCGATCCGAATCAACCCGTACTACCTCAGTCTCATAGAAGAACCCGGCGATCCGATCTGGAAGCAGGTCGTTCCTGATCCGAAGGAATTGATGAGCACCGGTGTAGAGGACCCGCTCCACGAGGAAGACGATAGCGAGGTACCGAACGTCACACATCGTTACCCCGACCGCGCCCTCTTTTATGTCAACTATATGTGTCCTATCTATTGCCGTTTCTGCACCCGCAAACGGAAAGTCGGCGACCCGCACTCAATCTCTGAGGACAACGTTGAAACAGGACTCGCCTATATTCAGGCACACCCCGAAATTCGTGATGTCATTATCTCCGGCGGCGATCCGCTCATGTTGACGGATAAAAAGATTGATAGGATTGTCGGTGGTTTACGAGCCATTGAACACTTGGAGATCATCCGGATCGGTTCGCGTGTCCCCGTGACACTCCCGCAGCGTATTACGCCTGAGTTGTGTGCGATCTTGAAACAGCACCACCCATTTTACATCAATACGCATTTCAACCACCCACGCGAGATTACGCCTGAGACCGAGAAAGCATGCGGCATGCTGGCAGATGCCGGAATACCGCTTGGTAACCAGACAGTTCTGCTCAAAGGCGTGAACGACGATCCCGATGTCATGGTGGAACTGATGAAAGGGTTACTTCGGATCCGTGTCAAGCCGTACTATATCTATCAAGCGGATCTCGTCGTTGGAACCGACCATTTCCGAACGGCGGTGAAGACCGGTTTAGAAATCGTTTCGGCGTTGCGCGGTCATATATCAGGGCTCGGTGTACCGCACTACGTCGTAGATGCCCCTGGTGGTGGTGGAAAAATCGCGTTGATTCCTGATCCGATCGTTGCTTTTGACGATGATGAAATCCAGCTACGCAACTACGAAGGCAACGTTTACAGTTACCCGAGTACGCCGTTCTTTGATGAGGACTGGTAGTCTGTTTCCTGATTACACTATGATGAATATCAAGAGTTATTTTGCTTTGACTTCTTCCCACGCGCGATCGTAGTGCCTCGTGAAATCTCCAGGGTCCCTCAACCACTCAAGGGAATCCAACACCTCTTTCGGTGGGTAGATAAATTTATGTTCACGTAGGTTTTCCGGTAAAAACGCTTTCGCTGTCGGTACACAAGTGCCGTATTTCGTGAAGGCGGTAATCTTGGCGTTGACTTCGGGTCGGAGTAGATAGTCAATGAACTGCTCTGCGAGTGCCTTATGCGGTGCGGATTTTGGAATACAGACAGCATCAATAAACTGGCTTGATCCTTCTTTTGGAATGATATATCGGATCGTCGGACGTGTTTCAATTGCACGGAACGCGTCGCCGCTCCAGCAGTGTGCCATAACTACATCGCCAGCGATGAGGAGTTCTTCCGCCTCGCTCTTATACTGTTTCACAAGTGGTGCCTGGGCTATTAGTTTCTCTTTTGCCGCTTTAATCTCCGTCAGGTCGGTTGTGTTGAGGCTGTATCCGAGCAGTTTAAGTGCAGCACCGATTGTTTCGCGCTGGTCGTCTAACATACTGAACTGGTTCTTGTATTGTTCATCCCATAGTACTTCCCAGCTATCCGGTGCTGGCGAAATAACAGCCGAATCGTAAGCGATACCCGCTGTACCGAACGTATACGGAATAGAATATTGGTTATCGGGGTCAAAGTACTTACCGAGGAGCAGGGGACTGATATTCTCGAAATTGGGGATGTTGTCACAGTTGAGTTTTTCTAACAGATTCTGCTTGATTAAGATTGATACCATGTAGTCAGACGGCATGATGATGTCGTATCCAGTCGCGCCTGCCATCAACTTCGTGAGAAGATCTTCATTGCTGGCAAAGGTATCAACGAGAACGGTCACCCCGAACTCTTTTTCAAACCCCTCACGGATGTCATCGCTGACGTAACCTGCCCATGTAAAGACATTTAATTGTTTTTTTTCTGTATTGCAGGCACTGACAAGAAGTGTGAGGAGTATCAGGGCTAAGAGGATATATCTATTGCGCATGTTTCCTCCGTTGGTATCCGTGTTATGATTGGTATAGATGGGACGATTCCGTCGTAGAAGATGAGATCGTCCCGACTGCTGTTAAGATATTGACAAGGGCTGCTATTCGTGTTAATCTAATACTATTCCTTATGCGTCAGGCTTTTCGGTGGCTAATCCTTCGGCTTTCCAACCGCGGAAACCACCGGTTAACACTGAAACGTTTTCATACCCCATGTTTTTTAGCGTGTGTGCGGAGAGTGTCGCACGGGTGCCGCCACCGCAGTAGGTAACGATGTGTGTATCCGCGTCAGGAGCGACCTCGTCGATATCGAGTTCAATGTAGCCGCGCGGTAGCGAAACGGCATTCGGTAGATGTTCTTCGTCGTAATCCGGTTCGTCCCGAACATCTAAGAGGATAATTGACTCTGTTGCCTCTGTGAGTTCATCAGGAGATATGTGTCCAACGTTTTCTCTCGCTTCGGTAAGCAGTTGTTCAAGGGTTTTTAATGGCATAGTTTTCCTCCATTTATAGTTGTCAGTTGTCGGTTCGGGTTTTCTATGAAAACCCTTTCGGTTGTCGGTTAAGAGGTTTTCGTCTAACAGAACCTTCTTGTAACTGAAAACTGATAACCGATGACCATACACACTATAGCATAATGTCCGCAGATTCGTCAACATATTTTGGTTATCATTTTAGGAAGGAGAAGACATGGAGTTACTAAAAAAATCGGTTCAATCTGTGCTTGAAAAAGATCGGATTGGGAGTCCAGTGTTCCTGCGTTGTGTCTTACACGTGGCAGACGAGAACGCGAATCTATTGTCGTCGGTCGGTGTAGTGACGGCACTCGCAAACGAGTGGATTCCTTCAACACCTACCCGGGTCTATGCCCAGGGACACGTAGAAAGTACACAGGTGACGGTAATGGTTCACTATGTTGGCGGCCAGATGGCACTCTTGAGCGTTGATAGGGTTGATATTGAAACCGCAATTGACATCATGTTGGTCGGGAACAGAGGGGGCATCTATCACGAAACGCCAATCGGTAGACACTACCAGAACGCCACTCCACTGGAACTCGACGGGACCGGCGAGTTAACAGAAGCTATCGCGCAATCGCTTGAAAGCGGTCAACCTGTTGAATTGGAGGTTTAAACATGCAGCAAAACGGAAAATATGGTGTGCTATTACTCGGTGGATACCGCACGCATCAAGAAAATTACGCCTCGCTTTTCGGTCAAGACGAACGCTGCCGATTGGTTGCATTTGCCGATGAACTCGACGCACCACCGGAGCGGGTGGCACTGGCACGCGCACTTGCAGAATCGTTGAATCTACCCTTCATCCGTGATCTCAACGACGCTTTGGCACGTGAGGATGTACACATCGTCAGTCTCTGCACGGAGGTGGAACGTCGTGGACGCGTGGGTGCCAAATGTGCAGAAGCGGGAAAACACGTCTATCTTGATAAACCGATGGCACTCAACCCCGAAGATGCGAACAAGATCGTTGGGACAGTCGCGAAAAGCGGCGTGCGAACCCAGATGTTTAGCAATATCCATAGTACTTGGGCACGCACGGTTCAGCGTGCATTGGCAAGTGGACGTATCGGCGAACTTCAGGCAATCCATTGCGATGTCCTGTTCTCTAAAGGGCATCCTGGCACAGCGCCTGTCGGAGAAAAAAGGGTTCAAAGACCTACGCTGGAACGCTATAGTTTCGTTGAGGCGAAACCTGAGATGTTTGATGTCGGGGTCTATGCGGTGTCTATGGTGAATTGGTTAACGCAGAAACGCGTGCAGCGTGTGTTTGGGGGAACAGGGAACTTTTTCTTCAAAGAGCATCTCGATTGCGATCTTGAAGATTTCGGTGCTTTGGTTCTGACGTTAGAAGATGACATCACAGCAACAATTGTCAGTGGACGCTACGGTTGGCAGAGTCACGCGCAAGGTGGAATTCGGAAGGTACATCTCGTCGGTACCGAGGGAACTTTGACGTTCGATGCTTCAGCGAACCGTCTGGAAGTTTTTGCCGCTGAACCGGCGTTTGAGCCACCGACCCCGCATCCGCTCGATCCGATGGGGATGTGGAGCAGCACACAGGCAGAGATTGGGATGCGCCCGAAACAGCAGTGGATAGATGTCGGCAGCGGAGACGATGGACAACGGGAATTCAGCGCGTTTGTAGATTGTATTGAGGACGGTGTAGAGAGCGAAATGAACGCCGAATTTGCGGCACATTCCGTGGAGATTATCTGTGCGGGGTATCGTTCTGCTGCAAGCGGGGAGGTTATTAACCTCAACTGACGCGAGGTTCTCATAGGTTCCACGCTTACCGATTTTACTGTTTGAGGCTACACAGTGTTTTCTGTGTTGGGATTCAAGCTTATCCCTCAAGGACTGATAGATTTCTTTACCGCGGGCAGCGATGGCTTCGGAGATGTCATCAGAATATGGCATAGTGATTTTCCCTATGGCAGCGGGGCAATCGTTACGTCACCATCTGGCACGACATCTAAAGTCAAACGACTTCCGTGAAGCAGTGACATGCCTACTAACGATTCAGTGTCTGATTGTAGAACGTACACCACACGTTCTACGCTGTGCCATATCACTTTCACACGATATAAATTAAGCGGAACACTATTCCCATTAGCAAGAAGCACGTTTCGCTTACCAATCAGTGGGAGATTGAGGCGGTTAATTAAATCAATCGGTAGCATTAAAAAACCAGTGAAACCTGTATCAATAACTGCCTCAATTTTTACGCGCTGTGCTAAGCTAACTACTTCTAATTCAATAACAGCTTCTCGATCCGCCTTAATTTTTCCTATAATCATTATGTTGGGTCCGAAATTCTAAAGCCAAGTCGATAAGCAGCTCCAAAGCCGATTCGCAGCCCGTAAGTCATAGCCTTCGGATTCTTAGCAAGCAGACGTTCTGTAGCTTCCATATCCTCATCGGCGATTTCATAGTTTCCCGTTTCAATGTCAACTACAAAAAACTGACCTTTGTGTTGAGCTTCAAGTTCTTTGCGGTACTGCTGATAGATTTCTTCGCCGCGGGCGGCAATGGTTTCAGAGGTAGCATCAGAATATGACATGGTAATTCTCCTTCTGAAATGTTATTGTGAAACACGGCATTCTGTTTATTACACATTATAACACAAAATTGCGCCGGGTGCGAATGCAGTATTTTTCTTCCTATCCTCTAACGCCTATCGCTTCAAGTTGGGCAATCTGTTTTATCCACGATTCACGGATTTCTGGGGAATAATCGCCGGGGAGTAGCGATTTTCGCGTGCAATTGAGAAGTGCTTGTAAGGTTTGGTATTGTCTTATCGGTCCGATATTCGGTAGGATTCGATCTTCGGCGACGGCAATAATTTCATCGATTGTGAGTTCACCCGTTTCTGAGTTCGTCTTGATAAGACTGGCGGCTTCAAGGTCGGAACGTAGCGAGGCGAAACTCGCTGCAGAATACGCCTCTGTTACCTTCAAAAGCCGTTCGGTTTCTTCGTCAGAAAGTGGACTGGAGGAAACTTTCGCAACAGTCCAGCGTAGAAAATCCTCGCGGTCTTCGTCTCTCGGATCAAGTACTGGAACCACCATATCTCCGACTCTACCTTCGCGTCGTAGGTCAGGTGATAGGTTATATATCCGGGCAGTCATCAGAAGCCATGTGATATTCCCTCGGAGTTGAGGGTCCGACATCATCGCTTGTATCTTTCCCGTCAAACGTCGTTCTGTGCTGTGTGCTTCTCTTCCAACTCCCCCGAACTGCGTATCCGCTTCATCGACAAAGATTAAAACCTTTACCAATGCCATCAGTAACCGTCGGAGCCGTTCAAAGATGACATCTGTCTGTCCGAACCACATACTTCGGATGTTCTTAAGGACAAGGACAGGTATATCAAGTTGACCGGCGAGTCCCTCGAAAATAAAAGTTTTTCCGCTGCCGATGGGACCGCAGACGCTCATCCCCGGAATCGCATCGGGTCCGGTTGAGGTGATCCGCGGAATCAGCTGTGTTTTTAGAAAATCCACTAACTTTCGGTTGCCGACGATGTCCTTTAGACTGTGTGCTGGTTTTTTAAACTCCACAACATCTTCACCCAACTGCGTCTGAATATATTCGGAGACTTTCTCAATGACATCATCAGGTTGAAGTTTCTCACCGGAATAGCATGCGGAGAGCAACATTTGTCGGAGTGCCTGTATGGATAATCCGGCTGTCAGCATCGCGAGTTGTGCTTGTGTACCCCAGAGGTTTAACGGTTTCTCAATCAATTTGGGTGTGTTGTTGAACCACGAAATGAAGTGCTGACGCTCCGACATTCCCGGGGCAGGGATTTCAACGTTGACGACCTGTGGCAACCTGATAATCCGTGAGTTCAGGAGACTCGGAGATTCTGTGATGAAGATGACGGTATCGTTTCCGTTCATGAAATTGGAATCGGAAATCCAGTCTTGAACGATGCTGACCCGATGTCTATCCTGAACGGATAAGCTCCGTATCTCGCCTTCTGGGAGCAACATATCGGCTGCTTCTATGAGAATAATCAGTTTTTCGGCGAGAAATTTTTTGCCGTCCGTGTTTGTGCTGCGGGAGAGCAGGCAAAACTGTCGGAGCAGTTCAAGTGCGAGTGTTGAGCTGCCGATCGCGTCGGTCATGTACTGTGAGAAAGAGACCTTAGAAGGCTCTGTAGCGGATTCAAGGAATCCGATCACAGATTCGCGTCCGCGCGAGGTGCTGGCAGGTGCATCTATACCGGTATCAGATTCGGTTATGCCTCGCCATCGGTTGAAGGCGCGCTCAACCTTTTCGCGTTCCGCCTCCTGAGCGAAGCGTATGGGGCCGTTGAGTTCATAAACGATCAGGATGAACCCATGTATATCCCAGCTGTGCGTTAAAAAGGGGACGATCGGAACATAATCCGTTCTCTCTTCTTCCTTTAAAAAGAAGAGGTCGTGAATATTTCCGGACAAGACAAGACTCCGAGATGTCCCAGAATTAATGAGCATCCCGGCTTCTGATCGGAATGTATAGGTTGGGCTTTTAACAGGTATGAGTTGTCGCCCCCTTCAGTTTTAGGTAGCAAACTTACGTCGCTGCGAAACACTTGTAAGTGGTAGATTAGAGCGGCAGTTCAGAATCAGAATCCTCTGCCTTCTTCGCGGGTTCTGCTTCTGTTTCCGTCTGTGTATCTGTTTGCTGTGCGCCGAAGATCAAAGCATCAAATTCGTCGGAGGTTGAAGAGGATCGCGCGGCTGCGAGGAATTCCTGTTCTTCAGACCTTGAATCCGTACCCGCCAACTCCTGTGCGACCACTGAACGTCCTTTCGCTTTTTCACGGATTTCGCGCATCCGCGACAATTCAGCGGAGGTACCATCCATGCTGATACCCGAAAGCATATCGGCGATCTCTTCTTGCTCTTTTGCAGTAATGAGATCAGCGACCGCTTCAGACTGCTCATTCTTAATTTGTTCTAAATCGCGATGTAGGCTGGTGATCTGGATTTTATGGTTGTCAATACCGGCTTGCGCTTCCTCAATTTCGCCTTCTAACTCCGAAATTTGTCTGGTTTTGTCTTCCAGGTTGGAATTGAATTCTTGGTAAGCCGTAACACAACGTACATATTCAGCATGCTGTTTGACTTCTTCGGGTGCCATTCCGTCTTCTTGCAGGGCCGCAGCGGTCTGCTGTGCCTTAGCGATTGCCCCAGATTTCAATTCTTCCAAATTTTCGACTTCGTCGGTAAGGTTCTTTACCGTGGATTTCTTACGTTCCACGAGTGCTATAAGTTGACCGATCGCATTCTTATAGCGATTAATATTCCCCTTTTTGTCAGCGATGATGTCTTCGTAAGCCCCTCTAACGGCTTCCGGGTCTTCCATCATTCGATCCGCTGTTTCATGTGCGCGCCCCGACAGTGTGTACCAGATCGCCTTGAAAAATCGTGTGAATCCATTTGCCATTTTAGTTTCTCCTATTGAATCGCACTTGAAAATAATAAGATAAGCGCGATTTTTCTGTATTGCTTTGCGACTTATATTAATGCCAGTTAAACGGTTAGGAACCGTACCGCAAATCCATCGTATCGTATTTTAACATATTTTTATCTAAAACTGCAAGAAAATTCTGCACAGCGTTTCAGGTATATCAGGATAGGTAGTTTTAGACATCTATAACAGGTTTCATATTCCAGAGGAGGACGGTGCCGTCATAGCTGCTACTTGCTAAGCGTTCACCATCCTTTGAAAAAGCGAGGTTTTGAACATCTGAGGTATGCCCCCAAAAAGTATGTATGTTTTTCCCAGTGGCTACGTCCCATAAACGGATGGAGACCTTTTCTGTTTTTTTCCACCAAGAACCGGAGGCGAGATACCGTCCACATGGCGAAAACGCCACGACACCGACACGGGAGCAACTCTCAGGTAGAATCATCCCCATACACGGTTCCAAAGTTGCTGCATCCCACACACGAATGTCACCGAATAATCCACCAGCCAAAAAAGTACCGCAAGGTGAAAACGCAATTGAATACTGCTCTCGCACCCTTGACTGCGGTTTGCAACGGCGTTGGATTTCGCGTGAATCCCCTTTGTAGAGGGAAGCATCTGCTAAGGTGACCTCTGTAGAAAGTGAGCCAAGCTGTTCGCCACTCGTAACGTCCCAAAGAAAGATGCTCGCCCTGTCGGCAGTAACGAATTGCTGTCCATTGGGGTGAAAGGCTGCTGTCCGAAGCGGCTCTGCGTGCCCTGTAAATGCATGCTGCTTTTCCCAACGGAGGGTGTCCCACACAACAAGGTTTCCACTTGTATCTCCGCTGACGATGTGTTCCCCCGATGGCGAAAACACCACGGTGGTGATCGAAGCCTGATGTTCGGCGAGTTCTGCTATTCGGGTTCCGGAGGTGATGTTCCAGACTTCAAGCGTTTGTCCACTTTCTCCGATAAGAGCCAACAATTCTTCACTGGCAACCAGTGCACACCTTTTACCTCTGCTTTTTGGTGGGATCGGGGGAGGGAGCACCTGTTTCTGAACAACATTCCAGAAAACGACCCTATCATTCCAATATTTGCAAACCAACCTCTTGCCCGATTGATAAAAAAATAGGGAGTCAGGTATCCCATTAGGTGTTGTGTGTGGTGCTACTGCGGCAGGGGCACCTGCACGCCACACGCGGATCTCGCTGTGTGTGGCAATTGCGAACTGCTGTCCATCCGTCGAAAGACATTCTGCCCGATGGTCTATCCTATGTTTTCCTTGATGTTCAATGGTATCAAGTTTTTCACCTTGGGCCGCATCCCACATCACTACCTTGTCTTCATAAACATCAGCAACCCGTAAAGCACCATCAGGGGAATAGGCGAGAAGCACCCGAGTTCCACCGTAGTCTGTGTAAGTCGTCTCCAAAGTCTCTTTATCAATATTCCACACTTGCACCTCAATATTCTCCCGTGTCGTTGGATCCTGAAGACTCGCAGCAAGAAACTGACCACAGGGTGAAAAGACGAGATCATGCAGATGTCCTGATTCACACAGATGACGGTCTAAAACTAGCCAAGCGAAACGTTCTTTCGTTTTTAGGTTTTGGACCGTAAGGGTGCACGAACCAGTAGAATAAGCGAGCAGCTGCCCATCGGGTGAAAAATAGAGCGGAAAACGAGTCGGATATTTTTCACCTTCCTTCGATGTGATTCTCACTTTGAAACTTGCGACGTGGTAGCCGTTTTTCGCACTCCAGATGTAAACATCGCCGTATTCGCGGCCAGATGCGGCGATGTATTGGCTATCCGGTGAAAAGGTGAGGTGGGAGGTGCCGTCGTGCCAGCCTTGTATCTTCGCCACGCGCTGCTGGGTCTCTATTTCTCGGACATTGATGATGCCGTCCCCATTGCTGGTTGCGATCCATTGCCCATCAGGTGAAAGAACGACGTTAGAAATCAGGCCGCGTTCGGTTTCAAGTAGTGTGACGGGCTGCATCGTGTCAAGTTCATACATCCATATCCCGACCCGAGTGCCAACAGCGAGGAACGCGTTATCCGGTGAAAACGTCATGCCAAATATGAGTCCTTGTCCGAATCGGGCAATTGCGCCATCGGGGAGTGCCCAAGTTGTCTCATTACTGTTTGTCTGGACAGATTGTGTGGTTATCTGTGATCTTCGATTTTCCATCAAATACCTCCGATTTTACCCTGGCAAGTAATATCTTAAGAACCTATGAACGGTTTCATATCCCAAAGGAGAACGGTGCCGTCAAAACTTCCGCTCGCTAAGAGCGTGCCGTCTGGTGAAAAGGCGACATCTTGAACATCAGAGGCGTGTCCCCAGAAGGTGTGGATGTTTTCACCAGTAGCGACCTTCCACAATTGGATAGGCACTCTATCTGTCCCGCACCACCACGAACCGACAGCGAGATAATCACTGTCAGGCGAAAAAGCAAGTGCGAAAGGTCTCTTACTGGTTTCAGGCAGCCGTATTACCATACGTATTTGTGAGGTATTTGCGTCCCACAGTATAACTTCACCTTCGCGCCCACAGGCAATAACGGTCCCGCAGGGAGAAAATGCAATAACATCAAGGACTGGTTCCAGATGTCGCTGACGCTTAGGATCTTCCGCTTCCTTGGTTCCTTTTGACTCACCTTTGTACAGAGGTGGAACGTCTAAACTTTCTGGCAAAGGAAGTGTGGCAAGATGTTTACCACTTTCAACATCCCAGATGCGAGCTTTATCATTGTAAGAAATAGCGGCGACCTGCTTACCATCAGGGTGAAACGCTACTCTCTTATCTCCCATTCGCCATCTCGCTTCTACTACGCGTTCATTTTCATCTGGCGTAAGCGAATGTTGTTTTTCCCAATTCTCAACATCCCATACAAAGAGTTCGCCTTCTGTTCCAGCACTGACAAGATATTTACCGATGGGTGAAAAACTAAACGAAATTACATGACGTTCATGTTCGGTGAGTTCAGCGACTAATGTTTCGGAATCAATGTTCCAGATTTTGATGTTCGCGTCCCCTGTTTCAGCTGCTAACAGTTCATTGAACGGACATAGAGTAGCTGTCCTTCGTAAAGAGGATCGTTCGGTCAGGGATGGGAATATCCGCTGCGTTTTCCTGTTTGCGACATCCCAGAAAATTTTACCCGTTGTTCCCCAGTGACTGCTGACCAATGTCTTGCTGTCCTGCGAGAATACCACCGAATAGGCACTCGGTTTATATTCGGGAAATAAGGCAATTGTAGAAGGGGATCCAGTTTTCCATAGCTGCAGATTGCCGCGTGTGTTGGCAATTGCGAATTGGGTTCCATCGGTTGAAAAACGCGCCGCAGTAGTCGTCGTTCCCCGGGAGTCAAAGGTGTCCAACTTTTCTTGCTGCGATGCATCCCAAATCTCCACCTTGTTTTCATAGATATTGGCGATCCGCAGTGTGCCCTCAGGCGCATAAGCCAATCTTATCCGATCTCCTTCATAAGTAGTAGGTGGTGTTACAAGGGATTCGTTGTGAATATCCGAGACTCGTACTTCGTTGTCTAAGGTCGCGGTGGCAAGGTACTGTCCGCAAGGAGAAAAGATGGCGGAATGCACCGGTGCTGCGTGTTCAGTGAGATGAGCAATCTGTTTGCCGGTGTCTATGTCTGAAAGCGTGATAGTGTCTATTGCAGTCACATACGCAAGTTGGTTGCTGACGGGTGAAAATGAGATAGGAAAGCACCTGTCGCCGTAATATCCCCTTCGGTAATCCTTTTTTTCTGCATCTTCAATGGTGCAGCTCATAATAGGCGTGTCAATGTTTGTCCCCCATTTGTAGACGGCACTATGTGCGAAACCGGATGTGGCAAGATATTGTCCGTCCGACGAAAAGTGGAGATGTAAAAGGCTATTAAAGTTTCGCGTACTTCCCCAATCTATTTTCGTAATGCATTGTCCGTTTTGTGTGTCCCATATTTTAACAATCCCGTCTTGGTCGCCAGTAGCGATCCATCGCATATCATGTGAGAAGGTCGCGACATTGAACATCCCGCGTTCGGTGCCCCACAAAGCACGAGGGATCATTGTTGCCGTGTCATATATCCAGAATCCGATTTTGGTTGCAACGGCAAGATATGCCCCATCGCTCGAATACTCAACACCAAGTAGTACCCCCTGTCCCAATCTACCGATTGCACCTTCAGGGAGTTCCCAAGTTGTTACATCTGTGTCGTCAGGTGGTCTGAGCGCGGGGATCATGGTGCGCCTGTTTTCCATAAAAAATGTCTCCTATTATTGCTGGACAGCTTTTGAAATTTAGGTGCCTCTCAAGGCAAAGTCCGCGTGTGTAGTGTTGAAAATTGATAGGATTAAAGGGGATAATCGTGTGGTAACAAAGAAAGGAGGCGAAAATTTTAATGATTCACCAAAGCAACTGTTCTAATTATACAGCACATACCTATCGTTTGTCAATACCTTTATTAAATGCTTCGCTGCCTGCTAACAACCGAATACTGCTAAGGTGCACTCAGGACGGTTTAGTTTTCGGTTCCGATCTTGGTACGGAGGGGATCGCGAGCACAGCTCGCCCCTACAGCGGAGGCGTATTTACATAGATAAAGTAAATATGTAAAACTAAATACCCCTGAAATTCTGCTTGACATAGAGCGGATATTTGAATAGAATAGAGAATAAACACAACTTTCGACCTTCAAAAGATGCGTATACAACCGACAATACACAAGACCTTTTCATACTGGCTCTGGCTTATCACATTCGGCGTATTAGGACTCATACTCGCTAATGTGCCGCTGTTTAACATCCTCGCTTTTGAGTTTTGCGCGGTGTTAGCACTCGGCATCTCTTTGGTTGGAGCACATGTAACGCTCACTGTAGTCCGGCAGATGAAGCGGCACCCTGAAGTGCTATCCGGCTCACCCGGACAAATCATCAGCCGGTGTTTCTGGAGTGCATTGACCTTTAACTTGAGTTTACTCGTGCTACCGCTCAGTATCATCCTGCTGAACGCACTCCGTGTCAAAAATTGCAACTTTGCGGAAGGATTTCTCTTTTTTTTTCTACTACCGATAATCAGTTGCCTATACGCAACCGCAGCAGGCGTATTCTTCGGGTTCTGGATTAAGAGGCGATGGTTAGGATACTTGGCGTATCTCGGGTTTCTCGCGGTCTCTTGTGTACCAGTGGTTATCAATCTGATATTTCACCCGCCGGTGTTTGCGTATCACGCGACATTCGGATATTTTCCTGGACCGATTTACGATTTCGTTATCCCTATAACAAACACACTGCTCATCGCCCGCGCAGAAACATTGCTGTGGGCAGTCCTCTTTTTGGGACTTACCGTCAATATGTGCGAAATCAGTCGGGACACCGAATTGATGCCGCAACTGAGATGGCAAAAACTCTTTAATCCGTTGACAAAACATGTCGGTTTATACCTGCTGATTGTCTGCCTTATCGGTTTCCAACTTTATGCGGGAGCGTTGGGAATTCGTCCATCCCGCAATGATGTTGCCAAAGCACTCGGCGGTTTTCGTGAAACTGCCCATTTTGAAATCTATTATGCACGTGAACTTCAAACGGAGATTGATCGGATTGCCGAGGATTGTGAATTTCAGTATGCGCAATTAGTTGACTATCTCATGCCTGAAGGTGGAAAACTCTCGCGAAAAGTCCAAGCATATATCTATGCATCGACAGATCAGAAGAAGAAGTTAACAGGTGCAGGCGACACATCTGTAGAAGATCCATTTGGACACGGGTTCCACATTCATGCACAAGGCTTTCCACATCCGATTCTGAAGCATGAATTGGCACACGTTTTTACTGTTCCGTGGTCGCCATTGAAGGTAAGTCTGAAGATAGGGCTCCACGAGGGGATCGCCGTTGCGGCGGATTGGGACGAAGGCAAACTTACAGTGCATCAGTGGGCAAAGGCGATGCGCCAGATGGAGGTCGCCCCCCCATTGTCAGCCATCATGGGAATCGGGTTCTGGGGCCATGCCGGTTCGAGGAGTTATCTGCTGGCAGGTTCTTTCGTCCGATTCCTCGTTGATACTTATGGCATAGAGAAATTTAGAAACGTCTTTCGATTCGGCAATTTTCTGCGTCACTACGCTAAGGAGCTGCCTTTATTGGAACAAGAGTGGATCAGTTTTTTGGACAGTGTTCCTCTACGAGACGAGGATTTAGACTACGCGAATTACCGTCTAAAGCAACGCAGCGTTTTTGAACAGGTCTGTGCTCATGAGATGGCGGTTTTACGGAATATCGCATGGCAGGCATTTTTCCAAAAAGATTTCGCCACCGCCATGGAAACCTTTGAGGCGATGTTATTAGACGAACCCGACAATCCAAACACACTGCGCGGACTCATGTACAGCGCGCATCGGATGCAGGATTATGACAAGGCATTATCCTTAGCAAACCGTATTGTGAGTAAAGAAGATCCGTTATTCAGTCCAGAAGCGATGCTGCTAATAGGCGATATTCATTGGCAAAGGAATGCGCATAAAGAAGCGATCTACACCTACGGTTCCATTAAAACCGCATACGAAGCGGTGGCGCGTAGACGGAGCAAACGGATCGCGGCACTCTCTTACCAAGACGACGCACAGAGGGAATCGAACGCGACACCCCAAAGGGGAGTATCTGTTCGTGAGTTGTTCCGTTCAGTCTTAGTTGAACCTATAGGTGCGGCAGAGAAGATGGCATCTTTGTCAATATGCCTTCAAGTAGAACCGGATAACTGGTTGGCATCCGTCTTAGCAGGTGAACTGCTTCATAGAGAAAAAGCGTGGCAGCTCAGCAATCAATATCTTCATAGTGCAGTGATGCAATTAGAAAAATTGTCCGTTTCCGATGAGACATTATCACCAATGCCGCTGACGCAACAACAATACAAGGTGCTTGCCTTAGAGGGGCAAAGATTAATAGGCATCAATGCCTATCATCAACACGATTACGAGGCTGCGATAAATGCATTCTCTGCGATTGCAAAAAATGAAGCGTTACCACTCGGAACCATACTAAAAGCAGAAGAGTGGTTGCAGAGATGCCGATGGGCACAACAGCATCGTCAGGACCTCGTAAACCCGTTACCTTGAATAACTTAATTGCGTTTTTTGAACCGATTTCAGGTTGATCCAAAATGGATTTTTGTGTATTTGATTTAAAAATAGAGGAGCCGATATGAAACTTTTTGTGCCGGGAAGAATTTGCCTGTTCGGAGAACATAGCGATTGGGCAGCAAGGTACCGACTAAATAACTCAGAACTTGAAAAGGGTTATACTTTAATAGCGAGTACAAATCAGGGTGTCTATGCCGAGGTTAAGCCGCATCCGACGCGCCTAATTTTGAAGACAACCCTCAGCGATGGTACCCGTCACGGTCCCTATAGCCTCCCAATGGAAGGGGACGCTCTTCTTGCCGAAGCAGAAAAAGGCGGGTTTTTTAGTTACGCCGCCGGTGTCGCATATCAGATACTAACGAACTATCAGGTGCAAGGTCTCGAAATAGACAATTATCTTACAGATTTACCGGTAAAAAAAGGGCTATCTTCAAGTGCTGCCATCAGTGTCTTAGTCGCTCGTGCTTTCAATCGCACCTACGACCTCAAAATGACGACGCGCGGGGAAATGGAATATGCCTACCGCGGCGAGATTACAACGCCTTCGCGCTGCGGACGGATGGACCAGGGCTGCGCCTACCAACGTCCTATCCTCATGACATTTGATGGCGATCGTGTTGATATTACAGAACTCAGTGTGCCAGAAAACATGTACTTTGTCATCGTTGATCTCGGTGCTGGTAAAGATACACTCCTTATATTGAATCAATTAAGTCACTGTTATCCATTCGCGGAGAGCGAATTAGAAAAGAACGTACAACACTATCTCGGGCCCCTCAGCGCGCAGATCACACAACAGGCACATCAAGCACTCCGAGACGGAGATGCTGAAGCAGTCGGTAAGTTAATGAGCCGGGCACAGACGGAGTTCGACAAACACCTCATCCCTGCTTGTCCGTCGCAGCTGACAGCACCGGTGCTCCATAAAGTCCTTAACTATGAACCGATTCAACCGTATATTTGGGGCGGGAAAGGGGTCGGTTCGCAGGGAGACGGGTCGGCACAATTCATCGTGAAAGACGAAGAGAGCCAACAACGTGTTATAGAGATTATTGAGAAGGATTTGCAGATGTCGTGCCTGAAACTCGTCATTGAGGCGGGGAGACATGTTCGCAAAGCTGTTATTCCGGCAGCGGGATTCGGTACTCGACTCTTCCCAGCTTCAAAAGCGATGAAGAAGGAACTCTTTCCAGTCGTTGATGAATCTGGACGTGCGAAACCGGCAATCATGGCGATTGTTGAGGAAGCAATTGACGCAGGCATTGAAGAAGTATGTCTCATCATTCAGAGTCGCGATAGAGAACTTTTTGAATCGTTTTTCAAGACCCCGCCTCGAATTGAACATTACAATAAACTCAGCAAAGAAAACAAAGCATATTGCGACTATCTACTGACGTTAGGGAGCAAGGTGACATTCGTCACACAAGACGTTCAAGAAGGTTTCGGGCATGCTGTTTATTGCGCGAAAGAGTGGGTCGGTAATGAACCTTTTCTGCTGATGCTCGGAGACCATCTTTACGGTTCAGATGAAGAGAAATGCTGCGCACGACAAGTCGTAGAGGCTTATGAACAGGTAGGTCACAGTGTCGTCGGACTCAAAGTAACGCCGATTGAACAGCTATCAAACTTCGGATGCGTTACCGGTGTATGGAAAGAAGAGAACTCCCTGCTTTCGGTTACAGAGTTCTATGAAAAGCCAGATCCAGAATACGCGATGGAGCATCTGCATGTAGATGGCATGGATATCGATCAGTTCTTGACGGTGTTCGGCATTTATGTCATTCAACCACAGATTTTCGAGTTCCTTGAACAGAACATCTCCCATAATTTGCGCGAACGCGGCGAATTCCAACTCACCTCTTGTTTGGACGAATTGCGGAAGGCAGAAGGTTTCTCAGGTTATGTTGTTAAAGGCAGACGGTTTGATATCGGTCTCCCTGAAGAATACAGACAAACCGTTATCGATTACAGAAACGCTTAGAAGGCGCACTTATCCGTCGGAATGCTGTTTGATAACAACAATCGTAAGATCGTCATACTGCTCCGCGTCGCCGACGAATTCATAGACATCATTGACAATGTGCTGGATAGTCTCGTCTGCACTGTAATTATCAGGCATCCGAGCGACTAGTTGCTTAAAACGTTCCGTCCCGTACATCTCTCCTTCTGTGTTGAGTGCCTCAATAAGTCCATCGGTATGAAAGATCAACGTATCACCACCACTTAACTCAATAGTGCTGGACTCATAGACGACTCTTTTCATACTACCGAGCGGAAGATCACTATTTTCTATCTCAATGACTTCCTCGCCTCGTTTGAGGATAGGATAAGGTTGTCCTCCGTTAGCATAGTTGATCTTTTTATTTTTTTTATCGAGGATCGCCAAGTTAAGTGCGATGAAACTGGGGCCATACATCCGCGGTGCTAATCCAGCGTTGAGATCACTTAAGATGACAGCGGCTTCGGATTTGTAACGCGAGACTTCATACAACATCCCGTTTGTCAACACGGCATTCATCGCGCCCCGTAAACCTTTCCCTGCAGCATCAGCCACAGCGATTGCGGTCAGCCCGTTCTCTACAGTCAGGTAATCGTAGAAGTCTCCCCCGACCTGTGTCGCCGGAACAGACATCCCTGCGACTTCAAACCCCTCAATGTCCGGTGCCTCCGTCGGCAGCAGCCCCATCTGAATATTCTGTGCTTCGCTCAACTCTGCACGGATACGCTGCATTTCGGTTTCTTCTTTCTCTCGCATCTCATTACGCAACTGGATCGTGTGTCGGCGGTTGAGTATCAAACGCCCCACCAGTGCGAATACAACAGTAATGAAGATGAAGGTCGGTAAATACGTCCGCCAGCGTGTCCAGAGGGGTGGCGGTATATTAAAGTCCACAATTGCCGGCGGTGCGGTGTAGTGCCACCCTTTTCGGAACGCCTTAACGAGAAAAGTATAGTGTCCTGCCTTAAGTCCGGCGTATCGGATACGCAGAATACCGTTTTGGTTCTGGAGTTCCTGTGTAACCCCGCTATTGTTGAGGGTCTGTTGATTCGTTGCAATAGTGCCAGCAAACGGTGTCCATTCGTCTGATCGTGTGGTGGAAACGACGGGCAGTTTCGCGAAGTCCTCTGCTGAGACGTTCATCCACGTCGGTGTGTCCAACCCTATCAATTTAAATTGAAAAGAGAGACCTTCTCGCAGCGAGCTGAGTCCTCGGATATTGAAAGTTTTAGCCCCGCGTGCGGGTAAAACTAAACTCGATGAAAAATCGCTGTAAGGTTTATCCGCCTCCAAACTGATTATTCTGCACTCCGGTAGTCCACCCCTCGCTGGTGTATATTGCGTAACACCGCCTTCAGTTGCAAACCAGATGTCTTTCTCAGAAGATTCAAGGATTTTTGAGATGTTATTGTGTGCCCATCCGTTTTTCGTCGTTCGACTGTGGAAAGTTTCACCATCATATCGGACAGCCCCGCCACCTCTTGTTGCAAACCATATATTTCCGCGGCTGTCCTCTATGACATCGCGGACATTATCCACAAGAAATCCATCTTCTTTTCTCGTATAAGTTCTGAGCCTTTTCCCGTCGTATCGAACTGCACCGTGGGATGTCGCTAACCAGAGAACACCATCTCTCGAAATCACAGAAGCATTTACAGTATCGATTGGAGCAATAGGATCAACAGTTCTGAGCATTTTTCCGTGGTAAGTCCTAAGCGCATCAGAAAAGACAAAAGTGATTCTGTCGATCTGACTGGCAGGTTCTTGCCAGACTGCGAGTGGTGCGGTACTTGATTCTCCATCAAGGATAATTGGTTTACCAGATTCGATGTCGCTCCAGCGTATCAACTTTCCTGTCATCGCGTTGAAATACCATTTATCATTAGGTGTTGATTTTACGAGGTGAGTTGCTCTGAGGCGCAGCAGGTCCGGCGGGATAGAACGTGTCGTAGACGATGCCAGATTGATATCCTTGGGATAGCGTTTTACGCTCCCATTGGCGAAATGCGCCCATAACCTATCGCCTGAATCTCTATATAAATCTGTTATCGGGACTGGTCCTGGGTCTATTTGAAGCGTAGAGGTTCCGCTATCTATTTCAGAGGATTTTTGAAATGGGATTCTTTGTGTACGACTATCTGTAACCCACAAAAGCCCCATGGTGTCCGCTTTAAAAAGATGTCCGCCAAAAGCCATCCAAACATATTCGCCTTCGCTAAGAAGTACCCCCGGGTCGCTATCTGACCTGTCGCCACCGGGACCGATTTTTGTGCGGACAGAAATAGAGATTTGGGGACCGTAGCTCCCATTTACATAGCGGAAGAATGTGTATCGGGTTGAAGAGCCCTGGGATATCGGTTCATTGATAAACCAGATGTCGCTGCCGACTTCAAATATTTTCACGATTTCTGACTGAGACCGGCGGTTCACATTCGGTTCGCCAGCAGACTCGTTTTTCCCATAATTTATCCTGAATGAGGCAGTTGTGATCTCATCTATCTTTGCATCATAACGCGCGACGGCACCTGGAACACTGAACCATAGGTAGCCGCGACTGTCCTCATACATCGTTCGGACCCGACTGGTCCCGAGTTTCGCGTGTGTAATCACGGCAGGTGTCGGTTCAAGGATTGTCACCCCGTTGTTGTGTCCGAACCACAATTTACCGTCAACGGCTTCAAATATTGTTCGGATCTCATCGTTATCGAGTCTACTATTCGCGTTATCTAAAAGGAGTTTTAGGTCGGCATCATATTGATTGACACCCCGGTCTTCACTGATGAACCATAGATTGTTCCATTTGTCCTCAATTTCAAGGAATCCGTGTACGTCTTTCGGTGCCCGTAGGTTGGAACCATCCCAGCGTCTTGTTGGTCGGTCATCGCTAAACCACACGTCTCCATTCGTGTCAATTTTAATGGAAACCGGTCTTCTCAATGTCGTTCCTTCTGAAGCCTTGCGTCCGGTGTAAGACCCCGTAGGAAGAATCTGTTGAAATTCTACGCCGTCAAAGCGGAGGAGGAGATTGTCGCCGCCAAACCAGAGATTGCCGCTGAAATCTTCAACGATCGCCTCGACTGGGCTAACCACATTAAGACTGGACAGATCGTGTCGTGTAAACCCAGCATTTGGATGGATACGCGGTGCCCTGACTCCTGTTCCATCATCGGTACCGTCTCCTTCGTCAGGTGCCACGCTTCTCCAACGACTTCCACGAAAACTTAGGATAACACCATTCTTCGTATCTTCCCCTTCACTCCCCCCAAGCCAGAGCGTTCCATCTTCGCTTTCAAAGACGATCTTTATCGTTAAAGTTGTCGATCGAATGAGATCTTCGCCTATGATTTCGTGGGGCTGCGGCTGCGGTAGTTTTTCGACCCCAGGGGTAACATACTGCGTTAAGACATGATTTTCGCCCACCCATATATCACCGTGTTGATCTGTGATAATAGAATTCCCAGTACCGACATAACTGACCGACTGACCATCAAACCGGCTAATTCTACCGGATTTCTCTGAAGGCACTCGCGTGAGAAACCAGATGTGTCCCCATTTATCCTCAACGATTTGACGTGTCTGTCCGAGCAATGCCCCCGCTTCAACATCCTCATAAGTGTTCAGGGATCCGACATACGGTTTAAAAGTATTGTCATAAAATCGACTGACACCGCCGCTATCAGAACCGAACCAAAGTGCCCCTCGACTGTCTTGGAAAATCACGGGGACAATCGGACCTACCAATCCGTCAGCAACGGTATAGGTCTGAACCTGTTCAGCCCTTACGCCACTGCAAACGAGGACCGCGCTAAAGACGATACTAACCGCTAATAGAAGCAGGTTTTTAGCCAGCGTTTGTATATGTTTGAAACTTCCTAAACAGAAATTAGTATATAATATCATAAGCGTTACCGACCAAAGAGGTTATCAGTCGTTATTAGTACTCAGCACTCAGTTTTCGGTTAAGGGGACTCTTGTAACTGATAACTGGCAACCCTCCCTCTGACAACTGAAAGATTTTTTTTCCCAGAAAAAAATCGTACTGACGACTAACAACTATTTAACGCGCAAAATCACGGAGTCGTGAAATTGCTTCACTAATTACTTCGTCAGGGTAAGTAAGTGAGATTCGGTAGTACCCTTCGCTCCACTGCCCGTATCCGAGTCCGGGTGTCACAACCACGCCGACTTCTTCAAGGAGAGCCGTTGCGAAAGCACGACTTGAACCGTTGAAACGCGGTGGCACCGGTGCCCAGACATATATCGTCGCCTTCGGTTTTTCTATCTCCCATCCGCTTTCTGTCAAGGCATCTACGACAACATCACGCCGTTTCTGGTAAACAGTGTTTATTGCGGGTGTGACTTCCTCTGCGATTGAAAGTGCCTTTGCCCCGGCGAACTGAAGTGCGCGGAGTGAACCGTTATCAATGTTGTCTTTAACCATTTTGACGGCACTCACAGCCGTCGGATGGCCGACAACAAACCCTAATCGCCAGCCAGTCATATTAAACGCTTTACTCAATGAGAAGAATTCGACAGCCACCTCAGCAGCACCATCAACCTGTAAAATGCTAGGAGAACGGTAGCCGTCGTACGTGTTTTCACTATACGCGTTGTCGTGTGCGATTAAGATGTTATTTTGTCTTCCAAATTCCACTGCCCGTTCAAAGAAATCGAGATCAGCAGTCGCAGTTGTCGGGTTGTTTGGATAGTTGATCCAGAGGACTTTGGCGAGGCGTTTGATCTCATCAGGAATCGCATCAAAGTCGACGTAAAAATTGTTTTCTCGCAGAATCGGTGCATAGTATGTCGTCGCACTCGCAAAAACGTGTCCGATGTTATATGTGGGATAGCCTGGACTTGCAGCAATGCCGATATCACCAGGGTTGAGGATTCCGAGTGATAGTTTGACGATCGCATCCTTGCTGCCGAGTGTCGTAGCGACTTGATCTTCGGCAAGCGTAACACCGTAACGATCTCGATAGAAATCGAGGACTGCTTGCGGAAAATCCTCAACAGGGATGTCGCATCCGTAGCGATGTCGGTTGATATCCTCAGGATTCTGGATCGCCTGCACGAGTGATTCAACGACTGGGTCAGGGGTCGGGAAATCGGGGTCGCCGATGCCGAGACTAATTACGTCAACGCCTCGCGCTTTCGCCGCCTGCATCTTTTGTCGCAAATCTACAAAGAGATAGGGTGGAAGTTTTTGTAACCGTTCCGAAAATGAAATCAAAATTTTCTCCCTTTATAACTATCAATTATCAATCACATTAACGTTCTCAGTGAACAGGCTAACAGCCTATTCTACAAAAACGCGTGTTACTGAAAACTGTTAACTGAAGACTGTTAACTACTTACTTCAGGTGAAGGATTGATTGCTGTGTTTCAGTGAGTCCTTCCATAACGTTTGGACTAAAATGCAAACCCTGACCACCCCAATCCGGCATATAACCGGTACTGTAGCAGTAATAGAGTGTCCGTCTCGGTCTGCCGGAGGTGTTGATAACAGAACCGTGTGTCAACGCCTCGGTAAAGATAATGGCATCGCCTGCTTTCGCTGGAATCGGTGTCAACACTGGATTCTCATCCGGGTGGCTTCCCCAGGGTTTCGGGAAATTGCTTTTGTGTGCTCCGGGTATAGCAGCGAAACATCCGTCTTCCACATCGCAATCCAACATTGGAAAAACAGCCTTTGTCAAGGTTGAAACCATCTGTCCATTTTTGCAGTGGTACTGGCACTTCGGAATAATCGGGGTGCCGTGCATGTGCAGACCGGTATAGCCGCCGCCCCACCGATAAATTGTATAGGTGTGATTGAGTCGGTAAGGACCACCGGTCACACCTTCAACCATGTCCAACACCTCTGGAATATCTATCAATGCGTTAAAGACACTATCTGCTTCCATGATATTGGAGATGTAGAGTTCTTTTTTAGTCCGCTCTGTTCCAAGACACAACGGTGATGGATAGTCTTCGGGAGGCATATTTTCGTACTGATCCAGCACAGCATTGCATGCCTTGACCACTTTTTTTGGAATCACACCTTTCAGCACGATAAAACCCTGCAGGTCGAATAGATATTTTTGTTCGTCTGTCATTTTTTTTACTGGAAGCCTCCGAATAAATGTTATAGTAAAGTCCGAAAATAAGTTTACACTTCGCCCTGTGGTAGGGGAAACCGGGTAACGCAGCTCCTACGAGTTATCGTGTGGGCAAATAATTATGCGATTTACTATAAGCACGAATTGATAGTTAACAGATTTAATAGTTCAAAATATCCGTTATGGAACAGCCTGATATGTGAGAATCGTTCCGTTTTGACCAACGATCCATCCACTGTCTGCCCGACTTACGTAGATCGCCTTCAGGTCTGTTTGGGTATCTGTCCATTGACGTCTCCAATTTTGTCCGCCGTCTTTCGTATGTAGGACCAACCCGCCTTTTCCAACGATCCAACCTTCTGTTTCGGAGATGAAAAACAGATCGTCAAGAAAATTTTGTGTATAACTTTCTTGGCGGAGCCAACTGTTTCCACGATCCTCTGTGTGATATACCCGTCCATCAATACCGACAATCCATCCGAGGTTTGGTGAAACAAAGTAGACGGCATCAAGCCAGATGTTTCCGTTGTTATCCAATTTTAAAAGTTGCCGACTCAGTTTTGAAGGTTTCCATGTTTCGCCACCATCAACTGTATGTAGGACCGTTGCGAAGAGACCGACTGCCCACCCTTCCTTTTTCGAGGTAAAATGGACATCAAAGAGATGCCAAGTTGTTCCGCTCTTCTGCTGCTGCCATGTCTTTCCGCCGTCCTTTGTGTGTATGATTTCACCGGCAGTACCGACGCACCATCCTGTTTTTTCATCCACAAAGAAGATGCCGAGCAGATCCTGTTGCGTCCCGGAAGTCTGGCGTTCCCACACAACGCCACCGTTTATCGTGTGCAGAACGACACCGGCTTCAGCGACTGCCCACCCTGTTCGCGCTGATACAAAGTGTGTAGCACCGAAGCACTCCGTCGTACGACTATCTTGTGCGTTCCATACGACACCACCATCCTCAGTTCGCAGGATAGCCCCTCGGTCCCCGACAACATATCCTTCTTCAGGCGAAACAGCACAGACCCCTACCAAAAGATGACTCGGACTCGATTGTGATTCCCACGTCACACCGCCGTTGCGGGTGTGAAAGATCGTGCCGTTCTCACCAACGACCCAGCCGAGTTGTTTAGAGATAAAATCAACACCGAGCAGGACGGCATCTGCACTGTTATGAAAACGTGGGCCGCCGCGTTGATGTTTCCATTTTCCTTTTCCACCGGACGACGTATGGAGAATCACCCCCAAATCGCCGACAATCCAACCGTTCTGATCATCTGTGAACGCAACATCGTAGAGCGTAAAGGTGTGCAACGGCTCATTGCCGAGATATTCCGGTTGTCCGTAACTGGTTTTATGGCGTTGGTTGCTTCCATCTGTTACGAATTGCCATGTCTCGCCACCATCGGATGTCTGGAAGACACTCCGCCGATCCCCTACAACCCAGCCAGTCTGATTGTCAATGAAACAGACACTGAAGAGTGCGGCTTTTGTAGCGAATTGTTCCCTCCATGTAACACCGCCATCGGTCGTCCGATAGATATAACCCGCGTTTTCCTGTGTTGTTGATGTCGGTGTATTATAGGTGACGATCCATCCGTGGGTTTCATTTACAAAATGTATACCTTTCAAGGACTTACGACCAAATACACTTCCGTCAATCTCGGTAAATGTTTTTCCGCCATCGGTTGTCTTGAGGAGTGTACCCCAATCTCCGACGATCCAACCTATACCGCTGAAAATAAAAAGGTCATTGAGGCTGCTCTTTGTGGACGTTTCAATCGACTGCCACGTTTTCCCGCCGTCGGAAGTGCGAATAAGTACACCTTCCTCACCGATAGCCCAACCTTCCAATGCTGAGCGGAAATAGACTTTTCGTAGCGGTTTACCAAAAATACCACTGTTCTGTCGGTGCCAGGTGTTTCCACCATCGTTTGTAAGAATAATGAGGCTCTCTCCACCTTCTCCGATGTCGTGTTCTGGTGTTACCTCAACCGAATTACCGACTGCCCAACCTTGTGTTTCAGAGATGAAATGTACGTCATAAAGGTGAGAACTCCAATCCCCCTCCATGACGGTTTTCCACTCGTAGTGGACCTGTTTTTTAGAGGTTGTATCCTCGCAACCCGTCATAAATAAGATCGTGATTAGCACAACGATAGATACGAGACTGACTGGCACAACGTACTTAGGGTTGCTTTTGAAAAAGGACTTCGCTGACATCGTGCAATCCTTTGGGGGCATCAATGATCCATCTCGCTGCGCGAATCGCGCCTTTGGCAAACGCTTCTGGGCTATGGGCGCGATGGACGACACTGAGTTGTTCTCCCTTGGTTGCAAACATTACCGTATGATCGCCTGCAATATCGCCGCCTCGCACCGCATGAATACCGATCTGCTTCTTCGGTCTCGCGCCGACAATGCCGTGTCTACCGTAAATGCCTGCCTCGTCTAAATCTCGTCCAAGTGCTGTAGCGACCGTCTCCGCTAATCGGAGCGCGGTCCCACTCGGCGAATCTGCTTTATGATTGTGATGTGCTTCTATCACTTCAATATTATAATCATCTCCAAGGGTTTTGGCAATTAAATTGAGTACTTGAATCATCACATTCACACTGAGGCTCATATTCGGTGCCATCACGCAGCGAATTTGGGATGCAAGTTCCTTGACAGTCGCAAGCTCATCAGAATCGAACCCAGTTGTTCCGATCACTATGGCTTTATCCGTATTGACAACTTGTTGAAGATACCCGACAGCGGCTTCAGGCTTTGAAAACTCAATGAGAACATCCGCATCTTCAAGGACATCGTCAAGTTCGCCTGCGATAGCTACACCGATGTCACCAATCCCTGCGACGACACCGGCATCACTCCCGATGTGTGGGTGCAATGGATATTGGATAGCCCCCACGAGTTGCATATCAGCTTGTTGATCAATACAACGCGTGAGACATTTTCCCATACGGCCACAAACACCAGTGATAACAACACCGATCATCAGAATTCCTCATAGCAACTACTTTTGAAAAAGGACTTCGCTAACATCGTGCAATCCTTTGGGGGCATCAATGATCCATCTCGCTGCGCGAATCGCGCCTTTGGCAAACGCTTCGGGGCTATGGGCGCGATGGACGACACTGAGTTGCTCCCCCTCGGTTGCAAACATTACCGTATGATCACCGGCAATATCGCCACCTCGCACCGCATGGATGCCGATCTGTCCCTTCGGTCTTGCACCCACAATGCCGTGGCGACCGTAAACACCAACTTCATCCAAGTCGCGATCTAATGCCGCAGCGACGGTTTCCGCTAAACGGAGTGCGGTTCCGCTCGGTGAATCGGCTTTGTGATTATGATGTGCCTCTATGACCTCAATATCATAGTCGTCTCCGAGTGCCTTAGCGATGAGTTCAAGTGCTTGGATCATCACGTTCACACCGAGACTCATATTCGGTGCCATCACACAGCGGATTTGAGAGGCGAGTTCCTTGACCGTCGCGAGTTCATCAGCGTTAAACCCAGTTGTCGCAATTATCATCGCTTTATCTGCATCAACAACCTGCTTCAGGTGCTGTACGGTTACTTCGGGTTTTGAAAACTCGATGACAACGTCGGCATCTCCAAGCACGTCTTCAAGTGCACCTGTAATAGGGACACCGATCTCTCCAACCCCTGCGACGACACCTGCATCACTGCCGATTTGTGGGTGTTCGGGGTATTCAATCGCGCCAACTATTTCCATGTCAGCCTGTTGTGTCACACCTTGAATGATGAGTCGTCCCATACGACCACATGCCCCATTAATAATTATACGGATCATTGACTTTCCTCGGTAAAGACAGGTGCACACCTAACATGCACATCTATGATAAAGAGATACCTAATCTGTTATGAATTCGCTATCTATAACGCAAGTTGCCACCTATTTACTCACATAGCACTCCGCTGGAGTGCAAGAGGTTAAACACACGATTTTCTATAGACATACCACCCCTCTGGGGTGAAGAAAGGTCCTAAAAAGGGTTCTTCAAGCATGCAAAACCCATTAGTAACAACTCGGGTTATAAAACAGTAGTTTAGCAAAAATCAGGTTTTATGTAAACAGCGAAAATTTTCGGTCAGAAATCGTAATCCTGAAGGGTGTCCAAATCCTAAAATGGACACTTCTGTTAGTGCTGTCCTATTCGCGCTTGCTCGCCTGCGTGGTAAGAACTCCGAACGAGGGGTCCCGATTCTACATGTCGAAATCCCATTTCCAAACCCGCTTCTTTGAGTTCATCAAACTCTTCAGGCGTATAGTAGCGTTGAATCGGCAGATGGCGTGGAGACGGTGAAAGATATTGTCCTATCGTAAGAATATCGCAATCGGTATTACGAATATCCTGCATCGTTTCCAAAATTTCTGTCACGGTTTCACCTAAACCGACCATGAGCCCCGATTTTGTGAGCATCTGCGTATTGAGTTGCTTACTGATTTGCAAGAGCGTTAGTGTCTGCTGGTAATTTGCGTACGGACGGACACGGCGATAGAGGCGTGGTACGGTCTCGGTATTGTGGTTCAGGACTTCCGGTTGGGCTTGCACGATAATCGCGAGCGCATCCCAATTCCCTTCAAGGTCCGGGATAAGTACCTCTACAGTGCATCCGGGACGATGTTTCCGTGCTTCGGCGATACATTCAGCAAAGACACTTGCTCCGCCATCACTCAGATCATCACGGTTGACAGATGTAATAACAATATGCTTCAGTTTCAGATAACCGACTGCCTCCCCGATCCGTCTCGGTTCATCGGTATCGACACTTCCATTAGGGTTCCCTTTTTTGACAGCACAGAACATGCATCGACGCGTACAGACATCGCCCAATATCATGAAGGTGGCGGTGCGACTGTTCCAACATTCGCCGATATTCGGGCATCGCGCCTCTTCGCAGACGGTGTGGAGTTGCAAATCCCGCATGAGTTTCTTAAGTTCTGCGTAGTTACCACCGCCGGGAATTCGCGCCTTTATCCATGCGGGATGTCGGTTTTGCGCTGCTTTTGTGTTAATTATGGGGGTGTCAACTATAGGGAGCGTTTTTAGCATTTTTTAATTTTCCCCAATGGCGGGAGAGGGTGGGAGTCGAACCCACCAATCCACGTGTATGGACTATCCGGTTTTGAAGACCGGTAGGGCCACCGGACCCTATCCTCCCCCATAATTTTTAAAACTTAGGACTTACGCAATTTTGAGTGTAGGCGGTTCTGTGATAAAAAAGTTTTCGGAAAACACAGCGTTTCTGTACCACAGGCTAACAGCCTATGGTACAAAAGGGTTTCCGCATGCGTAAGTCCTGAAACTATCGAATCATGTTTCCAAATGCCGCGGATGTAACCTTCGCACGTTTCCTTCGCGAACCGTAAGATTCTGCGTATCGCAGTACTCTAAAAAAGGCACGGCATACTTTCGCGAAGTCTCGGCGGTTTCTCGGAACTCCGCGACGGTTATCGTCTCATTTTCACGAAGGTACACAGTTAATGTGTCACTGATTTCTTCAAATTTTGCTTTATGAATGAAAAAATTCTCTGCTATCTTAACAAACCGTCCCAAGTTTAATAGCGCGTAAAATGTAGATTCAAGGACTTTTGGTGTATATTCTGGTAGCAGTGTGCTGAGTTGATTGAGCGTCGGCGTGTTCATACCCGCTTCCAAGAACAGTTGCTCTAATGTCTCTTTCGCAGTCTCCTCCTCTTGAGAAAACTGGATTTCGTGAGCGGCTAGCCGGAGTAAGTTTCCATCCTTAACGAGTTGGCGTTCCTTGATAAGTTGGTTCGCGAGTTTCTCAAAACTCTGTTCATCGAGGCTTAATTTATAACGAAGTTGTGCTGAATTTTGTCCAGCAAGGAGCGGCTGTGCCTCGTGAAACGCCGTAAGCGCGTCTACTATCTTCGCTTTAACCGTAGATACTCGCTCCGCGTCGGAGACGAGGGTTTCTCTACCAGATTCATCCCAGCGGACAATTTTTCCTTCTGTCTTGAGACTGTCTAAGATGGTCTTCACATCCGTTTGCGAATGCGGAAGATAGTAATAGAGAAACGATTCCGGTACACAGACAGTTTCGCTATTTGCCAGGACGATATTGACGATCTGTGCGTCATCGGCTTCTTCCCATTGTGCTAAAGTCGCGATGGTTTCCGGCGTGAACCGCTTATGCTTCGGTGCAAATGGGTTGATGACCTCTCCGCCGCCGACTGTATGTTGTGCCGAAAAATCGCGTATGATAATTCGGTCGCCTCTAAACGTCAAAATCGGTTGCTCTAAACGGAGTTGGACCTGTACTTTATCTCCTGGGAGGATCGCCTCGTCAACCAGCAGAATCAATCGGCAAAATATCTCGCGGGTGCCGAGATACGCTCGGAAACGGCTCCAATGCTCAATGATTCTCGGAAACGAAGATAACACCTGTAAAGACACGTCTATGTTGTCTGTCACTTGTGAATAGTCAATAGGACAGAGGACATCGCCGCGCTGGATGTCCTGAGCAGAGGTCCCAGAAAGATTTAAGGCTGTTCTCTGCCCCGCATAAGCAATGGAGGCGGGTTCATTGTGTACCTGTATCCCGCGGACGCGAACAACATCGCCTTGTGGCAGCAGCACCATCCGCTGCTCTCGATTAATGGAGCCTCCGATAAGCGTACCTGTTACAACAACACCGAAGCCTTGCACAGTAAAAACGCGGTCAACATATAGCCTCGGAATCCCGTCATTTTCTTCTGATTTTGTAGCGAGTGTCACCTGCTCAAGAATCGTCTGCTTTAAGGTATCAATACCTGCACCGGTTATTGCGGAGACACTCACAGTCGGTATACCTTCGAGACTTGTGCCGACGAGCATCTCTTGTGTCATTTCAGTTGCCTCAGCCAATTCGCCAGCGGTTGCCAAGTCAGATTTCGTCATGACGAGGATACCGTTTGAGATTCCGAGCAGGTCCAAAATTGCCAAATGTTCGAGCGTCTGTTCCTGAACGCCTTCCTTTGCATCAACGACAAAAAGGACTATATCCATACCGTATGCGCCGGAGAGCATACTGCGGATGAATTTTTCGTGTCCTGGTACGTCAACGATACCGGCACGTGAGTTATCGGGTAGATCGAAATAAGCGAAACCCAATTCAATAGACATGCCGCGATCCCGTTCTTCCTTGAGCCGGTCTGTCTCCATACCGGTGAGTGTACCGACGAGTGCCGTTTTCCCGTGGTCAACATGTCCTGCTGTTCCGATGATAACGTGTCGTTGATCTTGATGCATACGTTAATTCCGAGGGTTTACTCAAGCTTTCACATCAGGATTTACGCAATTTTGACTGTAACCCGTTCTGTTAGATGAGATTTCTCCGAAAACACGGCGTTCTTGTGTCCCAAACTGGAAAGTTTGTGACACAAAATAGCAGCGTGCGTAAGTCCTACACATTAAGGGTTTGCGTGAATGAGTTTGCCGATTCGATTAAATCTGATATTTCCTATCAGTTTCCAAACTTCCCATATTTTTGCTGGCATCGCGTCCTCCGCTGGGTTCACAGCAAAAGACCAATATACCATAAACGCTTGCCCCTTGATGTCATTGACATCTACGGGTCCCCAAGAGCGGCTATCGCTACTCGAATCTCGGTTGTCGCCCATTGCGAAGACCTTACCTTTCGGGATCGTAAACGGCTTTCCGTCAGGAAACTTGCGTCTAAATTGACTTGAGGTTAAGGTATAATCAGAAAATTCCTCAGTATCTGGTAGATACTCCGGTTGACGGAACGGTGGAAAATCGCCTCTCCTAAAGTGGCTGAAAGTTACATGTTTCGTATAATGCTTGTCATCAACGGCTTCGCCGTTCACATAGAGTGTGTTGCCACGTGTTTCGATCGTGTCGCCCTCAACGGCTACGATGCGTTTGATGAAATTTCGTTTTCGGTCATGCGGTGGCAGGAAAACGAAAACGTCCCCACGGGTAGGCTTATGGAAATCGAGAACCTTTATTTTCGTGCCGGGGATCGTAATGCCGTAGATAAATTTACAAACCAGAATTCTATCCCCAACAAGAAGCGTGTCCTCCATTGAACCAGACGGAATTTTGAACGCCTCAACAACGAAAGGACGTATGAACCCGAAAACGAGAATGAGTGCTACAACGGCGACTTGCGTGTATTCCCATACAATGGTTCTCCGAAATTTTTGCCATTTGGACAATTGGGTTTCGTTATCATTCATGTTATTATAAAACCTCTAAAGATAAAAGCGTTCTCCTTTTTGCCGTCTAATTTTTCTTGAATGAATCTGATTGTGAGCGGATAAGTTTACCGATTCGATTAAAACGTATATTGTCCACCAATTTCCAAACCTCCCAGAACTTTGCAGGACGATCAGCGATCGACCACCAAATCATGAAAGCCTGTCCTTTAATGTCATCTACAGACACTGGCCCCCAAGTTCGACTATCGCTGCTCAGGTCGCGATTATCCCCCATAGCGAAAACCGTTCCTTTCGGAACAACAAACGGCTTTCCGTCAGGAAACTTGCGTCGAAATTGACTTGCTGTCAAAGTATAATCGTCAAACCCCTCACCTGTCGGTATATATTCTGGACTTCGGAATGGTGGAAAATCTCTCTTAACGTGGCTGAATTTCAGGTGTTTTGTGTAGGTGCTATCATCAACGATTTCACCGTTTACATAAAGCGTATCACCACGCGTTTCAACGGTATCCCCTTCAATGGCTACAATGCGCTTGATAAAATGTCGCTCGTCATGTGACGGAATAAAGACGAAAACATCGCCGCGTGCAGGTTGATGAACATCAAAGATTCTTATATCTGTGCCGGGGATCTTAACGCCATAGACAAACTTACACACGAAAATATGGTCACCGACGAGCAGTGTATCCTCCATCGAGCCAGAGGGAATTCTATACGCTTCAACTACAAAAGGGCGGACAAAACCGAACATGAGAACCAGTAAAACGACAATAGGCAGTGCCTGCTCTCGGAACCATTTTTTTAATTTTTCTTGTTTCGATAGTGTTGTTTTGTTCATTTGGGGGCACATCCATTATGTTGTTATTTAGATAGGACTTACGCAAATTGGGCAAAAATCGGATATTTAGACGCAAAAGCGGTAATTTTTATCCTGTAAACCCCCTAAATCCCCCTTATCAGGGGGACTTTAAGGCGAAATGCGTAAGTCCTATGTTATTTAGATTTGGTATTATTCATCGGTTGCGAGCATTGCCGTGAATGCTTCCTGCGGCACGTCAACTCTACCGATCTGCTTGAGGCGTTTCTTACCCTCTTTCTGGTTCTCCAACAACTTCCGTTTTCGCGATACATCACCGCCGTAGCATTTCGCTGTAACATTTTTTCGGAGTGCGCGAACGGTTTCGCGGGCGACAATTTTGTTGCCGATCGCCGCTTGAACCGGTACCTCAAACATCTGACGCGGTATCAACTCCTTCAATTTGGTCACCAATGCTTTTCCTCGCGTTTCTGCTGTGTCACGCGGTAGAATCGTCGAAAGTGCATCCACAGGGTTCCCGTTAAGAAGTATATCGAGTTTCACTAATTTTTCAGGTTTATAGGCACCGATGTCGTATTCGAGCGATCCATATCCACGCGTCAGAGACTTTAGTTTCGGGTAGAAATCCGTTAGCATTTCACTCAATGGCAGTTCATAGAGCAATTGCACACGGCTCGCGTCCAATTGGTTCATCCGTTTATATACACCCCGCCGCTTCTGACAAAGTTCCATCGCATTGCCGATATACTCGCGCGGCACGATAATGTCAATATTGACATACGGTTCCTCAATATGTTCAATATTATTCGGTTCGGGGAGGTGTGCGGGGTTATCAACGGAGATATAGTCCCCTGTTTTTAGGCAGACACGGTACATCACACTCGGTGCTGTCCGGACGAGTTCAAGTCCAAATTCACGTTCAAGGCGTTCATGGATGATCTCCATGTGGAGCAATCCGAGAAAACCGCACCGAAATCCGAATCCGAGGGCGACAGAGGTTTCGGGTTCAAAGTTGAAAGAGGAATCGTTGAGACGGAGTTTCTCGAGTGCCTCTCGCAATGCCGGAAACTGGTTTGTATCTGCAGGATACAGACCGCTGAACACAAGTGGTTTCATTTCACGGTAGCCGGGCAGCGGTTCAGTCGTCGGTTTTTTATGGTGTGTGATTGTATCGCCAATTTTCGCGTTGTCTATATCCCGGATGCCTGCGATGAGATATCCGACTGCCCCTGTGTCTAACCCCATTGTTGGCTGCATCTCTGGCGTAAAGATACCGACCTCTTCCACCTCATAGGCGCGTCTCGTCTTCATGAGTTGGATTTTATCACCCGTTTTGAGGCTGCCCTCGAATATTCGGGTGTACATGATGACACCACGATAGTTATCGTAAACGGAATCGAGTACAAGTGCCTTCAACGGTGCCTCTGTTTCGCCGTCAGGTGCGGGGATACGATTAACGACTGCTTCCAATATCGCGGGGATACCGATCCCCATTTTTGCGCTCACAAGAAGTGCGTCGTCTGCGGGGATGCCGATAACTTCCTCTATCTGTCGTTTCGCTTCGTCAGGACGGGATGTCGGTAAATCTATCTTATTGATGACCGGGATAATTTCGAGGTCGTTGTCGATTGCAAGATAAGCGTTCGCCAAAGTTTGTGCTTCAACGCCTTGGGCGGCATCAACAATTAGAATAGCACCTTCACACGCCGCGAGGCTTCGTGAGACCTCGTAGGTAAAATCGACGTGTCCAGGCGTATCAATCAAGTTAAGTTCGTACCGGTTTCCGTTGCTGGCAGGATAGTGTATTTTAACGGCAGTGGCTTTAATAGTAATACCGCGTTCACGCTCCAGGTCCATCAGGTCAAGCACCTGTGCACGCATCTCGCGCTCGGCGAGCGTGTTCGTATGCTCAATAAGCCGGTCACTCAGTGTGCTTTTCCCGTGGTCAATGTGCCCTAAAATACAGAAATTCCGTATGTTTTCAAGATTCGTTGACATAGTGTAGATAGTATATCACAATTTTTGTCGATTGTCCATAAAATCTTATGCAAAACCCAAGGGTATTCAATTTTAAGAAATTATTGTGTTTAACTCGGTTTCCACTGGTGCGTTCAGGGCGGTGTGTGCTGCGTCCTGAATTGCCTTGTGATGTTTCCGCTCTAATTTCTCGTTGATGACGTGCATTGCGCCTGCTACCCGGACTTGTGCATTGGCAAGTTTGCATAGCTGGTTGGGATCGTCGCAGTGCTTGAAGTGATAGGCGAGTTTTTTCAGCGTCTCGTTCAATAGTTCGAGTTGGTTGTAAGGGGCGGCATAGGGGGTGCGTTGGCGGAGGTGGTTATCCACTTGTGCCTCGTGAATGGCATCGGCGATCTCTCGGTATCGCTCTGGGAAATACTGGCTTGTCGGGTTCAGGTGCCATGCGCGTTCAAGGAATGCGTTAAAGACGGTGGCGGTATCTAAGACGTGTGTGAGTGTGCGCCATATCGTCATCACTTGACCGAGTTCTTGGCTATCGGTATCGTAAAGCCCAAAGCAGTGCCGGCAGGCACCTTCTACGGTCTCAGTGTCGGCGACCAACATCACGATATGCATCTTGATGCGTTCGGAAAAGGATGCATTTAGGAAGTCGCTGATGGCGTGGATCACGTCATGGGGTTGCAGTGTGTCTAACATGCTTTTGAGTGTTTCTGACACTTCACCGCAGGCTCTAAATATCTCCGCGTCTGTGAGCGTATCGTTCCAGTTCGGCGTTGCCCATTGCCATCGTTGATCGGGCAAAATATCGGAAACCCTGTTTGATACGTCTAATCTTAGGGCGTTTTCTTCTCTATCGCTATTCTCCATGGCATATTTAGAGACATACGCTTGTGTGGTTTCGTCAAACGCTTGTTGTTTAGTTTGCTGTTCTTGCGTCATTTTGTTCATCGGGGGTCTCCTGTTGATTCTGAAAAATCTTACCTGCTTTGGTGAAGAAGTTTGCTCCGTCCGTGCCAGCGATCTTGTTCGCCTCGGCGCAGAGACGGGTCACGGCTTGCTTGGTCTGTTGCTTGGCACGTAATTCGTTGACTTTCTGTGCGTGCGCCTCCTGTTCGGCTTCTGTTTTTTCGAGTTGCGTCGCGATTTTCAGAATCTGCTTGGAAATCTTTGCTATGTTTCCAGGCTGGAGTTCTGCTATCAAGATTTGCAGCTGCTGTTCGTAGTGTGCGGCGCGTGTGCGTTTGTTCTCGATAATGGCTTCGGCGCGCGATAGAAAGATGCGTTCGGCTGCTGTGATTTTTGTCATAAAGGCACTTTAATTTTTTTTGTACGCAAAAATCTGTGTTGTGTCTTTCTGTTTTTTTTAATTAATATAGTTTAATTAGTATATATATAATAACGTATATAATGTAGAGGTGCAAATTTATTTTTTATTTAACGTGAGTTTGATAAATAGGACTTACGCAATTTTGACTGTAGACTGTTCTGTTAGAAGAAAGTTTACTGGAAACACGGCGTTTTTGGGTCACAAACTAACAGTTTGTGGTACAAATGCCGGTTCAACATAAGGCAGAGGCAAATGTTAGCATTAAAACCGCAATTTTCAGTGCTAATCCTCTTAAACACACAGTGATAGACCCAAGTCTAAAGACTTGGGCTTCCGCAAAGTTATGCGAAAGCATTTGTGGAATGCAGAAGCGAACTGGACGCTTCAACGGAGATGCCCACGATTTTGCCAAGCAAGACAATAGGTCTTATTTCTCCTAACCCAAAGGAAGCTACCCCTTCCTTAAGTATGTTCATCGCAGCGTTATGGTCACGATCTAAATGTGTATTACATTTCGGACACCTCCATTCTCTATCTGCAAGTGTTAAGGTGCCATTTTTATGTCCACAAACAGAACAGCATTTCGTCGTAGGAGTCCATCTGTTGATCGTGTAAACGCGTTTTAGACGCTTTGTTGCTTGATGCTTGAGTTTTAGCATAAACTCACCGAAGGCGAGGTCAGATACTTGTTTACCAAAAAGGCGTTTCAGGTTTCCGTCAAGGTTTAGGTCTTCAAAAAACAGAATATCAAACTTTTTACAAAGTTCTATCGCAAGTTTCCAATGGTGGTCTGTTCTCTGATTTTCAGTTTTCTTATGGATACGAGCGACATTCTTACGTTCGCGTTCTCTGTTATTAGAACCTTTGACCTTCCGGGAATGCACTTGTTGTGCTTTTGCTAACTTATCAGCGTTCTGTTTGTAGAACATAGGAGACGTGTATCGTTCACCATCACTGCCAGTTAGGAAGTCTTTGATTCCCATATCGAACCCTTCGGCTTTACCCGTCTTGGGTTCGGGTTTGACTTCTTTACATTCTTCTGTGAGCGTGATATACACATCACCGATCGCATCTCGTGTGACTTGAACTTCAACTATTTTGCCTTCAACAGGTCTATGTTCGGCGAAACGATACCAACGACCGTTGAGGCGTATTTGAAATGTCGCGTGATTTCTCTGGTTTTTCTGTTTCGGTAGCAAATACTCAAACTTGACTTGGTTGCCACGAAACGTCATGCCTTTGTGTTTTTTGCACGACTTGAACTGCGGGTGACCTCTGCCAAGCGTTTTCATTTCGCTAAAGGATTGGGCTAACCGCTTAAGAACATTCTGTAATGCCCACGAGTAAGGGATATTCCAATGCTGATATTTTTCAAGTTTCTTTAACTTCGTCAAATGTGCAGACATTTTCGCATACGAAAGCCCTTTACCATAGCGACGGTAATATCGCATACACAACGCAATGAAGTGGTTACGCACAACACCACAGATATTCAACTCATCGTGGAGATGACGCAATGATTTATCGTGAAAAAGTTTATGTTTCGTATTTCGCATGGTATATCAAGTCTCAAGTCTTTACCCCTAATCAGTGGGTAGGCAGACACATTGCCTTGCAGCAACGCTGATTATGCCTGCCAACTTGATACTATAATTATACTACATTTTTAGGTGAATGTCAAGTTTTTTCTTCACACATACCGCTAACCACTACTACATCCCAAACCTAAAGGATTCGGTCTTGTAGCGGAAGATTAGATAATTCAGGAAGGCAACCCAAAAGAGGAGTGATGTCCGTTTATGTCATCAATTTCCTTTCTTTTTATTGCGTCCAATTGAGGCACCTGGGAACCACGCATGGACGCAATAACTATGGACCTTTCTATAGCGGTTTGACTTTAATGTTTTTGCACCAGATTTTTCCGCCGTGGTCTTGGATGCCGATATGTCCGTTCCGCGGAAAATCCTTGAGGGCAATGCCGAACTTATTTCGGCTGCCATCGGGATTTCGGTGTGGTGTATCCCATTCATCGAGATCGGCGCGGACGATTTCTTCGTCATTGAGCGTCACGGCAACGATGCTACCGTCGCATGTGATGACCATCGTATTCCACTCACCGGCAGGTTTACAAGTGTTTCGGGTCGGACCCAGAGCATCGTAAAGTGCGCCGCAGTCGTGGTTCGTCGTGGGCGTTTTGCCGTGTGTGTCTAAGATCTGGATTTCAAGTCCGGTCTGAACAGGGTTATTCAAATCTGCCCAACGGATGAAAATCCCGCTGTTGACCTTCGGTTCGGACTTGTAATCGAGTGATAGTACAAAGTTATCGTACTGTGCTTCAGTATAGAGATACTTGCCCCCTTGAACGGTGCAGAGGATACTACCATCCTCAACGACCCATCCTTCATCTTTTCCGGTGGATCCCCAACCGTTGAGGGTTTCACCATCAAACAGGGATATCCATCCCTCAGCTTTCTCTTTTTCTGATAACATAATCTCTCCTTATCATTTACTAAAGTTTGGACAATTTTTACGCAATAAACATGCCGCCCCTACGGGGCTTAGCTTCGTGGGGATGCCGTTTCTATAGACATACCGCCCCTACGGGGCTGCGTATCGGTGCATCGGCATTTATTTTCTACAAGTTGCGTTTGTATCTGTAACACTCAGAAAATCCGAGAATGTGGTGGAAACAACGCCTGACTTGGATAGAAACTGTCCAAACTTTAGTATTATTTAGAAGTGTGTAGGCACGGTTTCTCTCGTAGGCAGTGCCTTTTGCCTAACGCAAACTCTCCAAAAATAGTCTACCGACATCAAGATTATATTCAAAGTCTGTCGCTGTCCAAGGGCTGTTATATCCAATAATCGGCACATAACTTTCGTGTCGCGAGCCGTGTGAACGTACATTTGTTGGTTCCACTGCGGTTTCCAGTTCTCCGAAGACAGTCGTTTCATCTGCCAATACGAAGATGTCCCCGATCCGTTCACGATGGAGTCGAAAGGTCCGTGCAGCATCTTCTGCAGCGTATACCTCTTCAACGCCGGGTGTGTTTAACAACTGCTGAATTGCTTCTGGTATCTCGGCGAGGTTTTTGAGGAACACATAAGCGGCACCGCCCAAGTTCCCGTGGTGTGCGACGTACCGATCCTTGATAATCGGGATCGCACTGGCGCGGATGCCGCGTTCTGTAAGCACACGTCCCGGATCAAGTGCGGTAGTCTTCGCTAACATGCCGTGATCCGCCGTGATATAGATTTCACGTTCTGGATCCTCATTGACAATATCGCCAATGATTGCATCAAGCACAGCGAGATGTTGTTGGGAGTGTTCGGCATCCGGCGCGTATTTATGCTGAACCCAATCTGTTGTGGAACAGTAGACGAGTTCGGGGTCATCCCGACGCAACGCCTCTCGTACCGCTCGGAGCAACCACCAATTGATCTCTGCCGAATAAATCTGTTCAACCGGTCCCACCATCCGAATATATTCATCGGGTGGTGCCTCGGCTGCGACAGCGATGTCGGTCCCTGCTTCTAACATCCGCAACAATTTTTTCTTTGTTACGAACAGTGCGGTTTTGTCAGCAAATTTAGACGCTTTTGCTGATTCAAAAAGCGTCGGTGCGAGCAGAAATCGGTCATCCTCAATAAATTCCCCTTTACCCGTTGTTCTGTCTACATGGTAATTCGTCGTGATGCCGTGCGTCTCAGGAAATGTACCGGTGGCGATACTCACATTATTGACATTTGTAACGGACGGGATAACGGCATTGACATGTCGATAAAATCCGGTCTCCGCCAATTTTTGAAGGTTTGGGAGGTCACTGGCTGCCAAGTAGTCGTGGCTACCGGCATCGATGCAGAGGATGAGAATTTTTCGTCTTTTCACGCTTTATGTTTTGCCCCACTGTCCGATACTTTAATTCAAAATATGACTGACCTACTCAGAAAATTGTAGCAGCTATCTATCCAAATTGCAAACTTTTCTACTGGAACCGTGAGTCATAAAACAGACGCGCCTGCTATCAAAAGACTGCAGGCGCGTCGAGTAAAAAAGATTTGTTGTGTTTCTAACATCAGGTTACTGTGCCCAATGACTTGAACGGGTCCCCCAGTTGCTGGTGCATGTGCCGTTATTACAGCGGTAGAACGTCACACCGCAACCGGGACGACGACACGTCGCCTCATCTGTATGACGATACGCATACTGAGAACACGTCCAATACGGATTATTACAGTTGCCACACGACGGCACGTGGTGTTCCGTTCTTGACGTTGCACCCGAACACCCCGTGTAACTCGCACCACCACAGGCAACTAACGATGGCGGATACGTATGGGTATGCGGCGAACACGCGTAATAACCACCCGATGTCACACACGACTGACCATTCGAATCCGTCTCAAAACAAAACGAAACCCACGAATGATCTGTGCCATCACATTCATAACGCGCATGCAACGACGAACACGTCTCATACACCCATTCGTGATCGGAAGCGTTGATTTGACACAGATAACCTATGTGTGTATCGTCACCACACGGTGCCGTTCCCCAACTGTGATCTCCACTCACTGATGTCAAATGAACACCACACGCATGATACGAGGGCGGCGGCGACACAGGCGACGGATTCGCAGGATCCCCACCGTCACCATTGTTACCACTGCCGCCGTTATTGCCATTGCCATCGCCTTGATCTTCATTGTCGCTCCAATCCAAGTGGGCACAGGCGGTGTGTGTTGGCAATGCGTACAGAGATCCTTCATTTAACGGATAGCCATTTATATGACAGCCTGCGACGATCGCCTCCACTTCCACAATTGCGTTTTGATTGTTAAAAGGTTGTTCGCTGCGCATCGCTTTGTGCTCAGAGGTAATTCCCTCGTAGACATCAACGGTTTTCTCCGCATTGTCAGGATCATCTGGTACAGGATCATGCGGCGGAACACTTGTTAAAGTCCATTCCCCTTTTATGTTGGGATCTGAATTACGAATAGCGGCATTGGATTTCCATCTAAATGTTCCGTCTACAGGACCGTGAGCAGATCCGCTCGCTGCAGCAATTAAAGGGCCATCGCTATCTGAACCTACCTTAGTCGTACTTGCTATTTCACGCTCAGTATAATCTGTTCCGAGAGTGTTGCAGGTATCCGGCCCCGGGCCTGAAGAATATACCACCACACTACAAATGAAACCAAATACTCCGAGAAGAATAAGACTGAATCTCGTTTTCATAAGAATAGTAATCCCTTTTATTTGAGGTTTAAAAAGATGTAAGGGTCTATTCCTGCTTCATCAAAGTCAAGAATCGTAACACCAGCCGGAATGTCGCCATTCTCAAGGATTTCTTCGATTCTTGCTAAGTTATCGGCAGGATGTCCCTTAAGATGCAAGAAAGATGCACCATTGCTATGCCATCTTTTGACATAGACGGTGCCCCGAATCGTAGGGTATAGCAATCCATTAGTACGACTTATACCTTCAGCGTGTATACCCTGTTTCCACAACTTGATCCGGACCCGTGCCATTAATTCAAAAATCGGGGGATCATTCTTGTAATAATCCCAAGAGAACGGTTTTACCGGATAGTCATCAGGCACCTCTGGGTATGGACCAAATCCGTGAGGTGATACGGGTGTATCCTCAGTATTTTCTACATGAAATGTTTCGTTGGAAACTATCGGTACTTGCTGCCTTGGTGGGGCCTCTGTTTGCTGTTCTGCATGTGGTGTCTCATGCCACTCATCACCGTGCCAGTGTCCAACTTGCGAGGCATCGCCAACAGGTGCTTTCACAGTCGGTTGCTGTTGTTGTTTCTTCGTCACCTGCTTCACGGGATCTTCGTCTGTCGCAAGTTCTTCCACACCTTGCTTTTCGACATGCAATATATACAACGTGCCACCGACAACACATAAGATAAAGAATGCTAACGCACCTATGAATAGGCGATTGCTGAAAAGGTCTTTTAACATGTTAAATACTCCTTTGCAAAGATTGTCCGGTGTGCCGCTATCTGGCCGCGTCCGGACAGGTGCGCACGATTTCACACGAGGGTTGTTTATCGGGGTGACATTCGGAACGAGGGTAACAGATCGGATCGCCCGTCACAGAGGGTGTATTTCGCGTCCAAGCGAAACACGCAAGGAAAATAAAAATGCACGAGACGGCGATGATATAGGGTTTGGCGTATTTCAAGGGAGTGGGAACCTCCTATCGTTAGCGCAAACGGGTTTGCAATTACACCGATTTTACGGTACAATAGAAACCGGTACTGTCATTCTTAGGTTAAAGTGAACAATGGCAGTGCTATCCGCGGTGTCGGTACTGGTAATACCGGCATCGCATACGGCTATACTTTGGAGCGACGTTTTTTTGGTGTCGCGTCTCTCCAAAATCAGCGATAAGAAGTCTGCCGATTGGTATTGAAAAAAAGTTTGCTTTTTATAGCGTGTATCCATTTTTTAACGTCGGACATCTCAATTATACCTCATAAAGCGATTTTTATCAAATTAAACTGTTTACTAAAGTTTGGACAATTTTGAGAAATTAAAGTTTTGCTACGCAATCGGAAGCAAGAACTATAAAAGTTGGATGTGCACTTAAATCTAAATTTTCAGCCAACGCTCTTATAAGACCATTTTTTTTCGCGCTTTTCGTGCATAAAATGAAAAAAATGTCATAAAACACCCAAAAATTACCACCGAAAAATGGGAAATGCTAAATTTTATGGGACTTACGCAATCAGACAATAACAGTAGTTTGGACAATTTGTCCCACATTTCGGTTACATTTGCTAAGGGACAAGCGATTTTTCCACGAGTTTTAGACCGCACAGAACTTTCCGAAAAATAGCGATGGTTCTGGGAGCTAGGCACAGACTAACAGTCTATGCAAACTAACGTGAGTTTGATAAAAGTAGGATGTTGGGTTTCGCTACCGCTATTTAAGCAGAAAGTGCTTTGAAAAACGGCATATTTGTCCAAATTATGAGGTTTTAAGTGTGTATTTACCGCTCAACCCAACCTACAGATTTATTTTCAAGTTCACGTCAAACTATAGTAAAGTTAACTCCGTTCTATGGTTTAAAGACACAGTTTTCAAGCAAAAGGGTGCATCGGGGACAAAAAAGTTCAGGATTTACGCAATTTTGACTGTAACCCGTTCTGTTAGATGAGATTTCTCCGAAAACACGGCGTTCTTGTAGCACAAACTGGAAAGTTTTGCGGCGTACTTGAAGAAACACCGCAGCAAAAACCCCAGATGCGAAGTGCATCGTGCTACAAAATAGCAGCGTGCGTAAGTCCTACTCTATACTATAGTTTGGACAGTTTGATCAGATTATAAGTTATGAAAAGTTGGCAGTGTTCTCCCGTTAGGGCTCCCGAACAGATGTTAGGATTGCCTTCTAAAACTGTTTTTAGGCATCTATTGTGTTAGAAACGACTGCTT
>JAJEET010000046.1 GCA_022820835.1 Candidatus Poribacteria bacterium
TTGGAACGTAAGGCAACGACTAAAAACGAATATATGAACGGAGAAACACTCGCGATGGCTGGTGCCAGTTTCGCACATAATTTCATCACGTTTGACACGGCAATTCATCTTAACAACCAACTGATGGATACGGAATGTCAAATCGCTTCAACCGGTGATTTGCGCGTGAAAGTTGTCCAGACAGCATCCTACTTTTACCCTGATATTGTCGTTGTGTGGTGAACCACGCGCCGAGGATAACGTCTTTGACACACTCCTGAACCCAACGCTTATTGTAGAGGTGCTTTCGACTTCCACTGAAATGTATGACAAAAACGAAAAATTCACACACTATCGCCAAATAGATTCTTTGCAAGAATACATCCTAATTTCACAAGACAGAGTGCAGGTGCTGCGGTATCGTCGCCACGAACCCGAATGGATACCGACAGAATTTCGGACACTTGCTGATGTCGTGCCGCTGCTATCTATTCAGTGTGAACTACCTTTGCAGTCCGCCTACAGACGCGTCAACTTTGATAGCGATCATTCGTCAAGAGGCACTGCTTGAGGTAATTGAAAAAGCGATGGGAAAAAAGGTAATCCGTGAGCGGGACCTAACAGATCTACCAGACCTATTTTAACAACGTGAAGTATTTGAATAAGAAATTCTAAAAGGAAAGCATTATGATTACACTTACCGAAGAACTCCAACAGGCAGTTCAGGAGGCTAACGAGCAGCCTATACGTCTTGTTGATCCAAACACAAATTTGGAATACGTCGTGTTACCCGCAGAAGTATTTGATAGGGTCCAACATATATTCTACGATGCAAACCCGCTAACGATAGAAGAACAGCGCGCCCTGCTTGTTCAGGTCGGGCTCAGCGTCGGATGGGACGATCCGGAAATGGACGTTTACAATGAACTTGATCCGCGACGAGAGCGTGAAAGTCAAGTTATGAAGTCCTCTTTGAAAATAACATAGTGGAGGCCATTCAATACATCATAGGTGTCAATTTAAGAAAAACTGCTCATGGCATCGTAGGTTGGGTTGAATGGATTCCGCCAAAACCGTGAAAATCATAGAAAAACAAAGTTTTCTCCATACACGCTACATTGACCAAAAACCGAGAGAAACCCAACGCTTTCGGTGTCAAGTGTCCGTAACTCTGGCGGTATGAAGTTGGGTTTCGCTGCGTTCTTGAGTGGATATGCCAACGGGTCGGATTTCACGTGTATTTTGCACACCCATATCTCCCTTTTCCGTTCTGCTCTACCCAACCTACGGGACCCCGAAAACCCTAAATTGACACCTATGGTGGAGGTCATTCAATACACCAAAAACATCCCTCGTTATCTCACAATGCGTTCCCTGGGAAAACGGTGGTGCGGTCTCTACACGTCTCCGTTTTCTTGTGCCTCTCGTTGACGTCCCAGAGCCACAACCGCCGACACCTGACTATCAATTGTAAGTGAAAACAGAAATGTTTGTTGAGTTCCGTAGGGTTATTTGCTTCGGTATTTTTTCAGCATCTCTGTAGACACATATTACCTGAAGGTCTTGAACCCCGTTGGGGTGACATCTATAGTGACTTGCTATCATACAGATGCCGCCCCTACGGGGCTTGGTTTTTGGTTGACACGTGTTCTATAAATATACCGTCCCTACGGGACTAAAGAGTGATTTGCAATAAACAGATTTTGGCATAAAAACCGACGCGTTTGGAAACACAGTCTACAGTTTCTGGTGCCGCGTCGGTTGTTTTTCGATTGACATTTATTGAGCCATAGCTGCTGACACCTCAAAAAGTCAAAGTCAAGATGCCATACAATAATTGTGAAATTTCACTGCTTTGTTGTAAACACAATATTTCACTTGATACGCGAAAGTGTTTTCGTTATAATTGCGTCTAAACAATCGCGTCAAATTTGACAACGGCAATTAAGCAGCTCTGACAACTGACAACCGAAAACTGAGAACTATTAAAGTGGAAGCCATTCAATATCACAAAAACATCCCACGTTATCTCGCGATGCGTTACCTCGGAAAACGGTGGCGCAGGCTCTACACGTCCCCCTTTTCCTGTGTGCATCTCGTTGACATCCCAGAGCCGCAGCTGCCGACACCTAAATGGGTCAAAGTCAGAACGCGACTCAGCGGTATCTGCGGTTCCGATTTGGCGACGATCACAGCGAAGGGGAGTCCCTATTTCTCGCCGTTCACGTCAACGCCTTTCGTGTTAGGACATGAGGTCGTCGGCGAAATCGCCGAGATCGGGGACGCAGTGGAGGATTTCTATGTCGGTGAACGGGTCGTGATTGAACCCGCACTCTCATGTGAGGTCCGCGGCATCTCGCCGCCATGCCATCAGTGTCAAAACCTATTTTTCGCTAACTGCGAAAACATCACAAAAGGCGACATCTCCGAAGGCGTGCAGACCGGTTACTGTCGCGACACAGGTGGCGGATGGAGCCAATACGTCCTCGCACACCAATCACAACTCCATCTTGTGCCGGAGGATATCGCGGACGAAATCGCAGTGCTGCTCGAACCCTTCGCTTGCGCAATACACGGTGTCTTGAAGTCGGAATATAACACAGCAAACACGATTTGTATCATAGGGGGCGGCACAATCGGGCTACTGACGGTTGCTGCACTTCGGATGCTCGGCTATCAGAACCGGATCCTCATCTTTGCGAAGTATCCACACCAACAGCAATTGGCACTTGAACTCGGGGCAAATGATATAATATTGCCAAATCGCGGGCGATATACAGCATTCTGTGAACTCACAGGATCCGAACCGCATCAACCGGAGTTGGGGCAACAGGTATTGATCGGTGGTGTAGATATTACATTTGATTGCATCGGCTCCAGTGTTACAATAGATGACGCACTCCGTTTCACACACGCAAATGGCGAAGTCATCTTGCTCGGTATGCCGGGAATCCCTAAAAACATCGACTGGGTCTCGGTTTGGTATAAGCAGTTGCGTGTAAAAGGTGCTTATACGTATGGCATTGAAACATACAACGATGAACAGATCCATACCTTTACACTCGGTATGCGGCTCCTCCAAGAAACGGGTTCACAATTGCGTCCATTGGTGATTAGACGTTTTCGACTCCGAGACTACAGACATGCCATCCAGACCGCATTGAACACCGGAAAAACCGCCACAGTGAAAACCGTATTTGACTTACGGACCGATTTTGCTCGTTATTAGTTTACAGATACATGCCTTATGACACCTCCTGTCCCTTCGCAGAAGAGTTTCCCACAAACCACGCAGCCCACTTATCGTGGCATCACAAAGCGGAGTGTGCTGATCGGTATCGGTGCAGTGATATGCCAGTGCCTCATCACACCGTATAACGATTTCCACGTTGGTGGTACCTACCTTGCCGGTAACCACATGCCGATCGCTGTCGTTTTCGTGATGTTGGTCTTCGTGCTCGGTGTCAATGTACTTCTCAAAAGACTGAGAACCGGTGCCGAATTGCAAGGCAGCGAACTCCTTATCATCTGGGGGATGATGCTCGTCGCCTCCGGTATCCCGTCCTCCGGACTGATGCGATACCTCATCCCGCTCGCCGTCAGTCCATTCTACTTCGCAACCCCTGAAAACGAATGGGCAACCCTTTTTCATCAGCATCTCCCAGAATGGATGGTCGTCAGCGATCCGAAAGCTGCTTTCTATTTTTACGAGCAGTTACCAGAAGGAGACGCAATCCCGTGGCGTGCATGGTTGAAACCGATCGTCGGGTGGAGCGTGTTCGTCCTCATCTTCTATTTCGTTACGATCTGTTGGACGGTACTCCTCCGAAAACAGTGGGTCGAACACGAACGGTTCACCTTTCCGCTCGTCCAATTGCCGGTAGAGATGTTTCAAACGCCGTCAGGTGGTGCACTCGTTAATAGGTTCTTCAAGTCTCGGTTGATGTGGTGCGGTTTTGCGATACCGGTGATATTGCACGGCTTGAAAGGATTGCACCTCTACTTCCCATCTACACCGAATCCGCCGCTCTATTTTCCGATCGCTCAATTCTTCACCGAAAAACCGTTCTCTGCCTTGGCGTGGTGGCCCTCAGTGAACCTCTTTATCTATCCCTCGGTCATCGCTGTTGTCTATCTGCTCACGCTGGAGATCTCGTTTAGCTTCTGGTTCTTCTTCCTACTCGGCAAGATGGAGACGGTGCTTATCTATGCAACGGGTTCAAAAGTGAACCAGTGGGACTTCCACCAAAACCAGCAGATGGGTGGGTTCCTGATCTTTATCGTGTTAATCCTCTGGAGCGGCAAACGGCATTTCACGCGCGCCTTCACCGCAATATTCGGACCCAAACGGACTGACGATGCCCATGAACCGCTCTCTTACGCCTTCGCAGTGTTCGGACTAATTCTGGGAACCCTTGCGCTTTGCCTGATATGTACCACTGCTGGCATGAGCTTCTGGGTTGCACTTTTCATCTTAGTCCTCTTCCTCGGATTGACAACGGTGATGACGTGGATGGTTGCCAACGGTGGGTTGCTGTTTGTGCTTTACTCTTTCCTTCCGGGTGAATATCTCATCACGCTTTTCGGCAGTTCACGTGTGAACGCATCCAGTTGGACGCTGGTCGCCTACGAACGGGTCTTGATGTTCGACATGCGGGAAATTATGATGCCGAGCGTCATGAACAACTTTAAACTTGCCGAGCCCTTGCGTCTCAAGCAGCGTCCGTTCCTGATTGCGATGGGTATTGCGATCGTCTTAGCAATCGGTGTCTCCTACTACTCCTCAATAGACCTTGCCTATACGCACGGCGCAGTCAATCTACAACACTGGACGTATATGATCTCCTCGACGACACCATTCAATCGGCTCACAAGTATCCTCCAACATCCAACGGGTATCGAATTAGAGCGGCTGGGTTCGTTCATCTTCGGGGGTGCCGCGATGTTCGGGATGTTCTGGATGCGCCAATACTATCTCTGGTGGAAATTACATCCGATCGGCTATCTGATGATGACGAGTTATGCGACTTACTGTTTCTGGGGATCGTTCTTCATCGGTTGGTTGCTCAAGTACACCGTCCTGAAGTTCGGCGGTGTTGCGCAGTATCGGAAGCTCCGTCCCTTCATTTTAGGCATTGTGTTAGGCGAATGCTTCATCGGAGGCATCTGGATCATCGTCGGACTCATAACCGGCATCGGCTATCGTCTACTTCCGGGTTGATATAGCGTGAGTCTTAAAAGTAGTAGGCACATGCCGTGTGCTGTAACCAATGCGAATCATAACTCCTTCATCAGTCATTCTGTTGTACAGAATACTATAGTTTGGACAGTTTCTGTCTGCCTTGTGTTGTGTTTTCAAGGGTGTCTGTATTTTCCTGATAGTTTTGGGTTCGGTGTAACTCACTGAAAAGGGCATTTATGTTCAAAGTGGACATCTTTACATAGCACTCCGCTGGAGTGCGGGACCCCTCTGCACCTTATTTCTATTCTCACTGCGAAGCAATATCACGCCTCTGGCGTGAGGAGACATCTGAATGTCGGTATCGTTAGTTGCATATTGATTGTGTCTGGCACACGGATAAGTTATGGGTCTTTGCTCCAGCGGAGCAATATGTCTATAGCCGTGAAGCATAGCAATCCTGCACTCCAGCGGAGTGCTATGTCTAAAAATTGTCCAA
>JAJEET010000041.1 GCA_022820835.1 Candidatus Poribacteria bacterium
GTTGCTATATTTCAACGGCCAAGGCGAAGTTGCTTTCGCCTTGGCTTTTCCATCACATAGCTGTCTCATTGCTCGTCGTATATTTCTCTTGGACGATAAATCACACAACTACAAACCTATCTTAAAATTCAGACGGTATAAAAAATTGGGAATATCTTCATGCTACGTAAAATTCTAATCATCTTTATTGTCATGTTAATAGCGTGTATCATAGCACTGACACTCACCGTGCTTGATGCTCAGAGCGTTGAAACGGAAAAAACAACAGAGGGGATCGCCGAGATTTCTACAAAACCCTCTATTGTCGCTTTGGCAAGTGCGATGAAAAGTTTCCGCACATCGTTGAGCAGCGAACGCCTTGCCGATGCCTCTTTCCCACTCGGACACAAAGAGTCTTATTCATGGACGAATACACCACCCGGTAGGAACGATGATCGCGGTGGTATTCGCTAATGAAGAATAAAAATGGAGACCTATCATGTTTGAACAAGTCTTAGCAGAAGTCGAGGAACAGTGCCGCGCAGAACGTGTGCCGATGCTCGGACCTAACAAGGCAAAATTGCTCGCCAGTTGCGTTGAAAAGGCAAAACCGTCCCTGATTGTAGAGTGCGGAACTGCCATCGGTTATTCCGGGTTATGGATTCTACGTGTACTCAAAAACTTAGGCACAGGACGTTTGATCACCGTGGAGATAGAGAAAGCGAATGCAGAACGCGCACGCGCAAACTTTGAAAGAGCAGGTGTCGCAGACCTTGTTGATTCACGCATCGGGGATGCCGCCGAAGTGCTCAAAACTATCCAAGACCCCGTCGATTTCCTCTTCCTCGATAACAACAAAGACGGTTACTACGCCTGTTTCCGGGCAATCGAGTCCCAGCTAACCAATCCCGCAACAATTGTCGCTGATAACGTCGGGAGGGCAGACCAGATGGCGGAATATCTCGAACATGTCCGCACGAACTACGACTCCGAAACACACTGGTTTGAAAGCCGACGGCGACCCGGACGCAGCGAAAATCGGCGGCGACCCGGACACCGCGACGGAATGGAAGTTAGCATCTACCGTCGTTAATCTGAAAAAAAATATTGGCATAATTTCCGGATTATGCTATTATTATTGCATACGGATGTATTGTTTAACCGGCCACCAAATAATACATCCGTATTTTGTTTTAGCATTTAACTGACACCTTCAAACAACAACGCCAGTCATACAAAGGCCACTAAACAGGAGGTCCTCTGCTATAATGTTAAACTTCGCTATTAACGTTCAATTTCGACCACCTCGGCGGTGGACAACCGTTTTGATCCTGCTCTGCATAACTCCGCTATGTGTTCCTATCATTGCCGTGGCACAGACCGAGCGCGAACCACCTCGTATGTCAGCACAACGGATATCTGATGAAATCAAGGTCGATGGCGTGCTTGACGAACCCGCGTGGCAAAATGTCGAACCGATCCAGGCGTTGTACCAAATCCAACCCGACGAAGGCACCCCTGTAACAGAAAAATCTGAAGTACGAATTATGTATGATGATAAGAAACTGTACTTCGGATTTATATTCTACGATTCAGAAATGGATAAACTCGTCGCCAACGATATGCGTCGGGATTCAACCGGCTTGCGTTCCAACGACTACGGATTCCTCCTATTGGATACCTACAACGATAGACGAAACGCCGTTTTCTTCCGATTTACCCCGATGGGTGGAATGGAAGATGCAGCCGTCTCAAATAGCGGTGGCACTCGCAACGGAAGTTGGGATATCGTCTGGGAGTGCCGTTGCCGAATCAACGAAGACAACTGGACAGTAGAAATAGCGATTCCGTTCAACCAACTCCGTTTTGAACGCAGCGACACCATGGACTGGGGCATAAACTTCGGACGTGAAATCGCACGCAAAAATGAGATCGGCGCATGGCACGCCGCACCGAAGACTTACGGACCCCTCGGAAAATATCGGACGGAATATTTCGGAACGCTTGAAGGATTAGAAGGAATATCACCCTCAAGAAACCTTGAGTTACTACCATACATATTACCGGGAGCAAGCTATACCTCTGAAGCGGAGAACGGCACCGAAGGCGTATTTGAAGCCGGGTTAGACCTGAAATACGGACTAACACCGAACCTAACCGCTGATTTAACCTTTAACACCGACTTCGCACAAGTTGAGGCCGACCAAGAACAGGTGAACCTTACCCGTTTCAGCCTATTTTTCCCAGAGCAGCGACCCTTCTTTTTAGAGGGGGCAAGTATCTTTGATGTTGGTATCCCAGGTGGGGGACCCGGCAGACCGCCACCGATACTGCTATTTTATAGCCGTCAAATCGGGCTTACTGAAGTTGACCAAGGGGTCTGGCAACAAATTCCGATTCTTGCTGGCGGAAAAATGACCGGAAAAATCGGACCCTACGGAATAGGCATCCTCAATGTGTTAACAAACAAATTTGAAGATGACGAAACCGGAATACCCGAAGCGGATATGTTTAGTGAACCTCACACGAATTATTCTGTAGTCCGCGTGAACCGAGATATCTTAGCCGGATCAACAATCGGTGGAATCTTTGTCAACAAACAAGATGCCGATGCCTACAATCGAACAGCAGGACTCGACTTTTCATTCCGTCCGACGCGAGAGGTTGATATCAAAGGACTCTGGTCGCGGACCTTGGAACCAGAAGCAGCGGAGGCAGCGGATGTCTCACGGAATAGCAACGCTTTCTACTTTGGCGCGAATTGGCGAACAAATCTGTTACAACTTGATGGCTCATACACAGACATTGGCGAGGACTTCAACCCCGAAGTCGGGTTCGTTCTACGGAAAGGTGTCCGACGCATCCAAGGTTTGGCACAATACACACCCTGGCCCCGAAAGTTTGGTATTCGCGAGATTCAAATCGGACCAGAGATCGACCTCGTTCTGACACGAGAGAACGAATTGGAAACCCGAGATATAACCTTTGACACGCAATTCTCACTTGAAGCGGGTGATCGTATCGGGTTCCAACTCAAGAATACAACCGAAAATCTTCAAAGCGAATTCATACTTGAAGGTGAGAAAATTCCAAGCGATAAATATAACTTCACTTCGTTTCAAGCATCCATTCAGAGCAGCAGCAGTCGGATGATCTTCGGGGAGATACGCTTGGAACTCGGACAATTTTATCACGGGAGTCGAAGCGGGGTACTGTTAGACGCAACCTTCAGACCGAGCGCGAAATTCAGCATAGAACCGTTCATCGAATTTAATCGCATCACGTTCCCTGAGACAGAATTCGATGCCAACGTCGTCGGTGGACGTGTCGGCTATTCCTTCTCAACAACGCTATTCACAAAGTTGTTCGCACAATGGAGCACCGACACAGATGTACTCGCTGCCAACTTCCTCATCAATTATATCTATCGTCCCGGTAGCGACTTTTACCTCGTCTTCAACCAGAATTACGATACCCGTGACGGCGGTGCTGAACTCCTTGATTGGACTATCGTCGGTAAAATCACCTACTGGTGGAACCCGTAAACCGCTGCTTTTGATTCACACATTTATGGTGAACCCATAAAATAGCAGTATGAGAGAAAATTTCTTGAATTTTCAATCAAAAACAGTACATGTCTGTCTAAAACATTGTGAGTAGCAACTTGGGTTACACAATAAAGTTGTGGTATACCTCGGCGCACATGCCAATGGACTGTCTATTAGAATGCGACCGATGGACATCATTCCTAAATTAACTTTACGAACGCAATTCCGTTCAGGAATTCGGAACTTTTAAGGTTTCTAATGAAAAGAGAACTTATGACAAGATCAAACAAATCTCAATTTTCTTATTTCGGGTGGCTACTCGTCACCCTATTCACTTTTAATCTGATGCATGTTGCGAATGCCCAAGACTGGGCGAAAAAAGCAGATATGCCAATTCCCAGGCTCTTTTTCTCGACAACTGCGGTTAACGGCACCATTTATACGATAGGCGGGATGCTTGCTGACCCCGTTGACTTTGTTGATGCCTACAACCCGGATGAGGACAAATGGGTACAGAAAGCGAGTCTGCCATCGGCACGTGCCGGTGTTGTAACCTCTGTAGTCGGTGGAAAAATATACGCTATCGGCGGATGGAACGGACAAGCCCCCGCGCTCGGAACAGTCGAAGAATATGACCCGAAAACAGATACATGGACACAAAAAACAGACATGCCAACACCCCGCTCCTTTTTCTCTGCAACTGCTGTAGATGGCAAAATTTACGCCATCGGCGGCGTTGCACAAAATGTTGGTCCCATATTACCGACCGTTGAAGAATATGATCCAGCGACCGATACGTGGACGAAAAAGGCAGATATGCCAGAAGCGCGTTCAGGCATGGCAGCCGCAAGCGTTGATGGGAAAATATACCTCATTGGTGGGACTCCTACTGTGCAAGGACCTGTTCTTTCAACCGTTGAAGCGTATGACCCCACCGCAGATGCATGGAGTCAGAAGGCGGATATGCCAACCGCCCGAACAGCTTTAGCAGTAAGTGTGATAGGTTCACAGATTTATGCGATTGGTGGAACACCTATTGTACAAGGCCCCGGGCTAACAACTGTTGAAGTCTACGAACCAGCTAATGATACATGGACAGAAGCTCCAGAGATGCCAACGGCACGAGTTTTCTTGGGGACTGGCACGCTTGAAAATAAAATCTATGCTGTTGGCGGTGTTGCCGAGGGATTGGGACCCGCGATTCTGCCAACTGTTGAGCAACTCGCGCCAAGCGGCCTGAGCGTAACACCCCTGGATAGATTTCTTACAATCTGGGGCGAAATTAAAAAAACAAATTAGCATGACTATTGCTTTATAAGTGTCCATCTCCGTTTGTAGTAGGGTAATTTTGCGGTGTACTCACCCCGGGGAATGCCATAAGGCATTCATACCGTTGATTCATGCAAAGTGCATTATTGCCCTACTACAAACGAACCTTCAAGTTCAAAGGTGACGAAGCACTATATCACTGTCCCCACGGTCTCGCCTGTTTGATTGAAAGCCTACCGTCGCTCGTAATCTTGAATTCAATCTCCATAGCGAATTCTTTCGTCTGTCCAATAGAACCATAGAGTTGATTGAACCTGTAGTGGATTATGCCGAGGTAGCTATTGAGTTGACGCAGGTAGGCATCCGACAGAATCCGTCCGCCATCTGTCGTCCGGTTAGACTTCGTCACCACCCGATAATCGTTGCTATCCCACCAATCCAACAAAATCTCCTCTGGAATAGACTGCGCTTCAGGATTCGTCACGAGATCTTCACCGACCTGCGTGTTGAGGTAATAATTACCGATCGTCTGATAGACGACATCGTTGCTGACTGCCACGCCGTTCGCTAATTCGCTCCCAAAATTCGGATGCACCAGTACCCCCATAGCCGCAGATAAATGGTCAATACGATAGAAATCGCGTGCCTCAAAAGCGCGGAAATTCCAGAGGCTTGCAAACACTTGCTTGATTGACTTTGAGAGATGCCCCTCGTTCGGGTGGTGTGTATAGGAATCATACAGACCGGCACCGCTGAAACCGGGGAGGTCTTCGTTATTCGTGCTGGAACGGCACCGGAGGGATGTGCCTTCAGGGAATGCGTCGTGCAGCGTCGCGAGTGCGTCCAACATCCAATCCGGCATTTCACCCTTTTCGATGTCCGTGCGAAGCGTTTTGAGTGCCGCAACCCGCGCGTCGTAGTCACGCTGAAACGCTGGATCGTCAAGTAACACCTCGACCTTCGCATAGAACCCGTTGTGCTGCATGAACGCATCGTAAAAGTAGAACGGGATACCGAACCCATCCGGCACTGTTCCTTCAGGGAACCCGAACGTCCGCAGCGTTGCGACATTCGCTGTCTTCACACCGAAACGTGACGCATCCGAAAACCGAATGTCGTCGAGTGGTAGAATCTCCGTAACAGAGAGGTCTCGCTTCGGTTTTTGTGTTTTCGACGGACGCAGCTCCGAAAAGTGCGTCTCCACCTCTTTAAGTGTCGCTTCTCTAATTTCAAAGCCGTCGGCGTTGACAGCGTAGTAGACGTATTTCCCGATGAGCGGTGCAATCGATGCGTTTTCCCACGCTTTGGTGATAAAAGCGTTCGGGACTTTGTCCTGAATCGCGCGGAGGTTGACATGCGAAAGCGGTGTCTGTCGAACCCCGGTAATAACACCTGCGACCCGCGGCATCTCGTTCGGTAAGGTCGGACAGATAACGATGTCGCGTGGTGTCGGACGCTCATCCATTGCCAACACACGCAGCAGACCGAACGATGCCGCCTGGTTCAACGGGAGGTACCCGACATTCGCATAAAGGTCGTCCTCAAAATAGACAGGGAATTCCGCAGCGTCATAGCGTGCTTTCTCGCGTTCATAAATCCCGATCGCGCCCCACAACGGGCAATAGCCGAGCCTGTTTTTCAGTATCGGCATCTTCGATACGAGCAGATCGTGCGCAAGTTTGATCTCTTCAAACGGAAAAGCGTCGTTCGGATTGAACTCAAAGGTATAAACCCCCGGTTCACCATTCGGCGCCATGAAAAGTGGGCGATAACTCAGCACACCACGCATCTGGCCTTGACCTCTTCCCAAACCCGCAGCATCCATGAAACTGCCGTGGGAACGGTGCGTTTCCGTGTTCATAAAATAGAGTTGCGGGTTCTCTGTATGCGTATTCTCAATCTGAAATTTTACAAATTCAATGCCGGTCAGTTGTGTATCAATACGGACTTCTGTACCTTGATACGATAGTTTCTCGAAAGTCTCCCTGTCAGGGATCGTGGCAGCCCCGTCTCTGAAGGCGACCTGCTCAGGGTTCAATCTCGGTCCTGAGGGTGCTCTCGAACCGCGTCTGCCTCCACCGAATCCGCCTCTACCGCGCGATCGATCTCGCTCTCCGGTACGCATCTGACGAATTTCGCCTTCGCTGAACTTGTTACCTCTCTGCGCTTCAAGCCGCGTCACTCTAAACATGAGACGCTGCTCTTCGACACTGAGTTCACCATCCAGGTCGAAATCGAACCGTATTTCATCTCCTGAAAGCTTGCTTTGCGTCCAAGTGTTGAGCACAACTATCGTCGAAAACGCCAACACACAAGCAAAAAATACACCGATAAGATATTTCCGTTTCATCTGTTTGCCTCACCATAAACTTATAAATTTTTATTACGACTTCCACATCCAAACTGCATCTGTTAAGTTAGGCAGACAAGTCGTGAATTTGTTCAGAAAAGATGAAAACGCCTTCAAGAAGGTTCAAACTTCAGGTTCAATCACGAGGTAACTAACGCTCTTCGGTGCCATCTGAACAGGAATCTCAACATTGTAATTCCGATCAATTTCATAACGTTTCGGTTCCCCTTCGCCTTCACGGATCCTCGCAACATCAGACAAACCAGTATAATAGAGCGGCAGTTTCAGTGTCATCTCTTGAACCGTGCGTGTCGGATTATAGAGCATCGCGAGTCCACAAGGCGTGATTTGCGCGTTCGCGTGGAGCATACAATCAATAGAACGCCCATCTGGACGGCGCACGTGAATTAGGTCAGAATTTAGTATCAGGCAATACCTGTTGTAGAAGTCAACCCATTTCTTAACGACGGTTTTCGTCTCTTCCGTATCAAAAAGCCGGGGGCCACGATAGCACGCCATCACACCGCTCCCAAAATTCTGTGCAAGATGTGATTCGTAATCCTCAAGGTGATCGCACAGCGGCTCAAACGTTGCCGCTGCGCCACCGCCGTGGTATTCTACTAACGGGACAAACATCCACCCCATACTCGGTGTCTTCTGATATGTGGCATCGTAGATATTCTGCCGAGAGATCAGAATCTGCCGCTCCCGAGGCAAGCTGAAATTCGTCTCACGATACCCCATACCGCATTTATTTGAACCGTTGAGATAATACTGATCCGGCGAATTGATATAGATCCCGCGTGCCCGGCATTCGTGGTAAAAACGGACGCACGCTTCCCACTGACGCAACTGTGAATCCTCCAAACCGTTATGGTATGCGTGCGTTGTCGAAGCACAGACATCACCATGATAAGGACCGTCGGTCTCTATAATGTCCATTCCGGTTGCATCCATAAAATTCAACACACGCTCGAAATAACCGTCCGCCCAACGACTCGCAAGACACGCGCTCTGCCCAAACCGACTGCCGGGTTTTCCGGTCTCCGGATCAATACAGTTAAATTCGTCGCCCACACCTCGCGAAGCACACATCAGCGTATAACCACCGAGCTGAACGCCTTTCCGATGCGCATAATCCGCCAATTCTTTCATCCGGGCAATATATTCGGGGTCTTCGCTCTCAATATTGAACCCACTTCCGAAGGTCATAATCACCATTTCAAATCCGACTTCGACGCACTGATCAATCGCTAAACGGACGGCATCCTGTTCGGCACTCCGAACGTGCATCAGAATCGGATTCTCCGTAACCTGTGGCGCGACGGTGCGATACATCTTGCGGCGCGCAAGTCCTTTTCGCTCACGGTCATCACCGTCATGCAGAATCTCGAAAGTACGAAAACTCTGGAAACTTTCACCCGTTTGGAGAATTATCCCAGGACCGAGCGGATAGTGGCTCGTCATCAACAACGGCATCTGATAACGATAGTCAACTTGCGTCAGATAATCGGCATCTGGTCCCCACTGTGTCGTTTCCATTCTACTGAAAGCATAATCACTCTCAACATGCAGCCGATGCTTCTCCTGCTCGTTAACAGCGAGGATCTCACAACTTAAAGCATCAATAGGAACCGGTTTTTCACCCGTATTATGAAGTGTGACCCACTTCGACAGTACCGGAATCCCTCGGTAGAGCTCATAATGCAAACGTACTTCAAGGGAATCAACGGATGGCGGGGGTGAGAATACAACCGTCAGTTTCACACCCTCTGGTGGGTATACCGACGATGTCGCAAAACGCCTTTTTACCCACGGATAGTGCGCTTCAGGTTCCCCGACTCGGTATTCACGAAATTGAAAAGCGTTCTCGTCATTCGTCAAATCTGCAATCCAATTTGAATCGAGATAGGCGTAGTCAGGCTGCCCCGCCAAACCACCCACCGCAAATTGCGCACCATTAATCGTAAGCAGTGCCTCCGGTTTGATACCACGGAGCAGACTGCTACCGGTAATTTGATTCAAATAATCAACAGTTGCAAAATTAGGGGAAATGACAAATGTTCGCCGGATAAGACCGTTATCAAGAATAAGCCGATTGTCCGTCTCTACAACTGAAGCAGACTGACAAAACGGATGAACCAACCAATCGTTTTGTTGTGATATATGTTGCATTTCAAGCCCTTACTTCATTAGAATCTAAAATTCAGAGCAAAACCTGCTCCACAATAGCATTAGTATAACGATAAAAAAAAATAATGCAAGAACAATTCGGTAACGCAGCACGCAGTTGTCAGAGGGTTGGTTATCAGGACTCAGTACGCTACGCTTTCAGTTGTCAGAGGAATGGTTATAAGTTATAGGTTATAAGTTAAGAAGGTTCTTGGAACAGTTCTGTTCTCTGTGAAGGTTGCCACAGAGAACCTCTTTAACTGTTAACCAAAAGGTTTTTCGCAGAAAAACCGTACTTATAACTTATAACTACTGAAAACTGACAACTATTAACTGATTGCACATTACATTCATCTATGATAAAATATCAATAACGAAAATCAGGAAACTTGAAACCACCCTCTGAGTACTAATAACTGCGTACGAAAAAAGGAGATATTACCATGAGAAACGTTATATCCACAATGTTTTACATAGCTCTAATTGTTTTGCTAACAACCGGAATCGGATTACAGAGTTTCGCGCAAGATGAACATACCGTCCTTCTTTACACATTCGAGACAGGTAACGGGAACACCGTCAAAGACCTCTCTGACTACGGAAACGACGGCACACTCATGGGACCGAAATGGGATAATGGCAACCCCGGCGGTGGACTCGCCTTCGGTGGAAATGGTCCCAGAGATTTCGTCGAGATACCCGACAGCGATAGCTTAGACTTGACTGAAGGGCTTACCGTGGAAATGTGGCTCTACCTGGAGGCATGGTCTACCGCCGGCGGCACAGGTGCTACGAAAGAGTCAAGCTACAAAGTGGGCCCACGGAACGATAAGAAAGTCCTCATCCGAATGACGACAGATGCCCTTGCATGGGGCACCGCAGTCCTTGCCAGTAAAGCAGACATGCCCCTGAGAAGGTGGACACACACGGCTGGCACTTACGACGGAAAGTCCGGGGAAGCCAAAATTTACATTGATGGTGTCTTAGATGCGGAAGGCAAACTCGACGGTAATATTACCCCAAATAACGATGTCTTGTGGCTCGGACGCGGGGCAGGACCGTTCTTAGAGGGACGGATGGACGAAGTCCGAATCTCCAACATCGCACGCTCCGAAGCAGAAATCAAGGAACTCATGAACAAAGGCATCGAAGGCGTGTTAGCCGTCCAGCCACAGGATAAGTTGACAACAACCTGGGGAAGACTGAAGGCGGACTTTGGGCAATAGAAGGCGATGCTACACAATGCAAAAAGCAATTAGCGTTCAATCCGTGATGCTTCCGCTTATTTTCAGTGCTATCGGTGCTATAAAGGTAAATGCAGCCGACGCACAGCGGAATTACCCCTCCATCTTTCAGGCATGGAACGGCATCGAAAACAGACCTGACGTGGATGAACTTCACCGACTCACACAACACGACCTCGCTTTCGCGCATCCATACACGCTCCTCAGAGTCGCTTGGGATATATCAGAAGCACAACCCTATTCCGGATTAGCAACTGCGTTGAACCCCAGTCAACTTGATACAGCACGCCAAAGAAAACAGGAACTGCTCTCCTTAAACCCTAACCTTTTACTGCTTGTCGAAATCCGATACCGGGACGCTAGATATGTGTCCCGCCAAAACGAAGCGAACGTCGAAAACTGGTGGGAGGTCGGTTATTTCCCACCAGATTCTCCGTATTGGCTCAGAGATAGCAACGGAAAACCAGTCATTGGATGGGGAGAAGATACCAATGGCGATGGAAAAATCGACGAAAATGATAAAGTTCTCGGCTACCTCATAGACTTCACGAACCCTGAAATGCAGGACTTGATGGTCAAGCAAGCCATCGCACTCGACACGTCCGGTCTCTTTGACGGGATTCTGCTCGATTGGTGGAATGAAGATTACGCGACCAGTCCCGTCGCTGTTGACGATTGGTCGCAGACGATCCTGACACCGGAGGCTGAATTAGAAGCAAGGTTGGCGATCTTACGCAAAATTCGGGAACAGACAACTGACGACTTCTTAATCCTCGTCAACGCGAATATGCGTCAGGTTCCAAAATCGGCACCGGACGTGAATGGTCTCTTCATGGAGTGCTATAAACCGGAACACGACAAGGGGTATACCCTCGACCAGATCCTACAGATGGAGAAGACGCTCCTATGGGCTGAACAGCATCTCCGAGAACCGAGAATCAACTGTTTAGAAGGTTGGCGCGTCGTGACGGATGACATGGCAGACTTAAACACACGCGTCGCAGAGCGAAACAGTACGGAAAATCTACGATGGATGCGTATGATTACGACACTGAGTCTAACGCACTCGGACGGTTATGTCCTGTTCGGCGACGACAACGCCATACCTGCTCCCGACCATCTCCACAACTGGTACGACTTCTATGATGCTGATCTCGGACAGCCAATCCAAGACAGAGCATCTCAATACCGAGACGTAACTGGACTTTTTATCCGAGCGTTTGAAAACGGGTGGGCAGTCTACAACCGCAGCGGTGCTGCCAGAACGATGACTTTTGATGCGTCTGTCATAGCAGTCAGCAGCGCTAAACGTCATTCTCGCCATGAAATTCCAGACTTTGATGGCGAGATATTCCTGAAAACCGATAAAGATTGAAAAGAATCAGTGTTGCCAGACGAGGATTGTAGCGTAAATTTTCAGTTTGCACTTCTCAAAAGCATCTCTTAACTGCGTACTGATAACTATGTTAATACGGCAACTCTATAAACAATGTCGCCAAGAACTCGTCTGTTATGTGCTGATTGTAGACCCGCGCTGAAATCACTGAACCGTAGATGTTACCGACATAGAAGATACCGCAGAGCGTGCCGAGCGTCCAACCTTTTGCCGATGTGAGTCCATCTCTACGGAAACCGTCGTAAGCCTGCCAACCTGTGAACCCAACGGTAAACAGCGTGTTCAGGGCATCAGCAAGGCGACCGGTATAGACCCGTCCTGCACCGGGTAAGATCGTAGAAAGCGCACCTGCCAAAAAAGGACTGCGGGTCGGCAGCTTCTCTCCGTTCTCAGCGTAAATGTTATACACCGCCGCCTTCTCTCTAATCCGCATTATATCTGATCCTTGTAATCTGCTGAAAACCTCGCCTGCTTCAGACCACTGTTTTTGTCTCAGATAAGAGAGTCCAATGAGCTGCTCCGCTTCGGCATGTTGCCGTCTATCCGTTATACGAGGAAGTGCGTTACTTAAAAACCGAACAGACTGATCATACCGATCCATTAAAAAATAGGTCGCACCGATCTGATAATAGATTTGGCTTGTGTACTGACCTTCGGGATACCTCCGCAAAAGCGCTTCAAAACTTTGGATCGCTTGTGCCGATCTACCGCCGAAGCGATAACACACTGCAATCCTATAATGAATCGCCTCGCTCTGTTGGGGTTCGTAAAAAAGGTAGCGTTGGTACTCACCGACAGCACGGAGATAGTCACCCTGTTCATATAGAAAGTCAGCGAACTTACGCACGTTTTCGGGGCTATAGTAATCGGGGGGCGTCTCGGCATTCACAACAGATAGGAAGAGAGGACTGAGAAAGAATATGAACGCGAATTTTAGTTTTTGTCTATTGTTCATCAATCCTCGGTAATACCCTCAGGTTTAGGGGGTGGTGGTTCGTCAAAAGGAATCCCTTTTTCCGCTGCTGCCTGTCGTCGTCTCTCCCAATCCGCATGCCAGGCTCGGTAAACTTCAACTTTGCCTTCAACTTTGCCTTCAGCTTTGCCTTCAGCTTTGCCTTGGGCGATCCCTTGGGCGATCCCTTCAGCGATTGCGTCTTGCATCAGACGCGTAAAGCGAATCATGATCTCACCTCCAATCTCAAACATACCGACGATACCAACAATCGTTGGCAGTATACACACAGAAACATTCCGGGCAGTGGCAATAACTGCCTCCATAGTTGCTTGATCTTTTGCACTTTCGTATCGCCAGAAGATTATCACGTAGACAATTTCTAAAAAGAAAAGGAGAATAATCTCTAAACTTATCCAAGCTTGCGTCGTTGATAAAAGTGTAGCTCTCTGTTTTTTCAATAGACACCCTCTCTCAGTATTTATATTATAACGACTTGCACGTTAAAAGTCAAAGACAATTGCAGGTGTAATCGGAGCTCACGCCTCCCGTCTGAAAACCTTTATTTTAGTTCCGCATAATCCGAAACAGGGTCAATATATTTACCTGTCACGCCATCTTTATGATAATGGTTCGATTGCGAACCGTTACATCGGATGAGCCTGTCAGCTGTAAGCACGACACCGCGGACAAAGCCGTATTCTTGTATACACCCCATACCGAAATGTGAACAACTCGGTAAGAACTGGCATGATGGACCGTCTTGACTTGAAACGAACTTCTGATACAGGCGAATCAGTCCGGTCGCGACGAGTTTCAGTTCAGAGGTCTCCTGCGGATTAAAACGGACAGTTTCCTGCGGTTTCGGGCTTGTCATTGGGTTGACTTTACGGATAAATGCAAGGTCGGCAGCTTCGTCTGCAAGCACCGGAAACATAACAATACATACACAGACCCCACAGAGCAGAACAAGTAGACGATAGACAGAACGATTTACCATTTGATCTCTTTTACCTCCACAGATTTCGGAATTGTGAAATTTAAGATTGGATTTGGTGTTTCTAAATTTACCTGCGGATTGTTATAGACAATCCGTTCATGTTGGAGAACTTCAGATTTATCACTGTACATGCTGGAAGTAACTGTCATAGGAATATAGTTAATACCGATTCTTTTGTGGTCCTGATAGCGGGATTTACCGACGATATATCCGGCTGGATTTTTGATTTCTGCCGAGATAAGCCGATCATCGCGCATGCCGAGGATAACGATACCGAGTGTATCTTTCGCCTTTTCTGGCGGCTTCCAATGCGTATAAAGCACTTTGTCAATAACATCATGCTTATCCAAGGAATAACCGATAGCGGTTAACCCGTATTCGGCTTGTGTGGATTGGACAATAGATTCGACAAACGGCAGCGGAATCCGTCCCTCAGAGATAAAACGAAACGCCTGTTTCTGCTCAGGATAATAAATTTCCAGCACCTTATCCTTCACAATCATTATCTGCTTGAGCGGTGTCGTGACTTCAACAACAACCCTCGCTGTCTTCACATCATAGTGAAGCGTGCCTGCGATGTGTTCCGTTTCTCCCTTTTCGGTCAATTCGCGCGTGAAATCTAACGAAAGTGTCTGCAACGGCGCAGCATGAACCGTTTGAAGTAGAAGTCCTATGAGTAGCAGCGTAATGATAAAATGGCGTTTTTTAGGCATCTTCATCTATATTTTTGCCAAATATTGTACCTTCCTTGGCAAGAGTCTAACTTTCTTACACAGCAGGAACAGTTTCGTGCGCAATATCAATTTACAGGCTCTGCAAGTTTTAGATGTCTGCGAACCGCTTGACGCACCGCTTCGCAGACATGCATAGCATGCTGCGTATTGTCAGCTGTCGCCGAATCTCCAGGATAGCGGGGATCCACTGCATACGCAGTGATTATTTTAAGATCAGGTTGCCAATCAGACCAAACAGGCTGTGTGGATACAATTAACGCCAACAATTCCTCGAGGTTATGCGTCCGTGGCATCGGAATATTCGCCTCTTGTAACCACGCTTTTAGATATTTTTCGATACACTGTTGTGCATGAAAACAGATAGCGTCATGCCCGGGATCCGGGGCTTGCTGAAGCCACTTTGCTGCTTTATAATCGCCTTCAGCCTTCTCTATCCATTCCAGCGTTAGCGGATTCATGCAGCCCTCGTCGGTTTTAAGAAAACCTGTTCGGTAATCTGTATTTCGTAGGTTTTTAATAGAGTCATGGGCATCGGATCCATGAAGCAACTCCCCTTTTTCGGTAATCTCACGAAGGAACCAATCGTTATAGGAGACCCGATACGCGATCTCTTTCGGTGAACGTACCAACAAATCTAGACCAAATCGGTATGAAATACGTTGTCGGATCTCAATCGCCTTATTCAGAAACTCCGATTTCGGAATATCCATCACAACAAGTAGGTCTACATCCGAATCCTCCGTCGGCGTGCCGTAGGCATAGGAGCCGAAAAGAATCACTTGTAGCGGTGCGAATTCGCGCACAATGTCGTCACATGTCGCTTGAATCTCTTTGCGGGTAACCATTATGATCCCTCCTTATCTTAATCAAGTATAACACACTTCCTAAACATTATCAAATGTGGTTAAAAATTCTCCGAGAAAAAGGCTTGCACCTGAGATGTAAAAAGTGTATAATGCCCAATATGAACTTTCAAACACACCGAGACCGCTATCTACAAAACATCCAACACACGCGAAACACCGCAGAAGCAACCCCAGAACTCTCACTATACCCACATCTCCAAACGTTCCTCGAAGGCGTATTTCGAGACGCTGACTGTTTTGATAGAGGTGCCGTCACACTCACACAAGAACCGAGAGGACGCAATCAGATCGGGAGACCCGATTTCATCGCCACAGAAGGGCTGCTCCCCATCGGCTATATCGAAGCGGAGGCACCCAGCAAAGACCTCGACAACCTCACAGGACACGCCAAAGAACAGAACCAACGGTTCATCGAAAATTTGGATAACTTTATCCTCACCAATTTCCTCGATTTCCAACTGTGGCGCGACGGGCAACAACGCATCACAGCAAACATCCAAAACTCGCCAGAAAATGTAGAGCGGTTACTGGAACAGTTCCTGAACGCCGGACCCATCCCGATCACTTCGCCAGAAGTACTTGCAAGACACCTCGCCAGACGGACCCGCGAACTCCAGACACAGATCGCCACGACACTTACCGACGAAAACAGTCAAATCTACGGGATGTTCACCGCATTCAGGGAACTCCTCATCGCAACGCTAACGCCCGACGATTTCGCGGACATGTACGCACAAACGCTCGCGTACGGGATGTTCGCCGCACGCTGCACACTCCCGAACGCGACGAACTTCTCACGCCACACCGCAGCAGAGGCACTCCCACGCTCGAACCCGTTCCTCGCAGAACTCTTTTATCACGTTGCATCGCCGAGGCTGGAAACGAACGTCACCTACATTCTCGACGACATCGCAACACTCCTCGGAAACGTCCCCACCGAGCTACTCCGCACGGCGTTTACTGCGAAAAACCGTCTCGAAGATCCGGTCATCCACTTCTACGAGACCTTCCTCGCCGAATACGATCCGCAACGACGCGTCGATCGCGGTGTCTACTACACGCCGCCACAGGTTATCTCCTACATCGTCAGATCCGTCGATAGCCTACTGAAAACGGAACTCAACAGACCCGACGGCCTCGCCGACGATGACACGCTCATTCTCGACCCAGCGACGGGAACCGGTGGTTTCTTGTTGGCAGTACTTGAGCATATCCGAGCCTCCGTCACCGACACCTACGGTACAGGTGAATGGACGCAATACATCAACGCGCAACTGGTCAAACGGCTATTCGGATTTGAGCTGCTTGTCGCGCCGTACACAATCGCGCATCTGAAGTTGAGTCTGTTCCTACAATCGCAAGGCTGGCACGCCGGTGAACGCCTCCGCATCTATCTCACCAATACACTGGAGCAACCGCAAGAGATGCAGGAATCGCTACCCTTTGCCGAGTTCATCACCGACGAAGCAAACGCAGCACTCTCCGTAAAACGAGACGAACCCATCCTCGTCATCCTCGGCAATCCGCCATATCAACGAAGTTCAGCGAATCCAAGCCGCGACGCTGATGGAAGCCTAAATTTCATTGGACAGCTAATGGAAGATTATAGAAGTGTTGATGGAACACCAATGACAGAAGCGAACCTTCAGGCACTCCAGGGGGACTATGTAAAATTTGTACGGTGGGCACAGTGGCGAATTGATCAAAACGGTGAAGGTGTTGTTGGCTATATTGTAAATAACGGATTTTTGTACGGTATTATCTTTCGCGGTATGCGGCAAAGTTTGATGAACAGTTTTAATACCATCTATTGCTTTAATTTGCACGGCAGTAGCAGAATCGGAGAAATTATACCTGATGGTGAAACAGATGAAAATGTCTTTGATATTCAACAAGGCACCGCAATTCTGTTGTGTATCAAGGAACGCGATAATGTTGCTCCAGCAAAAATTTATTACGCTGACTTGTGGGGAAGCCGAGCGGAAAAATACGCTACGCTTTCAGATACTGATATTCAGAGCACGACATGGACAGAATTAACGCCTGATTCACCGTTCTATCATTTTGTGCCACGTCACGATCAACATATAGAAGAATACGAAACCGGTTGGGTACTAACTGACATCTTTCAAGCAAGTTCAATTGGAATTATAACAGCACGAGACAAACTCACTATTCATAGCACTCCAGAAGCGGTGCGTGCCACTGTTACTGATTTTATGTCCCTTCCGGAATCTGAGGCACGACAACAATATAATTTACCGAGAGATAGACGTGATTGGCAGATTCGCCTCGCCCAAGAGGATCTTCGTGACCATCCAGATACCGAACAGCACATTGTGCCGATCAATTATCGCCCGTTTGATACACGATATACTTACTATACAGGACAATCTCGTGGGTTTCATTGTATGCCGCGGTCTGCGATTATGTCGCATCTCCTTATGGGTGAGAATCTTGCCCTCTGTACACATCGTATTATTCGGAGTGCTACTACATGGCAGCACATTTTTGTCACCAACAGAATTACCGATGGTAACTGTGTCTCAAATAGAGATGGCCCCACCCATGTATTTCCGCTTTATTTATACCCAAATCCAGAAGAATTGGGAATCTCAACAGAACGTTCCCTCAATTTCAAACCCACCTTTCTGACCGCAATCTCAGAGGCGTTAGGACTTCCACAGACCGCCCCCTTTAACCTACCCGACAGCGTTTCACCAGAAGAAATCCTTGCCTACATCTATGCGGTGCTTTACAGTCCCACCTATCGCGAACGCTATTACGACTTCCTGAAATACGATTTCCCGCGGATCCCGATGCCACAGAACATTGACCAATTCCGCACCCTCGCAGCATTAGGTCAACATCTGATAGATTGGCATCTCTTGAAAGACGTACAGATTCCGACGCGGCATCGGTTCGACGGAGAAGGTGACGGCATTGTGTCAAAGCCTCGCTATGAGGATAGCAAAGTCTGGATCAACCTCACGCAACATTTCACGGATGTTTCAGAAGAAGTGTGGGAATACGAGATCGGCGCGTATCAGGTCTGTGAAAAGTGGCTACGCGATCGGAAGGGAGAAGAATTACATCGTGCAGAGTTGCAACAGTATCGTGCAATCCTCGTCGCCATCGCCGAGACGCTGCGCGTTATAACAGAGATTGATTCGGTGTTGTGGTAGGTCATCAGCGGAATTAGTTTTCATATTGTCAAGCGACATTTTCCCACGCACATCTTTAAGATTGACATTGATTTCTCAAGGAAATCAGTATCAAGCCGATCCAGAGGGCGCATCTAAAAGTGTTGAGCGATTAACTTTGAATTCAAAACCGTATTGTTGGACGGCTGATTTGACAGTGTCTGTAATCCAGTCGTCAACGTAAGGGGATGTGAGAACTTCGCGTATCAACGTGTTAAGATCAACATTGACATGCATCCCAGTTTTATATATATCGGGAAATTCTACATCCTCTAAGGGAGAATCTGGATTAATTAAATTGCCGTGGTTATCAATATAAGTTATTAGAGAGGATGGATATTGCGGAATAATTGCACGGAACTCTCGTTCGTATTCAAATGGTTTCCTCTTATGGAAATACCAAGTATATAACATACTCATTTCGTTTAACTTTTGTGTGATTGGGTATTCATAGTGATTGATATATTCAATTTTGCCGAGAAAGACATCATAATCATCTACTAAGCAGCTTTTAAAATCCCCGAAGGTTGTTTTGATAGCAATGCCGTTATTGTGCATGTGATATTTTTCCCACATCGCCATCGATTCTTCTGTGGCATGATGCCAACAACTGCACAAAGTATATTTATGCCAATTTTCTTGGAATTTTTCTAAAGTAGTAATATCACCGATTGTGTGTTTATAGTGTTCCTTAGCTGGTGGAGGGGTAAAACCTTCTAAAGGATCTTCAAACTTATCTGCTCGTGTAAAGTATAGACTTTTAGTGCCTAAAAGATTAACAAATTTCTCAAAACTCGTATATTTCCATAAGAAGTCAGCATCACCTGGCAGCTCAATTCCAGTAAGTTCGCGGATCATAGTGGTTCCTTGATCAAATTAATTACGGATTATCGTTGCGTTTGATATAAAAGGATACGGAGACTCTTGAAGGCGTAGCATCAAAATTGCCATCTTTCGGAAGATGTATTTTCCAATGCTTGTAGTCCGTTGAAGGCGGACTGAAGGTAGAAATTTCTGCGCCAAATTTCCGTTCTAACGCCGAGGCGAATATTTTGAATACCTCAATCTCTGTTTCGCCTTTTATGGGACCATCCGCAAGTTTCGATATTGTGTGTTTAATGCTTTCGTGGTCTTCCATATTAATATTGATCGGTGAAACCTTGATCTGTTCAATGGTATAGGTGTTTTCGTTCTTCACTCTATTAACCTCCGTTCTACAAACTACGGTAGATTTCAGAATTAATTTATACACTCCGTATCCGATGTGATTGGGAATGCAGATCGCATTTGGTTGAGTACGCCGCAAAACCGTACCTATCATTTAAGGGTATCTACCCGTGCCTTTTCAATTGCTATCAATCGTTGCTTTGAAGACAGAATCAACTGCACCGAAAAGCGTCGGCAAATTAGCCAATGCGAAGTCTGTTTTGTTTTGGGTAAAGATATCGCCGATAAGCCGTCCGAATTGCCACAACGTTCCGTCGGTAACAATGCCATAGACAGGAAGATCGGTACTGTTATCTATATTTTTGGCATTTATTTTTTGCGCAGCGACTAACTCCGCCAAGCATTGTCCCCATCCGTGTTCAAAATCGTTTTTCTTAGCTTCAACGAGGAGTATTAACGGACTTCCGACAACCGTTTTGCCTAATTCAGATCGGGTGGAGATAAAATAGTCCGGAGTTCCGTTCAAGACATCATCGTAGCCGATGGATTGCTTTATCCAGAGTGCGTATTGATCGGCGTATGCTTTATAACTCTCCTTCAAGACAGGAAAGATAATCGCTTCACACCGCGCTGCTTCGGACGCAAAGACATTAATGTGTTCCCGCGTAAATTCAAAGTCTCGTAGGAATTCCGCTGAAGGGGTTGACGGTTCGGCTTTAACAAAGTCATCTTCAGCATACATGATTCTGAATTTCTCTTGGACTTCGGAGATTGTCTTGAAATCGCTAAATGCCACGGTTTTCCCTCCCTATTCAATCTTGTTTGATTGTAAACAGCGTTAGCAGATCAACGGAAGATCTGTAAGTTATTATACACCATGTTAGCAGTTGATGCCAACGTTTTTGGAACGCAAGAAATCGGTTTTGCGACAATTCAAATGGTAGTTTGTAACAATACACCATAGGTGTCAATTTTAGAAGAAAACAACCGTCTCAGACCCAGGCCCGGTAGGTTCGGTTTCCTAACCGAACCGGATTCTACAGAGAGACCTTGAAGACTTCAAAAAACTCTTCAGTCGCGTAGCGACGCAATGTTTATAGCAGCGCGTGCCCAAAAAACCTCAGCCCCGTAGGGGCGGCATGTATTCCGTAAAATTGAAAGTTACCTTCTATGTCGAGTTTCAGTAATACGCCGTTCAACCCAACCTACGCGCTAGAGGCGTTAGCACACACGCAACTTTTATTTGACAATAGAGAGCAAATATGGTTTACTATACGTAAGATAAACTTGGGTATTTGTAACTGAAATGAGGAGGCGAAAATGAAATTAATCCTGATTTCTACCACTGCATTTTTAATTTTTGCGGCACCAGTGTTCAGTGAGCTCACTGTAGAGGACCTTGAAAAGATCCGTTCAATTGTCAAAGAGTCCGAGGATCGTTTGAAGGAGGACCTTAAAGCCTCCGAGGAACGCTTGAAGGAGGACCTTAAAGCCTCCGAGGGACGCGTGATGAACCACGTTGCTGACAAATTTGGAGAAGTAGACAAACGGTTGAGTATAATATTTGGGTTCGTCATCGCTTTAATAAGCCTTATTGTCGTAGTTGTCGGTATCCCGCAAATCATTATGGCATGGCGCGGCAAAGAAGACCGCACACAAAAGGAGCGGATTCAAGAACTCAGACAAGAAATAGAAACACTCAAACAACATATTGCGAGTCTCTGACCCGAATGCCATCTCTGGTTCAGCTTGAGCGTTGGTTTGAAGGGCGTTCTTGAACCACAGGAATGACATAACTCCGAACAGTTACACCATCAATCGTCTCTGTCTCTATGCGTCCATTCCCAGGAACAGGTAGGGACCCCGATTCTGGTATCTCACGGTGATCAAAAACCACGTAATACCCCTCACTTGCTGTCTCCAATTTCATATACGCGGCGAGTTGTTTCTTACCTGCCTGATAGTGCCGATCACCTCCCCAAATCTTCGTTTCGACGATGTACTTACGACCCTTATGGAGGATAAGAAGGTCTATCCTACCACGTCCGGTTGGGACTTCCATGTACATCATCCCTGCTACACTCTCAACAAATTGATCCAGATAAGCAAAAAGCAGGTGCTGCCCGATGAATTCTTGAGGCGTATCGGGTACTTGAAGTATCCTGAACCCGGCACGCGCAACAAAATCGCTGAAGTTATCAAGGAGCCGTTCCATCCGAATGCGTCCGGTAGGCGTGAGATATTCGGATGCTGACGCGCCTTCCGGAAAATAGTCGCGCTCCAATCCATTGACTATCGGTTTGAACGCTTGAAGGATACGGTAGAGATAAATCGGATTCAGACGTGAAGTTCGGCAAGTTCAACTCATCTTGTATATTGAAAGGCGAGATTGACCTATCGTAGTTCAGCTGATGAATGCTCTTGACACCAATGATGCTGACACTGTGTGGACATTTAGCGGGAGTCGTCGTGAGATAAATGCGGCCGAGTGAATGCAGGAAACCTCTTACAGCCTCTGAGGGGATACCATCAAATTCGTCAATAATCAGGGTAACCCGCTGCTCACCAAATTCAGCGTTTAGCAAATTCCCGAACCGTCTAAAGAATCTCTGCATTGACAGATGGTCGGTTATCTCTGTATTTTGCAGGAATTGTGTGAGTGTCTCAGGCGGCGACTGTCCGCGCTGCTGGAAGGTATTCTCAATTTCCTCTAAAATATCCTCGTAGAGTCCGTTGTAAAAAACCGAGGCGGTGCAATCTTCATAGACCTCAAAATTCAGTCGGATTGGGAAGTCGTTTTTTCCTTCGCGGGAGAGGGTGTCCAAGGCGCGTTGAAAAAAGGTCGTCTTGCCTGTCTGGCGCGGTGCGAAGATGACGATATAGCGGCCCTCTTTGACGCGATAGATGAAATCCTCAATTTTCTCGGAACGATTGACAATATAGTTTCTATTCGGGGCCACAGGACCTTGCGTTCCAAAAGTTCTCACTTCCACTCTCCTATTGAAGTTCGCATTTTAGGAAAATTTTATCATATCGCTCTCTGAAAGTCAACGCTCGTGATCCAAAGGAAAAAGCGGTCTTCGGACATCGTGATACGCAAAATGCAACGGGTTCACCGCAGTCAACCCCGGCGTGTCTACCTCGATAATGCGTCCTGCGATCGGTTCATAAGCAGCGCGGAAAGCGACCGCCGCTTTGACAACGATTATCCGCATCTCCGTCGGATCAATGCCGAGACTCAATAATTGATGGAGACTAAACGGTGTCTGCCGTCTACTCGTCAACACGACCAGAGAATCACCTACAGCGATGACGGTCGTCAATCCCTGATTGTGGTGCCGCTGTCCACCGTGCCGCGGCTCCGTCTCCTCGTAGCGTCCATCGTGGATGAGACGCACCTTACCTTGGATTGAAACAGGGTCACCATGCAAATTATCTGCTTTTCCGCCGACATCCAACGCTACCTCAGCACCGACACCTGCCTGAACACAGGTTTGCACACCTTCCTGATCGCAGAGGACAACAACGAACCCGGATGCACCTTGCCGTACCAATTCTGCTAATACGAAAGTGCTGTCCCCGGGCGATCCACCACCGATATTGTCTCCCATCTCAACAAGGATAACGGGATGTCTGTCAGATTCAACGGCTTGCACAACAGCTTGCGCAGCATCGGGCAAGTCAAGCGTCAGTTCTTCACGGACATCCCACAGCAATTTCGATAACATATCCGCTTCCGTCTGTGCAAGTTGCGGGTCGTTGTCAGTCACCACGACGAAGGCAGGACCGGCTTCGTAGACATCGGCATACGGGTATCCCAATGCGACACTTGCCGCAAGGACATCAACGCGCCCTTCCAACTGCTTCGCTGCCGTGAGGATAGGCTCCATCGGCGGCACGCTGGTGTTGTGATAGAGGATATTCAAAAGCATCGGCGGTTTCGCAAGTGCCTGCGTCGGTGTAACCTCGTCTCGCAGGATCCGCATCATCAGTTCCGCTGCCTGTAGCCCGCGTTGGCGTTGATCGATATGCGGCGTGGTCTTATAAATCACAAGCGCAGTCGATTCGGCAACCATCTGTTCAGAGACATTGGCGTGCTGATCCAGCGTAACGACAATCGGAAGGTCGCGCCCGAGTTCCGCACGAAGGCGGCGTAAGATTTCACCGTCCCCGTCCGGGTAACTTTCAGCGACCAGCGCGCCGTGAAGTGCAAGCAGGAGTCCATCACATTCCGGTATAGACTTCAGATGCTGAATGAGCATATCTGTGAGACGGTCAAAAGCATCATCCGTTACCGGACCCGCCGGAGTCGCGGATGCCATAAGTGTCGGGTAAGCAGTATAGTCGTACTGTGATGCCCCCTGAATAAAACCTGCCATTTCGTGGTGTGTCTCCGCCCAAGCGTTAATCAGATACCTCGCAAAGGTTTGAGAGAACGCACCGTAATCAGTACGGGTATCACTGAATGTATTGGATTCATGCATAATCCCGCCAATAGCAATAGTAGTCATAGAATATTCCTTTTCTGTAGTTTCCAGTACTTAGTACGCTGCGCTTTCAGGGAATTAGTTATCAGTTTTCAGTACGCTGCGCTTTCAGTTCTCAGTTAACAACTTGTGACTGGAACACTTGCTGCGACTTCCACAATATACCTCTTTAACTGAGCACTGTTAACTGTTAACTGTTAACTACTAAAACTGAAAGGTTTTCGTAGAAAACCGTACTAACAACTGACAACTGATAACTATTAAAAAACCTCTTGACGATTACATGGGAAATAGTGTATCATTTAACAATGTTTAAGTCTCCAAATTTCTACCAAGCGTTGATTCCGTAGCATATAGAAACATGACACCGAACGGCACCCGGAAAAACCAGATTGAAGAGGCGATAGAAGTCGCCGCTGAAGCACATCACGGACAATACCGAAAAGGCACCAACACGCCTTATATCACACATCCCTACGCCGTAGGACTCATCTTAATGGAAGCCGGATGCACCGAAGACATTATCATAGCAGGTATCTTACACGACACCGTCGAGGACACCGACCTGACGTTAGACTTTATTCGGGAACGTTTTGGAGAAACTGTCGCAAATATCGTTGACAGCTGCTCGGAGGACAAAACATTGCGGTGGCGCGCACGTAAAACCGAACGGATCGAAGCCCTCAGAACCGCAAGCCCCGAAGTTTGCACTGTGATATGTGCCGACAAACTTCACAACTTACGGACGATCATCTCAGAATATGATGACATCGGGGACTCGATATGGGACAGGTTCCACGGTAGTGTCGAAGACCAAGCGTGGTATTATCGCAGTATTCTCAGTGCCATCGCAGACCGAGAAGCAACTTTACAGCGTAACGGCGGATACGCTAAAGTATCTACGCACGCGAACGGTACACCCCAGCACCCGCCAGACAAGCAGAAGACATCAACAGTTTTAGACCTCGTAAACCCGCAACTTTTCCGACAGTTCCAGCAGGCTGTAGCATATCTATTTCAAGGAGAGCATGAATGAAAATTGCGTACGCTTTTAGACGATGTACATCATACCCTTACAACGGTGGCGGACTCCCCACCGATACAACAGATAGGCAACGGTTTCTGACACACGCCAAAAAGATTGGCTTTGACGGAATTGAACTTCCCGGGATGAATATCCCTGATACTGAAGTCAAAACACTCCGTTCACAACTCGAAGATGCCGGCATGCCGTGTGTCGCGATTCGTGGCGGCGGTGGTGCCGCTGCGGACCCACAAGTCGCTGCAGCCAACAAACAACGGATGATAGATGCCGTCCACTTCGCAGCAAAGGTCGGGGCAGGTATCGTTAATTCCACAGTCACGACACCACCAAACGATCCAGGTGGCAAAGGAACGTATCGTGGCGAATCCATATCGCAAGGATCAAGCCGTCAAGCGAGTGACGAAGACTATGAACGGACTGCAAGTGCTGTGAGTGAGGTCGCAGCTATCGCCGCGGACCTCGGCGTGGAAATCTCTATAGAAATCCATCAGAATTCAATAGCTGACAACAGCCAGACGACGCTACGGTTGTTAGAACGCATTGACGCGCCAAATGTCGGCATAAACCCAGACTTAGGTAATATCTACTGGACTTACGACATTCCAGAGGAGACGTGCGAAGCCGCAATCACAGCCGTTGCACCGCATGTCAACTATTGGCATTGCAAGAGCCTCTATCGCGTACATATCCCGGACCTGGAAACAGCAATCTATGTCCAAGTACCGTTACCGGATGGCGAAATCGACTATCGTTTCGCTATCGCGGCGTTGCTTGATGTCAACTACGACGGCTACTTAGCGATCGAGGGTGTCCGCGACGGCGACCAGTTCCATCAAGACGGCCGAAGCGTGGCGTACGTAAAATCTGTCTTGTCAGACCTACAGTGATAGTTATAAGTTATAAGTTAATGGTTATAAGTTAAGAGTTCTCTTTCCAATAACCAACAACCAAAAGCCCCCCATATCCCCCGCATGCGGGGGATATGGGGGGCCGTACCGACAACCATTAAAAAATGACACACCAGAAAATCCGTTTAACCGCGACAGTAAAATGCGCCGGGTGAGCGTCAAAACTTGCTCCGGGTGAGCTTGCGCACATCTTAAATAACATCCCGAAGTCCACGGATCCGAACCTACTTGTCGGCACCGAGACTTCAGACGATGCAGGTATCTACCGCATTTCCGACGACATCGCACTCGTTAACACGGTCGATTATTTCACACCGATCGTTGATGACCCGTACACATTCGGTGCAATCGCAGCGACGAACTCACTGAGCGATGTCTATAGCATGGGCGGCGTTCCGAAAACAGCGTTGAACATCACATGTTGGCCCAAGGCTGATCTGGATTTATCTATACTCGGCGATATCGTCAGAGGCGGCACCGAAAAAGCAATTGAAGCCGGCGCAGCACTTGTCGGCGGACATACAGTGGACGCACCAGAACTCATGTACGGACTCTCCGTAACCGGGATCGTTCATCCTGAGAAATTCGTCAAGAATTACGGGGCACGACCCGGTGAGGCACTCATCCTAACCAAAAACCTCGGTATCGGTATCCTTACCACAGGACTGAAATTCGATAAAATTAGCGATGCGGTCCTACCAAAACTCGTCGAATCAATGACCCGACTCAACGCTTCCGCCTCGCAGGTGATGCTCAAACACGGCGCGAGTGCTTGCACAGATGTCACAGGTTACGGACTCTTAGGACACGCCTCGGAGATGGCAGCAGGTAACGATGTCCGCCTAAAAATTGATAGCAGTGCCGTTCCACACTTTGAAGAGGCACCAGAACTCGTCGCACAGGATACCTACACGCAGGCGTATTTGGCAAATATGACCTTCCTCGCCGACAAAGTCACGTTCCACACCGATAGCGAAGCAATGCGTCATATTTTGATGGAAGCGGAAACATCTGGCGGCTTGCTGTTCGCGCTGCCAGCGGAAAACGCCGATGCAGCGGTATCAGAACTCCGCGCCGCTGATTGTCCTGAAGCGGTTATTATCGGAGAAGTCATAGCAGCAGACGCTGCACATATTGAGGTGTTTTAATAGTTGGCAGTTGAGCGAGTACACAGTTAACAGTACGGCGAGTACGCCTTTTGGTTGTAAGTTGTTGGTTAAGAGTGGCACGTAACGCAATCAAAAACCTCTTAACTTATAACTTACAACTTATAACCAACAGCCATTGAACAAGTTTACCGCTAAGAATCCAATTTTTTCATAGCGGCAATCATCTCATCATCTGACGGGTTCTCTTTCACCATCTCAACGAACTCATCAGCACTTATCTTGTGTTCCTCCAGGAACAACTTGTCCTGCGGTCACGGATAGATATACTCACCGATGATACCCTGCAATTTCGCACTGGCTTTATCGCTGATTCTGGCTAACCACGGGATCCCCCCAATAATCATATCCCTATGGCGCGGTTTCCAATCAAGAGCCATGTATTTCACCTCCTTTTTTCAAGTTACCAGTTACCAGTTAAGAAAAAACCTTGATAGACCCATTACCCTCTTAACTGGCCACTGGTGACTGGTGACTGGTGACTGATTACTCTACACTTCCTTCAAGCTGTTTCAAGGTCTCCTCTACAAGTTTCCAGAGGCGTCCATATTCTGCCCAATCGCCGGCGCGTTGCGCCTCTTGTGCCTGATTAAAATAGCGGTTCGCCTGCTTAACGAGCTCCGAAAATGAGGCCTGACCTGTATCAGGATTGGTTGTCGTATCATCCGTTGTTGCAATCGTCGCCGTAGTTTGACGGCGTGTCCCCGGTCCGAACATGTTTCGGAGTGCGTCCTCAAGACTCTCACCCCAAACAACCTCATTTTCATATCCGATGACGACTCGCCGTAACTCCGGAATAGCAGTCTTCTCATCTTCAGATTGGATGTAGATCGGCTCAACATAGAGCAGTGAGTTGTTCATCGGAAGAATCAATAGGTTGCCGCGTAAGACACGCGAACCCTGCGTATTCCAGAGGCTAATCTGTTGCGAAATCTCCGGTTCTTGGCTAATAAAGTTTTCCACCTGCATCGGACCCGCAATCTGTTTCCCTTTTGGGAATCGATAGACAAGGATCTGACCATATTGCGGGAGATCGCATCGCGCGGCAAGCCATGCAGTGAGATTCGGCTTGTTGAGCGGTGTGAACGGCAACATCAACATGAATTCGGGTTTCTCTGCACCCGGCAACCGGATAACGACATAATACGGTTCAACAGGTTGACCTTCCGCTGCTGAGCGTTGGACGGTCTGCTGTTGTGGTGCAAACGGACTTCTCGGCTGTTGCGGCACTTGCTGCGTCTGCGCATCCGTATTGTCGTAGAGCTCCATCCCGATTTCCCACTTATCTTCACCCGCATAGAAGGTTACCGGATCTTTCATGTGATAATCCTGATAGACCCGCGCCTGAATCAGGAACATCGCCATCGGGTACCGAATATGCGCCTTAAGGTCATCCGGCATCTCTTCAAACGGTTTGAAGAGATCCGGAAAAATTCTTCTATAGCACTCCGCAATCGGATCCTGTTCTCGTTCCATAATGTAAAAATCGACGGTACCGTCGTAAGCATCAACGATAACTTTCACAGAGTTCCGGATGTAGTTACCCCACGGTTCATCGTCCTGCTGTGTGTTTCGGAACTGTCGTCTCCGTTCATCAACAAATTCTCGCATTGAGACGGAGTATGGATACCGGTGTGTGATGGTGTACGCATCAATCAGCCAGACAAGTCTACCGTTATGAATAACAATGTACGGATCCCCGTCGTATCGTAGGAAAGGTGCAATCTTCTGAATCCGTCTTTTGATGTTTCGCTCATAGAGAATTCGGCTTGTTGACGAAATTTCGCCCGGCAGGACAAAGTTGATTTCGTTGTTGAACTTGAGCATATACGCGATTTTCCGCCAAAAAGAACTGAGTTCAACCCCGCCGTTTCCTTGATAGGCGTATTCGGCGTACTTTTGTTCATCTTGTGGATAATCGAACTCCAGGGGTTCTGGACGGTCAGGATGGACGATAACATAACGATCCGTGCGTTCGCCGTAGTAGATACGCGGGCCCGGCGTTTCGTTAAACCGGTGGTCCCATTCCGCTTTGTATTGGATCGGTGGCAATTCTTGAATGTACATGTTGGGCTTGCCGTTGTCAATCTCATTCACAGGACTCACAACGGCCCCATATCCATGGGTGTAGACATAGGTCTGCTTATACCAATCGTTTCTGATTTCCTCGAGCTCATTGATATTGAGTTCCCGTCCGGACAGCATCACCTGTCGAATTTCGTCATTAACGACATACCGATCAATATCGACATCGTTGAAGTCATACTGTAAGCGTAATTCTTGGAGTTGTCGGAAGACCCTGCGCAACGGTCGCCAGTCCCAGAGACGAATACTATTAAAGACCGGCGCATTTTCGCGACTGGTTATGTCGTCATAACTCAACTCCTCTGTCAGTGGGTACTCTTCCTCGGTCACTGTGTTCTCAGCTAAACCATAAGCCTGAAGTGTCGCTTTGATGTTATAGTTGATATAGTCCGCTTCTAAAACCTGCTTATTCGGTTCGACCCGCCAACTTTGTATGGCAACTGGATAGACCTGCCCAAGAAAACCAGCAATTAGGAATACAACGAACCCACCAAAAGCATAGACGTTGCGCTTCAAGAAGATACTAACCATAAAAATCAGGGCACAGATAACTGTGAGCCAGAGCATAATATTCAAAACCGGTAAGCGGGCCTGTATCGCCGCATAACCACCCCCACCGCGCACAATATCGTTCGACGCATACAATAGGTCATACATGACGAACTTGTAGTTCCATGCTCGGAAGAGGAGCGTCAGACCGACAAGCGTAAACAGATGCGCTTTGACGTTGAAAGGCGGACGGAACCGGAACTGACTCGTATCACCCGTGATTAAACCGTGGAAAAAGTAGATAACCGTCGCGAATATCGTCACCAGCATAAAGATGCCGAACAGTGTCCCGCAGACGTAGCGTTCCAGCGGCATTTTGAAGATATAGAAGGTGACATCTTTATCAAATATCGGGTCGCGTGCCGGGGACGTGAAAAACGCTTTTTGACCGGGTTCTATCTGGACCGCCGTGTCCAAACGGACCGCATTCTCTAAAACCGCTTCAACGCGTGCTTCCTGACTAACGTCATCTATCTGAACATTGACGGGATCCCCAACTTTAATCTCTTTTGCCTGAAGTTCGGATTGTGAAACGGGTATCTCGTTTCCATCAATCGTTCCTTCTACAGTAATAGGCGTAGCCGCCTGAAAAACGAGTTCGTTTGAATTAAAATAGCGTAGATAAACCTCCCACCGATCACTCGCTGCGTAGCCCATCAAAACGCTGAAAAGTATCGCAAGGAGCATCAGCCCGCCGTAAATCATCCTTCGGGTGTCGCCAGGATTACTCACACCATCGCCTGTGAAATCCGCACCTCCCATAAAAGCAGGGCTTAGATGTGCCGGTGTGAACCGATAGATTAAAACAAGGTTGACTAACAGAATCGCTAAGTAGCAGACACCAACGATTACGCCAACGAGGATTTTTGTCCACAGGATTTTAGTAAAGACAGGTTTATAGTCCACCATCTCAAACCACAGGAAATCGGGGAAAAGGTTAACCCAAAGTGCACCCAGCCCCCCGATAACACCCAGAATGATGACAGTGATAATAAAACGTTTGGTTCGTGATTCCATATTTCTCCTTCAATGGTTATCAGTACGATTTTTCTGCGAAAAATCTTTCAGCCATCAGTTAAGAGGTTTATGAAAGTTCCAAAGTCTCTTGTTACTGACTGCTGACCGCCGATTGCTGACGGCTATTCTTGCTGACTGCTGACCGCCGATTGCTGACGGCTATTAAAAAGCCTGTCCGAGTCCAAAGTGGTATTTGAAACCGGGTTCTAATCGGGTGAGGTCTGTATGTCGCGCAGCGGCGAAGTCTATCGAAAACAGACCGAGTTCGAGTCGCATCCCGATACCCACCGCGGCTTTCGCATCCTCAAGTCGAATACCGTTCCCTTCTCGGACGAAAATGTTGAAAGGGTCCTCCGTTCCGTACTGCCAGTCGGACCACGCGCCTCCGAGATCGGCAAAGATAATACCACGGATACCGCCAAGCGTCCATCTAATCGGCCATCCGAAGTGAAGGACATCTATCAAAGGGATGCGGACCTCTAAATTGATGAGTCCGATGCGAGTACCGACCAACGCCTCATAATCGTAACCACGCAAGGTGTCAATACCACCAAGATAGAAATAGGACTTGTCTGCACCGAAGCTGCCACCGAATAGCAGCCGCGCCGCAATCGTAGAACGTCTCCCCAGACCAAAGTAGCGTCGCGCATCAAATATCACATTTGTGAGCGATAGTTCGCTACCGAACGTCGGAAAGGATTGTTCGAGTTCAAGGCGGTACCGAGATCCGGAATAAGGCGACCATTCACGCCACATCGTCGTATCGCCGACAAACGCAATAGAACCGGTTGTAAGTAGACCTCTATCGTCAAACGGATCCAACGGACGGCTTGTTTGGAAGTTAAAGGAAAACGGCTGTGAATACATCGAAAAATTAAGATCAAGGCGATGATACCGGTCGAACGGGTAATTGAGATACGCACCGAGCCCAGTAATCCGTTGTAAGATACCGCGCCTGCTCTGGATACCGCCTAAGATATGGTATTCGTGATAATTGTAAATCATCGCGCCGATGTCCGTTCGATGTGTCAAGAACCCGTATTGCGCAATGAAATCCGGAGCGAGGTAACTCGATTGGCTCATCACACTGACCCCGATCCGATGGTTCCCCAACATATCGCTACCGATAATCTGCACCGCGCTTCTCAGGATACCGTCAGCACCAAGCGTGAAATCTGGGAAGATCGCATCCAAAGCGAAAGAAGATCTTGTACTATACTTCCGTTTGGCGATCCTGTAGTTCTCTGGTTTTTCGGCTGTCAAAACGGCAGTCGGTTCAGCAATGTCTATCGTCTCAACTTTCTCTTCGACGGTTTTAGCGATCGCCATCCTATGAACATCGTATTTCCCGTTCTGATAGGCAGTAAATAGCAGCTGCTTGCCATCTGGTGATAAACTCGGATTGAAACAGCCGGTCATCATATTGGTCAGACGCGTCATCTCAACCTGTAGTGTTCGATCGGCAAGTCCCGGACGACTCTCCACAGAGAACCCTGACACTTGGCCCGCTGTGTCATCGGTGTTGCCGGTCAGTTGTTCAACTTGCGTCTCATCTTCCGCATCTGTAACCGTGTCCTCCGGTGTGTCATCTTTCTCTACAATTTCAAGTCTGTATACATCATAAATGCCTTGTCCATCTGCACAGAAAAGAATCGACGCTCCGTCCGGTGTCCATGATGGACTAATTGCGTTATAGGTGCCGTTGGTTAACACACGTTCCGTACCGTTGTCAAGGTCGATCAGGACAAGTCTGTTTTTACGCCCTCGCTCGGAGGTGTAGACGATTTTGCCGGTTGTTGGATGCCATGACGGGTGCGTGTCATTAAACGCATCGAAGGTCAACCTATCGATTTCCCCCGTCAGAAGTTCAATGCTGTAGAGGTCTGTCTGTCCCTCTTTGAGTGCCGAAAACACAATCCGTTCACCGCTGCCGTCATAGTCCGGTGAGGAGATGTTATCATAATCAAGCCTGAAGTACTGCGTGAGTTCTTCTGTTAAAATGTTCACTTCAAGCAGATAGTTAGCATCGTGATGCTTAGCGACAAAGGCGATTCTGTCGCCGTCGGGTGCCCACGCAAGGCTTCTACCGAACCCGCTGAAATCGGTTCGGATCTCTTCGTATTTCTCTCGGAAAAAGCGTTTGGTAACCCGATCAATCCGCTCCCCGGTTTTTGCCGACATCAAAATTATTTCAAGAAACCCATCGTTCCCTGTGACGTACGCGATAATGTCGCCACTCGGTGACCAGATCGGTTTGATGTTATGAGAGTATAGCGATTTCTCGGTAAGATTTTTCGCGACGAGATCGGGCAATTCCCGATCTTCAATGAGAGGCCAGTAACGCCTCCGTACAGTCTGGCGCCACGCTTTATCAAACGCTTCCAGTTCCACACCGAGCACTTCCCTGAAAACTCGGTCAATGTCTTTCGTACGGCTCTGCCGCAACCCACGTAGAATCTCAGCAATCTTCTCTCGTCCGTAGGTCTCCGTGAGATACGCCACCGCCAACTGTCCTAACTTATATCCAACATAAGGCGAACTGAGTTGGTTGAAGTTCTGGAGTTGCGGTAACGGCACGATGTTGTTATTCATGCTCGCATCGCGGATAACCATCTCCCCGATCGCATCGTTATCTTCGGCGAAATAGTCTGCCATCCCCTCTATAAACCAGAGCGGAGGAGAGTAGAGGAACTCGCCACTGTAGATACGCGCATGTGGTTTCTGATAAATGATGTCGTACTGAAAGATATGGATGAGTTCGTGAAAAATTACCTCTCGAAACGCTTCAAGCGAACCTGTGAACGGAATAACAACACGGTGCTTAAAGAGTTCAGCGAAACCACCGATACCTTCGTGAAGCTCTTGCAGAATGATGTTGGTTTCCTGAAAATCCTTGTGCGATTTGTAGAGGATCAGCGGCGTTCTATCTCGCAGCTCGTGTTCAAAATCCTCGCTGTGTTGTTCGTATGCCTCTTCAGCGATCGCCGCCATAATAGGCACAAGTTTCCCCTCGCTCGGATAATAGTATATATCGAAATGCTCCGTTCGATGGATATGCCAATCGAAACGTTGCGCCGTGATCTTGTTTTTACCGAAAACTTGGGACCATCCGACACAAGGCAAACAGCAAACAGCAAACAGCAAACAGGTTTTTGATTAAACTAACCCCTCTTTGCTGACGGCTGACGGCTGACGGCTGACGGCTAATTAGCGATTTGGTTTTATTTTTTTTCACACCTCTAACCCCTTTTTTTTAATTGACCAGATACCGATCTTCGCGCTCGTAGTGTGGAGAGATTTCGCGCGTAAATTCGATTGCGGCACGCTTACCGAGCTCTCGCATCGTGTTCGCCTGTGGACCCGCCTCCGAAAAAATAAAGGAACCGATAGTATGTGCCTCCGCAGTGCTACGACGGTAACTTTCATCCCAGATAATCTTTTCAGTCTCGACATCGAAAATCATGACCCTAAGAGACAAGAGATAGGTTTTTTCCATGTAGTCCTGATAATCCATAACGTAGCGTTGGCTCTGTATGGAATAGCGTTCCCCGTAATACCGTCTTGGACGGCTATCCGAATAGAAACGAAAACTTCCGATGATAATCCCTTTCACCTCAAAATACTCGCCGAGTTGGCTGAGGCGTTCCGTATCGGAAAGCCACTCCTTCTCAACGGTTTCACCTGTCAGCATCCGAGCGGTCTCTTGTGTACTAACGACTTCAAAGTGTTTTTGGCGCGCCAAACCCCTACGGAGGATTGAGGCAATCTCCTCGCCGATCTCTTCAGGCAGCTCCTCATTACGTCCCACATCTTTTTCAGGAACAAATGGCAGAACCGCAAAATTGGAGTACCGATTAATGTCGATTTCGGATTCGACTTTCACCGGAATAGAGACCCGCGTCACTGCGCTACCACATCCGCAAAGCGTTAGCACCACGAATAGGATTCCAATGTTTTTTTTGATATGCATTTAGTGCCTCACTCTTCCGTAGACGAGAGTTCGCCTTCTTCGATCTGCGGCGCGGCTTCGCTATCGCCACCACTACGTCGGAGATGAATACGGCAACGCCGATAGTTGAGTCGGTAGTACCGGTTGTCCGGTTCTAATGCCGTCGCGCGCTGATAAGCCGTAAAAGCCGCATCCATGTCCCCAATGGCTTCGTAAGCAACACCAAGGTTATTATGTGCCTTCGAGTCGTCTGGATCGATATTGATGACCTGCCGCCAGCGAAAAATGGCTTCGTTCCAGAGTTGCGCTTGTGCCGCTCGTATCGCGAACCGATTGTACGCATCGGTCTGCGGCGTGTCGCGAAACATCGCGCAGCCAGACAGCGTTAAAAACGCCACAATAGTCATAGAAGCAAGGCATCTGTATTTTAACACATTTCTCTCCGTGATATGTTGTGGTATTGTTTCACATTACGTCTTAATTATATTACACGGAATCAATCTTTTGCGTCAAGAGAAAATTGGGTACACAACGACACTGTTCTTTTGCAGGAAAAACTTGTCAAACAGTCTGAGGCGTGATAGACTATTAATGTTTTAAAATTTACGATTAGAGCTCCGAGTCCATTGTTAGCGAAAACAAAACATGTTAAACCCAAAAATCTATCAGCGCAGCGAACTCGCATCCATTCTTCAGCGATTAAAAGCAGAAGGTAAAACTGTTGTTACGACCAACGGCTGTTTTGATGTACTACACTTAGGACATCTCCGGTACCTACAAGCGGCACGCCAACTTGGGAACCTGCTCGTCGTCGGAGTCAACAGTGATAGTTCGGTACGGCAACTCAAAGGTGAAAACCGCCCGCTTGTGCCTGAAACAGAACGCGCAGAGATGCTCGCTGGGTTGGAATGCGTCGATTACGTCGTCATCTTCCCAGAATTGACCCCCGTTGATCTGCTCTCCGAACTCAAACCGAGCATCCACGTCAAAGGTGGAGACTATAAACTCGAACAACTCATTGAGCGGAAGGTCGTTGAAGAAAACGGCGGTAAAGTCGTCGTAGGACTAAACGTCCCCGGTAAATCCACCACCAATCTCATTCAAGTGATATGCGAACGATACAAAGACGTTGATAGTAAAAACGCGTCGTAAAATAGTTTTAGAACGATTATAGTGGATCTTGGAATCATTTATACATTCGTAGGGGAAACCGGGTTACCCAGTCCTACGCCCGCGAGTGTGCAAGTAATTACGGGATCTACTATAAAATGCCCTAAGGAGGCAATCATAGCCAATGCAGATAAACAATTCATTACGTCCCGCCAATCTAAAACCTCAAATTGAGAGGCTTTTTGAATACTCAGGTCAGAAAATTTTAGCCATTGAGGACACATGGCCCCCTGAAAAAGGCACGCCTGTCTTCACCGTCGCTGGCACCTATACGACACGCGGCTGGACAGAGTGGACACAAGGGTTCCAATTCGGTTCCGCGATCCTCCAATTTGATGCCACAGGCGACGAACAGTTCCTTGAAATCGGCAGAAAGAACACCATTGAGAAGATGGCACCGCACGTCACACACATCGGTGTCCATGACCACGGATTCAACAACGTCTCAACTTACGGCAACCTCCGCCGTCTTATGCGTGAGGGTGTGATTCCGCACGACACTAACGAAATGCACTTCTATGAACTCGCACTGAAAGCCTCCGCCGCCGTTCAAGCGAGTCGCTGGACAGAGATTAAAGATGGAACCGGATATATCGCCTCTTTCAACGGACCGCATTCGCTCTTTTCGGACACCATCCGATCCCTACGCGTATTGGCACTCGGACACACACTCGGGGCAGTGCTAATGGGTGAAGGCGATGTCGCTATCAGTCTACTGGAACGTCTGCTCCAACATTCACAGACGACAGCAACCTATAACGTCTATTACGGTGAAGGACGTGACGCTTATGACCTGCGTGGACGCGTTGTCCATGAATCTATCTTCAATACGAACGATGGAAACTACCGCTGCCCAAGCACGCAGCAGGGGTACTCTCCCTTTACGACGTGGACACGCGGATTGGCGTGGATTATTACAGGTTACGCCGAGCAACTTGAGTTTTTTGATACACTCTCTGAAGACGATCTCGAACCTTACGGCGGATATGATTTGGCAACGGCACATATCCGAAAAGCAGCGGAAGCCACAGCGGATTTCTATATTGAAAACACCGCACAAGACGGGATCCCATATTGGGATACCGGTGCTCCCGGTTTAGCTGAACTCGGTGATTATTTAGCGGTACCCGCGGATCCGTTTAATGATCTCGAACCGGTAGATAGTTCCGCCGCAGCGATTGCCGCACAGGGACTGATTCGACTCGGAAACTACCTCAGAAAACACGGTGAGACAGAAGTCGGAGATTCATACTACCAAGCAGGTTTAACAGTCGCCAAAACGCTTTTCGCTGAACCGTATCTCTCAACCTCCGAGACGCATCAAGGGTTGTTGTTACATTCCGTGTATCACCGTCCGAACGGTTGGGACTATGTGCCAGAGGGTCGAAAAATCCCATGCGGAGAGGCATCCATGTGGGGAGATTATCACGCCCGCGAACTCGCAGTCTTATTATGGCGGGAAATCGTTGGAAAACCGTATCTGACGTTTTTCTAACATGTACAGGACTTACGCAGCCTCCACTGCAGGGTTTTTGATAGGGTGTTTCTTCAGGGTTTCAAACCCCGACTGCAGTGCGTCGGATATTCGTTATCACGGAGAAATGCGTAAGTTTTTTAGAATTATGAGACTTTTTCACTACGGATTGCGTCATTATATTTAATCGGGTAAATATGAACGATAAACTTTCCGTTTTGAGAGGTGCCCAATGAAAAATAGTGATGCTAAACTCATCGAGCGCGTCCTTTCAGGTGATGATACTGCGTTCTCAACACTCGTGCGAAAATACCAAAAACAGGTTCACGCACTCGTGTGGCGAAAGATCGGGGATTTCCACATCGCCGAGGATATCACACAGGACACATTCCTAAAAGCATACCAAAAACTGACGACGCTAAAGGATCCGCAGTCTTTTGCCGGTTGGCTCTATGTGATAGCGACGAACCACTGCAAAACGTGGCTCCGTAAAAAGCGTTTGCAGACGCAACCCTTGGAAACCACCAGCAACACCGAGTTAGAAAAAGCGACCTATTCCGAATACGTCGTTGACGAAAACGAGCAGACAGCGGCAGAAGTCCATCGCGAAATCGTCAAGCAGTTACTCGCGAAACTTCAGGATAGCGAGCGGACGGTCATCACGCTCTATTACCTCGGTGAAATGACTTACGAGGAAATCAGCAAATTTTTAGGCGTATCGGTCAGCACGATTAAGAATCGTCTCTACCGCGCGCGAAAACACCTAAAAAAAGAGGAACCGCTGATTCGAGAAGTCTTGGAGAATTTTCAAATCACACCGAATCTCACAGCGAACATTATGCGCGAGGTTTCACAGACAAAACCGATCGTGCCGTCTAATGGTAAACCGCTCGTCCCGTGGGCAGCCGCCGCTTCCACGGTTGTAGCCATGTTGCTAATGCTCGGCATCGGAAATCAGCAATATGCAATCCGTTTCCAGCAGCCTTACAGCCTTGATGCCGCATCAGAGATGACAGTTGAACTCATTGAGGCACCCCTTGTCCTACACCGCACCATAAAACCGGATACACGGACGCAGATACAAAGTACGAACGCGTCAGGTAGAAGCAACACATCTAAACAACTATCCAATAACACCGTCGCCCTCGTTTCAGAAGTACACGCAGACGAAACAATCGTAGATTATACGCAATGGGAACTGCCGGAGGAAGCGAAAGTACGGATCGGAAAGGGGTACATTAATAGGATCCGATTTTCGCCGGATGGCAACGAACTTGCCATAGCGAGTAGCATCGGAATTTGGATGTATAGCGTGGCGACTGGAGACGAAATCGCACTGCTTACCGGACATACAGCAGAGATTCAGAATTTAGCCTTCTCTCCTGACGGACGAATTCTCGCCAGTGCGGGAAACGACAGAACACTCCGATTGTGGGATACCGAATCCGGTCAACAGTTGGCGGTACTATCGGACGAAGGCATCTCGCCTTGGTCTATTGCATTCTCACCTGACAGTACCACGATTGCCAGCGGTAGCCGCACAATTCAGGTCTGGGATGTTGATACCGGAAATCCCCTCGCTACACTAACAGGACACAGGGAGTCAATTGGGGCATTGGCGTTTTCACCCGACGGAAAAATTCTTGCCAGCGGATCATGGGACACGGCAATTAAATTGTGGGACATCGCTACAGAAGAACTGCTATCAACACACTCCGGTCAGGCATTCATTTTTTCACCGGATGGAAAAACTTTTGCGGTTATAGACGAGGATCCAGAAATCCAACAGCCAAAGACAACGAACAACGCGCAGCAAGAACCGGATCGCCAAAGTCCCTCCATTCGCTTATTGGATACCGCTACAGGAGAACACCTGTCAACGCTCAGCGGAGAGACACTGGCGTTTTCACCGGATGGCGAAATCCTCGCAAGTAGAGACACAGATGGGACGATTCGATTGTGGAATCCAGCCACAGGAGAACAGCTGCGCACCTTCATTCAACCCGAACCTACGGATACCAATCAGGGACCTCGCAGGGTTAGGCGTCCGGCACCACAGATTAAGACGTTGGCATTCTCACCCAATGGATCTACTTTGGTAAACCACAATGACCGCGGCACGATTCAATTGTGGAACGTTGCGGACGGTAGACTTCTCTCCACAACAGACGCACACACAGGACCAGGGCTAATCTATAAATTTGCCTCGGTGTTCTCGCGAGATAAACCGATCTTCATGAATGCTGACGAGACGGGAGCGGTTCACACGTGGAACACAACCACTGGTGACCATCTCTCGACTTTTAATCTCAAACGGCACGAGGACTGGGGAAGCACGTTAGGATTCTCTGCTGATGGGACAACGCTTATGAGTGTCGGCTCGTTAAGGCAAGGCAACACCGTCCGGTCTTGGGACATCGACGGCAATAAAGAATTCGCACCGATGATGCTGCCACAGTTGAGTGGGATACAGGCTTCCACATTTTCACCGGATGGCAAGACCCTCGCCGGTGTAACGGATAATACGAATACGATCGGGTTGTGGGACCTTCAAACCGGCACGCGACGCGCAACCCTTGTAGGGCATACGTGGTTCGTCGAAACCACTACTTTCTCCTCAGATAGCGGTCTCCTCGCCAGTGGCGACAGGACAGGCGCGATTTATGTGTGGGACACAACGTCAGGGCAGCGCAAGAAAACACTCGAAGGATACCAGATATCGGTTAAGGCGTTGGTATTCTCACCAGATAGCAGCATACTTGCAAGCGCGAACCACCAGGGCCTTCGCTTGTGGGACGTTAGTACCGGTACGCTTCGCACCGACCTTATAGAATATGAAGACTTAGGGCAAGCCGAAATGATAGCATTAGCGTTCTCGCCGGACGGTAAAACGCTCGCCAGTACAGGACGGAGTAAGATTCTCTTATGGGATGTTAACGCACACCGCTTGCTACCGGAACTCACGAGACGTGGCACGCGGGTTAAAACGATAACGTTCTCTCCAGATAATGCAACGCTGCTCATCGGATGCAGCGACGGAACGATAGAGATGTGGGATACCGGTTCCTACACCCTCACATCTACCGTCAAACCGCATACGGCGCGGATTGAGGCACTGAAATTCTCACCAGACGGCAGAACTCTCGCCACTGGAAGTTGGGACAGTACGATCCTCTTATGGCACTGGGCAAGCCTCGCAGCCAAATAGCGGACAGCAATTAGCCATCAGCACTCGGTTTCCAACAGCTATCGGCAATCAGGACTGTTAACTGAAAACCTACCCTCTCTTATCATTATAGAAATCACATCAGTTACGGTTCAGATGAATAGAAATGTAGAAAAAAAAGACACCTTGTAATATAATGAGGTAAGAAACGTTTTTCGCAACTCTTATGACTGTCGTGCGAAGGCACCACGCCTCATACTCTCATTAGTACTCAAGGAGTCTATCTATGAAAGTCACAAACGTTGAGCGTATCCTTGTAGATGTCCCTTTCACCCCGCGTCAACAACAGATTACCACGCAGAGCGTGTCAACCGTTTACAATTGGTCGATCCTCGAATTGTGTAAAGTTACAACCGATACCGGACATATCGGTTGGGGCGAAACCGTCGTCCACTACACTTATTCACGCGTCAGTGAAGCAAGCGTCGAACGTGTGATTGGGCAGAGTCCCGTTGAATTCATGAACGATGATTCACTCGGTGCCGGTTTACAGATGGCACTCTTCGATGTCGTCGGCAAGATTCTCGAAGTACCCGTCTACCGACTCCTCGGCAATCAGTGTCGGGACGCGGTCCCGATTTCGTGGTGGTGTATCGATGCCTCCCCAGAAAACTGGGCAGCGGAAGCCGCAGATGCCGTGAAAAACGGCTATACCAGTTTCAAGAACAAACCGCGCCCGTGGTGGGATATCTCCGCACAAGTGGAAGCCGTCGCAGCGGTCGTACCAGCAGATTTCAAACTCGACCTTGATCCCAACGGTTCTCTCCGCGATGCAGAAACCGCCATCCCAATCCTCCAAAAACTCAATACACACCCAAACGTAGCGATGTTCGAGACCCCCATCCCGCAGAGCGATGTTGATGGCAACAAACAGATTCGCGAAGATGTTGGTTGCCAAATCGCGATGCACTTCGGTTCACCACCTTACACAACCTGTGTCCGTGAAGATGTATGCACCGGGTTCGTCATCGGTGGCGGTAAGTCACGAGTCGTCCGTGAAGGTGAACTCAGCGCGGCGGCAGATATGCCGTTTTGGCTCCAAATCGTCGGAAACGGCTTGACCACGACGTGGGCAGCGCACCTCGGTAGCGTTCTCACGCACGCCACATGGCCCGCTATCACTTGTATCAACCTTTACAGCAACCATCTGCTCACACAACCGATACAAGTAGCGGACGGATGCCATAAGGTACCAGATGCACCCGGATTAGGCGTTGAAGTCAACGAAGACGCTGTTGAACGTTTCCGCGTCCCCGCAGAGAAATTAGATGCTGACGGCTACACGATCCATCCTGTGCCGCGTATCATCAAGACGGCAGTCTATCCTGATGGCAGCTGCATCCACATGGCAGGCGACGGTTTGAGTTATTTCAACGCCGGTAACGGCAAGGCACAAGCAGAAGGCGCACGCCTCGAACTCACCTTCGACGACGGCAGCGACGAATGGGCAACCCTCTTTGAAAAAGCAAGGCAAACCCCTGTCCATGGACAATGGTAGAAGTTTTACTACACCAAGAAACAGTGGGTATGGTTTCCTTCATTCTCTGCTGGCGGGGTGTTGGCTGAGGTGTTTCCCCTAGCAACCCCGCTTACTGACAACCGATAACTGAATAGTTCTGTGGAGTTTCATACTTCACTTGAAACAGTGTTGAGAAATATGGTATACTTCCCAATGAGGTTTGATGGATGAATCATGATTTGCATGACGGTATAAGGGACCAAGCCAGTGCAAGTCGCCAACGCTTGGAAGACTCAAGAGTCCTTTTACGGGCTTCTCGGTGGCGCGGTTCAATGTACATTGCTGGTTACGCCGTGGAATGTCTCTTGAAAACAAAATTGATGCAAATCTACGATTGTAAAAATTTGCGCGATTTAGAGTGGGAACTTCAACGACGTTTAATACTTTCTACACACCGCACAGTCTTTACGCACCAATTGGCGGATTTGCTGAAACTTGCACCTGGCTCTGATCGATTGAAGCAAAATCGTGAACTGTGGCCGTTGTTTAACAATGTCAACAGATGGACCCCAAATTGGCGATACACGCCCAAGCCAGCAGACCGTACCGAGGCAACTGAATTCATAACGTCTGTTGAACGAATTATACGCTGGATAAATAATAATCTGTAACGGAGGATTTATAGATGGCGTGTGAAGTGTTAAAACATAAAATCCACAATATGCTCAAGACAGGTTATTTCTGCGATGCTAAGGACTTCGTTGATGTCTCCGATGGTTTTGATGACCTTGTCCATATTGTCATCGTCAGTAGAAAATTCGATGGTCACACTATGGGAGGCAGAGGCGAGATCATCTGGAATGAGCTCTTCAAGCATCTTTCAGACGAAGAGTGGGGACACGTGGCCCTATCCATTGGTATGCTGCCCGAAGAGATTGCGATCTGGTAATTTAAGGAGTAGACATGGAACGTGAAATTATAAAACAGAAAATCTACGATGCCCTTGAAGCAGCTTCGTTCAGTGATCCCGATTACTTCATTGATGTTTTTGATGATGGCGACAAACACATCCGTGTTCTCATCATCAGCCGAAAATTTGATATCCATCACTATAAATCCTCAGAACGCGATGATCTTATCTGGAATCATATTGTCAAGGCACTCTCTGAAGAAGAAACGCAACGCGTTTCCCGTATCGTTGCGGTGAATCCAGAAGAGATTAAGGTATATACCTAACATACATAAATTTTCTTGAATGGAATCAGCCTATCTGCTACAAGAACATCCTATAGATTTGACAGAGGCGGATTAACATTGACTTCTTCGCAGCAACAGCGTGCCTTGACATGGCGTGTCCTGGGCATCTTTGCTATCACCGCACCGATTAACTGCTACTTCCTCATCCAGATGGAACTGGTGCGCTATACCTTTCCGACATGGGTCGTCCCGCTCTCCAATGTCATCTTCATCCTCACCGCAGTGATGATCATCAACGCCATCATCCGTCTCCTCAAAAGCAGTTTCGCACTCCGACAAGGTGAACTCCTACTCCTCTACGTGACGCTGAGTTTCGCCACCACACTCGCCGGCTGCGATGTCTTACAAGCGATCCTCTCCGTACTCGGACACGGGTTCTGGTTCGCGACCGAAGAGAACGAATGGCGCACCCTCTTCTGGCACCACATTCCGCAATGGCTCACCGTTTCCGACAGAGACGCACTCCGCGGCTACTACCAAGGCGAATCAAGCCTATACCGTCCGCTCCATCTACAGGCTTGGCTACCGGTGGTCGGTGCGTGGCTGTTGCTCTTCGCAGTGATCGCTTTCATCTTCCTCTGCCTCAACACGATCCTCCGACGACAGTGGTCACAACGCGAACGCCTCACCTTCCCCGTTATCCAACTCCCATTCGCGATGACGAATCCGGCTTCCGGGTTCTTCCGAAACAAACGGATGTGGATCGGGTTCGCCATCGCTGCCGGTATCAGTCTGTTCAACGGATTAAGCCATCTCTATCCGGTACTCCCAAATATCCCTGTAACACGCCGATTTTTCAGATTCCACGACCCGCCGTTCAGCTACTACGGCACCATCATCACCGCTTTCTATCCGTTCGCTATCGGTATTATGTTCCTAATGCCGTTAGATGTCCTCTTCTCGACGACCTTCTTCTATTTCCTCTATCGAAACGAAGTCGCTTTATCACAAGCGATCGGGTGGAGTAGCATTCCACGCTTCCCTTACCTCAACGAACAGACAGTGGGCGCTTTTATCGGTCTCTGCCTCTTCTTCGCTTGGACGGGTAAACGCCATTTCAAGGCTGTTCTGCAAAGCGTGCTGCCCTCTCGCGGACGAGAACCGCCACCGGAGCAACACGACGAACCCATGCCGTATCGCGTCGCTGTCTGGGGATTTGTGATTGGCATCCTACTGTTCGCGTTCCTGCTCTACAAGGCAGGTATGGAGCCTTGGTTGGCGTTGACCTTCGCGATCCTGTTCCTCATTACACCGTTAGTAACCACGCGTATCCGCGCCGAGTCCGGCATCTTCGTCCACGCCTACCACTGGCAGGCACCACGATACATATTAAACACCGTCTTAGGGACACACCGCCTCGGTGCACAAAACCTCACCGCACTCTCGGTCTGCTTTTTCAACCGCGATTACCGACCGCAACAGATGCCACACCAATTAGAGGCATTTAAAATCGCTGAACTCGCCAATATCAATCAACGACGGATGCTCCTTACGATCGTTATCGCCACTATTTTCGGTGGACTCGTCGCCTTTTGGGTACAACTCCATCTCTACTACCAATTCGGTGCAGATTCCGGCTACTACGGACCCTGGGCACTCGGCTACGGTAGACAATACTTCCAACGCTTGACAAACTGGATTACCTATCCGCTCGGCACAGACTGGCTCGGCGTAATATTCATGGGCATCGGCTTCACCGTCATGATGATCCTGACCTACCTACGTGTCAAATTCTTCTGGTTACCCTTACATCCGCTCGGTTACGTCATGGCAAGCAACCAAGAGATGTCTGATCTCTGGATTCCGTTGCTCATCGCGTTAACATTAAAATGGCTCATCCTCCGGCACGGTGGCATCCAGAGTTATCGGCGTGTCATCCCGTTCTTTTTAGGGTTAGTCCTCGGCGACTACCTGATGGGGAGTACGTGGAGCCTCCTAAACGTCCTCCTAAACACCACGATGTATCAGTTCTATCCGTAGCCGTCATCTTTGTAGCATAGCCTGTTAGGCTGTGCATCGTAGCATAATGTGTTAAATTAGTAGTCATCGGTTCCAGCAACAGGCAGCCATCAGACCCGTAGGTTGGGTTGAACGGAACTGAGAAGATGGACATAGGTATTTGAAACACACGTCAAATCTGGTAAACTGCCATATACACCTAAGAACATAGTGAAACCCAACTTTATACCGTCATAGAATCAGATACTTCCAAATAGAAGCGTTGGGTTTCACTCGGTCTCGGATTGAGGTGGCGTGTATTGAGAGGACTTTATTTTTTTTGATTTTTTACAGTTTTGGTGGAATCCGTTCAACCCAACCTACAATTCTACTTGCACGCTGTACAAGACTAATTGCTGACGGCTGACGGTTTCCGACCGCTAACGGCTATCTCACAGATCAAAGATAACCTGTGCAAACCAACTCCCGTCAGGCTTTTGCACAACCTGCAACTGATGATACGTTACACCCTTAATCTCCGTATAGACGGCGTGTTTATCAAAATTTGACGGTTCACCGTAAACCGTCGCCGACATCTCTGTTTCACTACACTGTTGGATCGCTGCGCGTTTAAAGAAGGTCTCCTCCGTTTCATGCCGAAAGATGAGTTCATCAAGCCACGCCACGAAGAGTTCTTCCACAGACTCAGCCGTGAGCCGAATCTCAACCGATGCCGTTTCATCAACCGTCTCTAAAACAGCGATCGCTTCAAAGAGACCCTGCGCAGCGTGCGTCAGAAGCTCGGAGAGGTTCTCACCTCTAACCACCATCCCCATATCCGCCGTATGTTCGAGGTATTCATAAGGTTCCATATTGTCTCCGTTGTTCCTGTCATTCTTTTCACACCACAACATCATACCCCGAAAACCCGATCCTGTCAATTTTCAAAATACGTATATCTTCCTTGAACCCAGGTCGGTAGGTGCGGTTTCCTAACCGAACCGGATTCTGAAAAAAGACGTGAAACTCGACAGTTTCTTAAAACTGAATCGCTCTATACATAAATATCTTTTCGCTTGTTTTTCTCTACGCGTATATGTTATCATATCAACGTGATTCCGCGAATTCTTGAAGGTTCCATCCCTGTTTATCAAAGACATAAATTGTAGCACAAACTTTTAGTTTGTGGCATATATGGCGCAAACTAAAAGTGTACGCTACAAATGTAACCTCCTATCAAACTCACGTTAAGGAAAACAATAATGTACATCGTGACAGACGACTTAGAAATCATAAACTTCTATCAGTACAAAAATTTGAGTGTAGAAGGGGAGGACCCTGGCAAAGGTCAACTCGTCCTGACAGCCCAAGATGGATCCAAACGCGTCATTGCCGAATTCGCTGAATTCGAGGAAGCATGTAATCTCTTTACGGACATCCGCGATGCCCTCGCGGCAGGAGAGACATACATGGAGGACAAGCCGTTCAGAGTACCGGCTCAACAACGCGAGAAACATACTACAGTTTAGAGACATATCAATGAACAAACTCTACTTCGGCGATAACCTCGAAATCCTACAAGAACTCGACGACGAACGCGTCCACCTGATCTGCACCGATCCACCCTTCAACTCTGGACGCGACTACAACGCCTTCATCGGCGACTCGCTGGCACAGAAAAAAGCGTTTACCGATACATGGACGTGGGACACCGCCGCACAAGACACTCGCGCAGACATCGAACACCGCGCCTACACCAGCGATACCTACAAAGCATTGGATAACTGCCTCAAAGGGTACGACTTAGTACTCCAAAACGCTGTCTCCGGGGATAGTGGCGCGATGCGTGCTTATCTCGCCTTTATGGGGCCCCGACTCGCCGAGATGCACCGAATCCTTACACCCACAGGCAGCATCTACCTCCACTGCGACCCGACCGCAAGCCACTATCTCAAAGGCATCATGGACGCTGTGTTCGGCGTAGATAACTTCAGAAACGAAATCATCTGGCAACGCACTAAGGCACATAACGACGGCAAACAGTACGGCAGAGTCCACGACACAATCCTATTTTATACTAAGAGCAACCGAAGGGTATGGAACCCTGTCTATACAGCACACGATCCAGAGTACGTAAAACGGCAGTATCGGCACAAAGACGAAAGAGGATTGTATCAACCCATAACCTTAAATGCTTCTGGTGCGCGAGGCGGTGAGTCTGGAAAGCCGTGGCGAGGTATAGATCCAGATGCTATGGGTAATCACTGGCGAGCACCACGCAGAGAAGCGTGGCCTGAAGGCGTTAATCCTCCTGAAAATTATGAATCCCTCTCGGTTCACGAAAAACTTGACGCGTTAGACGCTAATGGTTTAGTTTACTGGCCCCCGAAAGGAAGAGTCCCAAGGTTCAAACGATATTTATCCACTACAAAAGGAAACAGGATTCAGGATGTTATAACAGACATAAACTTCCTTACGAGCACATCCAAAGAACGCCTCGGTTACCCGACACAGAAACCGCTTGCACTCTATGAACGCCTGATAACAGCCTCCAGCAATGAAGGCGACATCGTTCTCGATCCCTTCTGCGGCTGCGGCACCACCATCGACGCAGCACACACTCTCAAACGCCAGTGGATGGGGATTGATATAACCATCCTCGCACTCGATCCGATGCGACAGCGATTAGCAGACCGACACGGACTACAACCCTCCATAGACTATCAAATCGAAGGCTACCCAACCAACATGCAGGAAGTCCGTAGACTCTTGAAAGAAGGAGACAAGCGTAAGTATCACGACTTCTCGAACTGGGCAGTCACACGACTTGGACTCAGACCCACGAAAGATGTCGGCGACGGTGGACTCGACGGTGTCGGACATGTAACGCTCTGGAACCCGCAGCAGATGAAAGAGACAAACGCACGCATCCTCGCCGAAGTCAAAACCGGCAAACCGACTATCACGCAAGTCCGTGCCTTCTGCCACGTCATGGACCAGCACAACGCCGAAGTCGGCATCTTCATCACGATTGAACCCGTTAGCACGAAAATGCAGCAGGAGGCACAGAATATGGGCAGCTTCGAGCACAATCAGAAAAATTACCCACGCCTCCAATTCTGGCAGATCGATGACGAATACTTCAACAACCCAGACATCATCAACACCCGCGTCCGTTTACCAGATGCGTGGCGAATCCGGCCCACCCAGAAATCGGAACGCCACTTCGACAACCGACAGATACAACTCCTCCGCGGATGAAGCACACGACTATTATAACCTAACGACTTGTGCTAAATAACTTTATGTAAAATATTATTTCACATAAACAGAACGTTACCGAATTCTACGTAGGAACCTTGAAGACGTGAAAAAAGTGATTATAAAACATATATGAACTTCCAAACACACTATAATCGCTATCTACAAAACATATCGCATTTGCCTCCATCGTAAATAAAAAATAAAGTTGACCGATCGCACTATATATGTTAGTATATATATAATAATTAAACTATATTAATCAGTCAAAAACATGAAAATAACCCTTCCTCGAACAGAAGGAGGAGAGAACGGAGGCACAGTTAAAACGAAACCATTAACCGACACACCCTAACCCGGCGGAGAAAAAACTACAACGCAGATTTTTGCGTACAAAAAAAATTAAAGTGCCTTTATAACGAACGCATAGCGAGTCAGCACTAAAAATTCAAAGTCCACGCGGATCTGAAAATGTAATTCGCATAATCTCAGCCAGAAAAGCAAATAAATTATAAGGGAGAAATTACGATTTGTGTATACATTCGATTTTTTTTCAACACTTAAGCCATTTTCGGCATCTAACTCATATATGCTAAAGTTTGGATAATTTTCTGTGGAATAGGAGACCGTTAGTTTCCTATTCTCTTATGTAGCACAGGAAACCGTTGGCATAAGGATCAAAAATATGAAAATACGAAAACATACAAGTCGTGCGTTATTAGTGTCCCTTTGTGTACATATTGCTTTGGTGTTCGTTGTTTCCCTTTTCCTTGCCCATCATTTTGATACCGAAAAGGAGAATATATCTGCGGAGATTTTGGAAAACACCCCTGAAAAGCAGATCCGGCGGCGGATATTGCACCGACACACCCGTCCAAACCGACAGACGGCAAATGCCGCGGTATCAGATGCTTCGCTCCCTTCGTCAACTTACGCACTACAAGCAAGTGTGCCTAAAGCACTGATTCAGGCTAAGGCAGTTACCGACATCGTTACGTACACCGATCTACCGCAAATAGAGACACCCAGTCCAGTTTCCAATATCAGCTTCGGTAATGATATAAAAACAGGTCTTGGAATTTTCGATACAGGAGCGATGCCAGGACACGGATTAATCGGAGAAGTGTTCGTGCCAGGTTTTCGTATCTCACGAATGCCCAATTTTGATCGCCTGCTCCCTGTCGATACCTTTATTACAGCAAATTTAAATGTCCCCACACGAGACTACATGATCGGATTCCCGATGCCAGAGATGTTCTCTGTCACTGAGAATTTCGCAATTCGCTTTCGCGCAGAATTGAAAATTGACACACCGGGGATATACATCTTTGAACTGAGCTCAGACGACGGTTCACAACTCTATATTAATGGAGAACGCATAATAAATAACGACGGAATTCATGGAACTGTAAGTAAACAAGGCAGCATAAAACTTGACATCGGTATCCATCCTGTTGAAATTCACTATTTCCAAGGCCCCCGATATCGCATTGCACTACAATGGTTTTATCAGCCACCGAATAGCTCGAAAAAAATTGTTGTACCACCCAACGTTATCTATCCACCCAGCGAACCATAGATACCAATTGTTGGATAAAATTTCATAGTACCTCGCTCCCCGATTTACTATGAAAACTATGAAATTTTACACCACATCCTTCCTCAGATAAAAGCCCATCATAAAACAAAAATGTGAACAAAAAAGCATCCCTTAACTGATCACTGTGAAAGGTTTTCGGAGAAAACCGTACTGAAAACTGAAAACTATTTCACTATGAAAACTGTGAAATTTTAGACAAATACCCGCTACAATGTCTAAATCTCGCGACCCACACTGATGGCTGACGACTGATAGTTTCCAACGGCTGATTGCCCTCTACAATCCACAAATCCGTTGACAGAAAGCCGTTTTTAGGGTATAATTATAAAGGCTCAGTCGGAGTATACAGTACCAGCCTCGGTTTCAGAACAGCATCTCGCCATGCTATTTATGTTTATAGGCACTAAAAACGAACGAGCAGACCACAAGACTTAACAGCAAACACGGCTTACAAGCTGCAACAGAAAAGCGAGGATGATAATGTCGGCAGCAAACTTAAAACAGCGGATACACAACGGAGAACACGTCTACGGTGCTAACGCCTCTCTATCGACATCCCGCGAGGATCTAATTGCCAGAGTCGAAAAAGGCGGTTACGATTTTGTCGCCGTTGATAGTCAGCACTCTCCATACAACGAAGACCGGCTCGTTGCTTTCTGCAATATGGCAAATGAACTCGGGATCCCCGTCAACTTTCGGATTAAACATACCCGAAACGCTTATCTCATCGGGAACTACCTCGACCTGGGGCCCACTGGCATTGAAGTGCCACAAGTCGAATTAGACGAAACCGTGAACGAGGCAGTCGCCGCATTCTACTACCCGCAGCAAGGCATTCGGAGTTGGGGCGGTGCCGCTCGCGTGAATTCCGCAGGCAAAGAACGGCTCGAATACGCCGAATGGTGGAACAACAACGGAATCCTATGGATGCAAATCGAATCCATAGAAGCCGTTACACATGCAAGACATCTCGCCAAAGAAGGCGTTGATTGCCTCTCTTTCGGACCCGCTGACCTGACATTTAGCATGGAGGAACACCCAAACCATGCACTTCAGACGGTAGACGCGTGTGTTGAATACGTCGCCAAAGCCTTGCAAGGAACGACAACCGCCGTCTGCTTTAGGAACGGGAACCCCAGTACTCGCCAGAAATACGCGGATATGGGCGTTACCGTCTTTTTGGAATAACTATCAGTTTTCAGTTCGGTTTTTCTGCGAAAAACCTTTCAGTTATCAGGGGAATAGTTGTTAGTTAACAGTTATAAGATACTTTGTTGTGGTATTCAGGACTGCTGTGGACACCACAACACAACCGCCTACCACAAGAGATTAACTTATAACTTACTATAGTTTGGACAGTTTGATCAGATTATAAGTTATGAAAAGTTGGCAGTGTTCTCCCGTTAGGGCTCCCGAACAGATGTTAGGATTGCCTTCTAAAACTGTTTTTAGGCATCTATTGTGTTAGAAACGACTGCTT
>JAJEET010000013.1 GCA_022820835.1 Candidatus Poribacteria bacterium
AAGCAGTCGTTTCTAACACAATAGATGCCTAAAAACAGTTTTAGAAGGCAATCCTAACATCTGTTCGGGAGCCCTAACGGGAGAACACTGCCAACTTTTCATAACTTATAATCTGATCAAACTGTCCAAACTATAGTAAGTATATACCAACAGATTTTCAATGTCAAGTCTAAATTTCATAGGTGTTTCGAGAAGATTGTTCTATCCAACTTCAAATTGATAGTATCTGCACGGTATCGGACGAGGTCCCCTCGTCCCGACGATTAAGGTAGCTCCTATTACTTCCTAGATGTCACCATACTTTTCTAATAACGCTTAACGCTTCCGCCCGATCAGATAGACAAAGACTGCATTTTGAAGTCGCTCAACTAACATTTTTGGGCTTCAACTAACATTTTTTGGGCTTATATCACAATTTTTTATGCCATAACTTGCTTAATTGCGTCATATTTAGTATAATTATTGTAGTGTATTTTGTTTTTGTTAAGCGAGGCGTAGATTATACGCTACGTCTTCTGACTTTTCAAGCCCACTTTCTTTTTGAGACTACATCTATAAAAAACAATTATTTTGCTGATCACCAATTGTGAAATCAGTAACCGAAACATGGCGTTTACGCCAACATTATGAGGGGAATAGTTATGTTTTCCAAAAATCATATTAAAGTGATTGTCTGCACGCTCGGCATTGTTGCAGCCATTTTGATGTGCGGGTTAACGACAGTCATAGCGGATCAACACGCCGAAGACGCAGAGGCAACAGAAACCACGGAAGAGGCTGAGGATTCTGAAGAAGCATCTTCAAGCGGTGACCCCATACAACTTGAGAGCCTTGTTGTCGTCGGTACCCGTGCGAAACCGCGCTCCGTCTTGGATTCGACGGTACCGATTGATATTGTGTCAAACGAAGCCTTTGAAAAGCAGGGCGGCGCGGATCTACCCGACCTCCTGAGAACTCTGGTGCCATCTTATAACGTCAATACACAGCCGATTAGCGACGCGTCAACAGTGGTCCGTCCAGCGAACTTACGAGGGCTTGCTCCAGACCATACACTCGTACTCGTCAATAACAAGCGGCGACACCGGGCTGCTGTGATTCACTGGCTCGGCAACGGTTTATCCGATGGCTCACAGGGACCTGACCTCGCACCTATTCCCGCAATCGCCCTGCAACAGGTAGAGGTCCTCCGGGATGGCGCATCCGCACAATACGGGTCTGATGCCATTGCGGGCGTGATGAACTTTCGATTGAAAGACAACTATGAAGGCGGTTCAATTGAATTTAAACCCGGCATCTACCAAGAAGGTGATGGTAGGCAATTCGCGCTTGCTGGAAATATCGGTTTAGGGAATCCAGACGTGTGGAGCAGCCTCAGCTTTGAATACGGCGGCGCTGATCCCACCATCCGGTCTGTACAACGTGATGATGCCATAAGACTGATTAACGCAGGCAATTTCAGTGTCAAAGACCCCGCACAAATTTGGGGGCAGCCGATTATAGAGAATGACATCAAATTGTTTGCCAACTACGGGGCCACCCTCACAGATACCATCGAACTCTACGGGCATGCCAACTACGCAAGCAAGCGCGTTGAAGGCGGATTCTATTTCCGAAATCCAAACACTCGCAATGGCGTGTTTAGCCCAAGCGGGAAGGACGGTACGTTGCTCGTCGGAGATTTGCGCGGTTTGTCAGCGGAGATGGCGGATTGGGAAGCACGAAAAGCGGATTGGGAAGCACAAAATCCGGAGGCTGTCGAAGCCGGCGAGGCGTTCCCCGAACTCTCGCCTCACGATGCTGACGATATCCCGGTCACCAACGACGTTCCTGATCCCGAACGGCTCCAAGCCGTCAAAAATGACCCGAACCTTTTCAATTTCCAAGAAATGTTCCCAGGCGGATTCACCCCCAGATTTGGGGCATTCATGTGGGATAGTTCCGTCATCGTTGGTTTTAAAGGCACCGCTCTCGAAGAAGCGTTAGGCAACCCCTTAACATGGGATCTGAGCGGCTCTTTTGGACGCAACCATGCCGATTTCTTTATCTTCAATACCGTTAATGCTTCCCTCGGACCAGATACACCCACATATTTTGATCCGGGCGACTATATCCAGACGGATTATAACCTCAACTTCGATGTAACCTATCCGCTCAGCGACATGGTGTTCCTCGCTTCCGGTTTGGAATATCGCGACGAAGGATTTGAAATCATAGAAGGCGAACGCGAGTCGCATCAGATCGGACCCCTCGCAGCGCAAGGCTTCACAGCTGCATCCAACGGTTTTTCAGGATTTAGTCCAGTTGCGGCAGGCAAGTGGCACCGGTACAACGTTGCCGCCTATCTGGAAACTGAAATCAGACCGATCGATCCGCTCCTGATCGCACTCGCTGTCCGCGGTGAACAATTTGAGATATTCGGTGGCACCCTGAACTACAAAGCCGCTGTAAACTACAAGGTTATGGAAACGATGCGGTTGCGGGGAAGTTATAGTAGCGGATTCCGCGCACCGACACCCGGACAGCAAAATACGTTCAACATTACCACTGAATACGATTTTGAGAAGGGGGATCTCGTTAATAAAGGAACAATTCCTTCCACCAACCCCGCTGTCGGCGTTGTGACAGGCGAGGAAGATAACTCGCTTAACCCGGAAAAATCAAATAACTTCACAGGTGGATTTACCGTCGATATTTTGGGCGTAAACCTCACGATGGACTTTTTTGATATTCGGCTGAAAGAGCGGTTATCGGTCTCACAACACTTTACATTGACTGACGCGCAGAAGGCACAGCTCATCGCTGAAGGTGTAACCAGCGCAGCGAATCTGGAAACATTCCAGTTCTTTATCAATGACTTCAATACCAACACCCAAGGTGTTGATACCGTCGTTACGGTACCTATACCGAACGGAAACCTCATCGCCGTGTATAACTTCACCTCAACTACGGTTACCCATATCGTCGTTGACGGAGAACTCGTCGAATTAACTGAGGAATTTGACGATCCTGATTATGATGGTTGGGAAGGTGCCACACTCGACGCGCATCGAAGAAGAGAACTACAAGAGAATTTACCCAAACACCGCGCCAGCCTGACTGGCGTTTACTCCCTAACGGATGCGTGGAGCGTCCTCGGACGCGCCAGCTATTTCAGTGGTTGGTTCGATTCTGAAGATTACTTACAGAATCCAGATGTGGAAGGCACTGGAGAATACACCGGAAGGGTTATTTTTGACTTGGAAACCACTTACATCGCGGGGTCCGGAGTGGCACTCACGCTCGGTGGAAGAAATATCCTTAATACCTATCCCGATGAAAATCCGAATGGTGCCGGTTCTGTCGGCAACAAATATGGACAGTTTAGTCCCTTCGGTTTTGACGGGGCCTTCTGGTATGCCAAAGTCGGATATAGCTTCTAAAACCTGCTCTAAGGTTTTGAATGTACTTTTCACGATAGGCGCGGTTGAAACCGCGCCTATTCAATTTATCATATAACGTGAGTTTGATAAAAGAGATGGATTCTTGTAGGTTGGGTTGAGCGTTAAAACCATAGGTGCATTTTCGCTATACACAGCCTTCTGTTCTTGAATCACCCGTTGAGGTAGATAAGTTTAGCGAAACCCAACATCCCAAACCGTGTGGGTCTCATAATGCGTTGGGTTTCACTCAGTTTTTGGTGATTTCAGGTGGCTCTGTTTCCTTGAAAACGCTGTGCTGTGTGCGATTTTTAGGAGGTATCCGTTCAACCCAACCTACAGGACGCTTCAATTTTTATTTTCAAACTCACGTCATATAAGTTGTGTAAGTTGTGTATGTAAACCATGCTTGAGATAAGATGTTTTCTTAACCAAAAAATGAAGGAGTTTCACTTATGAAAGTCGGGCTTACTTTTAAAACGTTACTGCTTCTGATGCATGGTGTTTTAGTTATGTTTATAGGTTTGGCATCTATAGCGGTAGCACAAGAGACTGAAATAGAATCAAGCGATGCAGCATCTGAACAGGAGGTCATAACGCTTGAGGGGGTAGTTGTGGTCGGGACGCGCGCGAAACCGCGTTCGGTTCTCGAATCTGCTGTCCCGATTGATGTCTTACCGAGTGATGATTTCGTCAAACAGGGAAACACGGATTTGCCAGATCTGTTGAGAAACTTAGTCCCATCTTACAACGTGAATGCGCAGCCAATCGCCGATGCAGCTACGGTCGTCCGCCCCGCAAACCTACGCGGATTAGCACCAGATCACACCTTGTTACTGGTTAATGGTAAACGCCGACACCGTGCCTCCGTGATTGCTTGGCTCGGAAATGGATTGTCTGACGGCGCACAAGGTGCTGATCTTTCTCCTATCCCTTCCATCGCACTGAAACAGGTCGAAGTGCTACGAGATGGCGCATCGGCGCAATACGGTTCCGATGCAATCGCAGGTGTCATGAACCTGCAGCTCAAAGACAGTTATGAAGGCGGATCCTTTCAAATCAAACCCGGTATTTTCCAAGCCGGCGATGGACTCACATATTCTCTTGCTGGAAATATCGGTTTCGGACGAAAAGATCTCTGGACAAATCTCAGTTTAGAATACGGGGGCATGAATGAGACAGATCGATCCGTCCAACGAGATGATGCCGCCGCACTTATTAGTTCCGGAAACACAGAGGTCGCTGACCCCGCCCAACCGTGGGGACATCCGATTATCAGAAATGATATCAAACTTTTTGCAAACTACGGCGCAAGTATGACCGATAATAGTAAATTCTACGGTCATGCAAACTATGCCCAGAAGGAAGTTGAAGGCGGATTCTACTTCCGAAATCCGAATACCCGACCCGCTGTGTTTAGTAATGATGAGGGCGAAACCTTGCTTGTTGGACGGTTAGCGGGCACAGGTGAAATTCCTGTCGTCAAAATAACCAACAACATCCCGGATCCAGTCGCCTTACAACAGGTTTTTTCTGACCCGAATCTTTTCACATTCCAAGAACTCTTTCCCGGTGGATTTACACCTCGCTTCGGCGCTGATACCCAAGATGCTTCGCTCCTTGTTGGGTTGAAAGGAACCCTCGCGGCAGACTTAGGGTGGGATTTGAGTGCTTCCTATGGACGGCACGCCGCCGATTTCTTTATCAGGAATACCGTCAATGCCTCACTTGGACCGGACACACCAACTGAATTCGACCCAGGAGATTACATCCAAACGGATACCAACCTCAACCTTGACTTAACCTATCCACTGCACGATAGGGTGTTCCTCGCCTCGGGACTCGAATATCGAACAGAAACCTTTGAGATTGTACAGGGACAGATTGAGTCTTGGGAAATCGGTCCATTGGCAAGTCAAGGATTTAGTTCTGGCTCTAATGGATTCCCCGGTTTCAGTGATATTGCTGAGGGAAGCTGGACCCGGTCTAACTTCGCAGGCTATTTGGAAAGCCAATTAAGACCTTTGAACTTTTGGACAGTTAGTGCTGCTGTCCGTGGTGAATACTTCGATGATTTTGGGAGTACGATTAACTATAAAATCGCTACGAACTATAGCATTGCCGATACGTTCAAAGAATGGCTTTCGCTTGATCCGATTGTTGACCTAAGAGTACGTGGCAGTTATAGCACCGGTTTCAGAGCACCAACACCGGGGCAGCAGAACGCTTTTAACGTCACAACGGAATTCGGTGAAAACAATACGTTAGTCAATAAGGGAACGATCCCTTCTACGCATGCTGCCGCGGGTTTGGTAGGTGGTAAGGCTCTTGAACCGGAACAGTCAAAGAATTTTACGGTTGGAACGGTCGTCAGCCACGCCGTTGTGAGTATTACCTTTGACTATTTCAACATTAAGGTCGAGGATAGATTAGCTCCATCGAAAGACTTCCAGCGAGGCACGGATATTACTGAAGTACAGATTCAGCAGCTCGTGACTGAAGGTATTACGAGTGCAGAGAATTTGCAGGAATTCCGATTCTTTACCAATGAATTTGAAACAAGCACGCAAGGTTTTGATGTGATTCTTACAGCACCCATACTTGACGGTGCACTGAGCCTTGCCTATAACTACACGGGGACCACAGTCACCAAGCGTAATCCTGATATCCTTGACGACACACGAGTTCGACTATTAGAAGAAGGGGTTCCTCGCCATCGTGGAAATGTGACATTAACACAAACCATCAGTGATAGTTTGGGAGTATTAGGACGGGTCAATTATTACGGACCTTGGTATGAGAACGCTGTTGGGGCACAAACCTACAGCGACGCGTTTTTGATTGATCTTGAAGTCAGCTATGCGGTCATCGAGAACTTAGGCATCACGATCGGTGTGAATAATGTTCTCAATGTTGAACCAGATAATATTACTTCGGCAGAGGGACCCGATGTGCCCTTTGATATTGAAGAGTTTCCCGCCAGAATCGTTGGTAGACCTTTCGGTGAGTATAGCCCTTATGGGTTTGGCGGCGCGTTCTGGTATACGAAAGTCGGTTATAGTTTTTAGGAATCGTAAATTTTTACTTTTCATCTCATTTATACTAAAAACGTGAGTTTGATAATACTTGGAATGGACACATTTCCTCTTAAAGTCCCCCTGATAAGGGGGATTTAGGGGGTTAAATCACTAAAATTGTGCCTTTTTTTAACCAATTTACACCTATTCCGACTTCTAATACTTTTTTTCA